>JADJOG010000023.1 GCA_016713865.1 Flavobacteriales bacterium | reverse complement strand
ATTCAATCGCTGGGGAGAGCTGGTGTTCGTGAGCGATGATGTGCGGCGCGGCTGGGACGGCTGGTACAAAGGCGCGCCCGCCAAGCAGGATGTCTATGTCTGGAAATGCAACGCCACATTCAGTGACGGCCGCGATGCCGTGCTGAAGGGCGACGTCACCCTCTTACGCTGAACCATGGAACGCAAACTCTCCACGCTCGTCGCGCTCTTGATCGTGTTCGCTGCTGCCGCGCAGAGCGGCTACAAGCGACCGCACAACCAGATGCTCGATCAGGCCAAGGCGCACTTGATCGCCGAGGACTACGCCGAAGCAGCCAAGCTCTACAAGAAGCTGCTGCCCGTTGATACCTCCTTCGTGGAGGTGTACTACGAGTACGGCGTATGCCTCGCGAACCTGCCCGGTCAGCGTGACAAATCGGTGCCGCACTTGGAACGTGCCGTGCGCGGTGGGCATACCGAAGCCCATTACGAACTGGCCCTGCAGCGCCATCGCCAGCAGCGCTTCGACGAGGCCGCCGATCTGCTGCATCGCTACAAGACGCTCAACTACCGCATGGTGAAGGATGCCGAGGTGGACCGCGCGATCGCAATGGCCGCCACTGCGAAGGACCTGGTGAAGCGGCCCATCGAGATCGACGTCCGCAACATGGGCGCGTTGATCAATTCGCCGCAGCACGACTACTGCCCTTTGGTAACGGCCAATGGCAATACGCTCTACTTCACCAGCCGCCGGGAGGGAACCATGGGGAACCTGAAGGACCCGACCGGTCAATGGCTCGAGGACATCTATGTGGCCAAGCGCATCGATGATGTGTGGAGCAACGCCGTGAACGTCGGTGGCCCGCTGAACACGAACACGCACGATGCGACTGTGGGCTTGGCGCCCGATGGAAGCAGCATGATCGTCTATCACACCAGCCAGGACCTCGTGGCCGGTGACCTCTACGAGACACGCATGCACGCGGGCAAATGGCAGGCTCCTCAATTGATGACAGATAAGATCAACAGCAAGCACCACGAGCCGAGCGCGAGCATCGCTCCCGGTGGCGACGAGATCTATTTCACCAGCGACCGTCCCGGCGGGTACGGCGGACGGGATCTGTACCGCATACGCCGCCTGCCCAATGGCGAGTGGAGCCTGCCGCTCAACCTTGGACCCAAGATCAATACGCCTTACGATGAGGATGCACCTTTCATGCACAGCGATGGCATCACGCTCTTCTTCAGCAGCAAGGGCCATAGCACCATGGGCGGCTACGACATCTTCAAAGCCTCGCTCATCGATCCGGATATGAACGGATGGGGCATCCCGGAGAACATGGGGTATCCGTTGAACACGGTGAACGACGATATCTACTTCTGCCTGAGCGAGGACGGCTACACCGGCTTCTTCAGCAGTGAGCGGCCCGGCGGCTTGGGCTTGCAGGACATTTACCAGGCCGTGTTCCCGGGTAGCCAGCTCAATTACGTGGTGGCGCGCGGGGTGGTGGCCGATGCGAGCGATGAGCCTGTGAAGGCGCGGATCCTCCTCACCGATGAATACGGCGATGAGGTCGTGGGCGTGTACAATACGAATGAGCGCACCGGGCGCTACATCATGGTGCTTGAACCGGGCCAGAAGTACAACATGGCCGTTGAAGCACCCGGTTACGCGATACATCGCAGCGCGATCATGGCCAAGGCAACCGATCACGACGGCCGAGAGATGGCGCTCGATATCCAATTGGAGCGTGATGCGGCCGTGCAGCGCATGAAGTAGCATGAATGGAATCCGCCACGGACTGATTGCTTCTGGCTTGCTGGCAGCGCTCATTATGCGCGGTCAGGATGCCCAGTTCACGCAGTTCTATGCGGTGCCGACCTATCTGAGTCCTGCATTCGCTGGTACAGGGATGCAGACCAGATTGGGGCTCGCCGTGCGCGATCAATGGCCCGCCTTCCCTGGGGCTTTCCTGAGCGCCAACTTCGCCATGGATCATTACATGCCCAGCGTTAACAGCGGCGTTGGCCTTCTGGTATCGCACGACAAGGCTGGAAGCGGTGCCCTGCGTTACAGCAATGTGAGCGCGCAATACGCGTATGAGATCGAATTGAAACGGAAGGTCTTCCTTCGACCTGCATTGCAGATCGGATGGGCGAATCATGCGGTGGATTACTCGAAGCTCGTCTTCGGTGATCAGCTGGCGCGTGGTGGTAATGTGGGCTCCTACGAGTATCTCAACGGCACCAGCATCAACTACGCGGATTTCGGTGCTGGGCTGCTCTTCTTCACACCGAAGTATTGGGTAGGCATGGGTTTCCATCATCTCAATCGGCCGAATCAATCGCTACTGGGGAACGAGGCGCGCATGCCCCTCAAGTTCAGCATGCACGGCGGCTGGCGCACCAGCTTCCGCACACCGGTGATAAAGGACCATCCGCAGAACCTGGTGCTCGCCTTCAACTACAAGGCGCAGGATAAGTACGATCAGCTCGACGTGGGCGGCTACTTCGAGCGCAATCCATTCTATGCTGGCCTCTGGTATCGGGGCATCCCGTTGATGAAGCGTTATGCGCCCGGATACTCGAACCGCGACGCATTGGCGGTGCTCGCGGGTGTCATCATCAATGATATGCGCATCGGATACAGCTATGATCTCACCGTTTCACGGCTTGCCGGTCATAGTGGCGGGGCCCATGAGATCACGCTCGGTTACGAGGTGGCCTCGCGCAGCAAGAAGCGCAGCATGAATAAGCGCAGGGTAGTGCCTTGCGCGAAATTCTAGCCAGTCATCCGCCGATTGCGCAGCGTTAGCGAGCACATCTGCGCAATCTGCGGAAACTCGCACCCTCAACCGGCCCTCTCGCTCAGCTCCAGCCACCGATCCATCATCCGGTCCAGCTCCTTCGTAGCCTTCTCCAACTCGATGCTGTGCTCCATCATCTTGTGGTGGTCCGTTCCGCCAGCGGCCATGATAGCAAGTAGCTCTTCCTTGCGTGCTTCCAGCTTCGGCATCTCCTTGTCGATGCGCTGCAGCTCCAGCTTCTCGGCATAGGTGAGTTTCTTCTTCGTGATTTCTGCGGCACTGGTCACCGCGAGGCTCTGCGAAGCGGTCTTAGTTGTCCTTGTCGCGCTTTCTGCTTTCAACCTTCCGCTTTCCGCTTTCTGCATCTCCCGCAGCTCCGTATAGCTCCCCACCCATTCCTTGATCACGCCTTCGCCCTGGAACACGAGCAGTTTCGTGCAGAGCTTGTCCATGAAGAAGCGGTCGTGGCTCACGATGAGCTGACAGATGTCGAGGTCCAGCAAGAAGTCCTCCAGTGCGTTGAGCGTGGGGATGTCGAGGTCGTTGGTGGGCTCGTCGAGGATAAGGACGTTGGGGTTCTTCATCAGCACCGTGCAGAGGTAGAGGCGCCGTCGCTCGCCGCCGCTGAGGGTGCTGATCTGCTGGTATTGCTGTTCCTTGTCGAAGAGGAAGCGCTCGAGCAATTGCGATGCGGTGAGCGTCTTGCCCTTGTTCAGCGGGATCACCTCAGCGATGTCGCGTACGGCCTCCACGATGCGCTGGTCCTCTTTGAATGCAGGCATCAACTGCCCGAATGTGCCCAGCACAACTGTATCACCGATGCTCACCGTTCCTTGATCGGGCTTCATGCGTCCCAGCAACAGTTCGATGAAGGTGCTCTTGCCGATGCCGTTCGGACCAACGATTCCTATGCGATCGCCGCGCTTGAGCGAATAGGAGAAGTGCGCAACGATGGGCTTGTAGCTCTCGGGCTTGTCCTTGCTGCCGAAGGCCTTGGTGAGGTTGCGCGCCTCGATCACTTTGCCGCCAAGGCGATCGGTCTTCACTTCGAGCTTCACCTCGTCGCGGTCGAAGCGGCGCGTGGCGTCGGCCTTGATCTCCTCGAACTTGTCCAAGCGGCTCTTGCTCTTGGTGCCGCGTGCGCGGGGCATCTTGCGCACCCACTCCAGCTCGCGCTTCATCAGTCCGCGCAAGTGCTGCTGCGTGGCCTCGCGCACCTCATCGGCGGCGGCCTTTTTCTCCAGGTACCAGGTGTAGTTGCCCTTGTAGCGCGTGAATTTCCCGAACTCCATCTCGATGATCTCGTCGCAGACGTTGTCGAGGAAGTAGCGGTCGTGGGTCACGAGCAAGAGGGTCATGCCCGGCGTGTTCAGCTCTTCTTCGAGCTGCTCGATCATGTTCAGGTCGAGGTGGTTCGTGGGCTCGTCGAGGATCAGCACGTCGGGTGCGTCGATGAGCACCTTGGCCATGGCCAGCCGTTTCTGCTGACCGCCGCTCAAGGTGTTCACGGGCTGCTCCAGGTCGCGCAAGCCGAAACGATGCGCCAGCGCTTTCACCCGAGCCTCATGGTCCCATGCCTTCAGCTCCTCCATGCGCTCAACTGCAGCATGCATCAGCCGTTCATCGGCGTGCTGCGCCATCGCGTGTTCGTACGCCTTGATCGCCGCGCTCACCGGATCATCACGGTCCAGCATCTCATCCACAACGCTGCGCGAGCTATCCATCACCACGTTCTGGTCCAGGTAGCCTACGCGGATACCCTTGTTGAAGGTGACGATGCCGCTATCCGGTTTCTCAACACCGGCGATGCACTTCAGCAAGGTGCTCTTGCCCGTTCCGTTGCGCGCTACGATCGCCGTTTTCTGGCCCTTCTCCAGTCCAAAGCTCACGTCCGTGAAAAGCTGGCGCGGGCCATAGCGCTTAGCGATTTTTTCTACGGAGAAGACGTTCATGGGGGCGCGAATGTCGGCATTGGCAAGTATGGCCTGGAGCCGATGCTGCCAGGAGACTCACACGGGCGAGGGCATCTTCGTTCTTCAGTGCACCAAGCCGATGCAATATGGTGCGTCTCGCTCGCGCCATTCAGAACCCTACCGAGATCCCCAGAATAGGCGCGCCAACCGGCGAGAACTCGAGCAGGTCCTTGTTCAGCGCGAAGGCGGCATCGAAAGCCAACGCGCGATAGGTGTAGCGCGCGCCTAGTGAATAAACACGGTAGGGCTCCTTTCCGATCGGGAGCTGCCAGTTCTCGGTGATGACCGCCACGGGGTCGCTAACGCGCCACAGTCCTGCGATTCCGATCAGGAGCCCATCGCGCAGGCCTTGGTCGTCCATGGTGCCGCCGATGCTGATGGTGATATGCGCGGGATCACGGCCGAAGGTGGCTTGCGCAGCACCCAGTCCGAGGAATACGGGCCATGACTGACCATCGCGTTGCGGCGGACTTACGCTGGTCTTGCCTGCGATGCAGAAGCCACCAAGATGCGCGGCTCCATCCGCCACCGGGCCACTGGCCTGGATACGGGCATAAGCCAATGGCTCGCGCTTGCCGGCAATGATGCTCGAGATCAACGAGGCGAGTTGCACGCCTCCGCCAATGGAGAGGCCCTCGACCGGTGAGTAGCTCACCGATTGCATCACGATGTCGTGTGATTGATAATAGCCACTGCCAGCTGCCTGCGGGATAGCCGAGGTGCCGAATATGTAATGGCTATCATGCGTGCCGTTGCCCTTGCTTCGTTTGCGCAGGCGGAAGCCACGCTCAACGAAAGCCGGTGGGATTCGGGTTCGATATTCCGTTAATGATCCGCTGCGGTTGAATTCTTCGGCGATTTTCAGTGACGCGGGTGCAGCATGCAGCTGTGCGGGTGCGATGAGCATTAGTACGCCGAGGTACGAGCGCCTAAGGCGAGGACCAGAATGGCTTTTTTCGTCTTGCTCAAAGGGCCGCATGCAGCCAAGACGCGAAATCCTTAGAAGGTTCCCTTGGCTGGCAAAAGCAGTGCGGGGCTTCCGTTGGAAGCCCCGCGCTGGAATTCGCCATGGCTCGGATCAGAACGTCATGGGCTTGTTACGGCCCGGCGGGATTTTATCGCGCTTGTGAGTGACGGCGAGGCAGCCGCCGTCTTTCTCGAAGCCGATGGTGCCAACCGGGCTGTGGTAACTGTAGCCTGCCATGTGGCGCTCCAATTCCAGGATCACCGCGAATTTCACGTGGCGCTTATGGTGGCCTGCGGAGCCGTCACGGGCATTCGTTGTATTCACCACGACTTCTTTCGGAAGGTGCTGGGGTTTCTCGAAACGCAGCACCACTTCCGTATTCGCAGGGAGACGCAGCTCGAATCGCCCTGTCTCGCTCACCGCTGCGGTGCGAACCTCGCCGTCCACCTCAACGCTCACCGAGGCATCACGCCAGGTGTGGTCCTCAACGTGCATCCAGCCGGTGATGAGCACGTCGTCCAAACGGGAATCCGGTGCTGGCGGGTGGGCGGCAAGAGCCGGGGCGGCGAAGGCCAATAGACAGGGGAGGAGGATCTGACGCTGGTTCATGGGGGGGAGGATTGCTGGTTCTGTTGCTGGGAACGCAGGTTCCGTGGCCATGTTCTGAATTATCGACAGGCGCGGACGCTCGATCGCCGAACACCTGCGGTTCACACATCGTCTGGCGATGCAGGTTTTGGTGTTCAGCCTTTCCGGTGGCTGGCCAAGACCTGAAGAATTATGCAAAGCCCAAAGCTGAATGGACCTTCAGCCAAAGACTGAACGCGTGGTACGCCTGATGAGGCCGTTCCTGCATGACGCTGAGAGCCGTTCAGGCGCAGAGCACAGGAATGCCCGGCTCGTTGGCCAGGATGCGCTCCTTTTCAGCGTCGGCGATGTAGCGGTACTCCTCCGATGCATGCGCCATGATCGCGATGGCACCGGCGCCGATCCGCTTAGAATAGTCGATAGTGGCTTGCGCGAAGCCAACGCTGAAGCCCGAAGAAGGCTCATTGGCTTCCACATGCCGCACGCCCTCTTGCTCCAGGCGTTCCTGCATGCGCAGTTTATTGTCCAGCAATTCATCGCTCGGCGATTCGCCTGGCCGCATGAGTTGGAAGATGTGCACTTCGGCAGCCCAGGCCTTGGCCATCAGGCAAACCGCTTCGAGCAAACGGTCTATGTCCTTGTGGCCGGCAACGGGGAGCACGATACGGCTGAGCTCGCGGTCGAGCGGGCTCCCGCTCTGCACCACATAGCAGGGCACCGCTGATTTGCGCACCAGCTTCAGGATGTCGGCGCCGAAGAGCGACTGGCGCAAGCCTTTCGGCCCGTGCGTGCCCATGACCACGAACTGATGCCCGCGTTTGCTCTCTTCAATGATCTCGTTCATGAAGTCGCCTTCAGGCAGAAGTACGCGCGCACCAGCGTTGCCTGCTTCGGTCAGTTGCCGCTCGATGGCGGATCGCACGGATTCCTTCTCAGCGTCATCGCGTTGATGGCGGCCGAGCGCGTGCAGGACGGTGAGGCGCGACCCGAGCCTGTCGCACAGTGCTTGCGCATGGCGCACTGCGGTATCGGAAGCGGGGGTGAGGTCGGTGGTGCAGAGCAGGTCGGTCATGGGCGTGGTTGCAGCGCGGCCAAGTTACCGGTGGCACCGGTATGGTGATCAGGTGGCTTTGGAAGCCAAGGTCGCAATGGATGTGCACGGGCCTGATGCGCGCGCGCCTCAGCAACTCGGCCTACTTTGCGAGCCAACTCCAGCGCATGCGCAACCTCTTTCTCGCTGTTCTCAGCGTTTTCACTTTGGCCGCATCGGCCCAGTTGAACATCTCCTTCCTCGGCCAACTGAATTACCAGACTTTCCGAAATAGCAATCTCAGCAACCTCTGGGGGTATACCGACGAGTTGGGCAACGAGTATGCGCTGGTTGGCGTGTGCGGAACAGACGGCAATAACCCAGGTGGCTTGAGCGTGGTTAGCCTTGCCGATCCTGCCAATCCGCAGGAGGTCTTCTTCTTCCCCGGGCCGCCGAGCATCTGGCGGGAGATCAAGGTCTGGGGCGATCATGCCTGCCGTGACAACAGAAGCCGCAGGTGGCGAGCTCACCATCGTTGACCTGAGTCCGCTGCCGCAGAGCACGAATCTGCCTGCCGTGGTCTGGGATGCAACGGGCTGGAGCACTTCGCACTCACTCTTCATCGATGAGAATGGCCGGCTATATCTGCATGGCGCGAATCGAGGCAATGGCGGGGTGATCATGTACGACCTCACTCAGGACCCAATGAATCCGGTTGAGGTGGGCGAATTCCAGAACTGGTACTGCCACGATAGTTTCGCCCGTGGCGATACGCTTTACGCAGCGCACATCTACGATGGGTTTTTCTCCATGGTCGATGTTTCGAACCCGGCCAGTCCGGTGCTTCTTGGAACGCGCACCACGCCGAACCTGTTCACGCACAATACCTGGCTCGATGACAGTGGCCACTACCTCTTCACCACCGACGAGCGGACCAATTCGTACGTGGGTGCTTATGACGTGAGCGATCCCACCGACATCACGGAGGTGGATCGATTGCGCAGTGACAATGGCTCCGGTGCAATACCGCATAACACGTATTGGCTCAATGATTACGCCGTCACATCGTACTACACATATGGCGTTTCCATCTACGATGTGAGCGACCCGCACAACATGGTTGAAGTGGGGCACTATGACACTTCACCCTTCACTGGCGATGGTTTCAATGGGGCCTGGGGCGTTTATCCCTTCTTTCCATCAGGCAATTTGATCATCTCCGACATGGAACTCGGCCTTTTCGTGCTCGCGCCCACTTACACCCAGGCATGCCGGCTTGAGGGGCTCGTCACCAACGCCATCACTGGTTTGCCAGTTGGCAATGCCACAGTGCAGATCAGCGGAACAACATCGGAGGACATTACAGCAATCGATGGCGCTTACGCCACGGGATACCATACTGCGGGAGGCTATACGGTGTCTGCCTCGGCGCCGGGCTACATAGCCAATGTCATCAACGATGTCGCCTTGGTGAATGGTCAAGTCACCTTATTGAACATCCAATTACAGCCGTTGGTGCCGTTCACTATTTCTGGCACAGTGACTACTGCGGGGACGGGTGCCCCCGTTGGTGGTGCCACTGTTCAATTCGTGAGCCCGACTTACAGCTACACAGCCACCACCCAGCCCGATGGCAGTTACGCCATCGTTGGTGCTTTCGCTGACACTTATGCGGTGACGGCTGGCAGCTGGGGGTGGAATACGGCGTGCTTGGCACCGCAACTCTTGAGCGCGCAAGGAACGAACGTGGTCGATATGCAGCTTCAGCCCGGATATGCGGATGATTTCGCATTGAACCTGGGCTGGTCAACCAGCGCAACGGCGACAGCGGGCTTCTGGGAGCGCGGCGTTACTGTTGGCACGGTGCTGGGCAACTCTCCATCGAATCCCGGTGCCGATGTGCCAGGTGATTGCGGCGATCAGGCCTATGTGACGGGCAATGGTGGTGGCGCTGCCGGGACGGATGATGTGGATGGTGGCAATGTGGTGCTCACATCGCCGGTATTCGATGCCACCAATGGCCAAGTGCCTCGTGTGCGCTATAGGCGCTGGTTCTTCAACGGGGGAGGGAGCGGCAATCCGAACGATCAGTTGGTCATCGCCCTCAATAATGGAAGCAGCAGCGTTACCGTAGAAACGGTGAACTCAACAACAACCGGCAATAGCTCATGGGTTCAGCGCGACATCATCATCGCCTCTTTCATAGCGCCAACTGCCACTATGCGCCTCATCGCCACTGCAGTGGACACGGATCCCGGCCATGTGGTTGAAGCAGGCCTTGATGTGTTCGAGGTCGTGTATGAGAGTGGTAATGGCATCCCCGAGAATCAGTCTTCGATGATCTCGGTGTTTCCGAATCCCTCATCAGGTGCCTTCACCCTGCGCTCGCCAGGTGCGGGTCAGCTGCAGGTTTTCGATGCGGCAGGCCGGGTCATTCATGCGGCGCGCATCGTTTCCAAGGGCGATGCGGCGATCAGGCTGAATGCGGCGCCCGGCGCATACGTGCTTCGCTTCACGGAAGAATCTGGCAAGGAGTCGCGCGTGCGTCTCTTGATCCAGCGCTGAACAGCTATCGCTTGGGCTTCACGCCAGCGCAATGCTGCTGCATGAGCTGGTCCACATCCGGAATGTTGGCCAGAGCCTTGGCCACGGTGAGGTCGTAGCAAGCCTTCTCGCGTTCGCCTTTCTGCAAGCGGAGCACAGCACGTGTGCGCAGCGCATAGGCATTGCTCGGATAGTTCTTGATGCTGCGCTCCACATAGGCCCAGGCCTCCTCATTCTTGCCCATCTTCAAATAAGTGAAGGCGCGATTACTCAGCGCGATGGGTTCATCCTTGTCGTACGCCAAGGCTCGCTCCAATGCGCTTAGGGACTCGTCGTAGCGTTCGAGCATTGCTAGTTCGTAGCCGCGGTTGCTCCAATGTCCGAGTTCATTCGGCTCCATGTCGCAGAGGCGCTCAAGGACGCGCAATGCATCGGCATAACGGCCTTCGTTATCGTACAGCCGCGCTAGGGTTCGCATGGGCTGCACTTCTTCCAAGCCGTAGCCCATGGCCCGTTCGAAGTCAGGGATCGCATCGCCATATCGGCGATCCTCGGCGCGCACTTCGCCGCGAACGTTCAATGCCCGGGCCCGGGCGCGTTCGCCACGGAGCAGGTCAATCGCTTTGGAAACGTGGTATTCGGCCTTCGGTGTGTCTGTTACGCGCAAGGCATACATCGCACGCTGGTAGTGGGCTTCACCCGAGGTGCTATCGAGCTTCAGCGCCCGGTCGATGTCGAGCAGGAAGCGATCATTGCGGTTGAGCGCTTCATAGGCCCTGGCCCGGCCCAGCAGCGTGGCAGCCGTGGCCTCCTTCTTCACGGCTTGCTCGAAAACATCGAGCGCCTTTTGCGGCCTACCGGCATCCATGAGCGAATCGCCGCGCACCATCAGCACGCTCACGCTTTGCGCGCTGGCCGGTGTGGCAAAGGCAATAGCTGCAACGAAAGCAAGCACCGGCACGGCTTGCTCAACACGGAACGGGTTCAATGGCATGGGCGCCGAAGGTATGCAGGTGCGCCGCGAGGTTCAACGCGCGAAGGGCACGGCATCCATCGCGGTGCGATGCCCAGCCCGGTACAAGAGGTCGCCGGCCATGGCGATCATGGCAGCGTTGTCCGTGCAATATGCCAAGGGCGGAACATGAAGCCGCCATCCTTCGCGAGCCGCCAGTGCCGCCGCCTCAGCCCGCAGGTGGCTATTCGCGCTGACACCACCAGCGAGACCGACCTCTTTCACATCGTGTGCTAGCGCAGCCATGCGCAGCTTGCTCAGCAGCGAGCGCACAATACGGTTCTGTAGAGAGGCGCAGAGGTGGGGCAGCTCGCGCGCAATGAAATCCGGTTCTTTCGCTGCGGCCATGCGCACCAGGTTGGCGAATGGGGTCTTGATGCCGCTGAAGCGCATGTCGAGCCCGGGAATCGATGGGTCGGGCAGGACGAAGCGCGCTGGGTCGCCTAGCCTGGCATGCTTATCGATCAGCGGTCCGCCAGGGTAGGGTAATCCGAGATCTTGGCGCCTTTATCGAATGCTTCACCAGCGGCATCGTCGAGCGTGGTGCCGATCACTTCCATCTCCAAGGCTGAACGAACGAGCACCAATTGAGTGTGTCCACCGCTCACCGTGAGGTTAATGAATGGGAACCGCGGCGGTGCGGCATCGCGCTCATCTCTGATGAAATGGGCCAATACATGGGCCTGCACATGGTTCACGCCGATCAGCGGCTTGCCCAAGGCCTGTGCGAATGAGCGCGCGAAGCAGGTGCCTACGAGCAATGCGCCGATGAGGCCGGGCCCTTGCGTGAAGGCCACCGCATCGATGCCGCGCGGCTCTATTCCAGCTTGGCGCAGGGCCTCATGAACGGTGGGGACGATATGCTCCTGATGCGCCCGGCTGGCCAGCTCAGGCACCACGCCACCCCATCGCGCGTGAACGCTTTGGCCGGCAACGACATTGCTAAGCACGCGGCCATCGGCGAGCACTGCGGCAGCAGTGTCGTCGCAGGAGCTCTCGATGCCGAGCACGAGGATTGGAAGGGCGTGCGTCACGCGGCGGCTACTTTTGGGCGATCGGCCCGAGGATCGCGAAGGCCGCGGGCAAAGAAAGCAGCACTGGCGGCAGCACGCACATATCTCTTGGCACGTCGCATCCTGCGCTGGCTTGGGCGCGCTGCGCTGATCATCTTCTCGCTGGTGATGATACTGGCCGGACTGCTGCTTTTGCCGGCGGTGCAGTCCGCCGTGGCATCGTGGCTGGCGAGTTGGGCCTCTGACCACCTTGGTGTGGAGGTACGGATCAGTCAAGTGGCCATTACCCTCGATGGATCCGTGGCCTTGCGCGAAGTGTATGTGGAGGACCTGCGCGGCGACACGCTTTTTTGGGTGCCCGATTTGGAGCTAAGGGGATTGCGCGTGCATCCGCGAAGCCATCTGGTTCAGCTCACATCCTTGGATATTCAAGGGGCCCGCTTCAAACTGGGCATGGCCGAAGGCGATGAGCGCAGCAACCTCACGCTGCTGCTGGAGAAACTCGAATCGGACTCCGGATACCGCCGCTGCGCCGGAATGGACCATCCGCTGCGATCGATTCAGGATCGATCCGTTCCATTTCACCTTCCACGATGCGAATGAGGTGATTGAGCCCTTCGGGGTCGATTTCGATCACATCGGGATCCCGGATGCGATAATCGCAGGACATTCCCTCCGGGTGGTGGGCGATTCGATCACTGCGCTCATGGAGCAATTCAGCCTGACCGAGCGCAGCGGCCTCCGGATCGATCAGCTCGGCGGCCAGGTGGCTGTGAGCGGTAAGGGGATCATCATCGAAGAACTTGATCTGCGCACGCCGGTCTCAAGCATCGGGGGGCGGCTTGCTATGACCGCGGAGAGCTGGCGATCCTTCAACGATTTCACGACCGAAGTACCGCTCCGCTTCGACCTGAAGCCCTCGCGACTCAACTTCTCCGACATCGCCTGGTTCGCGCCGCAGCTCAAAGGCATCGATTTCCCGATCGCCGTTAGCGGTAAGGTGCGAGGCACCATCGCCGAGCTCTGGGGCCGCGAATTGCGATCGGTTTCGGTCAGCATAGTGCATTCACCGGCTCAGCCGAACTGACCGGGTTGCCCGCCATCGACGAGACCTTCATGCTGATCGATGTGGATGCCATGTCCACTTCGATCGATGATCTGCAGCGCGTGCCGGTGCCGCCATTCACCTCCGGCGATCGCGTGCGCCTTCCGCCAGAGATCGCACCTATGGGACGTATCGATCTCGCCGGCCGATTCACCGGCTTCCTGCGTGCCTTCACTGCCGATGGCCGAGCGAATACTCAGCTCGGCATGGTGCGTACCAATGTGAGCTACAACCGCGACACGATCACCCAGCGCGCCTCCATCAACGGGCGCATCGCCACCGAGCGTTTCGATCTAGCGCCCATCGCGGGCACGCGGCTGGTGGGACCGCTCACCTCCAATGTTCGCGTGAAAGCCATCGGAAAGGATCTGCGCAGCATGGCCGTTGAACTTGATGGTGAGATTCCTCTGCTCACGATCAACGGACGCTCCATCTCCTCGATCACCGCGAAGGGCCACTTGGAGCGCAATCTCTTCAATGGCAGCCTAACAACGGACGACGAGAAGCTGCAACTCGATTTCAAAGGCCTCGCCGACCTGCGGGGGCGCTGGCCCAAGGTCGATTTCACCGCCGACCTTCAGCACGCCGACCTGCATGCGCTCGGGTTCGAGAGCGCCAAGGGCTACAATGCGCTCAACCTACAGATAGCGGCGCGCGGACGGCTCTCGCCGGATAGCCTTCAGGGTCGGCTCGATGCGCGCGGCATCAGCTATTGCGTGGGCGATGCCGAATACGATCTGGGCGATATCACCTTGGTGAGCGATCGTGAACTTGGCGAGAACGTGCTTCGCCTCGATGCCACTTTCGCCGAAGCAGAAGTGGTCGGAGCATTCCTTCCGACGCGTCTGCCAACGGCACTTCAGCAAGTGGTGTTCAGCGTGTTCCCATCGCTGGTGAGCCAAGTCGTTTACAAGCAGGAGCCGCAGGATTTCCGATTCAGCATCACTACTCGCGATACCGATGGCGTGCTCGGCCTTTTCGCGCCCAAGCTGCGCATCGAGCCAGGCGCATCCATCAGCGGCGATTTCAACACGCGCAGCTTCGACTTCGGGCTCAGCGCCACGGTACCGCAAGCCAGCTGGGGCAAGGTGCGCATCGATTCGTTGCGGCTGATTGCCGACAAGGCCCTGGACCTACTTGTATTCTCGGCGCGCAGCACCAAGCAGTTCGCGAACGACAGCGTTTGGTTCGGCGGAACCGCCATCACCGGCAAGGCATACCAGGACGAGGTGGAATTGGAAGTGGGCTGGGACACGAGCAACCAAGGCACGCAAGGCGATCTGGAGGTTGTCGGAGAGGTGCACAGCCTTACCAGTGCTACGCTCGACCTGCTGCCATCGCGCCTTTACTTCGGCCGTGGCACTTGGGCCAATGAGCGCGCCGCGCGCATACGCATCGACAGCAGCACCGTGGCCATCGACTCGCTGATGCTTCGCAATGGCCAGCAACTGATCGCCTTCGATGGCGCCATCAGCAGGGATCACACGCGCGCCATGGCCTTCTCATTGGAAGATGTGGATCTGCTCAACTTGGAGCCTTTGCTCGATGGCCCTGTGCTGCGCGGCACCGTCAGCGGTGATGGCCGTCTCTTCGACCTGTATGGCGAACCTTACGTGGTCAGCTTCGTCTGCGGCGACAGCTTGCGCGTGAAGGACGTTGCCGTGGGCGATATCCGGTTCAATGCGGCTTGGATTGAGAACAAGGGCGCTTTGGACCTCAATGGCACGCTCATGCGCGGGCCCATCAAACCCTCGATTTCACTGGGCGCATGGCGATTCGCGAAGGCAATGACCTGGATATGCTCTCGATCATGGATCGCTTCGACATGGCACTCGTTAATCCATATCTGCCTGAAGGCATCAGCGATATCGGCGGCACAGTCACCGCAACGTCTCGCTCACCGGCAGCTTAGCCGATTCGCATCTCGAAGGCCGCGTGGAGCTCTCCGATGCCACGCTGCGAATCGATTACCTGAACACGCGCTACGTTCAGCGCGCCGGTCGAGATCCGAGTCTGACATGTTCACCGCGGACAATGTGATCGTGAGCGACGAGGAGGGTTACACCGCGCGAATGGCGCAACCGTGATCCCATCGCCGCTTCGCCACCTGGAACTACAACATATGGGGCGGCATGAAGGATTACTTGGTGCTGAACACAACCCCTCGCCGAAAATGAGATTTGCAGCCAAAGCATACGGCACGGCGACATTGAAGTGAGCGGCATGGAGGGCGGGTTGGAGGTGACGGTTGATGCTACGGCTCCGGGCACTCGGATCCACTTCCCGTGGGCGGCAGCACGGAGGTTTCGTCGATCAGCTTCGTGCGTTTCGGTGAACTGGATTCATTGGAGGCCGAAGCCGATGTGGATCTAAGCGGTGTGACGCTCGACCTCGATGTCCAGGCGACCCCTGACGCATACTTCGAGCTCGTATTCCCGACCCCACTGTCGGCGACATCTCATGAGCGGTCGCGGCAATGGGCATGTGGAGCTTGGCGTGAACTCCGCCGGCGACCTGACATGATCGGGCAAGTGGAACTCGTGAAAGATTACTTATTCACCCTGCGCAACATCGTGAACAAGCGCTTCGAGGTGCAGCCTGGGGGCCGCATCATCTGGTACGGTGATCCTTCGATGCGCAGCTCGACCTCGAGGCGGTGTACAAGGTGCGCGCTTTACGACATCGTTCCGCCCAATGAGCACGGAGGCCTTCCGCAAGCGCGCCCATTGATGTTGTGATGCGCTTGCGCGAGAAGCTCATGAACCCGGAAATCGGTTTCAGGTCCGGTTACCATCGGTTGATGAGGCGTGAAGGCGCAGGTGAACAGCGTTCTGAGCACCGATCGGGAGATGAATCGGCAGGTGTTCGCGCTCATCGTGCTCAATAAATTCCCGGAGCCCGCCTTCATCGCTGGGTCCGATGCGCCTTCGGCACGGGCCAATGCGGCTTATACTACCACGAGCGAATTGCTGAGCAACCAGGTGAGCAACTGGCTCAGCGGCCTCAGCAACGATTTCGACCTTGGCGTGAACTATCATCCTGGCGACAACATCACGCAGGATGAACTGGAGGCTGATGGTGAGCACGCAGCTCTTCAATGAGCGTTTGCTGGTTACCACCCAACGCGCAGTCAATACGGCCAGCGCGCCACCACCACGGCCAATAACCTCATCGGCGATTTCCAGGTCGAGTACCTCGCGACCACCGATGGCTGTTTCCGTTTGCGCCATTCAGCGTGACCAACGACCGCAACCTGAACCAGGCTGACCAAACGCCCACCACGCAGGGCGGTGGCGCCTCAGCACCGCCGCGAATTCGATCGGCTGGGCGAACTGTTCCGGCGGAAGAAGAAGAGTCCCGCTGACTGCGCTTGGGGTCAGCCGCGAAGAGGGTCAAACCCGGCACTAGTTGGAACATCGGATTGATTGCGGGCAGTTTGTCGCTTTAGCGCTGTTGCACTCGGCCGCGACTGGCGTTCGCATTCGATGCTCGGCTATCCGACTCGCCGATCACAGACTCAGCAGGTCCTTGAACCTCGCGGCTCGCCTGCGGCTCACCTCAATGGTCTCGGTTCGCCATCCTTGCCTTGGTGCTTCAGCTTGACCATGAGGCCACCGCTGAACCACGGCTCGATCTTTATCTACCCAGCGGAGGTTGATGATGTGCTTGCGGTTGGCACGGAAGAAGACCAGCGGTCGAGCTTCTCTTCCAGCTTGTTCAGCGAACGGAGCACCAGTGGCTTCTGATCGGCAAAGCGAACGCGCACATTGCCCTCGCTCTCGAAGTAGCGCACGTCCTGAGTGTCACGAACCAGCATTTCTCGCCGTCCTTGAGGGAAGATCCGGTCGTCGGCGCGAGGATCTCGCGCTGCGGCACGCCCCTCTTCGCTCTTTTGCGGCAGCTTGGTGATCGCAGCAGCAAGCCGTTCAGGGTCAACCGGCTTCATCACATAATCGAGCGCGTTCACCTTGAAGGCCTCCAGCGCGTGCTCGTCGTATGCCGTCACGAAAGATCGCGTGGCGTATGGTCGAGCTGATTCGAGCAATTGGAATCCGGTGCGGCCCGGCATGTTGATGTCGAGGAAGAGCAGGTCGGGCTTCTTCTCGGCGATCATGGCCTCGGCCTCATCGGCGTTGGCTGCTTCGCCGATCACTTCAATGCCATCGTGCTTCTCCAGCATGGAGATGAGCTCTTTGCGCGCCAAGGCGCTCGTCGTCGTCGCTCGGGCTTTCATGCAGTGGTTGGTTATCCTGTCGACATTCTGCCGGCAGCGTGCTTGGTTCTGTTCGTTGGTCTTTTTCTGACTGTTCGGATCCGATCCTCAGACAGCCTTCATCCTCTGTTCAATGGGAGTTCGACTTCAGTGACCACCATGCCATCACGGTTCGCGATGTGAATGGAAGCCTTTCCGCCGTATATGAGTTCGAGCCTTCGCCGTGTATTGCGCAGGCCGATTCCCGTGCCATTGACCTTGCCCCCTGCTCATGCCCGCTGTTGCGCACAGAGAGCACCAGCGTTTCAGGCCGCGCTGCGCCGCTGATGACAAGGTCGCCGCCTTGGGGTCGTGCGCTACGCCATGCTTCACGGCGTTCTCGACGAGCGTTTGCAGGAGCATGGGCGGCACTGGTTCGCGGTCCAGTTCGGCATCAAGCTCGTAGCGGACGCGCAATCGCTCTTCGTAGCGCATGTGCTCAAGAGCCAGGTAGCTCCGCACGATATCGAGCTCTTCGCCCAAAGGCACAGTGCGGCGCTTCACGGTGCTCATGGCGTTGCGAAGGATCGCGCTCAGCTGCCGTGATGGCGCGCTTGGCTGCTCGGGATCCTCATCGACCAGCGCGCGGATGCCATTGAGCGCGTTGAACATGAAGTGCGGATTCATCTGCGCGGAAGCGTGCTCAGCTGGTTCTCTCGGTTGGCTGTCTCGAAGCGCAGGTTTCCGATCTCCTCGCGCCGGTGTCGGATGAAATAACCGTATGCGAAATAGAGCATGCTCCACGCCACCAGCAGCACGGTCCAGTTGAGCATGCGCCCCAACAGGTCCAACGAAGTGCGATCCAGGATCGGCGATGCATCCTGCAGCACGAGCGTGACCAGCACGCTCTCGATCAAGAAAGCAGGCACCGCTAGGACCAGGGCGGCGAGAGCGATGCGCGGCAGCACGTGGCCAACCCCTTGCTCCAACCAGCGGCGACGGATGATCACGGCACGAAGCGCATGGCTTACCGCGATCCCGAACAATTCGGGAAGCAGGACATCCCACATGCGCGGGGTGTATTGCCCATCGATGTGCGCCGCCACCACGCTGAGGCCGAAATAGGCGCCCCAACCACTGAGCTGGGCGCTCCAATAAACGACCCAGCGCGGCGCGCGCCGCAGGAGGGTCGGCGCTGGGCATCCATGGCCGCGCAAGTTATCCTCGGGCTCGCGGGCGTGCAGCTGATCACATGAGCGGAGCATGGAGCGGGTTGGCGGCTCCGAGCGCCGCTACCTTGCCGCCGTTGAATTTCCTCGGGCATCTATTCCTCAGTGGCGATGATCCGCTTGTGATCACAGGCAACTTCATGGCTGATGCCGTGAAGGGTCGCGACCTCTCGCGTTTCGATCCGCGCCTGCAAGAAGGCATCCGACTGCACCGGCGAATCGACAGTTTCACCGACCGAAGCAGGCCCGTGCATCCTGGTCGCGAGGCACTGCGTGCATGCGGGCCGCTACGCGCCGGTGGTCGTGGATGCATTCTTCGACCACCTGCTGGCGCGTGATTGGTCGCGTTGGCATGGCGAGCCATTGCCCTCTTTCGCGGCGCGCATGTACGACTTGCTTCAAGTTCCACGAGCACCTGATGCCCGATCGAACGCGGCAAATGCTCCCTTTCATGGTGTCCGGTGATTGGCTCAATTCATATGCATCGCTCGAAGGACTGGGCCGGGCATTGGGCGGTTTGTCGCGCAGGGTGGCAGCTGGTGCCGACATGGCTGGAGCGGAACAGGTGCTCGCTGCGCACACCGCTGAGTTCTCGGATGAATTCGAACGCTTCCTTCCGAGCATCATGGATCATCTTCGCAGCGGAGCATGAAAAGGAGGTGGTGGGTTTTCGTGGCGGCTTCGGCGACTTTCATCGTCGCGTATGCGGTGCTGCAATGGCGCGCGCAGAACGATGATCATTGGCACCCGTGGGAACAGCCCGGCGCGGCGCGCGATCTGGATCGGATCGAAGGGGATACCCTTCGCGTGCTGGTGGTGCGTGATCCCCTTGTATGGGAGCCCGGGCCTAAGGGCCATATGGGCCTCACCTTTGATTGGCTGAAGCGATTCGCCGATCGCGCCAAATTGGTGCTGGTGCCAGTTGAATGCGCGCATCACGATTCGTTGTTGCTTGCGCTGTGGCAGGCCAGGGCGATGTGATCGCTGCGCCAATGCACTTGGACCGCGCCGAGCGCAAGCATTTCACTGTGCTTGAGCCCTTCGCTGAATGGGAGCCCATGCTCGTGAGCGTTCGACCCGAGGTGGGTGATGACGCGGATATGACGGCGCTCCTCTCGGATAGCGTTCAGCTCGCTGAGGCATCTCCCTTCGCGCACCACGCATACAATGGCTGGGACCTGAAGAAGATGAAGCCGATGCTCGCAACGGGCCACGCACGAACCGAAGACGAACTGATTGAACACGTGTTGTTGGGTGAAGCCTCGCGCGCAATCGTTTCGCGTTTGCGTTCTCAGCTCGAAGCGGAGCGATTCCGATCCTTGCGAGTTCGAGGGGACCATTGGGCGATGCGGTACCACTGGTCCTTCGTGATCGCAACGATGCGCCACTGCTGAAGAAAGCGCTGGAGGAATGGATGGAACAGCCGCGGGAGCAAGAGGCCTTCGCGCAATTCACGCGCGCCCGAACCGGTGCTGTGGCGCCGCCGGGACCGCTCCGAGCACGACGCATGAAGGCCATTGATCCGGATAGCATCTCGCCGTTCGACATGTACTTCCGCGAGCATGCGGCGGGGCTTGCGTACGATTGGCGTTTGCTGGCCGCCATGGCTTGGAAGGAGTCGCGTTTCGATAGCACGGTGACCTCTGACAAGGGCGCCATGGGAATCGTGCAGATCATGCCGCGCACCTGGCGCGTTACGGCCTTGATACGAGCAGCGCCATGGAGGATCGCATTCTTGCGGCGGCGCGCTACGTGGCAAAGCTCGATACCCGTGTGGCTGCGCGCTGTGCCCGACCGTGACCAGCGGCTGCGCTTCGTGCTGGCCAGCTACAACGCGGGTCCCGGACACATCATCGATGCCGCTCGGCTAGCTCAACAGCTTGGCCTTGACCCCGCGCGCTGGGAGGGCCATGTGGAGCGCGCCGTCCTGCTGCTGGCCAAGCCGCGCCATTTCATGCAGCCGGATATGAGGAACGGCTACTGCAAGGGCAGTCAGGTATTCCGCTATGTGCGTGGAGTTCTGGCCGTGAATGAGCAGTTGCGACAACGCACCCCGCAGCCCAAGGCGAAGCGGTGAACAGCATCCCAATCAGTGTGGTTCAAGCGGTGCTGAGCTACGAGCCGCTCCTTCTACATTGCGGCGCAATCGAACCAGCATGAATCGTTTCCTCGCAGTCCCCTTGTTATTTGCCACGTTCACGCTCTCCGCGCAGGAGCTGCCCCATCACTTGGCACCCGGCGAAGTGCCGTTGATACCGGAATACAAGGCCACCCGTGCCGAAGCCGCCCGAGGGATAACGACGCCGCCGCCCTTCACGCCCCGGACAATGGCCGAGTGGGAAGAAGTGCAGACCCTGGTGATCACATGGACCAGTTTCCCCGGCATCCAGAAGCAGATCGTGCGTGCCGCCAAAGAGGAATGCGAGGTGCTCATCATCTGCAGCTGTCGAACGCCGTGATCACCTATTTGCAGAACAGCAGCTTCGGCGGCCCGATCGATAACCTGAACAACATCACCTTCCTGCAAGCGCCATTCAACAGCATCTGGGTGCGTGACTATGGTGCCGAGACGATTTACCAGAACGAGGTTGACTCGCTCTTCCTGCTCGATTGGATCTACAATCGCCCTCGCCCAGGGATGACGCATCGAGCGATGCGGTGGGCACGGCCAAAGGCATCACCGTGTACAGTACCACGGCCGCCCCATGGGATCTGGTTCATACCGGTGGCAACTTCATGGCCGACGGCTTCGGCACAGCGTTCAGCAGCAACCTCGTTCTTGATGAGAATGGCCCTGCTGGCGATTTCAATACCACCATCCGCGATGCCGCGAGCGTCGACAATGTGATGAACCAGTTCATGGGCATCACGCCCGGTCGCTACATCAAGATGAGCACGCTCTCCTACGATGGCATCCACCACATCGACATGCACATGAAGCTGCTCGATGAGGAGACCTTGCTCGTTGGGCAGTTCCCTGTTGGGCAGAGCGATGGTCCGCAGATCGAGCTGAACATCCAGGGTGTCTTGAACAATCACAACTCGGTCTTTGGCACGCCGTACCGTATCGTGCGCATCCCCATGCCACCAAGCACGGGTGGGGCGTTTCCGCCTAGCGGGAGCTATCGCACCTATGCCAATAACATCTTCATCAATAAGACGGTGCTAGTGCCCACGTACCGTGAGCAATACGATACCACTGGCCTTCGGATCCTGCGCGAGAGCCTGCCCGGTTACCGCGTGATCGGCATCGATTGCGACGACAGCGGCAACAACATCATCAGCCAGAGCGGAGCCATCCATTGCATTACCAAGGCCATTGGCGTTAGCGACCCCCTGCTCATCCGCCACCAGCGATTGTCCGATACCTATGAGACGGTCTTGCCGTATGCGGTCGAAGCATACATCCGCCACATAACGGGCATCAGCAGCGCCGAGGTTTATTGGACCACCGATACCACCGCCGGTCATTCTTCAGTGGCCATGAGCGCTGGAGCGAGCAATACATCGAATGCGGCCATTCCTGCCCAACCCGCAGGGAGCGTAGTCTATTACTACATCCATGCAACGGCCAATAGCGGTAAGCAGCAGGTGCGCCCGATCACCGCGCCGCATGGCTGGTGGCGCTTCAATGTGCTCGATCTGAATTCCGGTATCATGGAGCAGGGGCCAGTGATCTCCGAAGCATACCCAAACCCTACCAGCAGCGTGCTCGCGATCTCCGTTGGTAACGTCGGCAGAGATCGTGTGCGCATCAGCCTCCTCGATGCGCTGGGCCGCGAGGCCATGGTGATACAGGATGCGCGCATGCACCCCGATGGCAAGGTGTTCGCGGATCTCTCGGCATTAGCTGAGGGCGCTTACCAGCTTGTTGTGAGCAGTGCGAAAGGACACAGCACCATGAAGGTGGTGCGGCATTGAAGTGGTTGCTTGCATCGCTGAAGCATCATCTTCGTCAACTCCATGTTGGCATTGATGGCACCCTAAGGCACGGGCCTGGCTTTCTTGGATTTCCTCACGACGGTTCTCCAAGGAATGGCCCGTCAGATTCCAGACCCGAGGTTTGCCCCAGGGGTAATCGCAACAGTCTCGTAGAGGCCTATTGCACCTTCAGCAAGTTGCGAACCTGCTGGCTTCCTTCGTTCTGGAAGCGCGCGTAATAGACACCGGAGGGTAGGGGCCCCAGATCAACATCAACCGTGTATGTGCCGGGCGCCGTGGGCTGGTTCACCGCGGTCTGCAGCAGTTGCCCTTGCTCGTTGAACACCTGGATGAGCACCCGGCCACCGTGCGAGGTGTAGCGCAAGGTGGTGCGCTCCGTGAAGGGGTTCGGATACGCGCTCAGCAGGTCGTCGCCGGCGCGCTGGTTGGCTTCGCGTATTCCGATGCCCAAGCAGCCGTCTGGGTTGATGCCGATAAGGGCTGATAGGTGTTCAGCAGCACGGCATCGATGTCCTGCGGCTCCAAGCAGAACCAATCCTTCAACACGCTCGCATACACGCTGCGGAAGTCGTACTGCATGGCCAGATTGGTCTGGTAGGTGGCGTTGCTGGGGATCTGAGGATTGGTGCCTAGCATGCCGGGCAGCACTTGCGAGCCGAAGAGGAACATCGGTTGCGCGCTGCCGTGGTCGGTACCCAGCGATGCATTGTCCACGATGCGCCTTCCGAATTCGCTGAAGGTCATGCCCAGCACACGGTCCTCGAGCCCAAGAAGCGAAAGGTCGTCCTGGAACGCATGGATGCTATCGCTCAAGCCCTTGAGAAGGTTGGCGTGCGTTCCCACAGTGGTATTGCCACCTTCCACTTGCTGCGCATGCGTGTCGAATCCGGAGACGCTCACCCAATAGATCCGTGTCTTCAGCCCGCCGCAGATCAGCTGCGCCACGATCTTGAGCGCTTGCGCCAATTCAGCGCCCGGCGCATTGCCCGTGGGATATAAGGTGCTTTGGTTGCAGCCGGCCTGCGCGGCCGCTTCGATCACATCGCCATAGAGATCGGTCTGGCGCTGCACTTGACGCACGAAGGAAAGCTTTCCACCGCTGCGGTCGGCATTGGCTGGATGGTTGTACAGGTTTCCTGTGAGGTTCAGCGCATCGTTCGTGTTGTAGATCGAGGCACCCATGCTTACACCTTGGTACTGCAGGGCGGGGCCGATGGGGCCGCCAACACGGATCGCGAGCGGGTCGGGCATGTCGGCATTGGGGTAGCCCGCCGGGTAATTCGGGAACTCCATGTTCAGGTATCGACCTGCCCAGCCGGAGTTCAACAGCTGATCGGCATTCGCGCCGGTCTCGAAAATGTCCGTGGATCGGAAGTGTGAGTAGTTGGGTTCCGGATAGCCCACGCCCTGCACGATCGAGAGCTTGCCCATCTCCCATAGTTCCTGCATGCCGGTCATGGATGGATGCAAGCCCGTAGCGCCGATCCCGGCCAGGGGGAGCACCGCGCCTTGCGGGATCAGTACATATGGACGCTTGGTCGCGAGCGTGCTGTACTGGTCAAGCGGGATCACGGTGTTCAGGCCGTCGTTGCCGCCATAGAGCTGCACGATCACCAGCACGCGGTCTTCGGCAGCGCGGCTCTTGCGGAGGGCCTGAAGCAGCGGGCTGGCGAAGCCTTGCACGGCGAAGCCGCCGAGTGTGGCAACCGATGAGGTGCGGAGGAAGTGTCTGCGGTTCATGGATGCGGCGTGCGTTTAGTGCATCTGCGTTTCAGCGGCCTTCGACAGATCGAGGAAGAGGTACAGCAGGAGGTTGGGCACTTGCTGCGCGGTCATGTTCGTGGTGTTCGGGTCGGCCACATAGATCTCGTAAGCATCCGTCCAGTAGATGTCGTTCAATTGGCCCAGCAACAGGTAGGCGATCTTCAGCTGCGTGCGCACCAGGAGCGAGATCGGCAGCGCCAGCATCAGGTCAGCGGCATCACTCACCAGCGCATTCGGATTGCTCGGATCGGTGAACTGCCCCACCAGCGCCACCAGATCGGCCTTGAAGGTGAGGTTGCGGCTCTCGGGCTGGTAAAGGTTAGCCGGTGTGCTGAAACCTGTGTAGAGTATTCCGAGCAGGCAGTTGTTACGCGCGGGGTAGGTGGCTGTGTCGAGCCAGATGTCGTCGAAGGCAGGGAACTGGTAATAGGCTGGGGAAGCCCGCCACATTCGGTGGATTCAGGAGATTCTGCCCGGCGTAAGTCGTAAGCCAGTAAGCATCGCGCCACACGTGGTATTGTGCTTCAACAGTAGCGGGGCCCGGCATGGGCACACCCAGCTTGCGTATGCTTCCCACAACGAGGTCCACCGGGCTCATGATCATGCACGAGCGGATCTGAGGCCCGAAGAAGTGGTCGCTGGTGAGCAAGGCGCGCATCACGATACGCATCTGATCCGGCGCATTCTGGTTATCTCGGAAGATCTGCGCGAGCGGCTCGATCACACTGGTCTCGGTGGCCGCATCGATCTCACCATGCACGAAGAAGCGGTAGATGTTCCGGCACATGAATCTCGAGACCTCTTCATTCGCCATGATCATGTAGCGGCTTGCACGTCCGCTTCGGTGTAACCGCTGCCTTCGCCCACGGTGAAGAGCTCGAGGAGCTCGCGGGCGTAGTTCTCGTCGGGTGCGGCTGCGGTGTTCAAGTAGCCGTTGAGGTACACGAGCATCGAACCGCTCAATGTCACATCATGGATCAGCGTGCGGAAATTGCCGAGGCTCTGCCCGCGCAGCAGTTGATCGTATTCCCAGCACAGTCTCGGGTTGAAGACCTGGAAGACCTCAGTCGGCATGTGGTTGAACCAGAACGTGGTCATCTTCTCACGGATCGTGCGGTCCTGTCCGATGAGCAGACCGGTTCGCCACCACATGTAGCTCTGGAGGCGCGCGCTGGTGAGCTCAGGCAATTCGACCTCGGTGCCATAACGCACGGTATCAACCCAGGTTTGCCCGAAGGGCACCTGCGGATCCAAGGCATTCGGATCCGGCTGGCCTCCAGCCAGATTCCAATAGGTCTTCAGCGGCACGCTGGTCTCCGGCGTCGCGATCAGCAGCGCATCGATCACCTGATCGAGCGTTTGACCGCCGAAATGGGCGAGATCGGCATTGGAGCAACCGAAGAGCGTGCGGCGCAGCAAGTGCTGCAATTGCGGCCTTCCGAATGGACCGGTGTAAGGTGTGAGCGGCATGTGCGGTGTTTGTTCGTGCCGAAGCGAATGGAGTGCCGAAGCTAGCTGCCTGACCATGGGGGGCAGCAACACGGATTGGACGAACTATCCCCAAAGGATCGGTTAGAAACCGGAATAGCGCGACTAATGTCCACGCACTCCCATAGGCGGATCACTATTCAGCGGATCCCGACTGGAGATGCCGTTGCCAAGCGAGCCGAATGCTGCGATCCACCTTTCCTTTTGTGAGCCACGAAATACCAAAGGCCCACAGCATGAGCCACTCAGGAGCGAATATGGAGCGGTGCATCACGAAGCCCGCTACGAAAGCCCACAGGAGCCCCGCGACAATGGCCAATGCGCTCCAACGATGCACGCGATTGCGATTGACCTTCTCCTGCGTTAGTGGCACGGTGCTTAAGGGGAACAGGAACCACAACATGTAGGCGAAGCTGATGAATAGCGTGGCCGCGCCTGCCAAGTGCAAATTTCCCATCCAAGGCCACCACCAGTCGAGGCCGCGGAATCCGCCCTCGGCCTCGGTCGGGAATACAGCCAGCAGCAGCGCTCCTGCGCCGGCGATGCGCGCGGCACGGCGGTCCTTTCGGCCGTCGGCGTTGCCGAAGCCCTCATACGTTATCAGGAAAATGCCCAAGGCCACCACGACGCCGATGAAGACCACCTCGGCGCCCGTGTGGTAGTACGCGCTGATGCTCGGCAGAATCTTGCACGGATCCACAGAGCCCAACGGCCGTAGCCATGCCATGATCACTACCAGGATCGGTAACGCGATGCCCAGAACGCCGAGTAGCTGCCTATGCCCGTTGCCCGTGAGATCATCCGGGTTGCGCGGGAATATTGGCGATACACGCTGCTGCACGAGTTGCGTCGTTTGGGTGGGCTCTTCCATGTCCGTAGAGGTTTGGTTGAGCAAATCAATGCCGAGGGAATTACCCGCGCAATACCCGGTTTCAGGTAGCCTGTGCTCCTGTTTTTGCATGGATGCGGCAAGAAGAACGCATGCGATCTTCACCGCCCCGTGCGGTCGCCTTACGATCGGCGGCTATGCATGAAGTTGATCTCATTCAACGTGAATGGCATCCGCGCCAGCGTGGGCAAGGGCCTGCACGACACCCTGCGCGCCCTCGATGCCGATATCGTCTGCTTCCAAGAGACCAAGGCCACGCCGGAACAAGTTGCCGCCGCGCTCAAGGATGCCAATGGCTATCACGTGAACGCTTATGGCGCCGAGAAGCTCGGGTACAGCGGCACCGCGATCGCCAGCAAGGGTGTGCGTGTATACGCCGAATAGCGGCGAAGGCATGAAGCGCTTGGGCTATCGCGCAGAATGGGACGCCGCTTTCCGGGCATACGTGAACAAGCTGGCCAAGGGCAAGCTGCCAGTTATAGTTACCGGCGATCTGAACGTGGCGCACCAGCCTATCGATCTTGCGAGACCAAAGGATAACTACAACAAGACCAGCGGCTACACCCAGCAGGAGATCGATGGCCTAAGCGCGCTACTCGGGTCAGGCTGGGTGGATACCTTCAGGCACATGCATCCTGGAAGCCGTGAAGTACAGTTGGTGGAGCCAGCGTTTTGGCGCGCGCGCCAAGAACGTGGGCTGGCGCATCGACTATGTGCTGGTGACGAAGGGCTTCGAGAAGAAGGTGAAGGATGCCTTCATCTTGAATGATGTGATGGGAAGCGACCATTGCCCCGTGGGGATCGTGTGGGAATAGGGTGCCTTAACTGGACTGAATGATTTTTTTGCGCCCGTGCATTCATCCATGAAAACAGAAGCAATCCCAGCATGAAGAACTTGATTCGGATTGAAGAGTTGGCCCAGTTCGTCCTGATTGCGCTCGGGTTGTTCGCTGCTCATTTGCCATGGTGGGTATTTGTGCTGATGCTGCTCGCTCCTGATGTTGGCATCCTTGGCTACCTCGTGAATCCGCGCTTCGGAGCATTTTGCTACAATCTATTGCATCACAAGGGAGTTGCTATAGCATGCGTGATCTTAGGCCAACTCGCCCGGTTCTCATCAGCCTATGATGCTGCCATCGGTGATTGGGATGAGGTGCTGCTATTCACCGGAGTCATTCTCTATGGCCACGCCTCCATGGACCGCATCTTCGGTTACGGACTCAAGTTCGGCGACAGCTTTCACCACACGCATCTGGGTTGGATCGGCGGCCGACGTGAACAGAACCCTTGATCGACTGTGCGCATCCTGCTCATCGACAACTACGATTCCTTCACGTGGAACCTGCATCACTTGCTTGCGGCGCATGCCGATGTTGCCGTGAAGCGAAACGATGCCGTTAGCGTTCATGAGGCTGCTGCATATGATCGGATCGTGCTCTCGCCGGGGCCGGGCTTGCCGCGTGAAGCAGGCATTACCATGGAGGTGATTGAACGGTTGTCGCCCACTCATCCGATGCTCGGTGTTTGTTTGGGCATGCAGGCCATTGTTGAAGCTTGCGGAGGCATGCTCGTGAACCAGTCCGTTGTGCGCCATGGTGTTGCAGTTCCTGCCGTGCGGAACAACCGTGCGATCCCCTCTTTAATGGCCTGCCCGAGGTCTTCGAAGTCGGATTATACCATAGCTGGGCTGCTGATCCGGATAAGATGCCGGAAACCCTGCGCATCACGGCGCGTAGCGAGCAAGGCACCATCATGGCTGTTCGGCACCGCACCTGCCGGGCCTGCGGCGTTCAATTCCATCCGGAAAGCGTGCTTACTCCTTTGGGCGCGCGCATCATCGGGAATTGGCTGTCTGAATAGCCCCTCTTGGGAAACGCCTTCCTGACAACTTGATCAAGGGCAGGGCCAGGCAAGGAACCCGAGCGGTCATGCCGACGTAATACGCGCGATGTTCCAGCGCATTCATCCGTTCACCAGCTTGGCTGTTATTCTCTTGGCAGCAGCTCCTGTAATGGCCATTGCTGGCTTTCCTCTCGCGGCAGCGGCCGCGCTAGTTGCTGCTCATGCCTTCGTTTGGCTCGAATTCAAGAAATACACGAGCCAGTTCCAGTTCGGCATGATGGTGCTCACCGCAGTGGCTCTGGGCATCCTGCTTGATCTCCGATATTCCACTTGGCCTCTGCTCACGCTATCCCTGCTGCTGGCGTCAACGGCAGGTGTAGCGCGCCAGGCTTTCATGCAGCGCTTCACGTATGTGAATCTGCTCTGGGCCGATAGCGGCTTGGCGCTTCTTGGTCTGGCGCTCTTCGGGCTCGCTATCCGTGCAACCGAGTTCACCGCCGACCTCTGGCTAGCGCCGATCTTCCCGATCGCTTCCTCTCTGATTCTCACCGCTGGTTATGTCCAGGATGCCTGGCAGATTCGGAAGAGCACGCGCTTCGGTTACCGCATTCAGGCAGGCATGGAGGCCATGGACTTCGAGTTGCCCGATCAAGAGGGGAAGCTCGTGAAGCTCTCCGATTTCCGCGGCAAGCACCCCGTGCTGCTCATTTTCGTGCGTGGCGATTGGTGCCCCGGCTGCCACATGATGCTGCGCACCTACGAGCGCAATCGGCAGCGCTTCATGGATAAAGGCGTGCACGTGGTCGCTATTGGGCCCGATGATATAGAGGTGAACCGCGACATGGTTTCCCGAATCGGCGTCCGTTACCTCATGCTCAGCGATGCATCGCAGCAAGTGAGCGATCGCTATGGCGTGGTGTATAACAACCCGGTGCTCGAAGCAGGGATCGATTATGCACAGGGGATCCCGTTGCCCGCATCGTTCCTCATCGATACGGATGGGATGGTGCGCTATGTATCACGACCCGATCGCGTGGGTGAGTTCCTCGATCCATCGCTCATCTTCAGCGTGCTCGAACAGCTGCCTACCGCTGCCATACCCGCATGGAACTGAGCATCGGAATCGCACTGGGCGCCATTCCCTTGGCGCTGCTCGCCGCATCTGCTGGTCTGGCGCACGCCTACAATCGGTTGCACGCGCGGAACCAGCGGGCGGAACGCGATCGCAGCAGTTACCTCGAAGTCCTGGAGGGCAGCAATGATGCGCTCTTCGTCATCAACTTCGTGAATGGGCGCATTTATCAGGCGAACGAGAGCGCTGCGGTATTGCTGGGCCACACCCGTGATCGCTTGAGGCAGCTGTCCATCTTCGAGCTTCATCGCAAGGAGGATCTGCAACGGAGCGCGCGGCGAATCGCCGATGCTTGGGAGCTAGGTGGACACGTGTATGAGGATATTCCACTCGTTGCGGCTGATGGAACATTGATTCCTGTTGAATGCAGCACGAAGGTGACCAGCTACGACGGTCGACCGGCCGTCATTCTCTTTGCGCGTGACATCCGTGACCGATTGGCGCTGCGCGCCAAGGTTGAACGGCAGCAGTCCTTGGTTCAGCAGCAGAATGCGGACCTCCTGAGCAGCATTCGCTACGCTCAACGCATCCAGCGCGCCGTGCTGCCTGAAGCAGCTAAATTGCAGGAGCACTTGCCTGAATCGTTCATCCTGTTCCGGCCGCGTGATATCGTGAGCGGTGATCTCTACTGGTTCACGCACGCAGAGGGAAGAATTGTTGTGGCGGCCGCGGATTGCACCGGGCATGGTGTGCCAGGGGCCTTGCTGAGCCTCATCGGCGCATCGCTGTTCCAGGAAGTGATCGTGGACAAGGGGATACGAGATCCGGCCGCTGCGCTCGATTCCATGCGCGACGGATTCACACAGATGCTGAACCGGCACGAGGAGGCTGATCAGCGCGATGGCATGAATGTGGGCCTCGCCGTTCTTGACCCTGATTCTTTGGAGCTGCGCTTCGCTGGTGCATTCCATCCGCTTTGGGTCATCCGCAATGATGAATTGATCGAGCTGAAGGCCGATCGTATGCCCATTGGAGCGCACGATGGCGCTGTGCAGCGATTCCAAGAGCAGCGGATAAAGCTGCAAAGTGGCGATCGTTTCTATCTCTTCTCCGATGGGTTGGTTGATCAATTCGGCGGGGTGCAGGGCAAGAAGCTGCGCTCCGCAGGTCTCAAGCAATGGTTGATTGAGACATCTTCCCTAGCGATTGACGAGCAGCATCAGGCCTTGTCAGATCGCTTTAGGAATGGAAAGGCGAAGAGGAGCAAGTGGATGATGTGCTCTTGATCGGCGTTCAGGTCTGATCAACGCGTTGCGCGCAGTACGATATCATGCCTTCGTAGTCCATCGGCGCAACCCAACGCCACTCCGCGTCGCGGCGCAGCCAGGTCATTTGCCGCTTGGCGTAGTTGCGGCTGTGCTGCTTGATCAGCGCGACGGCATCGGCCAAGGAGAGCTTCCCATCGAAGTGCAGGAAGAGCTCTTTGTAGCCAACCGTCTGCAGCGCATTGAGCTCGCGGTGGGGCAGGAGGGAGCGTGCTTCTTCGAGCAGTCCCTCGGCCATCATGCGGTCCACGCGGGCGTCAATGCGCGCGTAGAGCTCCTCGCGCGGCACATCCATCGCAATGCGCACGATGCGCATGTCGGTGCGGTCGCTCGCTTCGGTGCGCTGCTCGCTGAAGGGCTTGCCGGTGAGCAGGCACACTTCCAGCGCACGTATCACGCGGTGCGGGTTGCTGGCATCGATGCGCGCGGCTGTGGCGGGATCGAGACGTTCGATCTCATGCGCCAGATCGAAAGACCACCGGTGTCGATCCGTCGCTGCAAGCGCTCGCGCAATCGTGGATCACTTGCGGGCAAAGGATCGAGGCCTTTCACCAGTGCATCGATGTAGAGTCCGCTGCCGCCTACGAGCACGGCGATGCCATGCTTGGCGAGCAGTTCTTGCAGCACCGGCTCCGCTTCACGCGCGAAACGGCCAGCGCTCCAGGTCTCTTCCAATTGCAGTTGGCCGAGGAAGTGATGCTTCACACCGGCCAGTTCGTGCTCCAAGGGCCGCGCGGTGCCGATGCGCATGGCTTGGTAGAACTGACGCGAATCGGCGCTGATCACATCCGTCGCGAAGTGCTTTGCCAGCGCGATGCCCGCATCCGTCTTGCCCGAAGCCGTGGGGCCGCCGACGATGATGAGGGTACGCGCAGCCATCAGCGGAAGTCGTCGTCACCGCCGCCGCCGTGCCCGAATTCATCATGACCCTCACCTTGCTCTTCATCACTGAATTCGGCGTCGTCCTCGCCCTCTTCGTACTGCTGTTCCTCTTCGCCCATGGCGTAAGGGTCCTCTTCCAGGATGCCAGCGGTGAGGTCGTCCTCCTTGCTGTGCTCATCGGGGGCTTCGTGCATGCTCAGCACCATGCGCGGGTAGCTGATGCCTTCCTCTGGTTCACCGGCGCCGATCAGTTCCACCATGAAGAGCCACATGTGCAGGAAGTCGTAAGCGTACACGAAGCGCTGGGTGGTGCTGCGCATGTGATCGCTGATGCGCACATCGGGCATGAGCGCGGGCACATGGCCTTCTTCGGCGAAGCCCATGTCGGCCAAGGGAATCTCGGCGCCCTTGTCCCAATTCTCGTCGCTCACATAGAACGCGGCCATCTCCTGACCGATGAATGCGAAGGCATCCTTGATGGCGTTGTGGAAATCGAGGAATGTATGATCGCTCCCGATCTCGATGTCGCGGAAAGCCTCGCTGGTGTGGTCGATGAGGACGCGGAAGCGGTAGATGCGCATTGAAGCAGTAGGCAGTTTGCAGTTGGCAGTGCGATTCGCCCGCGAAACTAAGGTTCGCGCCCATGGCTCAGGAGGCTACCAATTGCCAACTGCCAACTGCCTACTGCCTACTGCTCACTCGTCCTTCAGCACATCCGGCTCTACGCCCAACTTCCTCCCGGTCTCCAGCATCAGTTGCCACGCTTGTTCGCGGTCGTTCTGGATCTGGCCATCGAGGATCGCATCCTTGATCACCGTCTTGATGTCGCCGATGAGCTTGCAGGGCGGGATGTTGAAGGCGCGCATAACGTCCTCGCCGGTGATGGGCGGCTGGAAGTTGCGCACGCGGTCCTTCTCCTCCACGTCCTTCAGCTTCTGCATCACCAGCTCGTAGTTGCGCAGGTAGCGGTCCTTCTTCTTCTCGTTCTTGCTGGTGATGTCGGCGCGGCAAAGGATCATGAGCGCGTCGATGTCGTCGCCAGCGTCGAAGAGCAAGCGGCGGATCGCGCTATCGGTGACTTCTTCCTTGGTGAGCGCGATGGGACGCAGGTGAAGCGCCACGAGCTTCTGCACGAAGCGCATCTGGTCGTCGAGCGGCAGCTTCAGGCGGCGGAAGATCTTAGGCACCATGCGCGCGCCCTTGTCCTCGTGCCCGTGGAAGGTCCAACCGTGGCCGGGCTCGAAGCGTTTGGTGGCGGGCTTGGCGATGTCGTGCAGCACGGCGGCCCAGCGCAGCCAGAGGTCATTGCTCTTCGCGCACACGTTGTCGAGCACCTGCAGCGTGTGGTAGAAGTTGTCCTTGTGGCCGATGCCGAATTTCTCTTCGGCGCCCGCCAGTTCCAAGAACTCGGGGAAGAACTCGGCCATGAGCCCGCTCTCGCGCAGCAGGATGAAGCCCGTGCTCGGGGTGTCGCAGAGCAGGATCTTGTTCACCTCCGTGTGGATGCGCTCTGCGCTGATGATCTCCAATCGCTTCGCGTTGTGTTTGATCGCCTCGAAGGTGGGCGGGTCGATGGTGAAGCCGAGCTGGTTGGCGAAGCGCACGGCGCGCAGCATACGCAGCGGGTCGTCGCTGAAGGTGATGTCGGGATCGAGCGGTGTGCGCAGCAGCCCTTGATCAGATGAAGGATGCCGCCGAAGGGATCAACCAGCGCGCCGAGGCTGCCTTGGTTGAGCGAGATCGCCAGCGCATTGATGGTGAAGTCGCGCCGCTCCTGATCGTCCTGGATGCTGCCCGGTACCACTTCAGGCTTCCGGCTGTTGCGGCTGTAGCTCTCCTTGCGCGCGCCCACGAACTCCACTTGACCTGTCCCGCCTCAGCGGGATCGTCAAGCATGAACATGGCCGTCCCGAAATTCTTGAAGACATGCACATGGCCGGCATTGAGGCGCAGGGCCACGGCTTGCGCGAAGGCGATGCCATCACCCTCCACCACGAAGTCGATGTCCTTGCACGGACGGCCGATCAACCGGTCGCGCACATAGCCGCCGATGGCGAAGGCCGCGATGCCCTGCTTGGCCGCTTCAGCCGCAACGGCAGCGAAGAGCGGCTCGCTCGCAACGCCATCGAGGCGCGCGGGATCAACGGAGTATTTGTGCCCGGTTGGCATCGGGCGGCGAAAGTAGGGGGGGGATTTGTTAGGGTATCATGACCTACAGATGCCTATATGAGGGCTTTCCAGAAGTACCTCAAGCGCCATTTAAGTCCACTTCCTGCCAGTTCATCATGCAAAGACTTCAGGAAGCCAATGTTGAGTTCTGAGCGTTTAATCCTTGACTTCAAAAGGCTGGAATAATGATGGCGCTGAGTAGAAATGATCTCACATTGTTCGAATTCTCTGATGAAATCATCGTGGCTGCTCACTTTGTCCTTTGTGTGTTCCTTAACGAATTCGTTGTACGATCTCTGAGCACTGCCTGGCGTTACCTCCATGACGAAATCAAGGCAGTGATAGAAGATGAAGATCTCGCTAAAGGCCGTTCTACCATCGAGTATTTCCTTTAGCATGACAGGTGGGATGCTCCGCAAAAGGTCGCTATTGAGCATTGGGAATGACTCTGCGCTTCGGCCATGCACCATTTCACGGTAGGCCTTGAACTCCTCGCACTGAATTATAGCAATCGCTTCGCTCGCTTGGACGATGTACTCCTGGGAAAGAGGAATGCCGATCCGTTCGATGAAGTTCATCAACAGCTCGCGGTAGTCGTTAACTTCTTTAGCATGCTTCCATGCCTTGGTAATACTCGCGAAACTGAGGGCGATTACACCACCAGTTACAGCACTCAGGATAATTGAGGTCAGATCCATCGGTCAATTCCTTATAAGCACTTGAACTGATCGAATGGTTCCAAGCAATCATTGTACTTCCACAGCGCCTTGCAGGCTGTAGATCCGAATGCGCTCAGCATTGATGTGTTCTTCGATCCGCATTGCGGACAAGGCACTACGGGCGCATTGCCTTTCAGCGCGCGGATGTCGGCGGTCTTCTCCGGTGGGGCGATGCCGTATTCCTTCAGTTTGCGTTTGCCCTCGTCGGTGATCCAATCGGTGGTCCAGGCGGGGGAGAGGGTCAGCTTCACTTCCACATCCGGCACGCCGGCTTCCAGCAATTCCTTCTTGATATCGGCCGCCATCACATCCATGGCCGGGCAACCGGTGTAGGTGGGCGTAATGGTGACGATGGCCTTGCCGCTCTCCTCCACCTCCACGCCGCGCACCACGCCCAGCTCCAGCACGTTTATGGCCGGGATCTCCGGGTCCTTCACGTAGTCGAGGAGCTCGAGGATGCGGGCTTGGGTCATCATGGCGTGCCTTCCTGACCGGCTATGATCGCTTCGATCCTGCTGATCAACATCACGGTGTGCTCTTGCAGCCGGATGACCACCTCGCCATCAACGCTCACGAAATCATCGTAGTCGCCGCTACGCCGTCGCTCGAACAATTCGAGTAGGCCAGTCCAAGATCTTCCGGAACTCTCCGTGTGGAAAGGAAGAGCAGACTGAACTGTTGCCGAACGCCTTTGTGCGTTTTAGGGAACACGTCATGTGTCGCGAGCGCCGCCACCGCAGAATAGAACATGGCGTAGTACAGTCTGTTCATGCTGCCACGCCACAGCTCTCGCTCCATGAGCACGATGGCTTCGGCAAGTGCTTCATGTGAGCACCTCATTCGGTACTGCACTAACTCTTCACGCTCCTCAGGGGTCATAACGCAACTGCTTCCCTCTGTACGTTGTAGAAGAAGGGCGTGCCCTTGTGCCGCTCCAGCCACTCTTTGCGCGTGTAAACAAGTGGACTGATGATCGTGCCGGTGTTCCACTCCAAGCGGTAGAGCGGCGATTTGATGCGCATGCCCTCGTCGTAGCCCACGCGCTCACCATTGGGTAGTAGGATCAATAGGTCGATGTCCGAGTCCGGACCTTGCTCGCCGCGCGCATACGAACCGTACACCAGCACCTGTGCCTCAGGTTCCACTGCGGCTACGCGGCGTTTGATCTCTAGGAGGATGTCAGGGGCGGTCATGGTGTATCAAAGCTACGATGTTGGCTGGCGTGCATCGGTATCTCCCGGTCCTTCACTTCGTCGAGCAGCTCGAGGATGAGATGGTTGGTGATGTGTGCCACGGTTGCCAATGTCGGTGGGCCAACCCAGTGGGTTGACATTACATGTCCTTCGATTGAGAGTGGCGCGACTTGCCGCTTGTCAACTCGCCGCTCGCCGCTTCTACCACTCCGCCCCCGGATACGCCCGTGTCACATGCTGCATCTCCGCGAGGATGAAGCCCATGTGCTCGCTGTGCAGGCCCTTGCGGCCACCAGTGGCCATGAAGCCATCCGCAGGGCGCTTCAGCGTGGCTTCGGCAAGCACTTCGTCCACGGTCTTGCTCCACGCGGCTTTCACGGCGGCCATGTCGGGTGCGATGCCGGCCTTGGTCATTTCCTCCAGCACGGGGTCGTTCTCGAAGAGTTCGCCGGTGAAGGTCCACAGGTTATCCAAGGCGGCTTGGGCGCGCTGGTGGCTTTTTTCGGTGCCATCGCCGAAACGGATCATCCACTCGCTGCTGGCGCGCAGGTGGTAGGTGGCCTCCTTCACGCTCTTTCCCGCGATGGCCGCGAGTTGTGCGTCGGTGCTCTTGGTGAGCGCCTGCATCAGCGGCAGATGGTAGGCATCGAAAAGGAAGCTGCGCGCCATGGTGTGTGCGTAGTCGCCGTTGGGCTGCTCCATCAATTTCACGTTGGTGAACTGGCGCTCCATGCGCAGGTAAGCGAGGTCGTCTTCAGAGCGATTCTTCCCTTCAACCTGTCCGGCGTAGGTGAAGAGGTTGCGCGCTTCGCCCAAGTGATCGAGCGCGCGGTTGGTGAGTGCGATGTCCTCCTCGAGGATGGGCCCATGGCCGCACCACTCGCTCAAGCGGTGGTTGAGGATGAGGAGGTCGTCCGCTAAGCGGAGGGTGTATTGGAAAAGCGCGTTGCTCATTGTAAGGGCCGGAAATTTCCGGCCCTTACGATCGTAAGGCCGGAGATCGTGGTAAAGCTCAGATGTACTTCGCCCCTTCAGGCATGGTGTAGAAAGTGGGGTGGCGGTACACCTTGTCGTCCGCCGGGTCGAAGAAGCTCTCGGCATCCTCGGGACGCGAGGCGTGGATGTGCTCGCTCTTCACCACCCAGATGCTGCTGCCTTCCTGACGGCGGGTGTACACATCGCGCGCGTTCTCGATGGCCATTTCGGCGTCGGCCGCGTGCAAACTGCCGCAATGCTTGTGGTCGAGGCCGCGCTTGCTCTGGATGAAGATTTCCCAGAGGGGCCAGTTGTTGGGGTTCTCGCTCATTGTGATTCCGGTTCTGTCAATGTGGTAGGTCGACCCGGAGGGTCGACCTACGGGTGCGTTAATCAAGCGGCTTTGCGTTTGGCTTTCTTGGCGGCGTAGGCCACGGCTGCTTCGCGAACCCATGCGCCTTCAGCGTGGGCCTTGTTGCGTGCGGCCAACCGCTCTTTGTTGCAGGGTCCATTGCCCGCCACCACGTTGTTGAATTCGGTCCAATCGATGGTGCCCCAATCGTAGTGCTTGGTCTCCTCGTTCCACTTCAGGTCGGGGTCGGGAATGCTCAGGCCGATCACTTCAGCCTGTTGCACGGTGCGGTCGATGAAGGTCTGTCGCAGCTCGTCGTTGCTCTGTCGCTTGATCTTCCACTTCATGCTTTGGGCACTGTGCGGACTGTTGGCGTCCGTGGGGCCGAACATCATGAGGCTGGGCCACCACCAGCGGTTCAGGGCATCCTGCGCCATTTCCTTTTGCTCAGGCGTGCCCTTGGCCAGCACGGCCATGATCTCGTAGCCCTGCCTTTGGTGGAAGCTCTCCTCTTTGCAGATGCGCACCATGGCGCGGGCATACGGGCCGTAGCTGGTGCGGCAGAGCATCACTTGGTTCATGATCGCGGCGCCATCAACCAGCCAGCCAATGGCACCGATGTCGGCCCAGGTGAGGGTGGGGTAGTTGAAGATGCTGCTGTACTTGGCCTTGCCGCTTAGCAGGTCGTCGATGGTCTGCTCGCGCGAGGTGCCCATGGTTTCCACGGCGCTGTACAGGTAGAGGCCATGTCCGGCTTCGTCCTGGACCTTGGCGAGCAGGATGGCCTTGCGCCGCAAGCTCGGTGCGCGGGTGATCCAATTGCCTTCAGGCAGCATGCCCACCACTTCGCTGTGCGCGTGCTGGCTGATCTGGCGCACCAGGTTCTTGCGGTAGGCATCGGGCATCCAGTCCTTCGGCTCGATCTTCTGCTCGGCGTCGATCTTGGATTGGAAGATCTCCTCCAGGTTCTTCACGTCGGTCATTGCGCGCGCTTGTTTTCGGTTGGCTAAAGTAGGGGCGGGGCCTTCAATGGTACTGATCGGCATCAGGCGGCGAACGATCGGCACGGTTCGCTGGTTCGTTACCGCGCGACCAAATTGGCCGCGTCTATTTTTGCCCGCCTTCAGATGACCAACAATCGCATGGCCCATTTCCACACGCTGAAAGTCTCAGAGATCCACCAGGAAACGCCCGAGTGCATCGTGGTGGGCTTCGAGGTGCCCCCGGTCTTGCAGCCTGAGTTCGCCTTCCAGCATGGCCAATACGTCACCCTCAAGCTCACGGTGAACGGCGAGGAATTGCGCCGCTCGTACAGCATCTGCAGCAGCCCGCTCGACAAGGGGCATTTCCGCATCGCCGTGAAGAAGGTGCCGCAGGGCCGCGCGAGCACGCAGCTGGTTGATAAGCTGAAGGCCGGGATGAGCATCGAGGTGATGTCGCCCATGGGCAATTTCACCACCGCGCTCGATCCGTCGAAGAGCCGCCATTTCGTGGCCTTCGCAGCGGGCAGCGGCATCACGCCCATCCTCAGCATCCTGAAGACCGTTCTCCGCACCGAGCCGCAGAGCCGTTTCACGCTCTTCTATGGCAACAGCGATGTGGACCGCATCATCTTCCGTCAGCGGCTGGAGGAGTTGAAGCTTCAGCACGAAGGCCGGCTGGAGGTGCTGCACATCCTGAGCAAGGGCCTCGATGAGGACAAGCTCTTCAACGGGCGCATCACCACGGAGAAAGCCGTGGAGCTCGTGAAGCGCTTCGTGACCGACAGCAACACGAACGAGTACTTCATCTGCGGACCGGAACAGATGATGGTGAACGTGAGCGAGGCCTTGGAGAAGCTCGGCGCTGACAAGAAGCGCATCCACATCGAGCTCTTCGGCACGCCGGTGAGCACCGATGCGAAGAAGGAGACCACGCATGCCACGTCAACGGCATTCACCGGTGTGGCCGATGTGAAGGTGATCATGGACGGCCGTGAGCACGAGCTGAAGGTGAAGGCCAACGGCGATGCGGTGCTCGATGTGGCCTTGGATAGCGGCCTCGATGTGCCTTATGCCTGCAAGGGCGCGGTGTGCTGCACCTGCAAGGCGCGTGTGATCGAAGGGCAGGTGGAGATGGAGATGAATTACGCGCTCACCGATGAAGAGGTGGCCGATGGCTATGTGCTCACGTGCCAGACGCATCCGAGGTCCCAGCGCGTAGTGATCGACTACGACCAGCACTGAGGCACTTTTGATGAAAAGATCAAGGCGGGCTTACGGGCCCGCCTTGCTGTTCCTCGACCTTGGTTGTTTGTTTTTTGTAAGGCCGGAGGGAAGATGATGTCGGTCAGAACGTCGCGTGCGCGATACCTGCCAATCGGGTTTGGATGTGACCGAGGTAGTGCTCGCTGTGATAGAAGCCGTCTTGTGTCTCATCCCACTTCACGATTGCCGATGGGAAGTCGGTGTAGAAGGGGTCCACTCCTTCCGTATTGGGTGCTTGCAGGTTCACATAGCACTCGTAGTCCGGGTATTTGACTAGGTCTGCTGGCAGCTTTGTGTCGAAGTAGAGCATCTTCTCCTGGCGTCCTTCCTTGATGATGCGCAGCGTGTAGAACTGATCGATGTCGAGTTCAAGCTCGAAGCGACCATTCTTCCCTTGAAGCTTGCCCAGCTCAACATTGTCCTTGTAAAGCACCATGTCGAATGCATCGGCCTTCTTCCCGTCGATCATCACATGGCCATGCACGGGCAAGTACCAGCCTTCGGCCTGATCGCGGCGATCAACGAGTTTGCCCTTTGACTTCGCTTGCGCGAGCGCGGTATTGACAGACCCGATCACGATTGTGACGGTCAGCAGAGAGATGAAGAGATGGCGGTTCATGGGAGAGCGTTATGTGCGGTCGAAACGGAATCCAGCCCGCTAGGGTTGCAATCAGGCCACTTTCGCGAATGGCAAAGCAGAAGGAGAGCTTGCTGCGCGAGGCAGCCTGATGTGGATCGCGGTTCCCTGGCCGATGGCGCTTTCAGCCCAGACCTCGCCGCTGTGCTTGTTCACGATCCGCTGCACGATGGCCAAGCCCACACCGGTGCCCTCGAATTGGTCGGCTTGATGGAGGCGCTTGAAGACTCCAAAGGCCTGTTCCTTCAGCTGCGTATCGAAGCCCACACCATTGTCACGAACAGTGATATGGTCGTGGTCGGCCTCTGCGAAATGGTCGATATGAATTACGGGCTCAGCCTTGGTCCTTGTGAATTTGAGCGCGTTGGACAGCAGATTATGAAGTACCACTTTGAGCATCGGGGCATCGGCAAGAGCCTTAGCGCCCGGCTCTATGTTCACCTTGACTTGGTGGGCTCTTTCGTCGGGCACGGTGTCGGCTACCGCTTCCTGCGCTATCTGGCGCAGGTCCAGTTCCTTTCGCTCCAGTGATCGCGTAGTGGTCTGCGAGAAGCGCAAGAGGTCATCAACGAGCTGGATCGTGCGCTTTGCTCCGCGTTCGATGCGATCGGCATATGGCAGGCAATCGCCGAGGGCAGGGTTGTCCTGGGTGCTGCTCTTCAGGATCTCGCTCATGGCTGCGATATTCTTCAGTGGCGAGCGAAGGTCATGGGCAACGGAGTAAGAGAAGGAGCCGAGGTCCTCCAATGCCTCCAGGAGCTGGGAGGTGCGCGCATTCACGCGTTTATCCAGATCGGAGTTGAGCTTTTCAAGCGCTTCTGTTCTTGCTTTCGGTCGGTGATGTCCTTGATCACGGCCTGGAAAACGTTCCGGTGCCCGGCTTGCGGACCGAGGCAAGTGGCAGTCATGAGGCAGTCTATCACGGCGCCATGCTTATTGCGGATCGTGAGGTCTACATTCACGAAGTCCTTGCCCGTTCGGTGCTGCTTCAGGTTTCGTACCAGCCCCTTTGCGTCTTCGAGGAATTCCGTGAATCGGCGCTGGAGGAGCTCCTCGCGCTTCAGGCCAATGAGCGTAGCACAGGCGACGTTCGCCTCGAGCACTTGACCGCGCTGGTCAACGATCACGATGGGGTCGGCTGTGGCCTCGAACACTTGGCTATATCGATCGAGCAGCCGTTCCTTCTCGGTGCGCAGCTGCTGGATCTCGAATGCCTGTTGGATGCGCAGGCGGAGGTCATTCTCATCCCACGGTTTGGTGGCGTATGAGTAGATGCCGCCTTCGTTCACGGCCTTCACCACGGCTTCAAGATCGCTATAGCCGGTCAGAAGCATGCGCATGATCTGCGGATGCCGTTGGCGTGCGATCGCTAGGAACTCGCTGCCGCTCATGCCCGGCATGCGCTGATCGCTCACGATCACATGCACGGGTTCCTTTTCGAGGATCTTCAGCGCCTCGTTGCCTGAAGGAGCCACGAGCACTTCCATTTCGCGACGGAAACTGGCCCGGAAGGCTTTGAGGTTGTTATCCTCGTCATCGACGAAGAGCACACGGATGCGTCCGTTCGTCATCGGATCGCGCGGCTGGCTCCTGCTGGCGTGCTTGGCGCAGTGGCAGGGTGATGGTGAATGTGGTGCCTTCGCCGGGAATGCTGTCCACGGCGATCGTGCCTTGATGCTCGTTGATGATACCGTACACGATCGCCAGGCCCAAGCCTGTGCCTTCACCCACGGGCTTTGTGGTGAAGAAGGGGTCGAATATCCTGGCCTTGATATCATCGCTCATGCCCACGCCGGTGTCAGCTATGCGTATGATGGCTCGATCGCCCATTCGTGGAAGTAGTAGCAGTAACCCTGCGAATCCGGCCATCCATGCGCGCCAAGGTTGCTTGAGCCGCATTGTTCAGGATATTCATCATCACTTGATTGATCTTGCCAGCGAAGCATTCCACTTTCGGCAGCTCGCCTAGGTCCAGGATAAGGTCGACCTTATCGCGGTATTGGGGCGCGAGAACGGCCAAGGTGCTACGCAAGCCCTCGTTGATGTCCGAGGGTTTCAGGTCGTCTTCGTCCAAGCGCGAGAAGTGGCGCAGTCCGCGCACGATCTCAGCAGTTCGCTTGGCCCCCTCATCCATGCTGTGGATGATGTCGCCCAGTTCATTGATGGTCTCATCCAGCCCAAGGCTCTCTTCATGCTTGCGTTGTTCAGCCAGCGCAACGGCAGCATGCTGTGGGTCAATCGATCGGTAGGCGTTGATTGATTGAACCACATCAAGGATATTCCGTCGTAATGGCGCGATGTTACTGGTGATGAAGTTGATGGGGTTGTTGATCTCGTGCGCGATGCCAGCCGTAAGCTGACCGAGGCTCGACATCTTCTCGCTCTGCACGAGTTGGGCCTGCGTGCGCTTCAACGTATCGTTGCTCTCCTGCAAGGCAGCTGTGCGCTCATGCACCTTGCGCTCCAGCTCGATGTTCTGCTCACGGATCAGGCGCTCGTTCTCCTGCGCCATGCTGAGCGCTTCGGCCTGTGAGCGCTCCTTCTCTTTGCGAAGCACGTTGATGCGGTCGGCCAGACCGAAGGAGAGCAGTATGCCCTCGATGGCGGAGCCGATGGGCATGGCATATTGGGTCAGATCGTTGAACGGAAGCACGCCGGCATCCTTCAGCACGAACACGACAACACCGATGAGGAAGGCTGACCAAGCGATGAGGAAGTAACTGGCTTGGCGCGAGCCCTTGCGAGTGCCGTTAATGCCCATGATGAGCAGGTAGATGGCGGTCCAACCAGTGATGGCTTGGGCAAATTGATATCCTATCCATGGGTCACCAAGGCAGTAAATGGCAAGGTCCAGTGTGATAAGGATGTAGAAGATGGGCACCAAGCGATGAAGCTTGGGCATTATCTGTTTGGTGCCGATGAAGCGTCGCGCGAATTCCATCCCGAATACGACTGCAAGAAGCGCGAAGAGTATTGAGGCCCTGGCGTTCAGCCATGCCCAATCGCCGAGCACGTCGAATGGTCCTAAACCAAGGAATGACAGCTGAGCTGATGCAATCATGAGGATGTACCCAACGTATAAGAAGTAGCTCTTATCCCTTGTCGAGAGGAAGATGAATAAGTTGTACAATGCCATGGCAAGCAGAACGCCTGCATAAGCCCCTAGCCAGAAGTTCGTCGATGATCTCTTCGCACTGCTTGTGCTTGCTGAAGCAACGATTAGTGGGACATGTATGGGCTTGAATCCCTTACCCGAATCAGCAAATCGATTTCTTGTCCCGCTTGGACCGGTAGGGTGATTTGGTGGCCTCGCTCGATCCCGAATGTCTCACGAGCTCCTCTTAGTCGACCTCCATGCGCGAGGTGCCAATAGCGGGTTTCATTGGTTCGGTACACATCGAGCTCATCAATTTCAGCATACGGGATGCTCAGAACAAGGCTTGGGTGGTTTGAATCATTCCTGATCCTAAATTTCAGCCCATGCGCGCTTCTGGAAATGTTGAGGTTGGGTACATCCCCGCTCGCCTGCTTGAATTCGCTCGAAGCAATCACGTCCGCTATTGCCCCTAAGCCTGTCGTATCCTCATGGACAGACACGTGACGGCCAATGGAAAGTGCGTTTGCTTAGGGTGCGAAACAGTGCTTTCACCCGCCCAGAGGCTTTTGGCCCCGAGAACAAGTGTTAGAAGTACGATGGCATGGCGCATGGCGGCCTTCTACGCCACCAGAGCACGTCAGGTTCAGCCGATTCCCTTAGGCTGCGAAACGGCGGAAGGTGACCTCTAAGGCGCGATAGCTCTGCGAGGCCGGGTCGAGAAGCAGGTCATATTCAACCTGCATGGTCTCTCGCTTCGGAGTCTCGAAATGAGTTTGCTTCGGTCGCATTCGCATACTCAGGATCCGATGACGTAACTGCACCCCCGCCAGCACGATCGATCGGATGTCGGGAATGACCATCACATGGGATTTCATTCCCGCTAACGGATAGTCGAATTCACCTTGGCGTCCCACACTTGGGATGTTCCTGAACCCAACGGCTGAGCAATAGGGTGCGATATACTCAGCCACGAAGCAGACCATGTGATTCAGATTCACTTGGCTTGAAGTGGCAACCGCTGCGGCGATGAGTAGGAAGGGAACTCCTTTGCCTGCGAACCGATGGGCATTCCATAAGGCTCCAAGCTCAGCATTCCCTGCATCAGCTAATTGCTCCAACACAGGCTTCAATTCGGGCTCGATGGCTTCAAGTGCGATTTCCATCGGCATGGGCACATCTGGCCTGGCGCGTTGCAATCGTATCCCGCCGACCATCCCTAATCTCTCATGCAGCGCCACGAAGACGATGGTTTCCGAATCCTTGATCCAAGCATCATCATACTTGACCACGGTTGAAACCCCGATGTCCGTCAGCACCCGCGCATGCTCCTCTGCATAGATGCGGCACAGCTCCGGCTCATCCACGGCCCTGAACGCTCTGATCGTGATCTTCTCCATGGCTATGCGGGTATGGGTTGTTGGTCGAGTTGCAAGAAGGTGCTCAACGGCCGCCGCACACTACGGGCTGTTGGCTGCTCGGCGTAGGATAGCCGTAGCAAGAAAATGGGTTCGCGGCCTTCGGTGCCGAATGCGCGTTGAGTCTCGCTGAATAGTTGCAGCAGCATTTGCTGGTGCGGGGCATTAAATCCAAGGCCACCACCAAATCGCACATGATGCGCGAGCAAGGGGAGCTGAGCAGGGGTGTGCTGCAAGGCCCATCGCAGTGGCGCGCAGCCATACCCGCTGCACGGCGCGGCCAGCGTTGAGAAGGTCAGCAGAATTGCTGCCGGCAGCGCTCACCAGCACCAGCCCAGAGGCCGAGCGGAAGTTGTCGCGGGTCATCTTCATGAATCCGCGGGCGCCATCCCAGTCGGCGAGCAGGTCCATGGCCTTGCGGTCACGCGCGACGCGGAAGCCGACCTCCTCGGTGAGCTTCAGTTCCATCGAAGGCATATCGAGGCCATCGTGGTTCGCGTTCAATTCGGCATCGCTCCAGCGCATCTCCTTCTCGAAGAGTTCGTAGTGGCCGATTGGATTGAGCACTCTGATGCGCTCTGCCTCGCCAATCACTTCTGCCATGCGCATGAGGGCATCTCGGTCGGTGATCAGATGCGCATCGCATCCCATCACGGCATTTGCCGCAACGCGCAGTTCGGCCAAAGCACCAGGGTCCATTGAGCGCGCATCTCCCTTTCGGCGGTTGGTGCAGCGCAAAGGGATGCAGTCCGCGAGCGGATCAGGAGTTGTTGCGGTGTTCGTGGCCACGATGCTTGCCACCAAGGAATTGACGCCAGCGATGGGGTAGGGCTGTACTTCGATGCCAAACCCCAGCGACGCGGCGCGCAACCGGATGTTCTCCAGCGCGGTGCCCATGTCGATGGATGGGATCAATCTTCCTGCATCGAGGGCTGAGTCACCGAGAGAGCCATCGTGGAAAGCGAGCAATCGTCCATCCGACAGAAGAAATCGCCAAGGCTGCAAATTGCCGGCTGACGGCGCCATTATGGCAGCCTCGACCATTGCCTGCGCCTCAACTGATGTGATTTCGCGCGGCGCCGCAGTGAACTGAAGCCTGCTCGCGATGGCACGCATCGTTGAGCAATTGAGTGGCGTCGACGTTTCCGTCACGGCAGCTCGCGCTTCAGGTGAAAAGGTGTCGCTGATCAAATCCTCAGGATCGACGTACCACCGTCCGCTGCTGCTGAATTGGCCTAGCGCGATACGACGATGGATCTCCGCCACCAAAGCACCGCCGAGCACTACGGAGCTGGCCAGTTGCGGCCAGGTGCCAACCGTGCTCTCGATCTCGAGCATGCTGGCTTTCATCCGGGTGCTCATCGTATCAAGGCCGATGATCGGCACAACGAATGGCAGCTTCTCTTCATTCGTGCGGGCTTTTGCCGCGAGATTCAGGTCCAAATGGTTCACCAAGCCATGCAGGATCGGCCGCTCTGGCTCCAGGTCGAAACGCTCGACATCAATCAGCCCGCGGTCGCTGGTATCCATCACCACAGGTATGCGATGGGCTTTCGCCGCCAGGCGTGCCTTGATCTTCACGGCTACGCTATCGCACTCCTCGATGAGCAAGTCGAGTTTGCCGCCTTCGGTCAGGAAAGCCTCGAGGTTGCTATCGGTAATGCCCTCCGTGAAAGCGGTCACCTTCAAGTAGGGGTCCATCTCAGCGATCTCGCGGGCCGTGTTCACCACCTTGTTCACGCCCAAGTGATGAACGCCGCTGCGGATGCGGTTCAGGTTGCTCAAGTCCAGGGTGTCGAAGTCGGCGATGCGCAGTTCGCCGAAACTGCGCTCCATGGCCAAGGCCAAGCTCACGCTCTGGTCTACGCTGAGGCCGATGACGCCGACCCGTTTCGTGTTCAGCACGGCCTGCTCCTCTCGGGTGATCTTGTTCCGGTTGCGGTCTGTTCGCACCATGGCGAACTCCAACTCATCCAGCACGTGAACCAGCCGGTTCGACCATGGGTAGTGGACCCATGCGCCGTAGAGTGAGAGGTCCTGGCCATTCAGGTGGGCCATGGCGGCCTCATCAAGCATGGCATGGTCCCATTTCACCGCAGGCTGCAAAGCCTTCACCAGCTCGCGCAACTGCGCATGCAGCTGGTCGTGCCGGGTTATGCAGCGGTTGTGCCTCAGCAGGTCTTCCAGCTTCGCCCGGTCAATGGGATCCGAAGGCCGGTAGATCACGGGCCGGAAGCACTCCGGGTCCGCTGCTGAAGCGCCGCTGAGCGCTTCGAGCCAATTGTTCATCAAAGGGTGAGGTCAGGAGAGTAGTGCCCAAGATGTCCGAGTGGGGGCGAAGCTAGTCAACGGCGAGTTATGAACAATTTATCAACATGTATTTCGACGAACCTCGATCCGGGACTTCCGTAGGAGGGCCTTGATCCGATGTCCATGAACGCACTGGCTTCCACCCCCAACCAAGACCAGCAACCAGTTGTGCTCTTCGTTGACGACGATGCGGGTAACCGTCAGGCCTTTCAGGCGGCATTCCGCCATCGGATGCGGATCCTGCTGGCCGCCGACCTGCATGAGGCGTGGGCGCTGCTCTCGACCAACAAGGTCCATGTATTGATCACCGATCAGCGCATGCCGGCCACTTCTGGTTCAGAGTTGCTCACGCTGGTTAAGGAGCGCTTCCCAGATGTGCGTCGCATGCTCGTGACAGCCTATAGCGACCTGGAGGCCATCATCGATGCGGTGAACAACGGGGGCGTGGTGAAATACTTCGCCAAGCCCTGGGTGAACGACCAGCTCATGAATGCCGTCGAGGACGCCTTCTTCGATATCAAACGCGAGGAGGAGCGTGAAGCCTATACGCGCAAGCTCGAAGAGGCGAATAGGCAGCTGGAATTCGCATTGCGCCAGCGACTGCTTTCGTAAAGCCAATCGCGACGCAGGTACTTTCGCGCCTTCCCGAAAGGGCTGGGCGCATGCAGGCACACCGGATTTCTTACTCGGACACGAATCGCTTCTCGAAGCTAGTGCTCGACCACCTCGCCGATGATGCCTTCCTCGACGAATTCCAACAATTCGCTCCCACGCAAGCTGGCCTTCGCGCTGCCGCGGAGCAAAGGGCATTTTCGGTCGAAGCCCGATCTGCGTTAGCAGCCGCCTTGCGCAGCCAATACCAAGGGATTGAACCTTGCGAAGCGGTTTCCAAGAACATAGACGCGCTGGCGGCGGATGCCCTGACTGTAACTACCGGCCATCAACTCTGCCTCTTCATGGGGCCGATGTATGTGCCCTTCAAGCTGCTCAATACCATCCGGCTGGCCAAGCAGCTCACAGCCGAACTCAACAGGCCCGTGGTTCCGGTCTTCTGGATGGCCACGGAGGACCACGATCGCGCCGAGATTGATCATGCCTGGATCAATGGCTCCCGCGTTCATTGGCCGGGCGCTTCGGGTGGACCAGTGGGCCGCAAGCAGCTGAATGGCATCGATGCGGGCCTGAATGAGGCTTGCTCACTGCTCGGCACTGGGCAGGAGGCCGACGCCTTAGTTGCCCTTTTGCGCCAAGCCTATAGCCCTGGGCGCACCCTCGCCGAAGCCACCCGGCATTTGGTGCATGGGCTGTTCGGCCGTTTCGGGCTGGTGATTGTCGATGGCGATGACCCGGCCCTGAAGCGCCAATTCGTGCCGGTGATGCGCGAGGAATTACTTAATGGCATCGTCCAGCGCAGCGTGACTTACGCCGATGACAAGCTCAAAGCGCGCTATGCGCCGCAAGCGCACTCCCGGCCGATCAACCTCTTCCACCTTCGGTCTGGGCACCGCTCGCGTTTGGAGCAAACGCCCGATGGGGTTCAGGTGCTTGATAGCGGCCCACGCTTCACCATGGATGAACTGCTGCTCGATCTGGATCTGCGACCGCAGGATTATTCGCCGAACGTTCTTCTTCGTCCGGTTTACCAAGAGACCGTGCTTCCCAACATCGCATACATCGGCGGTGGTGGCGAATTGGCGTACTGGATGCAGTTGCGATGGCTGTTCCAGGCTGTGCAGGTTCCAATGCCAGTAACACTCCTGCGCACGAGCGCGGCATTCCTTCCTGAGAAACAGGAGCGCCATCGCGGGCCATTGGGGCTGAGCATGGAAGAGGTCTTCTTGCCTGATGCCGAACTGATGGCGCTGGTCGCGCGTCGCGCATCGGGGATCGACATCAGTTTGGCCAAGGAGAAAGAGTTGATGGAGACCTTGATCAGCAGCATGGCGAATCGCGCAGCGGAAATCGATTCAACGCTACTGGCGAGCGCTGAAGCCGCTGGCGTGCGGGCGCGGCGCTTGCTTGAAGGGATTGAGGCGCGGATGCTTCGAGCCTTGAAGAAACGTGAAGCCACCGCGATTGCCAGGGCACGGTCCATCAGTGCTGCGCTGTTCCCCGACGGAGGGCTTCAGGAGCGAAGGGAGAGCCTGCTTCCCATGATCGCTGCGCGCGGACCAGCAGTATTGGACCAGCTGATGGAAGAGCTTGATCCGCTTGCCCGCAGATTCACCGTGGTGGTGGGGGATTGAATCGGGCTCAACGAGAGGCGGCTACCTTCGCCCGCCGCTTGCAGGAATCAACCGCGCGGCGCACCGTTTTGCCCGAATCCATCCTCATCCTCGACCACGGCTCACAGTACACTCAGCTCATCGCCCGACGCGTGCGCGAGCTGAATGTCTATTGCGAGATCCACCCCTTCAGCAAGGCGCAGCAATTCGCGCACGACCCCAACGTGAAGGGCGTGATCCTGAGCGGCAGCCCGAGCAGCGTACACGATGCCAACTTCCCGGATACCGACCTCACGGGCATCCTTGGCGTGAAGCCTGTGCTCGCGGTCTGCTACGGTGCGCAGCTCATCGCCAAGCGCGCTGGCGCACCAGTGGAGAAGAGCCGCATCCGCGAATACGGCCGCGCTCACCTGAGCACCATCACCGACAATCACCTCTTCGACGGCATTCAGGCCGGCACGCAGGTGTGGATGAGCCACGGCGACAGCATCACCGCGCCCAGCGAGGCCATGGAGGTGATCGCCAGCACGAAGGATGTGCCCGTTGCCGCTTACTCGCTGCGCGATCAGCTCACCTACGCCGTGCAATTCCATCCCGAGGTGTACCACACCACCGACGGCCTTCAGCTGCTGCACAATTTCGTGCTCGGCATCTGCGGGTGCACCGGCGATTGGACACCCCATGGATTCGTGGAGCACACCGTGGCCCGCCTTCAGCAGCAGATCGGCGACGATCAAGTGGTGCTCGCCCTCAGCGGCGGCGTCGATAGCAGTGTGGCCGCGCTCCTGCTCGACCGCGCCATCGGCGATCGGCTGCACTGCATCTTCGTTGACAACGGACTGCTGCGCAAGGATGAATACGCGCGCGTGCTCGAGAGCTACCGTCACCTCGGCCTCAACATCACCGGGGTTGATGCGAAAGCCGAGTTCTATTCCGCGCTGAAGGGCCTCGAAGAGCCCGAGGCCAAGCGCAAGGCCATCGGCCGCACCTTCATCGAGGTCTTCGATCGCGAAGCGCACCGCATCACCGATGTGAAGTGGCTGGGCCAAGGCACCATCTACCCCGATGTGATCGAGAGCGTGAGCGTGAACGGCCTCAGCGTCACGATCAAGAGCCACCACAATGTGGGCGGCTTGCCCGATCGCATGAAGCTGCAAGTGGTGGAGCCGCTGCGCCTGCTCTTCAAGGATGAAGTGCGCCGCGTGGGCCGCGAGTTGGGCCTCGACCCGAACATCCTGGGCCGCCATCCCTTCCCCGGCCCTGGCCTCGCCATCCGCATCCTCGGCGACATCACACCAGAGAAAGTGGCGTTGCTGCAAGAAGTCGATCACATCTTCATCCAAGGCTTGCGCGACGAGGGCTCTACGACCAAGTGTGGCAGGCGGGAGCCATCCTCTTGCCCGTGCGCAGCGTTGGCGTCATGGGCGATGAGCGCACTTACGAGAACGCCGTAGCGTTGCGTGCGGTGAGCAGCACCGATGGCATGACCGCCGATTGGTGCCACTTGCCCTACGAGTTCTTGGCACGGATATCGAACAGCATCATCAACCGCGTGAAGAGCGTGAACCGCGTGGTGTACGACATCAGCAGCAAGCCGCCCGCTACCATCGAATGGGAATGATCGCCGACGTTGAACGGTTGAGGGTTGTCCGTGCGCGCATGGCCAACGCGCGTTGTAGGCTGCTCCTTGCATCTTGCCTCCTTCTCCCGCCATTTGCTTCCTGGTCGCAAGAGACCCGCACTATCGATGGGAAGAAATTCACCGTTCATGCCGTGCAGCAGGGACAAACGCTCTTCGCCATCTCACGCGCCTTCGCTGTTCCGGTGGATGAGTTGCTCAAGGCCAATCCCGATGCGAAGGATGGGCTGCGCATCGGTCAGGAATTGCTGATCCCGCAAGCCGCGGTGGTGAAGAAGGAAGCGCGCAATGCTCCGGACCTGCTGAAGGATGGCGAGCTGAAGCACATCGTGGCGAAGAAGGAAACGCTCTTCGGCATCGCGAAGAAGTACGGCCTTGACATCAACGACCTGCTCGAGCGCAACCCCGAGCTCACCAGCGGCCTACGCGATGGCATGGACGTGATCATCCCCGTGAAGAAGAATGCAGCGGATTCGGTCGATCCGGTGATGCGCGCCGCCGAGCCCACGCACCTCATCGAGCATGTAGTGCTGCCGGGCGAAACGCTCTTCAGCCTGGGGCAGCGCTACGGCGTGAAACCCGAGGAGATCGTGAAGGCGAGTGGCGGATTGCCTGAAGGCCTGAAAGCAGGAACCGCTATCAGCATCCCCCAGCGCGGCGCGCCGCCTGAACCGAAGCCGGTTGAAGCGACCAGAGCCCCGGGTGCCAAGCATCGCATCGGGTTCTTGCTTCCGTTCTCAACCGCCCGCAACGACAGCGTGCTCGAGGCCACGGCGAATGCGACGAACGGACAGCGGTTCTATGAAGCATCGCGCATCGCGGCGCAGTTCTGGTCTGGCGCTCGCATGGCCTTGGACAGCCTGGCCGCACTCGGATTGAACGCCGATGTGGAACTGATCGATGCGGGCGACGATTCCCGGCAGTGGAGCAAGGTGATGAAGGAGCCGAGGCTACAGGAACTCGACCTCGCGATCGGGCCATTCCATCGTTCGGCCATTGAGCAGATCGCTCGCGTGAATCCGAAGCTGCCTATCATATGCCCCGTGCCGCAGAGCAATAAGGTGGTGCTCGGATTCCCGAACGTGAGCAAGGTGGTGCCCTCGCGAAGCGATATGGTGCGCCATGCCGCGCGCTACGTTGCGGTGAAGCATGCGCGCGAGAACATCATCGCGCTGCGCCCCGACATCGCTGCCGAGAAGGAGCTGCAGGATCAGTTCATCGGAGCGATCAACGCGGCTTTGGCAGCGCAAGGTGCGCGCTATCGCGACAGCGTGCTGGTGGTGAAGCCGGGCCGGCGCGACATCGGCGACCTGGCCTCGAAACTCGATGCCGCGCGCTTGAATGTGGTCGTTGCTCCCAGTGAGGATGTGGAGTTCGTGACCGCTATCGTGGGCAAGCTGAAGGGCCTGGCCGCGAAGCATCGGATCATGGTGGTGGGCCTCGAGAGCTGGCTTCAGCTCGACCCTGTGGCCGCTGCCGATCTCGATGCCTTGGGCTTCACCTTCGCCGCTGGCGCCTTCACAGATCCAAGCGATCCTCAGGTGCAGCATTTCATCAGGACCTATCGCACGCGATTCAGCACCGATGCCGATGAGTACGCCATGCTCGGCTTCGACGTGACCATGCATTACGGCCTTGAGCTCCTCGGCGAGCGGATCGAAGAGAGGCCTCTGCACATGGGCATTCGCATGAGCCGAACGGGCCCCGAGAATGGCCAGCGCAATGAGCACAGCGTGATGCTTCGCGTGAAGGACCTGCGACTCGAGCGGGCTCAGTGATCCGTGGTGATCGCTGATTTGAGGGTTGGCCGAATCAGCAATCAGGAATCAGCGGTCTTGAGATCACAGTTGCTCTATGATCGCTCGCTTTTGGTCGTGAAAGTACGGCCGCGAGTCAGGCGCTAGACCTTGAACCAGTACACCACCGCATCGTCAGGGTCCTGGGTGCCTTGAGCGGCGAGGTAGGTGCGACGCGCCGGCGCATTGCTGGTCTCCGTGGCCACCCATGATTCAACGCAGCCTATTGCGCGGGCATGCTCCACTAAGGCGCGGATGAGACTGCGGCCGATGCCTTGGTTACTGTAGGCTTAGTCTACGCCGAGTTCGTTGATCCACATGGCTGGGGCCTTGTCAGGATGCACGTAATGCACGCCAGAGACCATGCCCACCACCAAGTCGCCGTCGAGTGCCACGATCATGTGGTGCCGGGGATCGTCATGAACCTCGATGTCCAGCGGGTGTCCACGGCATTGTCGAAGACATCGGGAGCCACGTTGTCGAGGATATGGGCGTCTTAATCTCGGCCTATGGAGGTGTAGACGAATCATCACTCTCGTTTTGCGGCTTGTCGAGGATGGATGCTTTGCCTTACTCCACCTCCCGATCCATGTCGGTCCTACGTCTCGGGCAGCTTCAGCACGCTGAAGAGCGCCAACTACCACACGCCAGCGCCGACGATGGCCAAGGCCCCAGGCATGCCGCCCAATGGCTTTATATCAAGCCATTGATAGAGTGGTATCATGAGGGTGACCGAGCCGCGCATGAAGTTGGTGACCGTGGCCGTGACCAGCACGCGCAGGTTGGTGCCGAAGTGCTCCGCTGTTGCCGTGGCGAAGACGCTCAGGTAGCCACAGCCAAGGCCCATATCAAAAGACGCCGCGTAGCTGCCGGTTCCCGAAGCGAAGGCTGAGGGAGTACCAAGCGGTCGCAGCCGCCAGCAGCATCCCGCCGCTGATGATCCAACGTCGCGTGCGCAGGAGCTGGCTGAGAACGCCTGTGCCGAGGTCGCCAACGCAGATGCCGATCTGGAACAGGATGAATGCACGTGGCAAGGACCAATCGGCCATGCCGAATGAGGCTGCCAGCTCTGGGGATAGCGTGATCAACAGCCCCACGCTGTACCAGATGGGTACGCCAACGGCAATGCACATGAGGTAGCGCAGTGCTCGACCCATTGCTGAAGAGGTGCGGGAATGAGCCGCTCTTGGCGCCAGCATCGCGCGAGCGTTGGAACATGCTGCTCTCCAAACTGCGCACCCGGAATAGAAGGGGAGCAGCAACCCGGCCACGCCGCCGCGCCGAATGCGATTCGCCAGTGCAGGAGGTCGCCAACCAATCCGGCGCATACAGCGCCGAGTGCGCCTAGGGTTGCCACGAGTATGGTGCCGTAGCCGCGCCGTTCCACCGTCATGCGCTCACCGACCAGTGTGATGCCCGCGCCCAATTCACCTGCAAGGCCCAGGCCCGCGAGGAATCGTATCACCGCATACGCTTCAACAGAAGTCACGAAGGCGTTGGCGATGTTGGCCAGGGAGTAGAGCACGATGCTGCCGAAGAGAACGGTCACGCGTCCGCGCTTGTCGCCGATAACGCCGGCAGAGGACGCCGCCGAGCATCATGCCGGGCCATCTGCATGCCCAACAGCAGTTCTCCCTTGGCTGTGAGCTCCGCGCCGCTCAATCCCAATTCCTTCAGGCTCGGATCCGGTAGATGGAGAAAAGGAAGAGATCGAATGCATCAACGAAGAAGCTCAATCCAGCCGCGAGAACAGCACGGTTCAAAGGGAGGTGTGAAGCATGGCCCGAAGAAAGCCGGCACGCCTCCTTTACCCAAGGCGTTTTGCCGGTGGTGCCGTTTCTGTCGTCCTCTTTGCCCGGTTCGGCGTTTCATTGGATAACTTTGCTTTCCATGAGCATATTAGTGGATGCTTAGCTCGCGATGTTCTACAAGAAGCTCGATGGCGCTTCTCGACCGCGAGGGGCTGCACTCGTGCGTTTCTGATTGCTGTAGCTGTGCTGTGGGATCATCTCAGAGTTTCTTGAGCGCCCAGACCTGCGCCCTCGACGTCTTCGTGGCCAACGACCAGAGCGGCTCCGTCAGCGCGATTGAGAATCAGCAGAGCCGGCAGTTCATCAGCGCCCTCTTCAATGGCATGCAGCCTTGGGGCACGGGCCCCGGGCAAAGCCGTATGGCGATCTCCGATTGGGACAGCCCTGGCGTGTGGCAGCAATTCAACTACCCCGTTGCGGGATTGAGCTATACCGAGATGCTGGCTGATGTACTGGCATACCAGAACGCGCCGCGAGCGCTGTTCGCAGGAACCGATCCGTACACGGCGCTGCTGGGCACCTATCAGCAGCTTGGCTATAGGCGCCGATTCCAGCGGGACCGCGACCCCGGTGATCGTGCTCATGACAGATGCCGCATGCTCGCAGGTGCCCGGCTGGGCCTTCCTGCGCTGGCGAATCCGATCAGCGGAGTGCTGGGGTGTACATCATCGTGGTGGCCATTGAAGCGGCGTCGGCCTGCGCGAGCCTGGCGGGAACGAACGGGGCCAGCCCGGGCGGCTACTTCAGCGCACCCACCTACGATGCGCTCATCGCCGCGAATGTGACGCTGGTGCAGAACATGATCAATGCGGGATGCAACAACTCGTACGATCCCAGCTACGACCTCGATATCGTGATCGATGCCTTCACGGCCAGCGGATGCATTACGCCGCCACCGGCTTTCAGCGCCGATGTCACCATCAGCAACGTGGGCCCTATCACATTCAACGGCCAGTTAGTGGTGTCCTTCTACAATGGGCCGCCAAGCTCAGGCACCAGCAGCTTGCTGCTCGTGCAGGACTTCGGCGTGCAGTCCATTGCGCCAGGCGCGAATTTTTCCAGCACTGTCTCGAACCTGCTGTTCGCCAGCTCCAACACGCTCTTCGCGGTCGTGAACTTCGATGGCGCCGCGCCGGGCAACGGGCCGCCGATCCCATTCAACCTGTACAACGAAACGGTGGTGGCCGATGAGTACGCCACCTTCAATAACACAAGTCCGCAAGCCGACCGCGTGAACGACCCTGTCACGTGCCCGCCGCAGGCCATCATCACCACCAGCATCGTGAGCGGTGGCGTTGGTTGCAACGACCTCGCAGCGTACGAGATCACCATTTGCAATACCGGCGATGCCTCGGCCTTCATCACGCCCAGCTTGCCGATCGCCACGCCGGGCGCGCTGTACGTGAACAATGTGATCCAGCCGGGCAACTACACCGTTGATCTGGATTGGGCCACCTATTGCGGCGGCGACGACCAGGACGAGTCGTACAGCGTGGCCACGGACCCAGCAGGAAACGTGTACATCGCCGGCACCACGCGCGGCACCACCGGCATAGCCACGGCCGGCTCGCATCAACCCGCATTCGCCGACGGGCGTGAGGCCTTCCTGGTGAAATTCAACAACGCCGGTGTGCGGCAATGGGGCACTTACTATGGCGATGTGGACGACGACTATGGCATGGCCGTGGCCACCGACGCGCTCGGCAACGTACCCTGGCGGGCTACACCACCAGCACGACCAGCATCTCCACCGCTGGATCGCACTAAGCCGCGCTGAACAACGCGGAAGATGCGTTCATCGTGAAGTTCAACACCAACGGCGTGCGTCAATGGGCCAGCTACTATGAGGTGCAGCGGCGGATTACGGTTTCTCCGTTGCCACGGATGCTGCGAACAACGTTTATCTCGCTGGTGTCACCGAAGGCTCCACCACCTTGGGCACGGCGGGCGCCTTCGACAACACCTTCAACGGGGTGAGCGATCAATTCCTGGTGAAGTTCAATGCCACGGGCGTGCGGCAGTGGGCCACCTACTTTGGCGGCGCGCTGGCTGAGCTTGAAGCCAGCGTATGCACCGATGCCGCAGGCAATGTGTTCCTAGCCGGCCAGACCACCAGCGTTGCGGGCATTGCCACGGCGGGTGCTGCACAAGCTGCGCTCGGCGGGCTGGAGGATGTGTACGTGGTGAAGTTCAATACGGCAGGCGCACGGCAATGGGCCACATACCACGGCGGCCTCGATACCGAGGAAACGGTGAGCGTGGCGAGCGACCTTTCTGGTAACGCTTACCTCACCGGAACTACCGGAAGTGATAACGGCATCGCATTCAGCCCGTTGCACCAGGGTTTTCGTGCGGGCAGCCGGGATGCCTTCCTGGCGAAGTTCAATGCGACCGGTGCGCGCCAATGGGGGAACTACGTGGGTGGCACTGGCGGTGAGCGCGGCGCGATGTGGCCACCGATGCGGCCGGTGACGTGTACGTGACCGGGGACTCGGACAGCCCTGACTTCATCGCCACGTTGTTCGCCTACCGCACCGTGCTCAATGGCCTTGATGAAGATGCCTACCTGATGAAGTTCAACCCGCAAGGGCAGCGGGTGTGGGGACTTACTACTATGGCGGCACGCTGCCGGAGGAATCGTACAGCGTGGCGCTGGATGCGCAGGGCAGCATCTTCATCACGGGCTTCACCGAGAGCCTCACGGATATCGCCACGCCCGGCGCGCACCAGACGGTGTTCGATACCGATGTGGATGCCTTCCTCGCGAAGTTCATCGAGGTGGAATTGCCCGCGCTGCTCGGCCTAGGCCGAGTGCATCACCCGGCAATACCTGATGGATTACAGCGGCGTTGCGGCCGGCACTTACAACCTGAGCATGGGCATCACGGCGGGAATCGTGGATCCGGGAGATGAACCGCCGCTGGTACTGCCCGATATCGGTTTCAATGCGGGAACCTTCGTGAACATCGATGGCTTCAACGGTGCGGTGCATGCAAGCGACGACGTTACCATTCCCGTGGCCGGAACGAATTGCTCACCCGGCCCGCAGATCAGCATCGCGGTGAACATCCCGCCCGTCAGCAGCTGTGGCACCGGCTATTTCGCCACCGCTACCGTTACGATCACGAACAACAGCGGGCTCACCGTGAGCGGCACGGACCTCTCCCTGAATCTCGTTGGAACAGGTGCCGCGTTCGCCGGAGAGATCTACAACGCCAGCATGGGCCTCGTGTTCACGCAACCCAGCGTGCTCGATCCTTCATACCCGGCCGTTCCTTACGCTGCTGTATGGCAATGCAGGCGTGCAGTCCATCCCCATCCTGCAGATGCCTCCAGGCGTTTCCGCATTCAGCATCGACATCGCCATGGGCACTGCTCTGGTGAACCTATTCGCCCGCATCGACAGCATTCACACCGCGTTCAATCCCACCGGGCAGAGCAACACGGCCTCTGATGCTACCGGCGTCACGGTTTTCGCATATCCAGTGATCAGCGGGTTCAACTGCCTGGGTCGGTGAACGTGGGCAGCTCGATCGTGCTCAGCGGGATCGCCGTCACGGGCGCGACATCGCGGGTATGGAGCGGTACTACGGTAGCCAGCATGGCGGGTGGCGGCACAGTGGCGGCGCCCACACTCACCTACACGCCCACTGCGCTCGATGTGGCCAATGGCTTCGTGCAGTCAGCCTGGTGGCAATGAATGCAAGTGGTTGCGAGACCATGGCAACTTGCCAAGTGGCCATCAATAACGTACAGTACGATTACGGTGATGCACCGGTGGTGTACGACCTGAACATCAACTACCAGCCTCCTGCCGCCGCAAGCACGCTATTCACTGGTGTGAACCTGGGGAACGTGGCTCCTGGTACGGAGCTGCTGGCCAACAACAGCGTGATGGCCGATGGCGATGGCAATGAGGAGGATGCGCTCACGGCCAATCCATGGACGGATCCATGGCCGCCAGTAGGCAGCAATTACACCTTGCCGACGCGTGCAACGAACAACACGACGTCGAGGGCTTTCCTGCACGCCTATGTGGATTGGAACGCGGACGGCGATTTCCTGGACCCGATGGAGAGCTCATCGAATACAATGATCATACCGGCGCTTGCTGGATCGCAGGTTCATGGCATGCAGTTCACCGTGCCGTCTTTCGTGAACACGGGAAGCTTGTTCTACATCCGCATCCGCCTCTCGGTCGATTCCATGAGCGTGACCGTGCCCCTACATGGCCGCGCCGCATGGCGAAACCGAGGATTACGTATGGGCTTCGGTGGGGCCCTTACCGGTTGAGTTGCTCAGCTTCACGGGCAGGGAGGAGGCTGATCACGTCCGCTTGGAGTGGACAACAGCTTCCGAAACAGGCAGCGAACGTTTCGTGGTGGAACGCACACAGGACATGGAGCGATTCGAGGCCGTAGGAGCCTTGCCTGCCGCTGGTTACAGCACCTCGCCAAGGGATTACGTGCTCTTCGATGAGAGGCCGCTTATTGGGGTCACGTATTACACGCTGATCCAGGAGGACATCAACGGCGATTCTGAGCGCTATGGGCCCATCGCTGTGCGCTTCCAAGGAAAGGAAGGCAAATGGGTCGATCAGTGGCCGATGGATCGGGTGCGCGTGCATGGTTCAATGCTGGAAGAAGCACCGATGATCATGGATATGACCGGGCGCTTGCTTGACATGAGCGTGGATCCAAGCGGTCTGATTACGCGCGATGCGCTGCCTGCTGGTGTGTACACGATCCAGTGGCTCGGAGCCCAAGGCGTTGCTGAGAGCCTCCGATTCATGATGCGATAGTGTTCCGGGGCTGCCGATCACGGATTCCCTGATCCATGCGTCGGCCGGATCAGGATTCGGTAGTGAACTTTGTCGTCCCGATTACATCTGGGCGAACCCATGCTCATCCTGCTTTCCCCGGCCAAAGACCTTGCGATCGAAACTCCCTTGTTCAAGGATGCTACACAGCCGGTTTTGCTCGATCGTGCTTCAGTGCTTGTCGCGAAGCTGAAGACTCTGCCCGCCAAGCTCTCGTCGCTCGTGATCTCAGCGACAAGCTCGGTGAGTTGAACAAGGAACGCTACGCGCGCTGGTCAACTCCGTTCACGCCGAAGAATGCGCGGCCAGCGGTATTCACCTTCAATGGCGAAGTGTATCGCGGACTGGAAGCGCGCACGCTCAGCAGCGACGACTTGCGGTTCGCGCAGCACCACTTGCGCATCCTCAGCGGACTCTATGGCGTGCTGCGTCCGCTCGACCTCATGCAGGACTACCGCCTGATGATGGGCACGCCCTTCGGCCTGGGCAAGGCGAAGAACCTTTATGCCTATTGGGGCGATAAGATCACTGACGTGCTGAAAGCGGATCTGAAGAAGTCCGGCGGCGATGTCGTGGTCAATCTTGCTTCTAGCGAATACAGCAAAGCAGTTGATCTGAACAAGCTCGGCGCGCAAGTGATCACGCCGGAGTTCAAGGACAAGGTGGGCGGCGTGTTCAAGCCATTGCAGACCTACATGAAGCACCAGCGCGGGGCCATGGCGCGCTACATCATCCAGCACCGCATCCTCGAAGCCACTGGGATAAAGGGCTACGACGCGAACGGCTATCGCTACTCTGCGGAGGACAGCACCGCGGACAAATGGGTCTTCCTGCGCGACAAGCGCCCGCCTCTCGTGACGAAGAAGCTCTCGGGCGGTAGGATCCGCTGAGCGCGCTATTGCGTCCTTTGTGTCATGGCCGGCCTTGCAGGACGCGAAGTGATGGTGCGGCCCATCTCGGGCACGAGTGATCTGAAGCGCTTCATCGCGCTGCCGTTCCATCTGCCCGATCAGCGGCCGAACCGCGTTCCGCCCTTGCTCTCCGACGAGCGTGAGCTGCACGACCCGCGCAAGAACCCGCAACTCGAGCATTGCGATGCGCAGCGCTGGATGGCCTGGCGCGATGGCGTGGCCGTGGGGCGCGTCATGGGCATCATCCACCGGAGCTAATGCGTCGCACGGGGGAGAGGACCGCGCGCTTCTACCAGCTCGATTGCATCCGCGATGCGGTCGTGGTAAGGGCGCTCATCGGCGCGGTGGAGGAGTGGGCGAGGTGCAAGGGCATGGATCGCGTGATCGGCCCCTTCGGCTTCAGCGACAAGGATCCCGCAGGGCCTGCAGATCGAAGGCTTCGAGCACTTGCCCGTGATCGCCACGCCAACGAACCCCGATTGGCTGCCCGCGCTGGTGGAAGCCTGCGGCTACGCGCCCTTCGAGGACATGCTCAGCTACCGCATGGACATCCCACGCGAGTTGCCGCCGAGCTATGCGCTCATCGCGGACCGATGCCTGCACCTTTACGGACTGCACCGTGTGCCTTTGCGCACCAAGCGCGAACTGAAGCCTTGGATCGTGCCCGTGCTGCGGCTGGTGAACGCTACCTACGGCGACCTGCTGGGCTTCGCGCCTATGAGCGAGGCCGAGATGCGCGCGCTGGCAGCCAAGTACATGTTCATCCTCGATCCGCAACTCGTGCGCCTCATCGCCGATGCCAGCAACGAGCCCGTGGCTTTCGTGATCGCCAGCCCGGATATGAGCGAAGGCTTCGTGCGAGCGAACGGACGCTTATTCCCCTTCGGCTTCCTGCACATCCTGCGCGCCATGAAGCGCTCGAAGCAGCTGGACCTATTGCTCGGCGCCGTGCGCCCCGACCTGCAGGGAAAGGGCCTCACCGCCGCATTGGCCATCTCGCTCTTCGACACCGCGCGCGAGCGTGGCTTCACGCACCTCGACAGCCACCTGGTGATGCAGCGCAACACCCGCATGCGCGACGAGTTGGAGCGATTGGGTGCGGTGGTGTGGAAGCGGTATCGGGTGTACCAGCGGAGCCTGAGTTGAACCGCACCGGCGCGACGACGCAACGGCAACGCCACGTTTGGTATTCTGGTGGCGCAGTGTTCATAGTTGCATTTGCGCTGTGCATTCGTCGCGTCGCCGCGTCGCTGCGGTTATCTGCATTTCACTTCCACCACGTGATCAACGGCCGCGTCATCTCCAACCCGAACCGCCGCGCCTCCTCCAGCTTGAACGGCCCGTGCATCTTCAGGTAGAGGTCGAAGGTGATGGGCCCTTCCTGGTCGGCCCTGAAGTTGGTGTGCCAGTAGTTGTTGGCGGCGTAGAGGTAGATGGTGCTGTTGCTCTTGGCCTCGGTCTTCCAGGCCTTGTAAGGCTCGGGGTCCTCGCCGCGACCAGGTTCACCTTGCGCTCATCCACCATCTCGCCCACTTCCCAGAGCGCGCCTTGCGGGCACACGATAGTGACGCCCATGCTGTCGTTGCTCACGTCGATCCAGCGCTGGGCGCAAAAGAAGTCGTTGTTGCTGCCGGGGATCCGGCCGCTCTCGGGTGTCACGCAGGTATCGCCGATGCCGATGCGGACGGTGGCGTTGGGAATGTTGAAGGGCATGGCGAGGTGCTGAGAATATTTGCTTCGCCTCCTAGAGGTTTGTGCATCCAAGTTCAGGTGATATGCACTGTCTGCATTCCTAGACCATGTGCCTTTTGCAGTGAAACTGCCGAAGATGTCTATCGACCATGCGCTATCTGGGTTCATGTGGTAACTCATGAGGTCCATGATGTCTCTCAGGAGAGCGGGCGGAGCGCTTTGCAATTCAGTGAAGCCGCCAACGGATATGCTCTTTCCTAGATCAAGTGAAGATTCGATCCGCTTGAGGTACCACCCCGCACTATCGGCGAACGCCTTCTTCACCCGCCACTGGTCGGTGGTGAAGTGCGCATCCGGATCGCTGATGCTGCACCACGCGCCCCAGGTGTGCTCGTGCCACATCACGATGCTGCGCTTGGCGCGGTAGAGCAGGTGCGGGTCGATGGGCTTCTTCAGGATCTTGGCCGCTTCGATCAGATTGGTGAGTCGCGCACTGAGCACGCGCACACTTCCTTCTTCAGCAGCCGTGCTGTATGCGCCATCCTCCCAATAGGGCGTGAAGTCGCCGCTCCAGGTGGGAATGCTCTTGCCGTACTTCTGTTCGAACTCCTGCATCATCGTGCCCGCGTTGGCGATGATCAAGCGCGGTGAGGCGTATTTCTCGTTCCAGTCGCGTACGAAGTCGCTGAGGGTGCTGTCCACCGGGCCATTGTCGCTCACGATGTTGTAGCGCCACTGCATCATGTCGTAGGGATAGCCCTTCGCTGCCAGCTCGTTCATGTAGGCGGCGATCTTCCGTGTGCCGCGCTCCTTGATCGCCCCGGCGGTGTAGCCGTGCCAGCCGCCATAGCCTTGTCCGGCCGTCCACACGAGGATGCTGTCCTTGCCGGTGGTGCCCTTCCACCAGTAGGGCTTGTCGCCCTGTTCGCGCAGGGTGCTGCCGATGCGGTCGCCGCCGTCGGGCATGTCGGGGATGTAGTTCGGCCCCTGGCTCAGGTAACGGATGCCGTGCGCGGCGTAGGCGTCCACCATGCTCCAGCTCATGCCGGGAATGTCCGTCTGCATCGCCATGGTGATCGGCAGGCCGTACCACTTCCGCAGCGAATCGGCGTACTCCACGATCCAGTGCATCTCCTCCGGCGTGCAAAGGCCGGTGAGGATGTTGGCGTAGTTGGCGCTGAGGGCGATGCTGCCTGCTTTCACCGCCGCGATGAAGCGATGCTTGTCCTGCTCGCTGGCGATGCCCAGGAAGTTCTCCACGGCCCAGGAGGCTTCCACGTTCCACACGAAGCGGCTGTCCTCCCGGTAGTCCTTCGTGCGGTCGACTCGGCTCAACGCCTTCCAGATGTTGTTGTTCTGGATCGTCTCCACCTCGGCCTGCAGGTGGCTGTAGCCGATGTCGGTGTGGCTGTGGTGGACCAGGTGGATGTCGCGATGGATGATGGGTTTCAACACGAGGGTCGTATCGAGTAGAGTTCGCTTCTTGTACTTCACCTTAACCTGTAATTCTTGGTCGTACCATGAGCTAACTACGTATCTGCCTAGAACATTGATGCCATGATGTATTTCCAACCGTTCTGTTTCCGAGTCCTTGCCAATCCCAAGTTCTATGTCTGGAACTACCGAAATGCATCACAGTTAGGCGAATAGGCCTTTCCTGATGTCTGAATCGTCGCACTTCGAACGGCAACGCTTCCACCTCCACCTTCTCCTCGAAGGTGTACCGGAAGGTCATGAACCAATCCGGGCTGTCCTGCGCGTGGCCCACCACTTTCAGCTTCACCGGCTGGCCGGGCGTGATGTACTTCCGCAGCACCCGCAAGTGCGCGAAGCCGTGCGCATC
>JADJOG010000022.1 GCA_016713865.1 Flavobacteriales bacterium | reverse complement strand
CGGCCCAAGCAGGAGCGTTTTGGGCCTAACACAAAGGACCCCTCTCGGGCAACGCTCCCTTGGCCCGGGATACAAGCAGTAGAGAAGTACATCATGTCAACGATCGAGAACAACAAGGCCACCTTCGCCGAGCCCCCAGTCGATTTCAATTGGGACGCCATTGAGGATGACCGTAAAGGCCTCGGCGCCGGAGTGCGCGAGGAGATGGAGGCCGCCTATGAGAAGACCCTGAGCAGCATCCAAGAGAAGGAGGTGCTCATGGGAACCGTCGTGGGCATGAACAAGAAAGAGGTGGTGATCAACATCGGCTACAAGTCCGAAGGCGTGGTCCCGATCAGCGAATTCCGCTACAAGCCTGATCTGGCCATTGGCGATCAGGTCGAAGTGTATATCGAGAAGCAGGAGGACCGCGGCGGCCAGATGCTCGTGAGCCACAAGACGGCGCGCGTGCACAATGCCTGGGGCAAGGTGAACCATGCCATGGAGACCAGCGAGATCATCACCGGTTTCGTGAAGTGCCGCACCAAGGGTGGCCTGATCGTCGATGTCTTCGGCATCGAGGCCTTCCTGCCCGGATCGCAGATCGACGTGAAGCCGATCCGCGACTACGACCAGTTCGTGGGCAAGAACATGGAGTTCAAGGTGGTCAAGATCAACCAGGAGTTCAAGAACGTCGTGGTCTCGCACAAGGCGCTGATCGAAGCTGAACTGGAAGCCCAGAAGAAGCAGATCATCGGTGGCCTCGAGAAAGGCCAAGTGCTGGAGGGCACCGTGAAGAATATCACCAGCTATGGTGTGTTCGTTGACCTCGGCGGTGTTGACGGCCTGATCCACATCACTGATCTCGCCTATGGCCGCGTGAGCCATCCGGAGGAGGTGGTGAAGCTCGACGAGAAGATCAACGTGGTTATCCTCGACTTCGACGACGAGAAGCGCCGCATCGCCCTCGGCCTCAAGCAGCTGCAGGCCCACCCATGGGAAGCACTGAGCGCCGACATGAACGCCGGCGACAAGGTGAAAGGCAAAGTGATGGTGATTACCGACTACGGCGCATTCGTGGAGGTGGCACCGGGCGTGGAGGGCCTCCTGCACGTGAGCGAAATGAGCTGGAGCCAGCACCTGCGCAGCCCGAAGGTCTTCCTCAAGGAAGGTCAGGAAATCGACGGCGTGATCCTGAACATCGACCGCGAAGAGCGCAAGATGAGCCTCGGCATGAAACAGCTGAGCACCGATCCCTGGGCCGACATCGAGTTCAAGTACCCTGTGCGCAGCAAGCACACCGCCAAGGTCCGCAACTTCACCCACTTCGGCATCTTCGCCGAATTGGAAGAGGGGGTTGATGGCCTCGTCCACATCAGCGACCTGAGCTGGACCAAGCGCATCAAGCACCCGAGCGAGTTCTGCAACGTGGGCGACACCATCGAAGTGATGGTGCTGGAGGTGGATAAAGAGAACCGTCGCCTGAGCCTCGGCCACAAGCAAGTGGAAGAGAACCCTTGGGAGGTGTTCGCCACCGTGTTCACCCCGGGCAGCGTTCATGGGGAACCCTCACCGGACGCGCTGGACAGAACTTCGTGGTGAGCCTGCCTTATGGTGTTGAAGGAACCGTGACCGCGAAGCACCTGAAGAAGGCCGATGCCTCCAAGGCGGAGCTCGAAGAGAAGCTTCCCTTCATGGTACTCGAGTTCAATGCCGATGCGCGCCGAATCACCTTGAGCCATACACGCACCTTCGAGGAGGGCGATGAGCCCATGGAAACCGTTAGCAAAGGCAAGCGCACCCGTAAGGAAGGCGATACCGGTGCCACTAGCGCGAGCGTGAAGAGCGTGAACGACAAGGTGGAGAAGAGCACCTTGGGTGACCTGAGCGTGCTCAGCAACCTCAAGAGCGCTATGGAAGACAACGCACGCAAGAAGGACGAGGAAGGCGAAGCCTGATCCGGACCATCCAAATAGCGAAAGCCCCGGCTCAAGCCGGGGCTTTCGCGTTCCAGGCCCGATGCATGCCGCTATATTCGGCGCGCCTGTTCTGGCGTACCCGTGGAATGAAGCCTGCGACCCTGCTCGGTAGTGAAGCCTTCAGCCTCACGTTGGCGCGGCTCTGCCATCAGCTGATCGAGGACCACGGGGATCTGGAAGACGTGGCCCTGATCGGCTTGCAGCCGAGAGGCGTGCTGCTGGCCCGGCGCCTCCGTGCCGACTTGAGATCCATCATAGGCCGTGAGCGATTGGCGTATGGCGAGCTCGATATCACCTTTCATCGCGACGATTTCAGGCATCGCGCCGCAGCCAAAGCCCCGAACGCCACCGTGCTCGACTTCGATCTGGATGGCCGCAAGGTGGTGCTCGTCGATGACGTGCTCTTCACCGGTCGCAGCATCCGCGCAGGTCTCGATGCTCTGCTCGCATTCGGCCGCCCCGCCGCGGTGCAGCTGCTCGTCCTTGTCGATCGGCGATTCAGCCGAGAGCTGCCTATCGCTGCGGATTACGTGGGGCGATGGGTGGATAGCATAGGCGATCAGCGCGTGACCGTGCAATGGCGCGAGGAGGATGGACAGGATCGCGTGCTCCTGCATAGGCCAAGCGCCGAGGCGCGCAGCACAGGCCGCCTCGCGCATGGAACAAGCAACGACCGATGAATCCCGGGCGCAGCACACCCACGCCGAATGAGGCCCTGAGCGGTCGGCATCTCCTGGGCATCAAGGACCTCAGCGTCGATGATATCGAGCTGATCTTCCGAACAGCCGATGGCTTCAAGGAAGTGCTCGGCAGGCCCATGAAGAAGGTGCCTTCATTGCGCGACATCACCATCGCGAACATCTTCTTCGAGAGCAGCACCCGGACCAGGGTGAGCTTCGAATTGGCCGAGAAGCGCCTCAGTGCCGATGTGGTGAACTTCAGCAGCAGCGGAAGCAGCGTCAGCAAGGGCGAAACGCTCATCGACACGGTGAGCAACATCCTCGCGATGAAAGTGGATATGGTGGTGATGCGCCATCCCGATCCGGAGCGGCGCTTTTCCTATCGCGTCATTGCAACGCCTGTATCGTGAATGCAGGCGATGGCACCATGAGCATCCGACGAGGCGCTGCTCGATGCGTACAGCATGCGGGAGAAGCTCGGCAAGTTGAAAGGGGCACGCGTGCTCATCGCAGGCGACATCCTGCATAGTCGTGTCGCGCTCAGCAATATCCTTTGCCTCAAGAAGCTCGGGGCCGAGGTGATGCTCTGCGGACCGCGAACCCTGATGCCGCGCCACATTGAGGCACTCGGCGTGGAGGTTGAAACCGATCTCGATACGGCCTTGCGCTGGTGCGATGTGGCCAACATGCTTCGCATACAGCTCGAGCGCCAATCCGGCGATGGGATCGCCAACTTCCCGAGCCTGCGGGAATACGCCATGCTGTACGGCATCGATGGCGAGCGATACCGGGCAATCGGAAAGGACGTGGTGATCATGCACCCCGGGCCTATCAACCGAGGAGTTGAAGTGACCAGTGAGGTGGCGGATCATGCGAATAGCATCATCCTGGACCAAGTAGAGAACGGCGTGGCCATCCGGATGGCTGTGCTCTACCTCCTTGCCGCAGGTATCCCACGCTCCAGTGTTTGAAAATCAGCCAGCAACGACAATCGAGGCCAATCGCGGAGCACAACTATATTTGACCGGAAGCACGCCACCATGAATTTCACCATTGAGGATAAAGGACGCTACACGCTGGTCACCAGTGGTGTAGACAAGCTTGACACCACCTGTGCTCCTGAGCTCAAGAGCGAGCTGGTCTACCTGAACAAAACCGGGGTGCGCAATATCATCATCGACCTGAGCGCTACGCGCTATTGCGACTCTTCGGGTCTCAGTGCCCTGCTAGTTGCAAACCGCCTATGCAAGAGCATTGGAGGCGGTCTGGTGGTCTGCGGATTGCAAGAAACGATGCAGAAGCTGGTGCAGATCTCGCAACTCGAAAGCGTGCTCTCCATCACGCCAACTGCTGCCGAAGCGGTGGACCTGCTTTACATGGAAGAGATAGAGAAGGACGTGAACAAGGAATGAAGTCAACTAAAGCCGGATGAAGAAACTACTACTAGCAGTCATCCTGCTCTCGGCCGGAGCCGTATCGGCCCAGCCCTGCACACCGAACCCACTCTATGCCGACAGTGTCATGGAGTCTGGCCGGATACCACCACGAACTTCGTGAATGGCATGGTTGGCGTTCCATACACCCAGGAGTTGAACCTGATTGTTCCACTGAACGCCCAGGATATCGATCCCACCTTCCCTGCGGTTCAGATTGATAGCGTGCAGTTCACTGGAGTCGCAGGGCTGCCTGATGGGCTCAGTGTTGCTTGCGCATCGCAGACTCCGGCAAGCTGCACCTATTTGGCTTCCGTGCTCGGATGCGGCGTGGTTCAAGGCATCCCGACTACTGCCGGTACCTATCCGCTGGAATTGAATGTGACGGGATACTTCACCTTGTTCGGCACAGCGGTTCCATATCCGATCTCCTTTACCGGTTACCGGATCATCGTAGATGAGGACAATACCGCAGTTGGCGACATGGTTCCTGCTTCGCTCGCCGGTGTTCGCACGTCCCCGAACCCCTTCGGTGCCAGAACAACCATCGAATTCGACCTGAACCGGGCATCTGAAGTCCGGGTGAAGGTGTTCACCTTGCTCGGCGACGAATTGTGGAGCTACCGCACCATTGGCAAGCAAGGTCACAATCGTATTCCGTTCGAGGCTGCGACATTGCCCGAAGGCGTGTACTTGTACAAGGTCGACACCGGGCGCGATGCCTTCACAGGTCGCATGATGGTGAGCCGTTGATGCACAAGGATTGATTCTTCGCTCGGAAGGCCCCATTGGGGCCTTCCTTCTTCCATGGGGCACCGTCAATTCGACTTGATCACCCTGGGAACCGGCGCTGCATTGCCTGCACGAGGCCGATACCCGACGTCTCAGTTGCTGATCGTGCATGGCGCGACTTACCTGATCGATTGCGGCGAGGGCACGCAAGAGCGGCTGCGGGCGCTCGGGGCCAACTTCATGCGCATCGGTCACATCTTCATCAGTCATCTGCATGGCGATCATTACCTCGGCCTCATGGGCTTGATCAGCAGCATGCACTTGATGGGGCGCACCGGAGCGCTGCATGTGCACGGACCGAAGCCACTGAAGGAAATCATCGATGTGCAGTTGCGCGCATCGCAGACCTACTTGCGCTATCCGTTGCATTGGCATGCCTTGGAGCCGGAGAATGGATGTGTTGCATGGCGCGATCAACGTGTCACGGTGACCTTGTTGGCGTTGAAGCACCGTATCCCATGCACTGGCTTCATCTTCGAGGAATCGGCGGCGCCAAGGCCCTTGCGGGTAGAAGCCCTTGCGTTGATTCCAGCACCCATGCGCAATCGGATCAAGGCTGGTGAGGATCTCCTGCTTCCCGAAGGAGGCGTGATCTCCAACGCGGAACTCACGCATGACCCGCCGCGGCCAAGGCGATATGCTTATTGTTCGGATACCGCCTATGCCCTGAACTCGTTCCTTTCATTCGCGGAGTGGATCTGCTCTATCACGAGGCTACTTTCACCACAGCTCTGGCATCACGTGCCAAGGAGACGCTTCATTCCACCGCTGAGCAAGCCGCGATTGTAGCGCGCGATGCCGATGTGGGCATGCTGTTGCTGGGCCATTTCAGCTCGCGGTACAAGACTGCCGAACCGCTGCTCACGGAAGCGCGAGCAATTTTTCCAAGGACCATCCTAAGCACTGATGGTCAGAAGTATCCAGTGAACGAACGACCCGCCGTGTAGATCCAGGTTTGGTCCACCGCGTTCATGGGGATAGATTCGCGCACTCTGGAATCATTCTAAATAATGAGCAGCGCAATCAAGCTTCTGTTGGCAGACCACGGTGATCTAGGTCTCATGGGCCTTCGGGCAGTGTTCGAGGCCATGCCGGGGGTTCGTATCGTTGGCGAAGCGAAGGATGGCATAACGCTTCAGGCCTTGCTCGTTCGCCACCGGCCCGATGTGGTATTGATAGACCACACTTCAGGAGCCTTCGCTGCGCGCGACATCCGCGATGGGCTTCGGCGATTGCCCCGGGCACGATTCGTGGCCATCACGCATGATCCCTCTGCTTTCGTGCTCTTGCACGCCGTGCGTGCCGGGGCCATCGGCTATGTGAAGAAGGACTGCGACATTCAAGAGATCCGGGATGCCGTTACGAGCGCCGCTTCTGGCCAGCGCTTTTTCTGTGGCAAAGTGCTCGAAAGCCTGCGCAAGGCCGGGCACGATGTGGAGCGATTCGTCGCTGAGCCTCTCACTTGCGCGCCGGTGGTGCTTACGGAGCGCGAATGCGAGATTATCGGGCTCATCGCCGAAGGGCAGTCGTACACCCGGATCGCGGACCGATTGCATCTCAGCGCGCACACAGTCACCTCTCATCGCAAGAACATCATGCAGAAGCTCGGCGTGAATAGCACGGCTGGCATCGTGCTCTATGCGGTTCGGAATGGATTGGCCAGCCCGAACCATTTCCTCTTCAACGCAGGGCGTTAGTTCCAATAGGCCATCTTAGCGCCATGCCCGAGCTGATCGCTGAGGTGGGTGGCAGTTCGTCGCGTTGGGCCTTGCTCGGCGCGAACAACGAAGCCACGGTGCTGCCGCTGGCCGGTGAAGGCATGCCCGGCTTCAACCCGCTCAGCGGTGATCCGGCCGCTTTCGCGAAAGGTCTGCTTGGCTATTTCAGCGAACGGTTACCGCTCGCTTTGAATGCCAAGCGGATCAATGTTTATGGTGCCGGTTGCGGCACAGCGGACCGCGCTGTGGTCATGGAGAGCGCATTGCGCCAGGTGTGGCCCGCTGCAGCCATGCGCATCCGTTCCGATCTGGATGGTGCCGCCATTGGTCTATGCGGTACGGAAGCCGGTACGGTGATCATCCTCGGCACGGGATCCAATGCGGGTTGGTTCGATGGAGAGATGCTGCACACGGCTTTCCCCTCCTTGGGTTATGTGCTGGGCGACGAAGGCAGTGGAGCCGATATCGGCCGGATGCTGCTTCAGGATGCCTTTTACAAGCGCATGCCTGAGGATGCTCGTTTGGCCTTGTTCGGTGCATCTGGACCGGATGCAGCCACCGTGATCAACGAGGTGTACCGGTCCCCGTTCCCATCGCGCGCGCTAGCTGCGTACGCCGGGCGTTTATCCGCGATCAGCGAAACCCCTTATGCGCATGATCTGATCGCCTCGCGCTTCCATGCGTTCATCGAAGCGATTAAGCCATTCCATTCGCAAGAGCAGCGCGAGCGCGTATTCGCCACCGGTTCCATCGCCTTCGCGTACCGCGACCTGCTGGCCAATTGCTTATTCGATCACGGAATGGAACTGGTGAAGGTGGAGCGCGACCCGCTCACTGGACTGGTCCGCTGGCATCAGCGGCCTGATGGGAATCCGGGCGCAAACAGTTGATCAGGCGCTGCAGCGCTGCTTGGTTAGGCGCATTGTTCACGGTATGCAGCACGCGTTCGCGCTCAACGCGGGTCAGGTGCCAGCTGAGCGAGATGCGCTCCTCGGCACCATGCCGGAGCTGGAGGTCGATCACTTCGAGCGGCACGCTCCCGGGCTGGCTGAACAAGCGCAGCATATAGTCGTAGTCCTGATCCTGCACGCGCACGAAGTTGTCGTACACACTGCCCACGGGGTCCAGCATGCGCCCGATGAGCGAGCTGCTGCTGGGCTGCACCTCCAGTTCCTTCTGCGAATCGCGCAGCTGCAGCAGCACAACACCGCTCGTGTTCGCATCGATCCACCTCCGGTGCGCCATCAGGAATGCGAGGATGGTGCGATAGCCGTAATTGTCGCGCACGCCAGCATCCATCACGCGCATGGACGGGTTGCTGGGCAAGGTGGTTACCGGTGTGATGTAAGGAAAGCTCGCGCTCATGCGCAACGCGCTGGTGAGCTTCAGGCTATCAGGTTGATGCGCTGCGAAGAAGCGGCGGAACTCGATACTCTCCGCCTGATTCATCGCGCTCAAGCGCGCGTACGGCGTGATGGCGGCCAAATGCGCGATCGGTTGCGCGCTGATGAGCAATCGTCGACCATCATTGATGCTCACGGGTGCGGCCATGAGCATGGGTGATCGTGCCATGCGCTCAGCTTCGGCCATGTCGCCTAAGCGGATGTCCAGTGCGCCGCGGGTATTCGCATTCAGGCGGCGCTCAAAAGCCTCGGCGCGATCAAGCGTGTAACTGCGCGGACCATCCTTCACCCTACGCCATCGGATGAACATGTCGTTGGTCACGAAACTGAAGGCTATCGGATTGAGCATGTCGCCGCTGAGCTCATCGATGAGAGACCGATCGAAACGCCGGACGCCGCCATCCTGCTGATCCTGATGCTGCAGTTGCCGGTAATAAGCAGCGCCGATGAGTCCGCCGGATGAGCCTGTGACCAGCGCGGTGCGATCGATCAGGTTGCCTCCGATCATGCTATCCGCCACTTGCAGGCAGCGCAAGCTCCATAGCATGCTTCGTTGCCCGCCGCCACTGGTGCTGATCAGGAGCAGCTTGGGTTTCTCGCCTGACTTGGCCAGCGGGCTGTTGCGCTCGGCCCAGCGGTCGAGTATGCGCTCCATGGCTTCCGCATCGGCTCGTGCGGCAAGGGTGTCGTTGGCTTGGGCCGTGATGACCGCGCGATCATACACAGCGCCGGGCGCGCTGTAATCGAGGCCATACGCGCTTGTATCGTACAGGAAACCCTCAGTGCGATGACTCAGCCAATTGAGGCCAACGAGCACCGCGATGATCACCGTGCCGGTCCATCCTTGCATCCAGCTGAACAATGCGCTAACGACCATGAGCAGCATGGTGAACAAAAGGAATGCGCTCGCGCTAGCAGGTATGGCGAAGAGCGGCACATCGCTGAAGGCACCGAGCAGGATGAAGGTGAGCACCAGTACCACTTCGAAGATGGAGCCGTTGATGTGGTTCTGCCAGAGCACATCGCGCAGCAACTCCTGGTCGTAGTGGCTGCTGCTTCGGGCCAGCATCAAGCGAAGGCGCGGGGTGAGGTAGGTCTCCACGCGCCATTTATCACTGCGTTGCTGCCTGCGCAGCCAGCGCATGGCCTTCTTGTGCTCGCTTCGGCGCTTGGGAGGCGCGTCGTGCTGCGGCCCCAGGATGTCCATCAATGGCTCTTCGGGCTGGTATTCATCAGCAGGCCTGCCGAGCAGCTTATGGATATCGGTGTTCGTGCGCGTGAAATAGATCAAGGCCATCCCGAGGAAGAGGCCGATGCCTGCCACCAGTCCAGCCAAGTGAAGCGCCACCCGACCGGCAGGCACAAGTTCCTGCGTGTACTGGAACCGCGCGGCGCACCATAGATAGACGAGGATGAACGCGACCGGGATGATCGCGTTGTTCACGTTGAATTTGAGGAAAGGCCGAGCGATGGTGGCTATGAATGGGAAGCGGTAACCATGCATGGCATAGCTGTAGAGGTTGAAGGCGGTGATGAAACCGCCCAGCGCGAAGCCGGTGATCAAGTGCGACCAGAAGCTGACCTCACCGAAATACTCTGGGAACAGGAAGAGATAGGGGACCCCGTACTTAACACCGATGCCTTCGGTGATGTAGCCGAAGAGCAGCAGCCAGGCGAAAAGGAGCAGGTGGTTCTTCTTCAGGTGCAGCAGTAGCAGCTGGAACGGGAAGAAGTAGAGCACGCGCCGCCACCAGGTACGGAGGGTGATTCGAGCTGTCATGGCGATGCGCTGATCTTGCCAATGATACGCGCGTGCGCCTGCCTGTGTTGTCTTGCCCGCGTCGTCTTTTCAGGCGGCGGCGGTGAAGGAGCCTACACCTTCCTGAGCACGAGCGCCATCACCTCGGCCTCCAGCGCTTCGGCCTGTTCCTTCAGCGCCTCGGCCCTGGCCAATGCGTCAGTCTTGAAGGCTTCATCCGAGAGGCCAGCGCAATTGATCCTGACGTTGAGGTATGCGCCGAAGGCACCGGCGCGGGCGCACAAGGCTCCGACGCCGGCATCGCTCACGCTGGCGGGCAGGCCATCGGTGGCCATGGCCTTCATCAGGTCCATGCTCGCCACGCAGAGCTCCAAGGTGCGCAGAGGAGCGTTGATCGCGCCCTTGGTGGCCTCGGTGATCGCTGCTTTCCGTGCCTGCTTCTCCGCATCACTTCCCTTCGGCAGCCCCATCGCCGTCATGATGCGGTCGAAGGAGCGTGTGTCCTCATCCACCAGGAAGAGCAGTTCGCCTCGCAGTTTCTCGCCCTGCACCGCCCAATGGCTGAATTGCTCCCATCGATCGTCCCATCCGCGCTTGTGCGCGCTCAGGTTTGCCACCATGGTGCCCAGCGCTGCACCGAGCGCGCCCATGTAGGCCGCCACGGATCCGCCTCCTGGTGCAGGGCTCTCGCTCGCGGTCTCTTCGCTGAAGCGCTTCAGGTCCATGCGCACGAGGCGTTCATTGCCTGTTTCCTCCAGCATGTACTCGATCACTTTCTTCTGCGGGTCGAAGGGGCCAAGATCATCGAGCCCAAGCGACTTCACCGCGATCTTGATCTTCTCCCTTTCGGGGATCCCGAGGCTGCGTTCTTGCCGCGCCAAGAAGAAATTTGCGGCGTCGAGGAGCGATTGTTTCGGGATGAGCCCTACGAGCTCGCTGCCGGTAACGCGGATGCCGCGCTCGGCCGCGCTCTTGCACGCTTCATCGAAGGCGATGTGAACCGGAGTTACGGTGATGTCCGTGAGGTTGAGCGATAGCTGTGCGATGCCGTACTCCTCGATGAACCAGCCGATGCCCTTCACCGATTTGAGCTTGCCGGGAATTTTCTTCGGCTCTCCGTTCGAATCGAGGATCGGCTTACCCGTGAGCGGATCGCCCTCGCGCAATACGCGGCCGGCCTCACGGATGTCGAACGCGATGGCGTTCGCGCGCCGCGTGCTCGTGGTGTTCAGGTTCACATTGTAGGCGACCAGGAAATTGCGCGCGCCAATCGCGATCGCGCCGCTCCGCGCCACGCTGTCATTGAATTCCGCTGGACCGAAATCAGGCTTCCAAGCGGTATCGGCCAGCTTCTTCGGCAAGCCTTCGTATTCGCCGCTGCGGTTGTTAGCCAGGTTGCGGCGCTTCTCCTCGCGAGCCGCGGCCTCATACAGATATACGGGTATGCCCAGCTCCTTGCCCACGCGCTCGCCGAGCTTGGCAGCATGCACCGCGCATTCTTCCATGCTCACGCCATTGATCGGCACCAAAGGGCACACATCCGTTGCGCCGAATCGTGGATGCTCGCCTTTGTGACCACGCATATCAATCAGCTCCTGAGCCTTCTTGATCAAGCGGAAAGCGGCTTCGCATACCGTTTCGGGCTCGCCCACGAAGGTGATCACCGTGCGATTGGTGGCTTTGCCCGGGTCGATATCGAGCAGCCGAACACCCTCAACGGTTTCCACTACGCTGGCAATGGCGTCGATCTTGGCACGGTCGCGGCCCTCGCTGATGTTGGGCACGCACTCGATGAGCTTGCGTTGCATGTGCTGATGGATAGTCCTGCTGGTGCAGGGGCGGCAAAGCTAGAAGGCTGCAAATGCTGGCGATGACGTACTGTCGAGGTAAATCGGGCACTGCTTGTCGCGCGGTTTCATGAGGAGGGAGAATCACCAGGGCAGTGAGGAGCAGCTGCAGCAGCCATTGGCCTTGATTGAACTCATTCGACCATCAGGATGAAGCCGCAAGAGATGAGTCGACCATGCACGATCATGGCTCGCGAACAGGCAATCACCCGATTGATCGTGACTTTACACAGATTCTATCGTCAAAAGCTGCGGTTAATTTGCTGCCCTCGCCAAAGGCGTCACTTGTGAAAGCGAACCGCTAACCCCACCAACCATGAAGAAGATCACCCTCATCATATCGGCCGCACTGGCTGCGAGCATGCTATCAGCGCAATCCGGGAAGACCCGCGAAGGCTACGCGTTGCAATGGGATAAGACCATTGCGGTGGTGCCCGATAGCCTGCAGATCGGGACTTTCAAACTGCCGGCGTGGACCATTGCGGTGCATGAGGCTGAGGCCAGCGATGTGATGGGCTGGTGGATCGCCGATATGCAAGCCATGAGCACTGCCGTAGCCAAGAGCAAGCCGGCCAAGGCACTAGGGCTCCGGCTGGCTCAAGTGCCCAACGCCGCCATGGCGGCGGCGGCGACCAATCTGGAGAAGAAGGCCAATCTGGTGAAGCTCACGATGGCCTTCGCCGTGAACGATTCCACAACAACGCCCTCGAACGACGGACAGGAGGCCTACATGCGCGCGTTGGCGGTGAAATACAATCGCTCAACTGTGCAGGTGCAAATCGCGGATTACGAGAAGCAATTGGCCAAAGCGGGCGATAAGCTCGCTGATACGAAGGGCGATGTGGCCAAGAGTCAATCGCGGATCACCAAGTCGAATAGCCAGATGGAGAAGATCAAGGCCAAGCGCGGCAAGGTGCAGCGAGACAATGCGAAGGTCAGCGGCGATATCTCAGGCCTGGAGAAGAAGTTCGCGTTGAGCAACGACCCGAAGGATCTTCAGAAACTCACCAAGGCGCGTCAGAAGCTGGCAAAGGGTGAGAGTTCCTTGGCCAAGCTGATGCAGGACGAGGCCAAAGTGCAAGGTGATATCGCGAAAGAGCAAGGGCGCTTGGAGAGCAGCGCTGGAAAAGCCGAGGATCGCGGTGCAACGAAAGAGGAGGTTCAGGGCACACTAGATGCCTTGCGCCGGAAGCACGACTCGATCCAGTAGGACTATCGTAGCAGGGTGATGTGCCCTGACTCTTCGAACTCCTTTCCGTCGATCCCCTCGGCGTTCAGGATGTAGAAGTAAGTGCCTTCGGATGCGATCTCGCCAGCGAATGTTCGGGCATCCCACGATTGCTGCGCACGTTCGAGCAAGGCCACCTGCTGGCCGTACCGATTGAAGATCCGCAAAGTGACGCTATTCAATCCGGTCGCGTCCATCCGCAACTGGTCGTTCACACCATCGCCGTTCGGGGTGAAGACGTTCGGCACGGTCACGGAGCTCGGGCCCGTGGCGTTCGAGATCACGATGATCTGTCCAGTGGCGGTGTCGGTGCAGCCTTGATCCGTGATGGTCATGATAACCGTGTAGGTCCCGGGCTGCGTGTAGGTGTGGGCAATGGTCTGTCCGACGCCATTGCTGTTATCGCCGAATTGCCAAGTGGTGCTTATCCCGGGAGCGGGGCTGGTCTCGGTGAATGTGACCGTGAGCGGAGAAACGCCTGTCGTGACATCCGTGCTGAAAGCTGCATCGAGAACAACGCCGATCACACCCACACTCGCAGTGCCCGTTCCGCATGCATTGGTGCCGGTCACGCTGTACACCCCCGGCTGGGTCACCGTGATCGATGTGCTGGTGGCCTGCGTGTTCCACACGTACGAAACCGCACCGCTTGCCGATAGCGTCAGGCTTTGCCCGGGACAGAGCCTGAGCGGTCCCGATGCGGTGATGCCCACCTCTGGATCTGAGCCTTCGGTGATGATGATCTGCGCTCCACCTGTACCACAGCTGTTCGTTCCGGTCACGCTATATGTCCCAGCTTGAGTCACCGTAATGGAAGGGGTGGGTTCCTGCGTGTTCCAGAGGTAGCTGTCAGCGCCCGAGGCCGTCAAGGTGATTGCGTCGCCGGGACACAAGGATGTCGGTCCATTCGGAGTGATAACCACTGTGGGTCCAGTGGCCGCGGTTACCATTTGTTGCGCGCTGCCATTGCCGCAAGCATTGGTGCCTACAACCGAATAGGTGCCTGGCGTACTCACGGTGATCGACGCAGAGGATTCCTGAGTGCTCCAGAGGTAGGTGTCGGCACCAGATGCGGTGAGCGTGACGCTCTCACCCGGGCAAAGCGTGATCGGTCCATTGACACTGATGCTCACGAATGGCGCGCTGCCGCCGGGCAGGGTGAAATCGATGCATACGGGTGCGCCGCAACTACCGATCGCGCACAGTTGCACCACTACCGGACCCGTATCGCCAGCCCCTGCGATGTAGGCCGTGGTAAGCGATGTGGGATCGCTGAAGCTCCCTGTTCCTCCTTGCCAAAGCACGGTCTCGTACGCGCCAGTGATGCTGCCCGTGAGAAGCACGTTGCCGCTGCCATTGCAGATGCTGCCAACAGCATCAGTCACTTCAACAAGTAGCGGCTCGAAGGGGGCTTGGCAACCGTAGTTCACGTAACTGACCACCGCGGGCCCTGGCCAAGAGAATTGCGCCGTGGCGCCATCATTCAGCGCTGCGCCGCCGCCATAGCTGCCCAAGGTGTTGGTCAGCAGCGAGCGATCGTAGTAGACGGTGTCGGAGCAGCTCGAAGGCAGATAGGAGAGCACCAGCATACGAAGGCTCGTGGCTCCAACGGGCACAGGGCTCACGGTGCCTCCGTTGTTGTGATTCGCGAAATGTCCGCTGGTGTTGCCGGGCGCTTGGAACACGATGAAGAGCGTATCGCTCAGGTTGGCGAATGAATTCGCAGCCACGCACATAATCGTGCTTGTTACCATGAGCACTTGGCTGCCCGGCGGGATAATGCCCGCTGGTGGCTCAAGCAGCCAGCCGCATCCTTGAATGGTTGCATTGAGCGCGGTCGTGAGATCGCTTGTGGCCACGTTCTGCACCAATCCATTCCAGCTGTTGTTGGGCCATTCAGCGGCGATCTCGTCTAATGCGATTGGCAAAGGCCCTGTGCGGAAGCGCACCATCTCATTCTGTCCTTCCGAAGCTCCGGGACACGCTGCGAGATCGATGCAGGCATCAACGAGGATGCTCTCGATTTCCAAGCATTGCGTCGGGATCTGCGCGCAGGTATTCGTGGTCGCAAGGATCGCAGGTAGGCAGAGCGCCACAAGCGCTATTCGTAGATGCATCGCAATAGCAGTTGCGAGCAAAGGTCGATGCGCGGACGCCGAGCACTAGGCGCTATTGACCGGGGATGTCAACAAGGTTATTCCCAAAGAAACCGGGGGCGTCCAGCGCGGGACGTAGGGTTCAGGCCTGCTTCGAAGGCCCTACATCGAGAAGGTGCCCATGACCTCCCCAAGCTCGAAATGCAGCACATCGGCCGATACGGCTTGGAAATCGCCCTTCGGCTGGAACTTGACCTCATCCACTTTGCCAGGGGTGATTCGCTGCGCTTCCAGATGCATGCGGATGCCGTTCTGCACCACGTCGTACCGGAGCAGGACGCCTTTGATCTCAGCGAATGGCCCGAACCAATTCGGCTCGTTCATGCTGATCCGGTCGGTGTACCACAACTCGATTTCGGGCTGCTCCAAGCGGTTGAAGACAGCCAGCGCCTTGCGGCACGGGTACCCGGCAATGGTGTCGATATCCTCGGTGTACAGGATGGTGGGCTTGCCGTAATCGCTGTTGAACAGGTCCATATCGCGGGGCTTCAAATGGCTCACGAGCCGCTTGCCCATCATGCTCATGTGGTAGTCCATGAACCTGGCCTCGTTATCCACCTGCATGGTGGTTCGGAACAAACCCATGCCAGCGCTCACTTCGGCTACCTGCTTTTCCTCGGTGAAGCTCAGCATCGTCTTCTCAGGCAGCATGCCCGCCATCAGCCCGTTGGGGTCGTAGCCGGGGAAGCTCAGCGCATACTCGATGGTGCCTTCCGATATCCGCGATTGCAGCAAGTTGGTGTTGCAGCCCGAAAGGAGCAGGGCGCCAGCGGGAGCGAGGATGAGGAAACGGTTGGTCATGTTGAAGGCTTCGATGGTCGGCCTCCTACGAACGACCAATGCCTGAGGTTCCCTGCTGAAGTCCACCCCCGAAGCCCCGATTACCTTCGCCCGCATGGAACTGCGATTGATTGAAGCCGCCTCGGAGATCGGTGCTGGCACCCGAGGCACTAGCATGGGCATGGCCGCCCTTCGAGTGGCCGCTTGGAAACTGGGTAGTGAGCTTTTCGGCCACGCCGAGGAGAGCATCCTGCGCGATGAGAACGACGTGCTCTACGAGGATGACCGCTCGCCCAACGCCCACCACATCGATGGCCTCATCCGTTTCGAGAGCGACCTCGCCTATGAAGTGTACAAGTACTTGCGCAATAGCGTTTTCCCGATTGTAGTCGGAGGCGACCATTCCATCGCCATAGGTTCCGTTTCGGGCACCAAGATGGCCTTCCCCGACAAGCGCTTGGGCGTTGTTTGGATCGATGCCCACGCCGACCTGCACAGCCCTTGGACGACCCCCAGCGGCAACGTGCATGGGATGCCTTTGGCCCTGCTGATGCAGATCGAGAAGAAGGGCAAGAACCGCCCTCGGGTCTATACCATGGACACCTGGGACCGCCTTCGGAAGATCGGAACCCATGGCCCCAAGCTCTTGCCCAGCGATCTGGTCTTCATCGCACTTCGCGACTACGAGCCGGAGGAAGAAGCCATCATCAAGGAGCACGGCATCAAGGTGATCACGGTGGAACAGCTTCGGAGCAAAGGAGCCGAAGCAACGGTGAAGGAGACTTTGGCGCACCTCACGCTGTGTGACCGATTGCACATCAGCTTCGATGTGGACAGCTTGGATCCCAGCATCTCCGTGGGCACGGGCACTCCTGTTCCGGGCGGCCTCAACCTCGAAGAAGCGCGCGCTTTGCTAAGCGGTTTCTGCGCCGACCCCAAAACGGCCACACTCGATGTGGTGGAGATCAACCCCGCGCTCGATACCGGCAACGCCATGGCCGAAGCCACCTTGAGCATCCTGGAGCCCTTGTTCCCGATCCTGCGCGCACGGTGAGCCAATCAGCCGCCTCCGTCATCTTGATCCGCCCCACTGGCTTCGGGTACGATCCCGAGACGGCGGCCAGCAACGAGTTCCAGCAGCGCGTGCCGGTGGACGATGTGCGCCGCTCCGCCGCCGAGGAATTCGACGCGCTGATCGAGGCCCTGCGCCAATGCGGTGTCGGCTTCACGGTGCTGGACCCCATCGACCCGAAAGCGCCTAACGCCGTTTTCCCGAACAATTGGTTCAGCACGCATGCCGATGGCACGTTGGTGCTTTATCCGATGCTCACGCCCAGCCGCCGTGCCGAGCGCGATCCCGATTGGCGCGCGTGCTCGAGGTCGAAGGCTTCGCTGTGCGCCAAACGCTCGACTTCAGTGGCTGGGAGCATCACGGCCTCATCCTCGAAGGAACCGGGAGCCTCGTGCTCGACCGACTGAAGCGTCGGGCCTTCGCCTGCCTTTCGCCGCGCACCACGGAGCGCGCACTCGATGCTTGGTGCGAGCAGCTCGGCTACACGCCCATCGGCTTCACCGCCACCATGGACGGCCGGCTCAACGGCGCGCCTGTCTATCACACCAATGTGGTCATGAGCATCGGCGCGAAGTGGGCGCTGGTCTGTTTCGATGCTTTGCCTTACCCGGCCGAGCGGCAGGAAGTGGAAGAGGAATTGGCCAGGAGCGGTCGCGAGGTCATCGCGTTCGATCTGCCGCAGCTGTACAAGTTCGTGGGCAATGCGCTCGAACTTCCATGCGCCTGGCGCAGCCGGTCTCGCGAACTGCGAGGCAAGTGGTGACCTCTGGAAGGCCCAGTGATTTTCTTGAGCGAGACCGCCTTCCACGCCCTCAAGCCATTCCAGCGCATCGCTATGGAGCGGCACGCGCAACTCATTCCAGTGGCCATCCCGACCATTGAGGCCATCGGCGGCGGCAGTGTGCGTTGCATGATGGCGGAGAATTTCCTGTCAAAGCAGGTAGGGGGTTGAAGGTTGAGTTTGGTTGAGGGCTGCACATGCGTTCAACCTCAGCCCATTTCAACTCGAACCTTCCACTGAGGCTTTCAACCTTCCCCTTTCTTTGCCGCCCGATGTTCCAAGACAGACTCCAAGCCCTTCTCGTTCCTGCGCTGCAAAGCGCCTTTGCGCAACTCTTTGGTAAAGAAATCGACGCGCGCAGCATCGGTTTTCAGGCCACGCGACCCGAGTTCGAGGGCGATGTCACCATCAACGTCTTCCCCTTCATCAAGCTCAGCGGCAAAGGGCCGGAGCAGACCGCGCAAGCCATCGGCGAGCACGTGCAGGCCAACGTGGCGGTGGTGGAGCGCTTCAATGTGGTCAAGGGTTTCCTCAACATCGTCATCGCCGATAGCTACTGGCTTGGCTTCGCGGCTGAAGCAGGAGAGAAGGACATCCTCGGCTTTCCGGCAACGGGCAAGAAGGTGATGGTGGAGTATGCCTCGCCCAACACCAACAAGCCGCTGCACCTCGGCCACCTGCGCAACATCTTCCTCGGCTACAGCGTGAGCCGCATCCTGCAGGCAGCTGGCAACGAGGTGATCAAGGTTCAAGTAATCAACGATCGCGGCATCCACATCTGCAAGAGCATGATCGCTTGGCAGAAGCTGGGCAACGGTGAAACTCCGGCATCCGCAGGCGTGAAGGGTGATAAGCTCGTGGGCAAGTACTACGTGGAGTTCGATACAAGAATTTGAAAAGCAAGTGCAGGAGCAGGAGGCCAGCGGCAAGTCGCCGACCAGGAGGAAGAGCCAAGAAGAATGCGGCCAATGTTCCTTGTTGAACTAGCTGAGTTTGTTGACGATGCAATCAAGAATGTGCCGATAACTCTTGCCCAAGAGATGCTGCGCAAGTGGGAAGCGAACGATCCCGAAGTGCGCGCGCTCTGGGAGAAGATGAACGGCTGGTGCTACGAAGGCTTCGATGCCACCTACACCCGCGCCGGCGTTGACTTCGACAAGAACTACTACGAGAGCCAGACTTACGTGCTGGGCAAGAACGACGTGCTCGAGGGCCTGAAGAAGGGCGTGTTCTACGAGAAGGATGGCGCTGTTTGGGTGGACAACACCAAGGAAGGCCTTGATGAGAAAGTGCTGCTGCGCCGCGATGGCACCAGCGTTTACATGACGCAGGACATCGGCACCGCGATCAAGCGCTTCGAGGAGTATCCGGGCCTCAGCAAGCTCATCTACACCGTTGGCAACGAGCAGGACTACCACTTCAAGGTGCTGTTCATCATCCTCAAGAAGCTCGGCTTCGCATGGGCCGATGAGCTCTTCCACCTCAGCTATGGCATGGTGGATCTGCCCAGCGGCAAGATGAAGAGCCGCGAAGGCACCGTGGTGGATGCCGACGACATCATCGACGAAGTGGTGAGCGAGGCGCGCCGCATGGGCGAGGAGCTCAGCAAGCTTGACGACTTCAGCGAGGCGGAGAAAGCGGCCCTGTATGAGATGATCGGCCTTGCCGCGCTCAAGTATTTCCTGCTGAAGGTCGATCCGAAGAAGCGCATGCTCTTCGACCCCGCCGCCAGCATCGACCTGCAGGGGCATACAGGGCCCTTCATCCAATACACCTACGCTCGGATCAAGAGTTTGCTGCGAAAGGCGGGAGGATCAGATGATCAGAAGATCAGACAATTTGACGATGTGCCCACGGCTGGGGCATTGCTTCCCGAAGAGCGCACCGTGATCAAGTTGCTGCACCAATTCCCAGCGGTGCTGAACGAGGCAGCGACGAAGCTCGATCCCTCTTCGCTCGCCAATCACGCCTACGAATTGGTGAAAGTCTACAACAGCTTCTACCAGGCCATTCCGGTGATGAAGGAGGAGGATGCCAGCAAGCGCGGGTTCCGCTTGGCGCTTAGCGCAGCGGTGGCAGCGGCTACGAAGAAGGCGATGTGGTGCCTGGGTATCTCGGTGCCGGAGCGGATGTGATCGAGGTTGATACCTTGGCCGCAGCCGCACACAAACGCGGTGCATGATCATGGCATTGTTGGCAGGGAAGACGGCGTTGATCACAGGAGGATCGCGCGGAATCGGAAGAGGCATCGTTGAGCGGTTCCTGGAGGAAGGCGCCGATGTGGCGTTCACCTTCGTGAGCAGCCCGGACAAGGCGAATGCTGTGGCCGAGGAATTGGCGGCGAAAAGCGGCCGCAAGGTGCTGGCCATCCAGAGCGATGCTGGCGATTTCAATAGCGCCCAAGCCGCCGTTGATCAGGTGGTGAACGCATGGGGCAGATTGGACGTGCTGGTGAACAACGCGGGCATCACCAAGGATCAATTGCTCATGCGCATGAGCGAGGCCGATTGGGATGCGGTTATCGCCACCAACCTGAAGAGCGTCTTCAATATGACCAAGGCCGTAATGCGCACCATGCTGAAGCAACGCAACGGCAGCATCGTCAACATGAGCAGCGTGGTAGGGGGTGAAGGGCAACGCCGGGCAGGCCAACTACGCAGCGAGCAAGGCGGGCATCATCGGCTTCACGAAGAGCGTCGCGCTGGAACTGGGCAGCCGCAACATCCGCAGCAATGCCATCGCTCCTGGTTTCATCGAGACAGAGATGACCGGCGCGCTCGACCAGAAAGTGGTGGAGCAATGGCGCGAGGGCATCCCCTTGAAGCGTGGCGGAACACCCACCGACGTGGCCAATGCCTGCGTTTTCCTCGGCAGCGACCTAAGTTCCTACATCACCGGCCAAACGCTGCATGTGTGCGGCGGCATGCTCACCTGAGCGAGGCCTTCCGGACTTTTCGCGCGCCCTCGACGCCAAGGCCGAACAGTGCGATGTCGTACTTCACGGGGTCGCTGGCATCGAAGGCACGTAAAGCGGAAGTCAGTTCTTCCACCGCTTTCCAATCGTCCTGATTTCGCGTGAGCAAGCCCAGCTCACGCGCTACGCGGCCGGTATGCACATCGAGCGGAACCATGAGATCGGAAGGCGTGATGCGCTTCCAAAGTCCTAGATCCACGCCGCGGTCATTAGGCCGCACCATCCAGCGCAGGTACATATTGATGCGCTTGGCATTGCTTCCCTTCGCGGGATCGGCGACGTGCTTGCGGGTGCGCAGCTGATGCTTCGGCTCAAAGAAGCGCTGCTTGAACCGCGCGATGGCGGTGCCCATGTCGCAGACCGAATCGTTCTCGAGGAAGGCGGTTTCCAGGCCGCCATGTTTCACATACAGATGCCTTAGGCCGATGATGAAGTGCTTCAGGTCCGTGCCGTTGAATGTGCGATGCACGAAGCCGCCCACGTGCTTCAGGTCGGTCGCATCCGCGTTCATGACGAAGTCGTACGGTCGCTCGTCCATCAAGCGCACGAGCTTCTGCGCATTGCTGATGATGGTCTTGCGCTGACCCCAGCTGATGGTGGCGGTGAGGAAGCCTATGGTCTCCGCGTCCTTGCGCGCGGCGAACATGCGCGGGATCCGGATGGGATCATGCTCGATGAACTCCGGACGCGCGTAGCGCTCGTAGGCTTCGTCGAGAAGTGCTATTAAATCACCCGGCTTCGCCGAGTCAGCGGTGACTCGTGCGCGCATGGTCCTTCACCGTCTGCCCGTTCGCCCGGATGTTCTTAGCAGCCAGTTCAACTGTCGTCGCGATCCGCTTCTTCCTGGTTTCGCTCGCCTTCGCGCTCGTCACCCAGTGGAGTATGATCTTCTTGGCGCCAGGTGGGAAGGCATCGAAGTGCTTCTTCGCTGTCTTGTTCTTCACCAGCGCTTTCGCGAGATCGTCGGGCATCGACATCGCCTCCACGTGATCGATCGCGTTCCATGATCCGTCCTTTTTGGCTTGTTCGATCTTCTTCATGCCTGCTGGTGTCATCAGGTTGCTGGCGATCAGCTTCTCCACGTGCGCCTTGTTGATCGCGCTCCACACGCTCTTCGGTTTGCGCGGGCACAGGTAGTGCATGGTGCGGTCGGCGTCCAGCTTTCGCGGCACGCTGTCGATCCAGCCGAAGCAGAGCGCCTCCTGCACCTTGTCCTCGAAGCTCAGGTACTTGTCAGCAACGTGCTTCTTGTAGGTGATGAGCCAGATGCCTTCGGTGCGTTGTGGTTCTTCTGCAGCCAGGCGCGCCATTCTGCGCGGCTTGCCACCTCGACCTGCTCGAGCCCATCGAGCTTGCTTTGCCATCTAACGCCCGAAGCTCGGAATCTCCATCACCTCGTAGCCGTCCAGGCTGAATGCCGACGCATCCACCTTGCCGGTCACCAGGTCGCGGATGTAGCACACCATGCGGTCGCTGCCATCGGCTTCCACCCATTCGAATTCGAGCGGCATGCCGGTCACTTCCTGCGAGGTGCCCAGGTAGTCATCGCTGCCGCCAGCCATGGCGTTGCGGGCCATGTCCGGGAAGGGCGATGGGACATCCTGCGCCACCCATCCGGTCCAGGTGCCATCCTCGCGCACGGCGATCACTTTGGTGCATGTACGGCCGTCAATCACCTTAGTCTCTTTGGTCACGGTTACCACAGAGGGCTTGGCGCCCTCTTTCGCGTCCATCGTTACCCTCTTCTTGCGGCTCTTCATCGCGGTCTTCTTGCCCTTCTTGTCCACCATCAGCGTGTAGGTCCACTTGCCCTTCAGATCGGTCAGGATCCTCATCTCCTGGCCATCGCGCTCTGCCGCGGAGTTGCGCATAAGGGTCATGACCTCGGTGCTCCAGAAGTGCATGTTGGTTGGGCTGTTCTTCTGCTCCGCATCGCCTTTGTAGAAGTGCATCTCCATGCGGTAGCTGCCGATGAAGGTATTGGGCACGAAAGGCGAAGTGTCGTCCTGCATGGTGGTGCCGGGCGAGCCGGTGCCTTGCTGGCCACCGCCTTGCTGGCTGGTACGGCCTTGCATGATCTTATTGATATCGATCTGCGCCGAAGCCGAGAAGAAGAGGAGACTCACGAGGATGGAAGCAGTGGTGCGCATAGCTTGGAGGATGAGCACCGAAAGTAAAGGAACCGGGCTCAGATCACCCCATCCTTCATCACCAGCTTCCGATCCGCCATGTTCGCCAGCTCTTCGTTGTGCGTCACGATCACGAAGGTCTGGCCCATCTCCTTGCGCAGGTCGAAGAAGAGTTGGTGCAGTTCGCGGGCGTGGGCACTATCCAGGTTGCCGCTGGGCTCATCGGCCAGCACCACGCTTGGGCTGTTGAAGAGCGCGCGCGCCACGGCCACGCGCTGCTGCTCGCCGCCGCTGAGTTGTGTGGGCTTGTGGTCCTTGCGCGGCAGCACGTTCAAGCGTGAGAGCAGTTCTTCGGCGCGCGGCGCGCATTCGCCCTTGCTCTTGCCGGCGATCAATCCGGGCATCATCACGTTCTCCAGCGCCGTGAACTCCGGCAGCAAGTGATGGAACTGGAACACGAAGCCGATATGCGCATTGCGGAACGCCGAGAGCGCGTTCGATCCCAGCTTCGTCACCTCTTCGCCGTTGATGCGCAAGGTGCCTTCGTCGGCGCGCTCCAAGGTGCCGAGGATCTGCAAGAGCGTGGTCTTTCCAGCTCCGCTCGCTCCAACGATGCTTACGACTTCGCCTGTGGCCACCTTCAAGTCAACGCCTTTCAGCACCTCCAAAGCGCTATATCGCTTTCTAATCCCAGTGGCCTCGATCATGGGCGTAAAGGAAGCGACCACGCGTGAATCGGGCCGAGGGCTACTTTCGCCGCGCATCAGAAACGACTAGAATGAACCTCCACGAGTACCAAGGCAAGAGCATCCTCGCCCAGCATGGCGTCCGTATTCAACGTGGGCTTGTTGCCTACAACGCCGACGAGGCTGTTGATCAGGCCAAGCGATTGAGCCAGGAGACCGGCACCAAGTGGTGGGTGGTGAAGGCGCAGATCCACGCGGGTGGCCGCGGCAAGGGCGGTGGCGTGAAACTGGCCAAGAGCATCGATGAGGTGCGCGAGCGGGCCGAAGCGATCATCGGCATGCAGCTGATCACGCCGCAAACACCGCCCACGGGCAAGAAGGTGCATAAGGTCCTGATCGCAGAGGACATGTACTACCCCGGCGCCAGCGAGACGAAGGAGTACTACATGAGCGTGCTGCTCGATCGCGCCAGCGGCAAGAACATCATCATGTACAGCACGGAGGGCGGCATGGACATCGAAGAGGTGGCCGAGCACACGCCCGAGAAGATCTTCAAGGAGGTGGTTGACCCGCGCGTGGGCCTGCGTCCTTTCCAGTGCAACAAGATCGCGGTGAACCTGGGCTGCACCGGCAACGCGAAGAAGGAGATGGTGAAGTTCGTCGCTGCGCTTTACAAGGCCTATGAGAGCAGTGATGCCGCCATGTTCGAGATCAATCCGGTGCTGAAGACCAGCGACGACAAGATTGCGGCGGTTGACGCCAAGGTGCGCCTCGATGGCAATGCGCTCTTCCGCCATCCCGATTATGTGGAGATGCGCGACAAGACCGAAGAGGATCCCATCGAAGTGGAAGCCGGTGAAGCGGGCCTCAACTACGTGCGCCTCGATGGCAACGTGGGCTGCATGGTGAACGGCGCGGGCCTCGCCATGGCCACCATGGACATCATCAAGCTCAGCGGCGGTGAGCCGGCCAACTTCCTCGATGTGGGCGGCACGGCCGATGCAGCGCGCGTGGAGAGGGCTTTCCGCATCATCCTGAAGGACGAGCGCGTGAAAGCGATCCTCGTGAACATCTTCGGCGGCATTGTGCGCTGCGATCGCGTTGCCCAAGGCATCGTTGACGCCTACAAGAACATCGGCGACATCAAGGTGCCGATCATCGTGCGCCTGCAAGGCACCAACGCCATCGAGGCCAAGGAGCTGATTGATAAGAGCGGATTGAAGGTGCTGAGCGCGGTGGCGCTGCAAGAGGCTGCGGATAGGGTTAAGGAGGTGCTGGCGTAGGGTGTCCGAACAGAAACATGGAACGCCCGGGGCTTGCCTCGGGCGTTCGTCATTTCATCCAGCAGATTGACGCAAATAGACCCGGTTGGACGCCGGGTCCATCCGGGTCCATTTGTGTCCTTTCAAGTTTGAATTTGCAACTGTGGCAAGTTCACCCCACCAACCTCCTCACAATCTCCCTTACCGGCTCCACCGCTTTGGTGTGCTGGATGCTCGGCCCCGCCACCCACACGGTCTTATACGTGGCCTGCTGCGCCGCCTTCTCCGTGGCCTTCATGCCGATATAGAAGCGCAGCATCTTCACCCACTTCTTCAGTTTGCGGTTCTTGTTCAGCGTGCGCTCCAGCCAAGGCGAGCGCGTGCCGATCTTCCGCACGTAGGGCGTGTTGATCACCGTGCAGGGCGTGCCGCTGATGCGCTCGGTCATCACGATGTCCTTGGCATCATAGTCCACGCAGGCTTGCTTGTAGTCGTTCGTGATCGGTGCTTCCACTGACGCGATGAAAGGGCTGCCCACGGAAACGCCCTCTGCACCATAGGCCAGCATCTGCTCCATCTCGGTCTTGTTGCCCACACCGCCGGCCGAGATCACCGGAATGGTGCAATTCGCTTTCAACAGATCGATGAGATCCTTCGGTGAGATGTTGCCCCGGTGCCCGCCCGCTTCGTTGTTCACGGCGATCACCGCATCGGCTCCGAGCGCTTCCACTTTCTGCGCGAACTTCAGGTCCGTGACATCGCAGAAGACCTTGATGCCCACCTTGTGCGCAGCGTTGATCGTTGTCTCCGGACTGCCCAGCGAAGTGATGATGAAGTCGCAGCCCTCTTCGCATAGCACCTCCAGTTGGCGCGCGGCCTTGGGGTTGCTCTTGTTCACGATCAAGTTGAAGCCGTAAGCGCCCTTGCTGCATTCCGCCTTGGCAGCCTTCAGTTCGCGACAAGCCGACCGCAGTTCCTCCAGCGTGCGGTAGTTCAAGGCAGGGATGCAGCCGGCCACGCCGCAGCGCATGCCCTCGATCACCATGGCGGTGTTGGACACGAGGAACATCGGTGCCATGATCAGCGGGTGCTCCAGGTTGAGCATGTCGGTAAGGCGGGTGCGCATGATGGGGAATCGGTGTCGCGATTCCGGTGCAAGTTCGCACCCAAGCGACCTTTCGCGATGCCCCATCTTCGCCGACCACGAACATGAGTCTACTTCTTCTCCATGGCGCGCTAGGCTCAGCGGCGCAACTGCAAACCCTTCAGCAACGCGTTGGCGGCATGGCCATCGACCTGAGCGGACATGGTGCTCGTGCCATTCCTCCGGAGGGCATCCGCTTCGAGCAGTTCATCAACGACATCGACCGAGCTTTCGAAGAGCAGGGGTGGAGCGATGCGCACCTCTTCGGCTACAGCATGGGCGGTTATGCGGCCATGCTCTTTGCGGCCAAGCATCCGGATCGTGTGAGGTCGGTGGTCACGCTCGGCACCTAAATTCCTCTGGACCGACGAAGGCTTGCAGAAGGAGATGCGTATGCTGAACCCGGATGCCATGCAGCAGAAGGTCCCCACCTTCGCTCAGGCATTGGCCGATGCTCACGGTGCCGAGCGTTGGAAGGAAGTCGTTCAAGCCATTGCACGAAGCATGAGCGAATTGGCCGCGTCGCCGCTGCTCACGCATGAGGTGTGCGCGCGCATCCAATGCCCAACCTTGCTCTGTGTAGGGGAGAAGGATACAACAGCCGTCCTGGCCGATACGCAGCAATTCGCCTTGCGCGTGAGATGCTCAGAGGTTTTCGTTCTGCCGGATGCACCGCATCCTTTCGACCGCGTGGACTTGGATGAGCTGCTTCCGCATCTTCAAGCGTTCTGGCAGCACGCTGGCTAGCGGAAGAATAGCCAGCGCCGTTTCTTCTTCGGCTCGGGAACACCGAGGCCCGGCAAGTGCTCTTCACCAGGAGCGGTTTTCATGGTAGCCCAGCCCTCAATCACCACGAAGAGTCTGCGGTGCTCCGCGCTCACTTTCGCTTCATCGGTGCGGATGCGCGCCACAGCCTTGTTGCGATCGCCGAGCACCACTTGCACGATGTTCAGGTCCACCAGGCCTTTCCAATCGGGCCACGCTTCACCCTTGCTGTAGGTGCCGATGCGGATGGTATCGCCGGGAGCCATGGTCCATGTGCCGCCGGGCATTGCGGGTGATGGCTCTTTCGATGTAGCCACCACGCGCGCGGCGGCGTTCGTGGGGTTCACAACGAAGAGCTCGTTCACGAACATCCGCTGGCAAACCACGACTTCCTGTTGCGGCTGTGGGGTGGGCGGTGGTTGCGGTTCCGTGATGATGCGCATGTCGGGACGCGGGATGAGGCCGTAGTTGTCGTGGCCTTGCTCACTGAATCCGGTCTTGTTCCCTTGGTCATCGAACGTGGTGGTACTGCGGTGCCACTGGATGCCTGCATCGGGTGCATCGCTCGTTTCCACCTTGCTCACCGCGCCATTCGGGTGGTAGCTGAAGTAGACGGAGTAATGCCCTGCGAAGCGCCTGGTCTGCCCCTCGAAGATCATTTCGCCATTCTTCTTGTAGGCCCAGCTGCGGCCCCAGCGCTCGTCCTTATCGCGCCATTCCTTGGTGCTCACCTGGCCGCTGGCGAAGTAGCGCACCACCACGTTCCCGCTATCGGTCTTGAAGGTGCGCTCCTTCGGCTGGGCCGATAAAGTGCTGGCGAGGATGAGGAGGAGCAGGGTGGAGAGTAGTCGCATGGCGGGCCGAAGCCAAAGTTCGGGCCATCGCTTCGCATCTTCGCGCACCCTTCATAGTCCATGGCCAACAAGAAGATCCAGAAGCTCCTCGTCGCCAATCGCGGCGAGATCGCCCTGCGCGTGATGCGCTCTGCCCGCGAGATGGGCATCAGCACCGTTGCGGTGTATTCCGAAGCCGATCGCAGCGCGCCTTTCGTGCGCTTCGCCGATGAGGCGGTGTGCATCGGCCCGGCTGCCAGCAAAGAGAGCTACCTCGTGATCGATAAGCTGGTGAAGGTCTGCAAGGATCTGAAGGTGGACGCCGTGCATCCGGGCTATGGCTTCCTCAGCGAGAACGGCGACTTCTGCCGCGCGTTGGAGAAGGCTGGCGTCATCTTCGTTGGGCCTTCGCCCGAGGCCATGAAGGTGATGGGCGACAAGCTCGCAGCCAAGGAAGCGGTGAAGCAATTCGGCGTGCCGCTGGTTCCCGGTACCGAAGGCGCCGTGAGCGGATTGGATGAGGCCATCGCAGTGGCCAAGACCATCAAGTTCCCCATCCTGATTAAAGCTGCGGCTGGTGGCGGTGGCAAGGGCATGCGCGTGGTGGAGAAGGAATCGGAATTGAAGGAAGGTTTGGAGCGTGCCATCAGCGAGGGCCACCAATGCCTTCGGCGATGGCAGCGTCTTCATCGAGAAGTACGTGGCCGGTCCGCGCCACATCGAAGTGCAAGTGATGGCCGACACGCACGGCAACACCTGCTACCTATTCGAGCGCGAGTGCAGCGTGCAGCGGCGTCACCAGAAAGTGGTGGAAGAAGCGCCGAGCGCGGTGCTCACGCCCGAGATGCGCAAGCGCATGGGCGAGGCTGCCGTGGCCGTGGCGAAGAGCGTGAACTATGTGGGCGCAGGCACCGTGGAGTTCCTGCTCGACGAGGGCGGCGACTTCTATTTCATGGAGATGAATACGCGCCTGCAGGTGGAGCATCCGGTTACGGAGATGATCACCGGACTCGACCTCGTGAAGCTGCAGATCCGCGTTGCGGAAGGGGAGAAGCTGCCCTTCAAGCAGGAAGACCTGAAGATCAACGGCCACGCCATTGAGGTGCGCGTGTATGCCGAGGATCCCATGAACAACTTCCTGCCCGATATCGGCAAGCTCACCACCTATCGTCCGCCGCAAGGCCCGGGCGTTCGCGTTGACGATGGCTTCGAGGAAGGCATGGACATCCCCATCCATTACGACCCCATGATCGCCAAGCTGATCACGCATGGGGCTACGCGCGATGAAGCCATCAGTCGCATGGAGCGGGCCATCGACGACTACGCCATCACTGGGGTGGAGACCACCTTGCCTTTCTGCCGCTACGTCATGGGCCACAAGGCTTTTGCCAGTGGGAAGTACGACACCCATTTCGTGCGCGACCACTTCAAGCCTGAAGTGCTCGAAGGGCTCGATGCCTACGAGGCCGGTGCTGCCGCTTTGGTTGCTGCCGCGAGCATCAAGCATGCTGCTAGGCCACTTTTGGCGAGCATTGCTGGGGGGCAATCGAGCCTCTGGAAACTGCGACGGCGCTGATTCGGTATAACGGGCCGGAATAATCCGCCTTTGGCATCGTTGTAGCTTCGCTCAACGGTTCTTCGAACGCATGCGCTTCGCAATTCTGATAGCACTCTTCGGCTCAGCCGTAATGGCCTTCGGTCAATTTCCGGCGCAAGAGCCAGCCGTGCACAGGGCAGTGGTCATCGAGGGCGATACAGTACCCATTATCGATCTGGCGACGGCATTCATTGAGACGCGCTGGACCGCTCGCGACCGTCGTCAATCTGAACGTTATGATCGGCTGACCCGCAATGTGACAAGGGTTTATCCTTATGCGAAACTCACCGCCGATCTCTTGCATGAATACGAGCACGATATGTCCTTGATGGATCGGACGAGCGATCAGGAGCTCTATTTGAAGCTTGCTGAGGCGGAACTGCGCGCGGAATTCGAAGCAGAGGTGAAGGACCTTACCGTGAGCCAAGGCAAGGCATTGATCAAGCTCATCGATCGGGAAACCGGGCGTACATCGTACCAGCTTGTGCAGCAATTGCGCGGCGGCTTCACCGCATTCATGTGGCAGGGCATGGCGCGCCTATTCGGTCATGACCTGAAATCTCACTACGACCCCGTAGGCGATGATCAGCTCATCGAGGTGGTGGTGCAGCGCATTGAACGCGGTGAACTGGCTGTGGCCGTGGTGCCGCCACGTACCGAGAAGGCACAGGCGAGGTTGGAGAAGCGCAAGGCGCGTCTATACAAGAAGTATGGATTGCGGCACGGCGAAGCGCGCGTGCAGTGATCATCAGCCAATATGCTTGAACATCACGTGGTCGTCCATCACGTAGCCGTGGCCGATGTCGATCACTTCGTCTCGGTCGATCACGAATCCTCTCCGCAGATACCAGTCTTTGGTGGGGTTGAAGCGATTCACATTCAGCTCGATGCACGCATCGCCTGCCCTCAGCGCCGCGGATTCCACGGCATCCAGCAGCATGCGGCCAAGACCAGTGCCTTTTGTTCCGGGCAAGATGTAGAGCTTGTGCAGCCGTGTGCAAGCTTTGCCCCTGATGCCATGCTCGAATCCGGCGAAGCCGATGGGGAGGCCCTTGGCTTCGGCGATTATAAAGCGGTGGTTCTTCACCAGCACTTGCTCACGCAATGCTGATTCGCTGTACATCAGCTCCAGCATATAGGTCAGTTGGGTCTCGGAAAGGATGGCTGCGTACGCGACTGGCCATGCTGCTCGCGCAATGCCGGCGATGATGCCGATATCAGCGAGGCTGGCTGCTCGGATGTGCACGCCTTCCATGGCGAGAATTGAAGCGGAGCAGGAATCGGAAGTAGTGGAGCGTGGTGCGCATCAGCTTCATGCGTGATCGGCCGATTCGCCGCTCCGACGCCAGCACCATGGGCACTTCGATCACGCGCGCTTCGGTGCGGATGAGCTTGATGAGCAGCTCGAGCATGCAGATGAAGCCATGCTCGGTGATCAAGGTGCCGTAGCGCTTCTGCGCAACCCGCAGCGAGCCTGCGCGATAGACGCGATAGAAGCTGCTGAGCGTACTGACCTTTAGGTCGAAGATGAAGCGGTAGATGAAGTTCGCCGTGGCCGAGAGCAATTTGCGCAACCATGTGGTTCGCTCGAAACCGCCCCCTTGGGCATAAACTGACGCGAGCACGAGGTCGTATCCGAGGCCAGCGATGGCGAGCATGTCCGGAAGGATACGGATATCTGATGTGCAGTCCGCTTCCATGGTCACTATCAGGTCTTCATCCTTCGCGCGCGCCAGCACATGCTCGAAGCCGGCGTTGAAGGCATGTCCGGGTCCTCGGTTGGTGCCGTCGCCGAGAACGGTGAGCCTTTCGATAGGGAAGAGCGATCGGGCGAGCTCGCGTGTGCCATCCGAAGAGCCATCGTCCGAAAGCACTAGCCAAGCCTGGTTGTCGGCGAGGAAAGGCGCCAACTCCCTGGCCAAATGAGGCAGATTGGCTGCCTCGTTGTACGTGGGGACAATGAAGTAGCGCATTGCTCAGGCTTTTCTGCCGCGCTGCCAATCGATGGTGACGCGTAAGCCCTCTTCCAATCCGTAGCGTGGCTTGAAGCCCAGCAACTTGCTGATCTTGCCGATGTCCGGCACGCGGCGCATGACATCCTCCTAACCTCCACCGAAGGTGGCATACGGGATGAAATTGAGCTTCGGTTCCTCGCCGGGCCGAATCAACTCCCAGATCAGTCTAGCAAGGCCTTCGATGGTGGTTTCGGTTGCCGGATCGCTGGCCACATTCAGTATCTCGCCTTCCGCTTCGGGCATGCTGATGGCGCGGAAAAAGCCATCGACGGTGTCCTCGACGAAAGTGAATGTGCGCGTCTGCTGACCGTCGCCGTGGAGTTCGATCGCCTCATTGGTGAATGCCTTTCCGATGAAGACCGATTGCGGGCCGCCCCACCATGTGAGGTTCTGGTTGGGGCCATACGATCCGAAAAGACGCATGATCGTGTACCGCAGCCCCTTCTCCTCACCCGTGGCGATGATCTTGTGCTCGCTGTGGATCTTGCTCGCGGCATATGCCCAGCGCTTCACCTTCGAAGGTCCCAGAACGAGGTTGCTCTCTTCGCTGAATGGGATGCTCGGGTTCTTGCCATAAACATCGGAGGTGGAGGCGAACACGAGCCGCGCCCCGAGATCCAAAGCGCGTTGGATCACGATCGAACTCATCACGTTGTTCTCCTCGATCGTGCGGTAGCTATTGGAGTAACGTGGTATCTTCTGGCTCGCTAGATGAACGATGGTCTCACCCTCCAGGCCGGCGAGGATGCCAGCATCGCAGATGTCCCCTTCGATGAAGCGGAAGCCGGGGTGCTCGATGATGGCGGCGAGATTCTCCCGGCTGCCGTAACTCAGGTTATCGATGCCGATCACGCGATGGCCCTCCTTGAGCAAGCGCTGCGAAAGGTTGGATCCTACGAAACCGGCGGCACCGGTGATGATGGTTGTGGGCATGAATGGCTTATTGGCGCAACAAGGGCTGCGAATGTATGTGGAGCTGATGTGGCGTTGGGTTCAGCACGCGCTTCTGGGAATTGGTTTCAAGCGGTCGGCATCCACGAAGCAATCACGATGATTCCTATTGCAATCGCATGATGATGCGCGGGATTCCTCCCATGCTGGCGACAACAGCATGGCGGTACGGCGATAGCGTCTCGATCACCTGCGGTACTGATGCGTTCGCATCGGACAGGTGAAGGTTGAGGCTCATCGCATCTCTCGCGCTGCCGTGAATGATGAGTATCCGCGCGTCTGGAGCGGCTTTCCGAAGATGATTCACGGTGCGTGCGAACGGAGCGATGACCTCGGGTGAGCGATTGCCATGGTAGCCGAACGTGTAAAAGGAGGCAACGGAGGCCGCCATCATGGCTGTTTGCATCGTCAGCAGCATCCATCCAAGGGAACGAAGCCCGGGCCTTCGAGGCCCCAGCCATCCCAGCGCACCGCGCGACAATAGAATGGCCACGTAGGGCGCGGAGAGGATGGCATAGTAGTATCGCATGCCGAATGTGTGGGTGGCGATGGCGGAGGTGAGCAGGCAGTATGCTGGGCCGGCCATGGAAAGCACGATCAGAAGCGCGGTACCGTACTCGTCATTTCCGCGGCTCCACCGTGAACCGATCATGACACTGAATGGAATTAGTAAGAGCGCAGCCATAACGCGAAGGGAAGGCCCCAGAGCCGTGAGGCTGCTGCCGCCCAGCCAGAGCAGCTGCAGGGTCGCATCCTGCAACAAGTGCTTTGAGGTAGCGGCGCGATAGAACATTTCGTAATCCGGATTCGCGAAGTGATACCGGCTGCGTATCTGGCATGGTGACGGGCCATGCTCATCATACCAAGCCATCCGCCAGCTACCAGCCAGCATCCTAGTATGGCAATCGCAACGGAAGCCGCGGGAAGGGACCATAACGCGTGCCGTTTGAACGGTATGCGGAAAAGCGCGAACAAAGCATGTCCCGCAAGGATGTAAGCAGCATGGTAGTGGCACAGGAGTGCCAAGCCCGAAATGAAGCCATAGAGTGGTCCTTGCTTCCGGCTCCCGTGCTCGCTGCGCACGAGCTTGATGAATTGCCGCGTGGCCTGTAGCGTGATCGCTGTTGCCAACATGTACGATCGGCTCTCCTGCGAATAGTCCACGAGTATCGGGGCCAAAGCGGCCAAGCCAGCGGCTAAGCAGGCTTGCACGCCATCGCCGCTTAGTTCACGGGCCAATCGGAAAACGAGGACGACCACCATGATTCCGCAACAGAAAGAGAACAAGCGTATCGCCATGTTGCTATTCCCGAAGACATCGGTCCACGCATGCAGGGCGAGGATGTACATGATCCCATTCCCACCATCGGTTGCGATGCATGCATTCGCCGCGCCCTGGAAATTGTCGTGCTCGCGGAGGTCGGCTAGCATGAATGGCTCTTGCTCAGCAGCCAATCCCGGATGAAGACCATTCGCTTCGAGCACAGAGAAGAGCTCATCGAAGCCGGTTCCGAAGCGGTCGATTGCATGAAAGCGCAGGAGGCCACCGAAGAGCAGCACAAGGGCAAGCGTCGCAACCGGCAATCTCATGTGCTCAGGCAAGGTGGCTCGATGGATGGTATCGAAACGCTATTGGATTATGGCGCGTCACGGCCTGGCTAACGATTCGGTGGGTGCATCTTCAGGATCGCGCGGCTCCGAGCGAAGATGGCGCCCGTCGCGTGCCCAAATGCGAAGCGTCTGCTGCGGGCAATGCGTCTTCATCGCTACAACGAGGAAATCCTGCTCCTGTTTGTCTACGAGCTGAACGGCCCTGTCGAGCTGAGATGGCCAGTTGATCAGGTTGAACAGCACTGCAGCATTCCAGGTCCTGAAACGCAAGAAGGGTTCGCATTGCGGGGAAGCGCGGTAGGCTTCAACGGCTGAAATGGCGCGGCTTGCGTACTGATCCGGACCGACAGCCGAATCATCGTCGGATCGCACTAGGTGCAGCTGAGTGGCCCCGACCACTATGAATGACAAACTTCCCAGGAGCATGCCGGCGAAACCGGGCGAGCGCATGCCCAAGGCCATGGCAACGCATAAGAACGGCATCGAGAACAGGGCATATCTGTGCTGGAATGAAACCGTGTGTCCGCTGATAACGGCCAAAGCAGCAGCATACACCATTGCGCTGATGGCCAAGGCGAGGAGAGACCATCGGGCCAATCGATCGGTGCCTTCGGGTTTTCCTCGCAGCAACAGTAGAACAAGTCCTGCAGGAACCACGAGCGTGAGCAGGAGCCATCGCAGTTTGAAGCCTGCGTATTGAAGGCCGTTGCCAGACGACCAGAGCAGATGGACCCCTATGCCTTCAGTAAGCGACCGGGCTCCTGTTGCTTGAAAGTATGTATTGATCTCCGGGTTCTCCACCACTTGTGCATGGAACTCGGAGTTCCGTTTCTGCAGTACTGGCAAACCTGCATGACCAGCGACAGTGATCCAGGCGCCGATGACCAGTGCTATTAGTGTGCCGGACAAGATCAGGCTTCTTAGTGCCTGTCGCTCACGGACACGCAACAGCGCGAATAACCCTAAGCCCGCGAAGAGATAAACAGTCGAATAATGCGAGAGCAGCGCGCATGATGCGAGCAAGGCGAAGAGTGAGCGTATCCGACAGGAATCGTTTGCCGAGCATCAACCGAAGCATCAACCAAGCAGCTGCCGAGCTGGAAGAGTATCGCGAGAGGATAGGACCTGACCTCCACGGCCGCAGCGGTCATGAGCGGATTGTGCGCGATGAGCGCGGTCGTGAGGAGCGCAGCCCGCATATCGCCGAAGATGTCGATCACGAACAGCCCGATCACGAGCAGCGTTATGCACGCTGCGATGAAAGAACTGAGCCGAATGCCGAAGACTGTGCGCGGAGCAATCTGGATCCACTGCCGTAAGAGGATCACATGCAGTATTCCGTTGCCGCCATCATTGCGCAAGCATGCCGAGACCGCATTGCGAAAGGTCGACTTCTCCAGCAGATCGGCATGTTTGAAGGGGCCAGTGAAGTCCTGTTGCTCGAGGCCCAGGCCCGCGGCAGCGGCTAGCGAATAGGTCTCATCGTGCCAGAGCTCATACCTGTCAAGGTCCAATGCCCAGCGGATAGGTCCGAGGAGAACCAGGACTAAGAGCAATCCATTCCATGCAGCAGTCCCGCCGCTCATACGCGTTCTGGTCAGGCCTGGCAGTTGGTCCTGCATCTGCGGAATGACGGCGCGAATGCCGTTCGGTTGCGCGTTCGGCTGCGATGCGATTAGCGTGCGGCTCGTGAGGCCATCAGTCCGATGAGGCCTTAACGGAATGCTGGTGCCACCACCGTTTCCTTGCTGCCAGCGGTGTACAGGTAGAAGCCTTCGCCGGTCTTAACGCCCAGTTTACCAGCGGTCACCATCTGCACGAGCAATGGGCACGGAGTGTATTTCGGATCACCCAATCCCTCGTGCAATACGCGCAGGATGGCCATGCAGGTATCGAGGCCGATGAAGTCGGCCAATTGAAGCGGTCCCATCGGATGTGCCATGCCCAGTTTCATGATCGTATCGATCTCCGCCACGCCGCCTACGCCCTGCCAGAGTGTTTGGATCGCCTCGTTGATCATGGGCATAGGGATCCGGTTGGCTACGAAGCCCGCGTAGTCGTTCACGGTAACAGGCACCTTGCCAATGGCGGTGCTGAGGTCAACAACCGTGCGCGTCACGGCATCGGTCGTGTCGTATCCGCGGATCACCTCCACGAGCTTCATCACCGGCACCGGATTCATGAAGTGCATGCCGATCACTTGGCCTGGGCGCTTCGTAGCAGCGGCGATGCGTGTGATGCTGATGCTGCTCGTATTGGTGGCCAGGATGCAGTTCGCCGGTGCATTGGCATCGATGTCCTTGAAGATGCGGAGCTTCAGGTCGATGTTCTCCGTGGCGGCCTCGACAACGAGTTCCGCATTCTTCACGCCTGCTGCCAGTTCAGTGCTGGTGCTGATCGCTGCAAGCGCGACTTGTTTCTGGTCTTCGGTCAAGATGCCTTTGGCAACTTGTCGATCCATGTTCTTGCCGATGGTCGCCAGGGCCTTATCGAGGCTGGCCTGCCCGATGTCGATCAAAGTGACGCTGTGCCCGCTCTGCGCGAAAACGTGTGCGATGCCATTGCCCATTTGGCCTGCACCGATTACGGAGATCTTCATGGTTCAAGATTGATGGACGGCGAATGTAGGCGCCATGCTGATCGATGGACTAACAGCACTGAAAGTGCGGATCGTGGCGCGGCGCCTGCTTTACTTGCCATCGCCCTTCAGAACGATGAGCACCGTATAGGCGAGGATCTTGAGGTCAACCGCCAGGCTCATGTTCTCGATGTACAGGATATCGTACTTCAGGCGGCGTACCATCTGCTGCACATTCTCCGCATAGCCGAATTTCACCTGTCCCCAGCTGGTGATCCCAGGGCGAACCTTGTGCAGATGGCGATAGTGCGGAGCGACCTCCATGATGGCATTGATGAAGTGCTGCCGTTCCGGTCGCGGCCCAACCAGGCTCATTTCGCCCTTGAGGACATTCCAGAACTGCGGCAGCTCATCCATCCGTGTGCGGCGGAGCCAGCGGCCAATCGGTGTGATGCGAGGATCTGTGGTGCTGCTCAGTTGCGGGCCGTCCCGCTCGGCATCGCTCACCATGCTGCGGAACTTCAGTATCCGAAAGGGCTTGCCATGCTTGCCGATCCGCTCTTGGCGGAACAGTATTGGGCCGGGGCTGCTCCACCGCACACCCATCGCGATTACCAGCAGCATTGGGGAAAGCAAGAGGAGCGCGATCGAGCTCGCGATGATGTCGAATACCCTCTTCAGGGAGAACTGCCACGCGGGCATGATCTCCGGATTCACCTCGATCAGCGGTGTACCGAAGATGCTGGTCATCTTCACGGAGCCCGAGAGGATATCATACATGTCCGGAATCACCTTAATGCGCGCGCCGGTGCCTTCGAGCTCATTCATTATCCGGCTCATATGCTCATGCTCGGTTGAGTCCACGGCGAGGATCACTTCCTCTACGTCGTGCTGGGCGATTACTTGCCGCAGCTCGTGCCATTTGCCTAACCGGGGCAACAGGCCAGCGAGCTGCTGATCACCACCATTCACATTCACGAATCCGATGAAGCGGTTGCCAGGCGATTTCCGCATGCTCTCGATCTCCTGATGTGTGGCCAGGGCCCGCTCATTTCCGCCCACCAGCACGGTGTTGAAGCCGATGATGCGCTTATGCACCTTACGCACCGTGGCGCTGGTGATCATGAAGCGGAGCGGGAATGTGATGCCGAAGTGCAGCAGGAATAGCGCGATGAATGAGCGCACATGGTAGCGGGCGCTGGGCACCTGGTCATCAAGCAGCAGCACGAAGAAGATCACCAGCACACCGATCGTGGTAACCAGCAATGTTTGCCCGAGCTCCTTGGTCCTGTAGCGCCGTTGCACATCCCGATAGCCTCCAACGATCGTGTAAAGCCCGAACCAGAACAATGGAACCAGGGCAAGGCCCCTCAGGTAGTTGGCGTCCCACTCCAACGGCACGGGCGAGCCAATCTTGATGGGTTCGAGATAGAGCTTGCGGTAGGCGAAGAAGAGCGTCCAGGCCAACGCAGCGCCTGCTACATCGGCAATTACGTATTGGGCCACCAGCGCTCGCTTGCTGTTCATGATCAGTAGCGCACGAGCTTGATGTTATCGAAATAGACCTCAGCACTTGCGATGTCACTCGGTAATTGGGCCTCTAAGTAGAAATCGCGGTTGCCGACACTGCTGTTGAAGAGTGCACTCAGATCGATGTATGCCTTATTCCATGGCATGGTGCCATTGCTGCGCCGGGTTGGAACCATGACCACAAGTGGCAAGGCGTTCTCCACATTGTTCTGCGTGTAGATCACGCCAACAACGAAGGACAAGTTGTTGCGATAGTCGATCTCCAGGAATACAGGACCTGTCGCGCCTCCGAGATTCTCGTCGGAATAAAGACGGATGTAAGGGTTAGAGGAGTCGAGCACGAAGCCTCCGCATGGGGTCCCTTCCAGATAGGGCAGGTCCGGACGCTCAGCAGGCAGGTATCGGATTAGCGTCGTGTCGCTCGAGCTGGTGGTACTCAGTTTCACCGAGGTGTCATCGAACCCCTCGATCCAGAAGTTGATGTTTTCCTGGTAACGAACAATCGGTGCCACGCTCACGGTTGCTTCCCGGTCCAGCGCCAAGGTCTGTGTCCAGGTGGTGTAGAATGGATATTGCAGTCGGTCGTCGAATGCGCCGTTACGCTTTATCGCGGGCACGATTCCAATCCGGCGCTGGCCTTCAGCGAGAATCGGGATGCGTGCAGGAAGTTCCCAGGATCCCACCAAGCGGTCATCCACAGTGACCCACGCATCCGTGATGCGGCTGGTGGCCAATCCTTGTTCGCTGGCTCCCTCGACCGACATCGAAGGGATCTCGAGATAGGCTGGCACACGATCGCCCTTGGTGCATGCGCCCAAGAGCAAAGAGACAAAGAGAAGGATGGGCAGGGGTGAGGTCATCCCATTTCCGGCCCAACGAATCGTTCGGCGGTTTAGTATGCGGTGATCAGGCATTCGATTTCATTCCATCCAGAACACGCAGCGCGGTGCGCAGTGCTTCCGTGGCTTCGCTCAGTGTCACCGCTGTTGGTGTGCCCTTTGCGATGCTTCGCGTGAATGCTGCCAATTCCTCTCGAATCGCATTACCTGCGAGAATGGTCGGCTTCTCGAAACTGATTTCCCGTTGGCCCCTCCCTTCGCCGAGGTCCATGCTGATGGCGAAGGGGTCGGGTTCGCCTTCAACAGCGCGCATGCGAACGATTTCCGTTTCCCGGGCCAACAGGTCGACGGCGATATAAGCGTCACGTTGGAAGAAGCGGCATTTCCGCATATTCTTCATGCTGATGCGGCTCGCGGTAAGGTTGGCCACCGCGCCATTCGCGAAGCCGATGCGCGCGTTGGCGATGTCTGGCGAATCGCTAACCACCGATACACCGCTCGCCGCAACGGGAACCACTTCGCTTTTCACCACCGTCTGCACGAGGTCGATGTCATGGATCATCAGGTCGAGGACCACGCTCACATCTGTGCCTCTCGGATTCCATTGCGCGAGCCTGTGCACCTCAATGAACATGGGGTCGGCAAGAAGCGGCCTAGCTGCCAGGAACGCTGGGTTGAAGCGTTCCACATGACCAACCTGAACTGAGCGTTGTTTTGCTTCGGCTATCGCCTTCAGCTCTTCGGCCTCCGCCAACGTGCTGGTCACAGGCTTCTCAATGAAAACGTGCTGTCCGCGGAGCAGAGCCTCCTTAGCCAAGAGATGGTGACTCATCGTCGGTGTCACGATATCCACTGCATCGGCGCCTGCCAATAGATCATCAGGATCCTCGAATCCCTTCAGGCCGAATTCAGATGTGATAGCCGCGCGCTTTTCCGGATGCGGGTCGAAGAAGCCCACGACAGTCGCGCCTTCCACATGCTGCCACTGCTGCATGTGGATTCGACCAAGATGTCCGGCGCCCAGCACTGCGATGCGTAATGGTTGGGTCATACGATGATTGCCATTGTTGATGGCCGGCAAACTTAGATGCCCGATCACGCACGAACCGTCGGCTACTTTTGGCCCGTGACAAAGCCGCTCGCTGACAACTACCGGCACCAAGGCATGCGAAGGAGGCTCGTGCAGCTGCTGCGCGAAGAGCATTCATGATGAAACAGTGCTCGCAGCCATTGGAACCGTGCCGCGCCACCTTTTCATCGACGACACCGCATTCACCGACCGCGCATACGAGGACGCCGCGTTCCCAATTGGTTGTGGGCAGACGATCTCGCAACCTTACACGGTCGCATTTCAATCTGAACTGCTGCAGTTGAGCCCCGGCATGAAGGTGCTGGAAATCGGCACTGGCTCGGGATACCAATGCGCTGTCCTTTGCGCGATGAAAGCCAAGATGTTCAGCATCGAACGGCAACGCCCGCTCTATCTGATGACACGCGAGCGCCTTGGCAAACTCGGCTTCAAAGCGAATCTCACCTACGGAGACGGTTATGCAGGAATCCCGCGTGAGGCACCTTTTGATAGGGTGATTGTCACTTGCGGCGCTGCTGCGATGCCCGAAACCTTGCTTGATCAATTGAAGCCAGGAGGAAGGGCAGTGATTCCTGTGGGGGAGGGCAATGATCAACGGATGTTGCTGGTAATCAAGAATCTGGATGGATCCATTATGGTGGAGGAAAAGGGGAGATTCCGCTTTGTGCCAATGCTGGCCGATAAAGCCAGTTGAACCATCGAGAGCAGGTGCAGCCTCGTTTCTAGGCGTGGTTTGCCGTTGGCCCACCGCTTATTTCAACAAGTCCAAGCGTCTTCCACATGAACTTGTTGGTGATGACAACGGCTCTCTCTATGTTTGCGCCGCTCCGGAAATACTTTTGACCGGACAGAACGAGAAACCAAACTAAACCCAATGAAAAAGACGTTACTGTTCGTTGCTCTGCTGGGTGTGTGCTCCGTTGCGAGCGCCCAGCTATCCACCCGGGAGAATCAGGACACCCGGTACAAGTTCGGCGGCCGCCCGGTTGCTGGTGACTACGCCCTCGTGTTCGGCATTGGCCTCGGTGGCGATAGCTTGGATTTCGGTCCTGGCAGCCAGAGCACCAGCCTCGCTTGGAACCGTCTCGCCAAGGGGAACCTGCTCACCTTCAAGAAGTTCATTCAGGATGATGTAGCTGTCCGTGCTGGTATCCGCCTGCAACGCAACGCTCGCTCCATCAAGGGCGAAGTGGATAGCATCCCTGGTCAGGGCGGCTGGTCAATCACTGAGTTTGAGTACAAGACCGCTACGCGCGAGTACATGCTCGTTCCCGGTATCGAGAAGCACTTCAGCAGCTCGAACATCTTCGACGTTTACGTTGGTGGCGACCTCTTCTTGGGCCTCGGCCGCTCGAAGACTGTTGAGAACTACACGTCGCGCGTGAGCGTGAACACTTCGGAAACCACTCGTACCACCCCTTACACGATTGTAGGTCTGGGCGGTGTTGTCGGTTTCAATGTGTTCGTGCTTGACCTGCCAATCGCACTCGGTGTTGAGTATGGTTGGGGTGCCTTCTGGCAGCTTGGCAACCGTACAAAGGTTGAAGTAACCGAAGCTGTTGGCACGAACTCGGTATCTTACGAGTACTACGAGGTTGGCGATGACCCGAACGCTTTCGGTGGAACGAACGCTCAGTACAGCAGCGTGAAGCAGAAGTTCGCAACCATGGACACCAATGGTCAGGTGCGCCTCGTGGCCAACATCTACTTCAACTAAGCGACACCACCACGTAACCACTAGCAGCAATGAATAAGCTCAAAGCAACCATCCTGCTGCCGCTGGCCGTTGTGCTGTTGTTCTCCTCTTGCACGGTTTACACCAAGTCCATCGCTGGAACATCGGTGCAAACGCAGATTCACTTCAAGATGGAGGACCTCGAGTACATCGGTGACGTGAGCGGCACTGCCACGCAATCCTTCCTGTTCGGGGTTCTCCCGATCGGAGGCCGTCGTTTCCATGTGGCCAACGTTGGCGGTGGCGGAATCATCCCGCAAGACCGCATGACGAACAACGCCCTGTATGACGCGCTCATGCAGCGCGAGGACGCTGACTTCGTCCTGCCACTGAGCAGTAGCTCAGTGCGCGACCAGATGTTCCTTGGCAACCGCACCACGCTCACCGTGCGTGCGAAGGCCTTCCGCATCAAGTCGAAATAAGAGTCGCAAGCAACTGTATAAGGGGCCGTGCAGCAATGCACGGCCCCTTGTTGTTGAACCCTACCTTTGACGCCAACACAGGCACAATGGCATCTTCGCTCCGGTTCCTCATCATCCTGCTCACCGCTTCTGCTGCCCTTTCAGCGTGCAGGCGGGAGAACAAGATTCCCATTTTGAATGTGGAACCAGGAAGTCCTTCGGTTGCGGTCACCTCAGGCCAGGTGTTCACGTTCACGATCAATGGCCGATCTGACAACTCTTCGCTCGCTCGCTTGGTGATCACTTCGAAAAGGGACAATGGGTTTACCATCACGGTTGTTGATTCGGCACTAACCGGAACTTCTTTCCGCTGGCCTTGGGAGTTCCGCATCGCGCACGCATCACAGGGTTATTCAGAGCTTTATACGTTCACGCTCTATGACGCCAAGGGAGAGACCATGGCAACATCCCGGAACCTGCAGGTCACGCTAACAGAGACCCTCCTGCAAGAGACTTCTGGCCATCTGTTCTACTCGCGGAACTCGTCAATTCATCCTGAATCCGCCTTCGATCTTCAGGATCGGGTGCAGGTGATCTACACTGCTGATAGCGCCCGGCGGGATATCCAGGATAATCCATCCGGCACAGGGGAAGTACTGAGCAGGAGTTGGATCTCCCCAGCAGGTGGCCGTTTCGTTCGGTTCAATGGGTACGATTACGCGAATGCCACTGATATCTCGTTGCGCAATGCGTTCCTGTCCGGAATTCCGGTGGAGGTGGCGAGCGATATCCAAGTCGGGGATATCATCCTCACCCGTTTGGGCAGCATGCCCGCGAATACCAGCCACTATGCGGCTCTGCGCATAACCGGTTTAGTCGATGATGCGGGCTCTGCTGATAACGACCGCTATCAGTTCAACCTGAAGTGGGCTTCGTTCACGGGTAGAAATCACTTCGCGATGATTCCAGTGCTGGGCTCCGCTGAATTGTGCGCGGCTGATGCACAAGCTTTACGGAGCGAGCCAACTAGTTCGTTGGACCTTATGGAACGCGCAGCAGTAGCCTGCGCCAAGCGCATACGAGCTTGCCTTAATCATGGTACTCAATCGGTGTGGGTCGTTGCTGGAATGGGCAATAATGGTGGTGATGGACTTGCCATTGCACGATTGCTCGCGCTTGAAGGTATTGAGGTCAATGTTTTGCGAATCGTGCACCGTGATCAGACGAGCGCCGATAACGCCACGAACCATCGGCGATTGCTTGAGGCTGGAGTGCGGGTTTTCGACGTGCATTCGGTGAATCAATGGCCTGCCATTCCCGAACGAGCATTGGTGATCGATGCGCTATTCGGAATCGGCCTGAACGCTCCCCTCTCTGGTCTCGCGGCCGATATTGTTGAAGCCATGAATTGCAGTAACTGCCCAATCATCTCTATCGATCTTCCAAGTGGCTTGCAAGCGGATGGCAATAGGGAAGGGCTAGGAATAGTGAAGGCCCAACGTACGTTGACGATTGAAGTGCCCAAGCTTGCGCTGCTCTTGCCCGAGAATGAAGTGTTCGTGGGCGAATGGGAGGCTGTGCCGATCGGTCTCGATGGCGACTTTCTCCGCGGGTTGCCCACCTCTTTCCGGATTGCCGAGGTCTTGGATGCGGCGATGTTGTTGCCGCAGCGCGGGCGATTCGCGCACAAGGGGCGTTTTGGGCACGCGCTGATCGTTGCCGGGCAAGAAGGCCGAATAGGAGCAGCGATTCTCGCAACGCGAGCCTGTTGCCGCAGCGGATCAGGTCTTACAACTGCTCATATCCCGCATGCTGGCTTGAATCCGATGCAGGTAGCGGTGCCGGAGGCCATGTGCGTGGTTGATGCGAACGCGGCGCGTTTAACCAAGCTTGGAGAGTTGAATGGATACAAGGCCATTGGATGCGGCCCGGGATTAGGAACGGCGGGAGACACCCGGATCGCGTTACGAGATCTCATTGAGCGCTGGGCTGGCCCTTTGGTTCTTGATGCCGATGCTCTGAACATCTTGTCGAGCGACCGTGAACTCATCAAGAATGCGCGCCATGATTGGGTGCTCACACCGCACCCGAAGGAATTCGATCGGCTTGCAGCGCGGGAATTCGCTTGTGGCAGGGACCGCCTTGCGCATGCAATCCACCTTGCCCAAGAATGGGGGTGCCACATCGTTCTTAAGGGTGCTTGGAGTGCGATTTGCGCCCCGGATGGATCCGTTGTTTTCAACCCGACCGGTGGACCCGGCATGGCAAAAGGTGGTTCTGGTGATGCGCTCACAGGCATCCTCACGGCATTGTTGGCTCAAGGGGTGGGGCCTATGCAAGCCTGCTTGCTTGGGACCTATGCGCATGGCCTTGCCGGCGACATAGCCGCTGATCGATTCGGTATCGATGGCATGCTGACATCCGATCTGATTGATGCATTGCCCGCAGCATGGCAACGCCTGCGAGCGGAATCAGCTCAGCACGCTTAGATCGCCCTTCCCTTGGCGCACAACCGCAGCTTTGCCGTTCGATAGGTCGATGATCGTGCTCGGCTCCAAGCCACAATGACCTGCGTCAATCACAATCGCCAAACGGTGGCCGTAGATGTCATGTATCACTTGTGGATCTGAGCAGTATTCAAGCATTTCATCGTCGCTGTGCACACTTGTAACCACCAGCGCATGTCCCAGTTCCGCGGCTAGCATGCGCGGTATCGGTTGATCGGGTACCCGGATGCCAACGGTTCGACGGTTGTTCTTGAAGAGCTTCGGAATCTCCGCACTCGCGTTCAGGATGAAGGTGTATGGCCCCGGCAGCGCGCGCTTCAAGATCCGGAAAGCCGCGGTATCAACATGTCGGGCGTATAGGCTCAATTGGCTCAGGTCGTCGCAGATCAAGGAGAGCCCTGCTTTGTTCGGACGGGCATGCTTCAGCCGTGCGAGCTCCGAGATGGCCGAAGCGCTATGAGCACTGCACGCGAATGCATGCACGGTATCGGTGGGGCATGAGATGATGCCACCGGCACGCAGCGCATCAGCCGCTTGCCTCAGTTTCCGAGGTTCCGGATGTGTCGGATGAATGGGAAGGAGCACTGGGCTCAGGCTTTCACCGCTGAGGCTTTCCGGATGGTCGGCTAGGAATTTCTCCAAGCCGATGGTCGTGAGCGGGTGGTCGAAGAGCGCGGTGATGGCGCTCAATGGACAAGTGGCCACATCAGCGCCGACCTCAGCACATTGGATGATGTGCATTGGATGCCTGATGCTTGCCGCAAGGATTTCAGTGGCGTAGCCGTAGTTGTCGTAAATGAGCCTGATCTTCTCGATCAACTCCACGCCATCGGTGCTTACATCATCGAGCCTGCCGATGAAAGGTGAAACGAAGGAAGCGCCTGCCTTAGCGGCGAGGAGCGCTTGCCCCGGGCTGAACACGAGCGTGCAGTTGGTTCGGATGCCTTTGCCGGTGAAATGCTTGATCGCCTTTACGCCATCGCGGGTCATGGGCACCTTTACAACGATATTCGGATGAAGCGCTGCGAGCAACTCTCCTTCGGAAACCATCCCGTCGAAATCCGTTGCGATCACCTCTGCGCTCACAGGACCGTCAACGATTCCGCAGATATCGAGATAGTGCTGCCTGATGCGATCGTTGCCGGTGATGCCTTCCTTGGCCATGAGCGATGGATTCGTGGTAACGCCATCCAGAACGCCAAGGTCCTGCGCTTCCTTTATTTGTGTGAGGCTCGCGGTGTCGATGAAGAATTTCATGCGGCGAAAGTAGTCGCGAGGCGGAAAGCGGAAGCGGCTTGGCTGTGGGCTGCTACTTTCGTGGCGCATGCCAGGCAATAGCATCGGATCGGTTTTCCGACTCACCGCTTTCGGTGAAAGTCACGGTCCGGCCATCGGTGGCGTGATCGATGGGTGTCCGGCGGGATTGCCAATCGACGCGCTCCGCGTTCAGCAGGAATTGGATCGACGGCGGCCTGGAAGCACGCCATTAGGCACATCGCGCCAGGAAGCGGATCACGTTGAATGGCTGAGCGGAATGCTCGACGGTCGCACGTTGGGCACACCTATAGCATTCCTGATAAGGAACAACGATGCGCTGAGCGCTGATTACGATGCATTGAAGGAGGTGTATCGGCCAGGCCACGCCGATCGCGTGTACGATGTGAAGTATGGCCTTCGCGATCACCGTGGCGGTGGCAGGAGCAGCGCTCGAGTGACCGCAGCAGCAGTGGTGGGTGGCGCGATTGCAAGGCAGATGTTGTTGAACCTTGGTGTTGAGGTGGCCGCATTCGTCAGCCAGGTAGGTGAGGTGCGCGTTACGCGATGGCCTCAGGACCTGGAGAGGAGATGGATTGACCCTGTGAGGTGCCCTGATGAATCGAGCTCCGCTGCTATGGCCGCGGCAATCGAAGAAGCGCGCAACGAAGGAGACAGTCTGGGTGGTGCGGTTTCTTGCGTGATACGCGGCCTTCCTGTCGGATTGGGCGAGCCCATTTACGATAAGCTCGATGCCGATCTCGCCAAGGCCATGCTCTCCATCAATGCATCGAAGGCATTCGCCATAGGCGAGGGCTTCGGAGCTGCAGGCATGCGTGGTTCACAGCACAACAAGCTCTCACAAGGCGGTGTAACCGGAGGCATCAGTGATGGTGATGAGCTGCGGTTCGAAGTGGCCTTCAAGCCGCCCTCAACCATCGCCATGCCCCAACAGGCGACCACACGCAGCGGCGATGTCGTGATGCTTGAGGCTCGAGGAAGGCACGATCCCTGTGTTGTCCCTCGCGCGGTGCCGATCGTTGAAGCCATGTCGTGCTTGGTCCTTGCGGACCATTGGCTCCGGCTTCGCTGTACGCGGCTTTAGTGGTCAAAGGGACGCGCTCTAGCGAAGTCCCTCCCACATGCCCTTAAAATCGGGCTCCTCCATGAAGTGGTCCTTGCCGAGTGCCGCATATTGCTTCGCCCGATCGCGCTGGCCTTTGCTCACGAGGTAATCCGCATATCGGATCAATGCATTCTTGAGGAGCGTCTTCTGGTCTTTCGGTAAGGTACCGATATCACCTGCGGCACCAAGCACCTTATCGAATTCCTTCACGCTGATGTCGCCTTCCTTCACCATGTTGCTCTTGTACTGGCTCATGGCAAGCATCAGCCACGCTCCCGGATTCTCCGGGAAATATCCGGTCATCCCGTCGAAGATCTGCTTCGCCTTGCTCACGCCCTTGGGGTCATCGAGGAAATTCTCTCCGTCCTGAAATGACGCGGTGTTCAACTCCGCCCAATAGTCCTCATAGTTGCCGAAGAACTCCTTGTCCTTGTCCTTCTTGCGGTATTTCTCCGCCCATTTGGCAGCATCCCGCTTCGCCTTGGGGTAATCGACTGCGTATTTCTCCTGCTTGCTCATCTCGAAAAGGCACATGCTTACGTAGAAGAAGGGCAGAGCATCCTTTTTCGTAGCTTCAGCTTGGGTGTAGGCCTCAGCCTTGAAAATGCACTTCTCGTATTTCTCGTCAACGAAAAGGACCAGCAAGTCTTCGTAAACGTGTTTTTGCGCGTGAGCCCTCATGCCAAGGAGCATGATGGCCGTGAGGATCAGGAGTTTCTTCATGTTGTATAATGTGGTTCGCGCCGTTGGCAACCACTGTGCCGAAGGTATGGCGCTGATTCGAATGCCGGGGTCGCTGCCATTGAATGCGCTGCAATGGGATCTTTGCGCCCATGCGCATCGATATCATCACAGTGCTCCCGGATCTGCTGGCGAGCTGGTTCGGCGAGAGCATCGTGCAAAGGGCTCAGTCCAAGGGCCTAGTTGAGATCCAAGTCCATGACCTCAGGACATGGAGCACGGATAAGCATCGCCGGGTAGACGATTATCCCTTCGGAGGGGGGGCTGGGATGGTCATGCAGGTTGAGCCGATCCATCGTGCCATAGAGCAACTCAAGTCAGAGCGGACCTATGACGAGGTGATATACATGAGTCCCGATGGCCAAATGCTGGATCAGCCACTGACCAACCGCCTGAGCACATGCGGGAACCTCATCATCCTTTGTGGCCATTACAAAGGGGTTGACGAGCGCGTTCGAGAACACCTCATCACGCGGGAAGTGAGCATCGGAGATTATGTGCTCACGGGTGGGGAATTGGCAGCGGCCGTTCTCAGTGATGCGGTCATCCGGTTGGTGCCAGGGGTCATCGGCGATGAGACCTCGGCCTTGAGTGACAGTTTTCAGGATGGGCTCGTAGCCCCTCCTGCATATACGCGTCCCGCTGATTATCAGGGGTGGAAGGTGCCCGAAGTACTCATGAGCGGGCATCAGGCCAGGATTGACTCTTGGCGATATGAGCAAGCTGTTGAACGCACCCGGAACCGCCGACCGCATCTGCTGCCTCCAGAGCAAGGGGGGGACTGACCGCACGAGCGAATAAGATCCGTACTATTGCGGCCCCGAATCCGGGACCGTATGCCCAGCGCTTGTCGCCTGGGCCTCTGGGCAGCCCGAAAATCCAGAAGGTCATGGACCGCATCAAGCAACTCGAGAAAGAACTAGCGCCATTGAACGCGCTGCCGGAATTCAAAGCCGGCGATACGATCACCGTTCACTACAAAATCGTCGAGGGCAATAAGGAGCGCATCCAGCAATTCCAAGGCGTGGTCATCCAGCGCAAAGGCAGCGGCAGCACCGCCACCTTCACCGTTAGGAAGATGAGCGGAAGCGTTGGGGTGGAGCGCATCTTCCCCGTAGCGTCACCCTTCATCGACAAGATCGACGTGAACAAGCGTGGTGATGTGCGTCGCGCGCGGATCTTCTACTTGCGTGACCGCCGCGGCAAGAGCGCCCGGATCACTGAAAAGCGCCAGGCTGTTGAGGCCACGGCGGCCAAGTAGGTCTTCAATCGAACCATGGAAAGGCTCCTTCACGGGAGCCTTTCTGCTTATTGTATCGGCGCATGAGCTAAGGCCAAAGCACGCTCATACCATTGTTGACCATATGCAGCAGCACGGGCACCCAGATGGAGCCAGACCGGGCTCGCGCGTAGCCAAGGACAATGCCCATGATCAGGATCAGCAGCATGATCGCTGGGCTGTATTGCAGGTGCATCACAGCGAAGACCCCAGCCGTTATGGCGATGCTGGCATGCTCATCGACGATATGACGCAACGATCCGAATAGCAGTCCACGAAGCAGCAGCTCTTCGAACAGTGGGCCGAGCAGCACAACGCCGAGAACGAGCACAGGCCAATTCGTGGTTGAAGCCACGACCTTCTGCATGAAATCCGTTCTGAATGCGGGTATGAAAGCAGCCAGCATTTCGATCAAGGCCGCTGTAGCTGCGAAAACAGCAACCCAAATGAGCATCTGTTTCGGGTTCGGTAGGCGGAGGCCTAGCAGCAGCCCAGTCTTATCACGTTTCCAACGCCAGGCGAGCAGGAAGATCAATGCCGTGCAGATGCCAGCGCTCCAAGCTGATTCCATGCCTACCAGATCGCCATGGTAAGCCAGATCGGTAAGGCGCTGCTTGAATAGAGGGTCCTCAAAAAGAGCAAGGGAGAACGCGCTTTGCTGAAGGTCAGGCGTAAGCGCAATCACGCCATGCACGAGCGCGTAGCCCTGCACAAGAAGGAAGACTACCAGGATAATGGCGAAGAGTGCCACGCCCATGGCGAATTCGAGCCCGGCGGGGCGGCCGGGATCCAAGGGCATGAAATCATTGGAGCGCTGCTCCGGAGCGGATTGGCTTTCCATCAATGAGCACGGTATCGATGTTGTCGTTGCCGAAAGCGTAGGGCAAATAGGCTAGCGAAGGAATCTCCTTGGTTATGATCAGGCTTGCGCGCTTGCCCGGGGTAAGGCTGCCCAATTCGTCCTGCAGGTCCATGGCCGCAGCACCGTTCAAGGTGAGTGCTGCGATGGCTTCTTCAGGAAGCATCCGCATCTGGATGCATGCGAGCGAGAGCACCAGGTTCAGGTTGCCGCTAGGCGTGCTCCCTGGATTGAAGTCACTCGCAAGCACCACGGACAGGCCGCGCTCGATCAATGCTCTGGCGGGAGCATACGGAATGCGCAAGAAGAAGGAGCACGAGGGGAGCAGCGTTGTGAATGGCGCGGCAGCAGCTAAGCTCGCGGTCAGCGCTTCGATATCCAATTCGTCCAGCACTTCAAGGTGGTCGATGCTCAGTGCTTCGTGCTTGATCGCGGCTTGCACTGCGCCAATGCTGGTGAACTGATTCACGTGCACTTTTCCTCGGAGCCCGAAGGCATTACCAGCTTTCAGCACATTCTCCATCTCGGCCACCGTGAAATAGTTTGTCTCGCAGAACACATCCACGAAGTCGGCCAATCCCTCGCGGGCAACTTGCGGGATCAGGTCGTCGCAAATCATCCGGAGGTAGCCTTCACGATTCCCGTTGAATTCCGGCGGCAAAGCATGAGCGGCCAGTAAACTTGCCTTCACTGGCAAAGGCATTGTCTCTTTCAGCCTGCGGATCACACGCAGCATCTTCAGCTCGCTCTCCAGCGAAAGCCCGTAGCCGCTCTTGATCTCAACGGCCACAGTGCCCAGCCTCATCATCTCCTCGAGCCGTGCCTTCGCATGGTGGTACAGTGATTCCTCATCCATGGCGCGCAGCTTCATAGCGCTGTTCAGGATTCCTCCGCCACGTGCGGCGATCTCCTGGTAGCTGAGTCCTTTGATCTTGTCAACGAACTCCTCTTCGCGCGGCGCGGCGAACACCACATGCGTATGCGAGTCGCACCAGCCAGGCAATACGAATCGGCCAGTGGCATCGATCAGGGTAAGATCCTTCCAATCCGTTATTCCGGGGAAATCGGTCATTGCGCCCAATCCCGTTATGCGGCCATCTTCGGCGGCAAGCCAACCATCCTCGATCATCGGCAGATCTGCCATGGAGGCGCCCCGGTAGCAGTTCATGCCGAGCGGGCTGGTTCCCACAAGAGCTTTGGCGTTCTTGATCAACAGGCGGCGCACGCGACAAAGAAAGCCAGCGGCGCCGAAGGGCATGGCACTTGCCTACGCGCCACTCTACAAGCCGCTCATGTTCATGACATTTCCTGCGTCAACGGGCAAGTACCTTCGCGCCGCCATGCCACGCTTGCTCATCCTCTGGTCGTTCCTCGTCATCGCAGACATTTCCTATGCGCAGCCTAATACCACCGATGCCAAGGGCCGAAAGCAGGGCGAATGGAGCAAGATCTGGCCAAATGGGCAGTTGCGCTATTCCGGAACCTTCAAGGACGATAAGCCTGTTGGGGAATTCCGGCATTACGATGAGTACGGGAAGCTGACTTCAGTGCAAAGGCATGCAGGAGATGGACGCATCAGCCACGCGGAGCATTTTCACCCCAATGGGCAGCCCTTGGCGCGAGGCAAGTACATCGGTCAAGAGAAGGATAGCACATGGAATTACTACGCTGAGGATGGTTCGCTGCGTAAGGTGGAGCGGTATTCGAACGGGAAGCTGGATGGGGAGCAGCTCTCCTATTACCCGAACGGCCAGCTTGCTGAGAGAGAGGAGCGGAAGGCCGGATTGCTGCACGGCTTGAGCAAGAGCTGGTTCAGCAATGGAAAGCTGAAGTCCGAAGCGACCTACGCCAATGGTGAAGCCGAGGGCACAATGGTCTTCTATTTCCCGGATGGGAAGAAGGAGATCGAGGGCACGGTGGTGAATGGTGATCGCGACGGAACATGGCATTACTTCAATAAGGACGGCACACTCCAAGTCGTGGCCTTGTACGCGCGGGGCCAGCTGGTGCGCGAGCGGAAAGAGAATGGCGTGTTCGCCGAATACTTCGACGATGAACGCCCGATGAGCCAATACACCTACTTGCGGGGCAAGCGCGAAGGCGCATTCACCGAGTGGCACAACAACGGGCAATGGACCTTGAAACCTGTGAAGCCCGATCCCGTCACTGGTGCTCCGGGCGATGTTGAGCGCGTGCTGGAAGGCCAGACGAAGAAGCGCGAAGGCGTTTACGTGAATGATTTGCTGGAAGGCGAATTGAAGGAGTACGATGAAAAAGGAAAGCTCGTGAAGACGACGAAGTATGTTGGAGGAATAGCGCAGCAGAAGTGATGAGCATCGTACGAAGCACATTAGGCAGCGTGCAGTCGGCAGCCAGCAGTGTGCGAGCAGATTCTTTATTTGCCTGCACCCAATTGCCTGCTTCAATCATGTATTCCGCATGAGCAAACACGGACGGATACTGGTTGCCATGAGTGGCGGGGTGGACAGCTCCGTTGCGGCGCTCATGCTTCATGAGCAAGGCTACGAGGTGGTCGGTGTGACCATGAAGACATGGGACTATGCCGATGCTAGTGGGGGCAAGCGCATTACCGGATGCTGCGACCTGGACAGCATCAACGATGCGCGCAACATGGCGGTGAGCCGAGGTTTCCACCACATGATCATCGATATCCGCGAGGAATTCGGCGATGCGATCATCGGGAACTTCACCCGCGAGTACATGGCAGGCCGAACGCCAAATCCCTGCGTGCTGTGCAACACCTTCATCAAATGGGAGGCGCTGCTTAAGCGCGCCGACATGATGGATTGCGAGCTCATCGCCACGGGCCACTATGCCCAGGCGAGCCTGAAAGAGAACGGGCGCTGGGTGGTCTCGAAAGGTTGCGATGAGACCAAGGACCAGAGCTATGTGCTTTGGGGATTGGAACAGAGGAACCTTGCGCGAACGCGATTCCCGATCGGCCACTTCCGCAAGAGCGAGATTCGTCAGCTCGCCATGGATAGCGGCTTTCCAGAGCTGGCCCAGAAGAGCGAGAGCTACGAGATCTGCTTCATCCCCGACAACGATTACCGTGGCTTCCTGAAGCGGAAAGAACCTGAAGCCACCGCCCAATTGGCCCATGGCAAGCTCGTTGGCACCGATGGTGAGACACTGGGCGAGCACGATGGCTATCCTTTCTTCACTATCGGCCAGCGCAAAGGGTTGGGTATCGCTACTGGCGAGCCGATGTATGTTACAGACATAAAGCCGGAGACCAATACCGTGGTGCTGGGCCGAAAGCAGGATCTCGATAAGCGCAGCATGTGGGTTCGTAAGCCGAACTTCCAATCTGTTGAAGCGTTGGTTCCTGAAACCGAGGCCGTGGTGAAGGTCCGGTACAAGGACAAGGGCACCCCTGCCACCTTGCGTATGGAGAATCAGCGCGTTCATGTGGAATTTCATGCCCCGGTCGCAGGCATCGCACCCGGGCAGAGCGCCGTCTTCTACATTGGTGAAGAGGTCCTCGGTGGAGGCTTCATCGACCGCCCCTAGAAGACCATGAAGAAGCATCACATCCTCCTGGTGGTTTTGGCAGTGCTGGTGGGTTCCTGTCGTAAGGAGCAATCCGAGGAGTCGGATCTCGGCTATGGCTACTTCCCGAGGCAGGTTGGTGCATGGGTCGAATACCAGGTCGATTCCTCGTGGCGCGACGACCCCGTGGCGAACGTGGGCGCGGTGAGCTACCGATTGAAGGAGAAAGTGGTGGAGCAATACACCGATCCCGCTGGCCGCACAGCATGGCGCATCCATCGGTTTGTTCTGAACGCGGACAGTGAATGGGAGATCCGTGATGTGTGGACGAGCACCATGGATCAGGTCGGGGCGGAGGTCACGGAGGAGAACAAGCGGCGACAGAAACTCTCCTTTCCCGTGCGGAACGGGCGCCGATGGGATGTGAACGTTTACAATACGGACGAGGAACTGGAGGTGGCCTTCCGCGAAGTCGGGCGCGCATGGAGCGGGGTGGGGCTTTCTTATGCGAAGACATCGATCGTTCGACAGGTGATACCAGCGAACCCGGTGATCACCAATAACTACGAAGAGCGATGGGCCGAAGGCGTAGGAATGGTGCAGACGTATCGCGAGTACAAGAATCAGCAATCGACCGGATGCTTGGGCTGCTGGCGGCTCGATATGGTCGCCATCGCTTACGGCACAGAATGATCATGCGGAGAATCCTCTATTCCTTCCTGCTCATTGCAGGACTGTCACAGGCCCAAACATGCCCTGATGCGTACTGGATCCAATTCACCGACAAGGATGCCACCCCTTTCTCGATCGGGGAGCCCGAGCAATTCCTCTCGGCCCGCGCCATCGCGCGCAGGCACGTGCAGGGGGTGGCCATCGATGAACTGGATCTTCCGGTTCCACCGGCGTACATCAATGCAGTGCTCGCCACCGGTGATGTGCAGTTGATCAACCGTAGCAAATGGTTCAACGCCATTACGGTGAGGACCACCGATCAGATTGCGCTGGAAGCCATCGCGCAGCTTCCCTTCGTTTCTGCTATCCGAGGAACACGGCGCCTGGCAACCACGATGCCCGAGCTGGATAAGTTCACACTGGAGGCAGAGCCTCCAATGGTGGCGCGCGGCGGGCAGCCTGAGGATTACGGAATATCATGGACGCAGATCAGCATGTTGAATGGCCATGGGCTGCATGCCATGGAAGCGAAGGGGCTCGGCATGCTCATTGGCGTGCTCGATTCGGGCTTCGACCGCGCGGATGAGCTTGCCGGTTTCGATGACCTGCGCGCGCGAAGGCATCGTGCTCACGCGCGACATGGTGAGCCACGACGGCGATGTTTACGATGATCACTGGCACGGCCGAAGCGTGCTTTCCTGCATGGCTGGAATCCTCCCGGGCTATTTGCAGGGCACCGCACCTCTGGCCGATTACGCCTTGCTGCGCACCGAGGAAGTCGCCTATGAATTGGTGATTGAAGAGGATAATTGGGTCGCTGGTGCCGAAGTGCTCGATAGCCTTGGCGCGGATGTCCTCAATACCTCGCTGGGCTACACCACCTTCGATGACCCGAGCCACGATCACAGCTATGCGGACATGGACGGCGCCACCTCGCGCATGAGCATCGCGGCAGGCATCGCATCTCGGAAGGGGATGATCCCAGTCCAAAGCGCGGGCAATAGCGGCAGCAGTGCTTGGCACTATATCGGTGCCGCGGCAGATGCTATTGATATCCTTGCCGTTGGTGCGGTAGGCGATCAGGGGCAGCACGCACCATTTAGTTCCTGGGGCCCCAGCTCCGATGGTCGGGTTAAGCCCGATGTGATGGCACTAGGCTGGGGGGCGGTCGGCTTGCGCGTGCAGGGCGACAGTGCGGGATACCTCAACGGCACCTCGTTCTCTTCGCCGATACTCGCTGGTTTGGTCGCATGCTTGTGGCAATTGCATCCGCAGCGCAATTCCCACGACGTGATGGACGCAGTTCGCCGCAGCGCGCATCTCTGGAGTGCGCCCAACGACAGCATGGGTTACGGCATACCCGATTTCATGCAAGCGCATGCTTGGCTCACGGCAACTTCGGTCGAGAATCTGGAGCGTGCCGTCCCTCTCTACGCCTATCCGAATCCGTTCGCGGAACGCGTCAATCTTCATGCTCCAGGAATGAAGGATGGCCCCGCGCGATTGCAGGTGCTGGATGCATCGGGTCGTGTGGCATTGGAGCGAAACGTGTTCATCACAGGCGGCTCAGTGCGCGTTAATCAATTGGATGGGGTGCCAAGCGGACTGTGGTTATTCCGATTGAATGCCGATGGCGTCACGCGCACGGTGCGCGCTCTGAAGCCATGAGCCTTATCGGGGCAAATGTGGCGTTGGGCGCCGAGGATCTGCGATTGCTATACAGACAAGGATGGTTCCCGATGGCGGAATCGAACGGTGAACTGTATCTGCATCGACCTGACCGCCGTGCAGTCTTCAATCTGGATGCCTTGCGCCCGGATGACACGACTTCGCGTCAATTGCGCACTGGCCGTTTCACCATCACCGTTGATCGCTGCTTCGAGGAGGTGATGCGCCGTTGCGCCGACCGCGAGGAGACCTGGATCGATGAGCGGCTCATCGCGGCCTACACGGATTTGCATCGGCTGGGCGATGCGCATTCCGTGGAAGTCTGGCGCGACGGCGGTCTCGTCGGTGGCATCTACGGTGTTGCCTTGGGCGGGGCCTTCTTCGGCGAGAGCCTCTTCGGGATGAACAATGCGGGCAAGGCGGCGTTCCATGCACTGGTGGCCCGACTGCGTGAAGGCGGATACGTGCTCTTCGATTCGCAATACATCAATGATTTCACCCGCTCGCTCGGCGCCTTCGAGATCGATGCCGCCGACTTCAATCGGCAATTGCAGCGCGCGTTGAGCCAAGAAGCACGATTCCCATGCGCTTGATTTTGTTCCCAATGGTGTTGTTGCCGCTCATTTGCCGATCGCAAGGCTCGCTCACCATCGATATCTTCCTGAACAAGCCCGAAGCTGGGGGCAAGTTGATGGTGGCCGTGTGCCCCAGCAAAGAGGCCTACGTTACCGAGAAAGGGTGCATTACGAAGACGCTAGAGGCTTCCGGTGCCAAACTGCGAGCGTTCTTCCTCACGATTCCTCCGGGCCAGCATGCGATCAAGGTCTTCCACGATGCGAACGCCAATGGCAAGCTCGACACCAACTGGATGGGAATCCCGAATGAGCCTTATGGGTTCGGCAACGACGCGCGTGGCAGCTTCGGCCCCCCCTCATTCGAGGACGCGTCGGTGACCATCGGGCATGTGCCGGTGGTGACGGCGGTGAAGCTGAAGTAGTAGGAGGTTAGCGCGACGCCTTCAGCACTTCCGGAACCGCGGCCTGCCGCTGCGTTAGGTAGCGCTGATAAGTCTCGCTGTATGCCGCTCGGTTGTCAATCGCCTCGCCGTAGCGGCCCATGAGGGTGAGCAGGGTATCGGTGGCTTCGCGCAAGCCGTTCTGACCGCCGCTGAGCGAAGTGGCCATATCCACGCTGCCGCGTGCGATGGCATGCTGCGCGAAACGCTCACCAGCAGCGCTCCACATCAGGATGCGGAGGCCGCAGCGATCGGCCACCGCCAGGTCGATGGCATCGTCGAAGAAGAAGGCGACCTCTTCCCCCTTCAGATTATGCTTCTGCACGAAGTCATCGAAGGCCTCGCGCTTGTCGATGTAGCCAATGTAGACGCCGTGCAGCTTTTCGCGCTGCGTGAACTTCTCTGCGAAGGCGTTGTGTTGGCCGGTGATCACCGCAGCGTATGGAAGCTGCTCCTTGTTCTGCAACCACAGCCCGAAGCGGAGCATGTTCACACCCATGCTGCCAACCTCGGAGAACGGACTGCCGCCTTCCTGGTCCTTCCAGCCGTCGTTGAACACGCCATCCCAATCGAAGAGCACGGCGCGGATGCGGGAGAGGCGGGCTCTGAAGTCGGCCTCGGAACCCACGGTTGCATCGTTGGAGGGTGAACTGCGTTGCGTGTTAACGCGTTACGCGTTGCGGTTTCTGACTGACCGCAATATGTAAGCTCTCGACATGCAGCGAGCTGGGGGCAAGTGTGCTCAGGCAGAAATCGCCTTCATCAGATCCTGGATATCCAGCATACCCAGCTGCTTGCCGTTCTCGCTCACGCTCAGTGTATCCACCTTGTGCTCCTTGAAGGCCTTCTGCGCATCATCGAGAAGCGCTTCGGGACTGATGGTGAACGGCGCGTTGAACTTGAGGGTGCTCAGCTTCTTCGTGAGGAATTTGTTGCCCTCCTTCTCGATGCCGCGGCGCAGGCCGCCGTCGGTGAAGACGCCCAGATTCTTGCCCTTCGCATCAACCACCATCACCGCGCCGAAGCCGTGCTTGGTCATTTCCACGAGCGCTTCGCTCACGGTGGCACTGTCCTTCACGATCGGGTTCTTGCGCGAGAGCACATCCTTCACCTTCATGGTGATCAGGCGCGTATCCACATAGAACTGCTTGGTGCCGATGGCCGTGAAATGGTTGTCGGTGAGCTGCTTCATCAGCTTCCAAGGCACGGTGATCGTGTGAACGCCGAGGTCAACCGCATTGCGCACATGCTCCACGGTGCGCACGCTGCTGAACATGATCTTGGTGTCGTAGCCGTAGTAGTTCACGGCGCGCACGCATTGCTCCACGAGGGCGAGGGCGTCATGACCTTGATCCTGCAAGCGGCCCACCAGCGGGCACACGTAGCTGGCGCCGGCCTGCATGGCCATGTACGCTTGCTGGATGGTGTAAACCAGGTGCACGTTCACCATGATGCCCTTGTTGCGGAGCATTCTGCAGGCGCGCAATCCTTCCAAACTCACAGGGATCTTGAAGACGGTGGTATCCTTCTTCAGGCCCATCTTCAGTTGGCGCTCCGCCTCCTTCACCACTTCTTCAGCGGTTTCGCCGAGGGCTTCCACCTGCAGGATGGGCACCTTCTTCGCGAGGTCGAGGATCATCTTGTCGATGTCCTTCACGCCGCCGCGGTGCATGAATGTGGGCGTGGTGGTGAGGCCGGTGAGGAATCCGAGCTTGAAGGCTTCGTCGATCTCCTTGATGTCGGCGCTGTCGAGGTAGAGTTCCATGGTGTTGGTTTGGCCGCAGAGGCGCAGAGGCGCGAAGAATGCGGCGGGTTTTGGCTTTGGGTTCCTTGCGTCTTTGCGCCTTTGCGGCTAGTTCATCCGGTGCTTCACCTCCACGGCGTGAAGATCGACCAGGGGTTTCAGGAATTCCTCCAGGTCGTACACGCAGAGTTGGCTCGCAGCGTCGCAGAGGGCTTTGCTGGGGTCGGGGTGCGTTTCAATGAACACGCCGTCCACCCCGGCGGCCACACCGGCGCGGGCGATGGTGGGCATCACGTCGCGGTTGCCGCCGCGTGGGTCTGCGCTGGGGATGCCGTACTTGCGGATGCTGTGCGTGATGTCGAAGACGACGGGATAGCCCGTTTTGCGCATGTGGTAAAAGGCGCGTGGATCCACGATGAGGTCGTTGTAGCCGAAGGTGTAACCGCGCTCGGTGAGGATGATCTTGTCATTGCCCACACTCACGCACTTATCGGCGGGCTTGATCATGTTGTCCGGCGCGAGGAATTGCGCGTGCTTCAGGTTGATCACGGCACCGGTCTTCGCGGCCTCGGTCACCAAGGTGGTCTGCATCACCAGATAGGCTGGGATCTGCAGCACGTCGCACACCTCGGCGGCGGGCCTGGCCTGGCTGGGGTAATGGATGTCGGTGAGGATCGGGAAGCCGAAGTCCTTCTTGATGCGCGCGAGCATTTTCAGTCCTTCATCCAGGCCTGGGCCTTGGTAGAAGTCCACGCTGCTGCGGTTGTCCTTGGTGAAGCTGCTCTTGTAGATCACGGGCACTTTCATGCGCTCGCTCACTTCCTTGAGCTTCTCGGCGGTGCGCAGCAGCACATCCTCGGTCTCGATCACGCACGGACCGGAGATGAGGAAGAGCTGGTCGGAACCGCAGGCGATATTGCCGACTTGGACGATCTTGGTCATGGGCGGCAAATCTAGCCTTCCCTAGGGAGTGGGGCCTTCCACGCGCAGGTCGAACTTCTTCGCGTCCAAGAGGTAGCCTTCGAGCCGGTCCCCGGGGGCAATCGGGCCAACTCCCGCTGGGGTACCTGTGAAGAGCAGGTCGCCGGTTTCGATGCGCATGTAGCGCTCCACATGAGCGATTAGAGTGACCACATCGAAGATCATTTCGCCATTGTGGCCTTCTTGCACAACGACTCCATTCTTCTTCAGCTGAAGTCAGGTGTGGTGGCCTGCCGGGAACGATTCCACGGCGGTGAATGAGTCCGCCACGTATGCCGAGCCATCGAAGGCCTTGGCTTTCTCCCACGGCAATCCTATCGACTTTAGTTCCTGCTGCACATCGCGCGCGGTTAGGTCGAGGCCAATGGTGACACCATTCGCTTCGACTTTTGCCATGTTGCGCCGTGCGATAGAACCAATTCGATCTCATGGTGGATATCGTTGCTGAAGCGCGGAAGCTTGATAGGTCCTCCTTGCTGAAGCAACGTGCTCTCTGGCTTCAGGAATACCACAGGCTCTTCAGGGAGGGCGTTGCCAAGCTCTTTGGTATGCTCGCCGTAGTTGCGGCCGATGCAGATGATCTTCATGCGTTCAGGTCAGCTAGCGCGTTGCGCATCACGGCCAAGGTGCTGCCGGGCAGATCGGCCTTTGTCATCAGCCACTGGAGGTAGCCGGGATCGTTGCGGCCGATGTTCTCCAACGACCAGCCGTTGTACTTGCCGAAGGTGAGGCAGATGGCGCCGCGCTCATCGAACTTCAGTTTGCCCGCTGCATCGGGGCTGCGCTTGCGATCGCCGCTGAGCTCGCCGAGGAAATCAACGGTGCCTTGCAACTGCTCAGGGTAGCGCTCCAGTTGCGCCAGCAGCACATCGGCCGTGGCTTCTACATCGGCTAGGGCATCGTGCGCGCCTTCGTGCTCGCGGTTGCAGTAGAACTTCAAGGCCGCACTGAGGTTGCGCGGCTCCATCTGGTGGTAGATGCGCTGCACATCAACGATGCGCAAGCTCGTATGGTCCCATTCCACGCCAACGCGGTAAAGCTCCTCTGCGAGGAAAGGCACATCGAAGCGCATCACGTTGAAACCAGAGAGGTCGCAGCCGCTGAGTTCGTTCAGCACATCCTTGGCCACGGCGTCGAGGGTAGGGGCCATGGCCACATCGAGGTCCGTGATGCCGTGGATGGCGGTGGCCTCAGCAGGGATGGGCATCTGCGGATTCACCAAGGTCTGGTAGCTGCTTCGCGTGCCGTCGGGCATCAGTCGAACGATGCCGATCTGCACGATACGGTCCTTGCCGATGCGCGTGCCGGTGGTTTCCAGGTCGAAGAAGGCGAGGGGGCGTTCGAGGGTAAGGCGCATGACTTACTTGATGGCTTCCACGTAGAGCGATTCCCACTCCCGGCTCTTGCTGTCCTTCAGCAGCATCGGGTCCCGCCCTTGCATGAAGGAGAGTTTGCGCACCTCGCTGAAACCGGCCTCGCGCAGCAGGTGGATGAGCGTTTCCCCATCATAGAGGTACTTGTGCGCATCGCGGCCCACGCGGTTGAGGCTCATCATCGGCGTGGCCTCGCCCCATTGCTTGGCATAGGGCAGTTCAACATGCTTGCCTTCGCGATGCGCGATCCAGCCGTCGATGTAGATCTCGCCATCAGGAACGATCACGCGCACGGTTCCTCCTGGCTTAAGCACGCGATGCCATTCGCGCATGTTCGCGCATGCCTCGTCGAGTTCGACGTGCTCGAGGCAATGCTCCGTATAGATGCCCTTGAACCGGTTATCCGGAAAGGGCAATGGGTCGCGCGCGATCCGAGCGATATCCCACACGAGCACCCCCGGCTTCCAGATGATGTCCATGTTCACGAACCCACTGTACAGGCCGTAACCGCAACCGACGTTCAAGTAGTCGAGGTCCTTCCATCGGCGCTTGCGCAGCAACCAGCCCTTGTTGCGCGTGAACGGCGTGATATACCTGCTCACCCAGTTGTGCACGCGGGTGTAAGAGGTGATGGACCGCTTCCATGAGAAGCGCCCTAGGCTCTCTTTCGGAATCTCCTGATTCGTCATGCAGGAACGCGATTCGCGAGCACAGCGTCCGGCATGCGATCTTTGCGCTACCGCGCCTTCAACTTCACGTACTGGAACTTGCCGTACTTATCCGAGTTCTGATAATCGCCAATGTACTTGGGTCCCTGAACCAAATGATTCACGGCTTCCAAGCGCAGCTTGTCGGCATCCAAACCGCGCTGGCGGATGGCTTCCACCAAGCGCTTGCGCGCATCCTCCATGCGCTGCTTGCTCAGGTTCTCGTTCGTGCCGAAGGTCTTGGTTGGCACCTTGCTGGCGCTTCCTTCGATCACGATACGGGCCTCGCCCTTCTCCGTGATCAATTTGGCCACCACGTCAATGAACTCCTTCCACCGCGCTTCGCTCTGGTCTATGTCCTTGACGTTGTACGCGTAAAACTTGGCATATTCATCCGCATAGCTCGCGTCTGGCGCAACGTGCTTCCCGGTCTTCTCCTTTTCCTTTTCCGCATCGGTCTTCGGGCGCAGCTTGCCGGTCTTCGGATCCGTGATCATCTCCACGCTATCCGCGATGCCACCCTGCACGGTGTCTTTAGGCTTCACAGGAACGCCGGGCTCCTTCTTGCCGGGGGGCGAGCCTTTCGGCAGGTCCACGATGCTCGCGGGTCCGCCAAGTGACACAGGTGAGAGGTAGATCTCCTTGTTGATCTCTTGATAGGCGCTCTCGCATTCGACGAAGATGTCTTCGGTATGCACCGTCTTGTCGTTCACGCGATAATCCAGGTTGTATTCGCGGCACGGCGGCAGTATGGCCACATAAACACCATCGCGCTGACGGGGCTTGTAGGTCTTCACCTCCCCGGTGCTCTTGTCTGTCACATAGAGGATGGTGCTTGGCGGCAGGCCCTCGCCAGGTGCAGGAATGATGAAGCCCTTTAGCACGGCCAATCCTTCACTTTCAGCATCGCTCGGGAAATCGACGAAATAGATGTCCTTCTCGCCATGGCCACCCATTTGATCGCTGCTGAAATAGCCTCGACGGCCATCGGCCGTGGTGATGAAGAATACATCGTCATCAACGGTGTTCAGGGGATAGCCCAGATTCACAGGAGGCGTCCAAGTGCCGTCGTCCTGCAATTCGGTCTTGAAGATGTCGAAGCCGCCCATGCTGTTGTGCCCGACCGACCCGAAATACATGGTACGGCCATTCGGGTGGATGAATACGCCGTCCTCATCGTATGCGGTATTCACCACGCTACCAAGGTTCTGCGCCTTGCTCCACGCGCCATTCGGCAAGCGCACTACGCGGTATATGTCGCGTCCGCCTTTGCCACCAGGACGATTGCTGATGAAGTAGAAGGTGTTGCCATCGGCGGTAAGGGCGCCGTGCGTTTCCCAGGAGCGCGTATTGATGTCGCTGCCCATGAGCACGGGGTCGCTCCAGACCTCACCCACGAGCTTGCTTTCGTAAATGTTGCCATCACCGCCGTCATCGCGGTAGATATAAAGTGTCTGTCCATCGGCGGCCACGTTCACGCTGGCCAAATGGCCTGCCCCAGAAGGGTTGATATTGAGCAGTTCGGGAGCCTGCCAGTTGCCCTCGCGGTCCTTATAGCTCACGTAGATGTTCTCGAAAGGCAGTCCGGCGATCGGGTCGAGGATGGTCTTGTTGCTGCTATCGGGTCGGATCCGGCGGCTGGTATAGAACAAGGCATTGCCATCCACAGAAAGCACAGGGCTGAAATCCGGATGATCGTTATTGATCACGGGTCCAACATTGCTCACCTGATAGCCCACTGGATTCTTGCGCAGCTCTCGGGCGCTGGCAGTCTGCTCTTTGCCGCGGGCAGCCAATGGTCGCATGGCATGGCGCGCGTCCACGCCATCGAGGAACTTCTGGTAGAACAGGTCTGCTTTGTCGAACTGCTCATTCAAGTGGTAAGTGCGGCCCAGGTAATAGTCCACTTCCACGGGCGCGTTGCGCTCACGCGGCTCAAAGGGGTCGTAACCGCTTTGGTTGAAACCGCCATAGCTGCCGCTCTTGCGCAGTTCAGAGGCACGCTCGAGGTAGGGCAGCGCTTTGGCTTTCTGGTTGTAAGAGCTGTAGTAGCAGAGCCCGAGTTTGTAGTTCAGGTTGGCGTTATCCGTGTCCGTTGCGAGCAATTCCTTCCAGATCTCGGCGGCTTGATTGAAGAGCTTCTCTTCCATCAGCTTGTTGCCCTCCTCGAATTTCCAATTGAAGGAAGTGTTGCCTTGAGCGAGCGAGATCGCGCTAGCAGCAGTGAATACGGCTGCGAGAAGGGGGCGGTAGCCTTTCATCATCGAAGTGGTCTCGGATAGAGTCGGAGAGATGGGGGCAAGGTAGGATTTTCCCTTTCTTGGCTTCAGTAAGGCTGGTCAATGCTCCAAGCTTCGAGGATGTCGGCAACCCGGCGAACGAAACGCCCGCCCAAGGCGCCGTCAACCACGCGGTGGTCGTAGCTATGGCTCAAGAACATCTGGTGCCGTATGCCGATCATGTCGCCGGTTGGGGTTTCGATCACAGCGGGCTTTTTCCGGATAGCACCTGTTGCCATGATGGCCACTTGGGGCTGGTTGATCACGGGCGTGCCCAGCACATTGCCGAAGGTGCCCACGTTCGTAACCGTGTAGGTGCCTCCTGCGACCTCATCAGGCTGCAGTTTTCCTGCTCGGGCGCGGTTGGCCAGGTCATTCACCTTCTTGGCCAGGCCCACGAGGTTGAGTTGATCGGCGTTCTTGATCACCGGCACGATCAAATTGCCCGAGGGCAGCGCGGCGGCCATGCCGATGTTGATGTCGCGCTTACGGATGATGCTATATCCATCGACCTGCACGTTAACCATCGGCATTTCCTTGATGGCCTGCACGATAGCCATGATGAAGACCGGTGTGAAGGTGAGCTTCTCGCCCTCGCGTTGCTCGAATGCCTTCTTCACCTTGTCGCGCCAGAGCACCAGGTTGGTCACGTCGGCCTCCACGAAGCTGGTCACGTGCGGACTGGTGCGCTTGCTCATCACCATGTGGTCGGCGATCAACCGGCGCATGCGGTCCATCTCGATGATCTCATCACCGGCGGCGGGCACCAATGCCGGAGCAGAAGCGGGAGCAGCTACTGGCGCAGGTGCTGCCGTGGGAGGTGGAGCAGAATGTGCCGCAATGGGCGCGGGCGCAGAGCCGCGACTAGGCAGGTAGCCAAGAATGTCCTTCTTCGTTACGCGGCCGCCTTCACCGGTACCGGCGATCGCCTCCAATTCGGCCATGCTCACGCCTTCGCTCTCGGCGATGTTGCGCACCAAGGGGCTGTAGAATTTGCCGCTTGGGCCGGTTCGGGATACAGGACCTGAAGCAGCAGCCGTTGAGGTTGCCGAATGTCCGTTGCTGGCGGCAGCTGGCACAGGTGCCGGAGCGGCTTTAGCCGGAGCTGGTGCGACTCCCGCAACGGGTGCCGTGGCAGGGCTCGCGCCACCGGCAGCTGAGCCGATTCGGGCAATGGGCTGCCCCACCTTCACCACATCCCCCTCCTTCACCAGTTGCTCGCTCAGGATGCCGGCTTCGGGCGCGGGCACCTCGCTATCCACTTTGTCCGTTGCGATCTCGACAATGGGCTCGTCAGCGGCAACGGCATCGCCGGGCTTCTTCAGCCATTTTGTGATGGTGGCCTCGGCCACGCTCTCGCCCATCTTGGGCAGCAGGATCTCGATTGCTGACATGGCATATGCCGCGCTTGGCACGGCGGCCAAATGTAGCCACCTCATCCTATGACGCGAGGCGCTATCGACCCAGTAGCCGGAAGCCGCGCAGCACCAACGCCAAATCGCGCCAAGCACTGAAATCCTTCGCGTACTCGGCGTTCACGCGAATTGCCATGGCGGCACTCACTTGCGGCTGAAGCACTAGCGGATGCAGCACCCCGGGTTTGGTTGGCGGCAGCTTCAGCGAGCGGTCGGTCATGGGGTGGTAGCCCACCCAGCTTTTGCTGCCAGATAGCACTGCCCATGCGTTGCGCGCCATGCGCAGAGGTTCAGCGACGAAGAGCGCGGCCAGTGGCCAGAGCAACAGGAGCAGCAGGGCCAGCGATGAATCAAGGATGCGTTTGCTGCGCCTTCCTGCCGCGCTGTTCACCGCATGCTGTTCCATGACATCAAGATCGAGGATGCTCTCGATGCTGTTCGGACCTATGATGAACTCGCGCGCGGGCTGAGCGATCTTGAACATCGCATGGGTATGCTTCAGGCCTTCCATGAGCGCGATGATGCGCCCCCACGCCAGATCCTTCGCGCAGAACACGACTTCATCGATCCCATGCTTGCGTATCTTCTTTCGGATCAGACCGATTGCCTCGGGCGAATCGGCATCGCTCGTGCTCATCTGTTTCTGGCGGCCCAGACCGAAATGGGTTTGCCAGAGCAGCGCTAGGGCGTGCTTGTTCTCATCGGGGCTGCCGATGGCGAGCACGCGCTTGCGATCCAAAGTGCGCAGGCTGTAGCCCTTCACGCGCAAGAAATGCAACGTGAGGCGCGTGCACAGGCCTGCGACGGCCACTGGCAGCACCTGGGCTATGAATGGGACCGCCGCGGACCACCCGGAATAGCGCAGTTGCGCGGGCACATCCTGCCAATAGAAGACGATCACGGCGAATACGGCCGATCCCTTGAGCAGGTTGATGATGCGCACAGGTCTGTCATAGGCGCCGAAGAGCGTGAATGAGATGAGGAGCAGGACAGACCACACGGCGATCCGTTCAGGCATCAAACGCGTTGAGGGTTCGAGCAGGACCAAGCCCGCTGTGATCAGGTAGAGCACGCTCAAGTCCAGCATCGGGAGCAGCGCGCGACGGAGGAACCGCGATACGATGGCGCCTGCTGCGCTCAGGTAGATGCTGCCGGTGATCAGCAGGCTGAGCAGGTCAGTGCGCTTGCGCGTGAAATGCTTCTGGGCGAAGATGGCCATGGCGTTGTAGAACACGAACACGTAATTCACGCTGCTCTTCTTGGTGCTCTCGCCCTTGTAGTGGATGATGCGCGCCTCGGGGTAGTACCAGTTCTCATAGCCTCCCAAGGTGATGCGGTAGCTCAGGTCGATATCCTCTCCGTACATGAAGAAACTCTCGTCGAGGAGGCCGACCTCATCCAGCGTCTTCTTCCGAAGGAACATGCATGCGCCGGAGAGGATCTCGATCGGAGCAGCCTCGTTCTCCGGCATATGCCCTAAGTGGTAGCGGCCGAAGACCCTGCTTCGCGGGAATAGGCGGGTGAGGCCGATGATCTTGTAGAAAGCCACTGCCGGCGTGGGCAACCCACGTTTGCTCTCGGGCAGGAAGTGGCCGGTGCCATCTATCATCTTCACGCCGAGCCCACCTGCCTTCGGGCGCGAGTCCATGAAGTCGAGCACCTTGCGGAAGACATCCTCACCAACCACCGTATCCGGATTCAGCAGCACCACATAATCGGCGCGGCTCTCGCGGATAGCCTGATTGTTCGCACGGCTGAATCCTACATTCTCCGCATTGGCCATGAGTCGCACCTGCGGGAATTTCTCGCGCACCATCTCCACGCTGCCATCGGTGCTCTGGTTATCCACCACGAATATCTCGCCCTCGATGCCATCGAGCGCGGTGAACACTGTGCGCAGGCACTGCTCCAGATAGGCGCGCACATTGTAGTTGACGATTATGACGCTGAGTTTCATGCGCGCTAAGGCACATGTGCGCATGGGCACATGCTATCGTTTGATGCTCTGCTCGTATGGTTTCCGGTCGGCGATGCTGCGGCCCAAGGTGACCTCGTCGGCCTGATCAAGGTTCGCGCCCACGCTGATGCCGCGCGCGATGGTGGTAACCAGCACATTGCGGTCGGCGAGACGCTTGTTCAGGTAGAAGGCCGTGGTGTCGCCCTCCAATGTTCCACCGAGCGCGAGCACCACTTCACGGGCCGCGCCATTTGCGGTGCGATCCAGCAGTTCAGCAGTGTTGAGGTCGTCCGGACCGATGCCTTCCATGGGGCTGATGACGCCGCCCAGAACGTGGTAAAGGCCGTGGTATTGCCGCGTGGCCTCGATGGCGAGCACATCGCGGATGTCCTCAACGACGCAGATGAGGCCTGCATCGCGGCGCGGATCGCTGCAGATGGCGCAGCGCGGCTCGTCGCTGACGTTGCAGCATACTTCGCAGCGGCGCAGCTCATCGCGCATGCGGCGAATCGCCTCCGTGAAGCGGGCCACATCATGCGGCTCGCGGCGCAGCAGGTCCAACGCCAAGCGCATGGCCGTTCGGCGCCCGATGCCGGGCAGCGTGGCCAACTGGTCAACGGCGGATTCGAGCAAGGCAGAAGATGCGGTCATGCGGGCGAATGGGAAATGTCCTCTTGCGCAAAGAAAGGCTCCGAAGCGCCAGCGCGCGGGTTGAGCGCATCATGCATTGCGACACAGATCCAGCTCCGCGTGGTTTTTCTGTGCATTGACACAACGAGCAAGCCTGTCCGTATGGAGCCTCCATCACATCAGCACGCCATCCACCGGCTCCAACGGATTGGGCGCATCGGTATCGCCAAGCGCCTCTTTCAGGTCTATGGTGATGGTGGTGCAGATCGCATCCAGGGCCACGTCGGTCTGCCAATTCTCGAAGGGGTTGCTCATCACTTTGCCGAAGATGTAAAGCTGGTAGAAGATCCAGCCGATGATGACCGTGACCGGAACCACTAGCCAAGCGTGGGTGTAGTCCTCGAAGGTGCGCACCACACCGAAGGGGAAGAAGAGAATGAACACGTTGAGGAAGGTCTTCGTGTAATAATCGTAAGGCCGCGGGAGAGGCGTGCTGCGGATCCGTTCGGCCATGCCTTGCAGGTCGGTCAAGCGCGCGAGGGTGTTGTCCACTTGCGCGTATAGGATGCTGTCGATGGTGCCTTGGTCGTGCAAGCCTTTCAGCACGAAACCTTGCTGCAGGCCGAGGTGCGTGACCTTGTTGGTCTTGGAGCGCATCGCGGTGTATTGCTCTGCAGCCAGATGAACCGAGACCTCCTTCTTCCAGCGCTCCTCGTCGCCGATGCGGCGCAATTGCAAGCGCAGCGCGTTGATCCAAGCCAAATGCATGCGCACCATCCCGCGTAGGGCTTCGCGCGATTGGGCAGGCACATTCGCTGGCAGCGCCAGGCTCAGCACTTGGCGGGTGAGGGTGCGGCTATCATTCACCACCCCGCCCCAGATCTTCCGAGCCTCCCACCAGCGGTCGTAAGCTGAGGAGTTCTTGAAGCCAAGGATAATGGCCAAGGCGGTGCCCAAGATGGCTACCACGGTGATGGGCACCTCGAGCCAAGGCGCTATGGGCGAATGCACGAGCGCGAAGGCCGCACTGGCGCAGATCGCGCTGTACACCATGTTGCGCCATGAGTAGCGCAGTGAAGTGGAGAGTTGGAGATGGTCGCGGGTGATCATCGGCGGTCGGAAGGGCCTCAATGTAGCGTGCGGTCCATTGGTCCGATCCTGCCGATTGCTGCAGTGCCTCACAGGCCATCGCGCACAACTTCCAATCGTCGGCATGCTTGCACCTGGCTCCCGCAATTTCCTTCGCAGCATGCCTGCTTGGCTCATCCTGCTCGTGATCGCCGCCTACTTCGGCTTGCTGTACGCCATCTCGGTGATCACCTCGCGCGGAGCGGGCAACAGCGCCTTCTTCCTCGGTGAGCGCAAGAGTCCTTGGTACATCGTGGCCTTCGGGATGATCGGCGCATCTCTCAGCGGCGTCACCTTCATCAGTGTGCCCGGCCTTGTGGGCAATGACCGGTGGAGTTACCTGCAGATGGTGCTCGGCTACCTGCCCGGCTATGCGGTGATCGCCTTCGTGCTGATGCCGCTTTACTATCGGCTCGGCCTCACCAGCATCTACGGCTACCTCGGCCAGCGCTTCGGACGTAGCAGCTACCTCACGGGTGCATGGTTCTTCCTTGTGAGCCGCAGCTTGGGTTCGGCTGCGCGCCTCTACCTCGTTGCGCTCGTGCTGCAATACCTCGTCTTCGATGCGCTGCATGTGCCCTTCGTGCTCACCGTAGCACTCACCATCGCGCTCATCTGGCTATACACGCACAAGGGTGGCATGCGCACCATCATCTGGACAGACACATTGCAAACGCTCTTCATGCTGCTCGCGGTGGCCATTACCGTTTGGCTCATCGGGGAGAGGATGGGTTGGAGCATTGGCGAGAGCATCGCGGAGGTGAAGGGCAGCCCGCTGAGCCGGATCTTCTTCTTCGACGATCCCAAGCCTGGCACCTATTTCTGGAAGCAGTTCCTCGGTGGCATGTTCATCGCCATCGCCATGACGGGTCTCGATCAGGATATGATGCAGAAGAACCTCAGCTGCCGCAGCATCGGCGATGCGCAGAAGAACATGGTCTCCTTCAGCATCGTGCTGGTGGGCGTCAATATCGTTTTTCCTC
>JADJOG010000021.1 GCA_016713865.1 Flavobacteriales bacterium | reverse complement strand
CGTGGGCGCTTCCGGCGTGAATAGCACGAGCAGTGCTTGATCCGGCTTGCGGCCGCCCAGCCCGCGCTTCAATTGCATGGCGATGGCCTCACCCTCCACGCGGCTCTCGATGAAGACCTCCTTGTCGTCGAACTTGAGAATGCCGAGCGCGTCATGCACAGCGCCGTTCAGCTCTACGCCATTGAAGCGCGCCACGAAAAGTTCACCGCTGCGCGCCTCATGCGCATTGGCCACTTCGATGAGGTGCTTCGCCACGGCGCGCGAAATGCCGACGAGATCCTTGCTCTTGGCGGCTTTCATGCAGATGCCCTCGAGCACGTTCGCCTCGCCGTCCCTCTCCGCGAACTCGTTGGTCTGCACCACGTTCGCGAAGGGCTTCAGGAAAAGCTTGCGCAGGAACTCCTGCTCTTCGGGGCCTTGCAGCACCGCGCTGTAATCGCTGAGGATGCTGGGGGCGCCTCCTGTTCCGATGCGATGGAGCACGAACTCCTCCACCATCGCTTCCTTGCCGTTGATCATGCTGCGAAAGTACCGGCTTGCCGTCGGGCCTTGCGTCCCTGGGATGTGCGCCTATGGCAATTGCTGCACCCTCGTGTTCGTGGGCACCGATCCGCCGATATTGCTCAGGATCGGATCGCGGTCGTTGCCTGCACCGGTGTACTTCACCATGCCATCCAAATTCATCCGACGGCGAATACGCGCTTATGGCATTGGTTGGCACACTGCCGCCAATAGCACTGGTATAAGATCGCGCGTCGTTCCTGCTCCAGTGTACTTGAGCGTGCCACTGTCTTATCCACGTCCCCACTCCACATCACCTGCTTGCTGAACGTGCCACCGGATGTCCTTTGTGCATTCGTTCCGAACGTCGTGGTGCCGTCGATGGAGAAGTCAAGCAGGGCCGATGACGTGGAAAGCGCGACAGGGGCGGCGCTCATCACCTTCAGGTGATTGCGGTGCCGCAACGCCACGTGATAATTGCCGCTCGTAGACCGCATGTTCGGCTTGCTCACGCCATCCCATCGACCACGTCACCATCGCGTTGGAGCAGAGCGCAGCGCGTATCCAGCACTAACGAAGGCGTTGTGGCGCTACGCAGTTCCAGCACCACCCAATCCACGATGGCATTGTTGCCGGTAACCGCGAGCACTGGTGCCGTTGTCGATTCGCTACCGCCGTTCACGTGCACGTAGCCTGGCGCGGTGAACGGCTCGGTAGTCGGCACCAAACCGAGCGCGCGCATACCGTCTCCCATCAGACCGATGTTGCTGTCATACGGACCTTCGAGCACTACGCGCACGTTCGGCTGCGCCTCGCACGCGTCGCTGATCCCATCGCCATCACCATCGATGAGCGTGGTGGAAACGTTGAGCACCACGTTCGTGAGCAGTGAACCAAAAGCGCCCGCGACAGCGATGTAATAATCTGTGCCAGCCTGCGATGCCCAAGTCCTTGTGGCTCTGCTGTGCTGGAGCAGGGCCCGGAGGTCGCGTTGTCGTTGCACGCCACTTCGGTGAGGCTTCCGCAACTTCCGCTGTACGGCCAGCACCGTATTCGTAGCGGTCCCGCACGTGCTGGCCGACATGCCACCGCACACGCCCGTGGCTTTGTACCAGAGGGTGCGGTTTCGCAGCGCTGAAGCACGATGCGCTCAACGCCGATGAGCCCAATTGCGCATTGGCATTGATGGTCGCCGGATAACTGCCCACCGGTTCCGCAGTGGCGCAGCTCTGGTTCTGCGGAACCGCGCAATGAAGGACGATCTTGTGCCACATGGCATCCGTGGCGACCGCCTGCGCCAGGATGTAGATGGGAACGCCGGCCGTGAGGTTGAACGAGTACGTATTCAGGTTGGTGGCCGTGCCCAGGCAGTTCCAGTTGTTCGCATCGCAGCCGGGGATGCCGGTTTGGGAGTACCGGATCCCAGGGCTAGGAGCAGTGGCGCTCGTTACCTGCAATTGGTGTGTACCCGTCATGTTTGGTGTGAACGTGTAGATGCGCTCGATGCCCGCCGTTGCGCCGCACGTGGCATTGGTCCAAGACCCAGTTCCGTGCATATACACGGTCTGCTCGACTTCGCGCGATCGGGGTGGTGGTGCAAAGGTCGTAGATGCCGCACCGCACCGCGCGAGGAATCCCTTATAGGAACCGCAGCCCATATCCACCTGCTGGTAGTGCACATAAGAAACGGTAGGTGCCCGTAGCCGGTGGATTGAAGGTGCGGGTGTTGGGCCAATATCCATAGATGACCGTACCGGCCCCGTTGGTGATGGTGATCCAGACCGTCGTGCCATAGGCCAGTGTGTTCGAAATGGCGCTGAACGTGGTGGGTACGCCTGCCGTGAGCTGCACGGTGCTGTAGGTCTGATCCGCCGCGTTGGTGGTGATCACCTCAGGTTTTCCGGTACACGCCGGCGTGAAGGCGCCAACGGGGAACTCGCCGTTCGCTGCGTCCGTGCAGCCGTTGCTGCCCCCCGCCCCGAAGCAGTTCACACAGCGCCAATTGACGTTGCCCGCCGGGATGTCAGCCGAGCAATCGCCATTGGTGACCGAGATGCGTACAAGCCCATTGGCGGGCGCGAGGTACCTGATCTTCGCCTCGCCGCATGCGGAGGTGAGCAACCAACTGCACAAGGGGGCACCAGTACTCGGGTTCCGGAGATCCATTTGGTTGCCCGCGCTGTAAATGCCCCCATCTGCATCGCACATGCTCCATTCATAGATCCGGCCAGCGACCACCGTGAAGTCCTTGAAAGCGCTTACGTAGGTCGGTCCGATACCGAACCACGTCATTGGCCCATTGATCGGAAATGAGGGCTGCGTTGTCGTCGACACCGGCCCTCCGGTATCAAAGCCCGCAGGGTCAGCGGAACAGTCGGCGGTGCAGGCAGTCTGTGCATTGGAGGAGGTGGCCGACATCAGCAATAGTGCGATGGCAGAGAGCCGGAAGGCGTTCACTGGTAACGGGCGCATGGGGAGGACCGGCCTTTGTTGCGGAGGCGCAAAATACCGGAACGGGCTATGATGGGCATCGGACTGCGAGGCACGGAGCGCGCTACATCCCATGCCTGAACGCATGCTCCTGCACCTTTACCACATGCAACACAAAAGGGAAAAGCGCATCCATCGTCTCTTGCGCGCCACGCGTTGAGCCGGGCAGCGTAATCACCAACGTGCGACCGATCATGCCTGCCATGCCACGGCTCATCATGGCCCATGGCATGCGTTCCTGCCCGTAGCTGCGCGCCGCTTCCATAATGCCGGGCACTTCGCGATCGAGGATGGGTGCGATGGCCTCGGGCGTGCGGTCGCGTGGTGAAAGGCCCGTGCCTCCGGTGGTGAGGATGAGGTCGATGCCTTCCGCTGCCCATGCCTTCACTTGTGCGGCAATCGCATCGGGTTCATCTGGCACCACCGTGGTTCCATTGCATTCAACCCCCAACTTCGTCAATCGCTCAACCACCTCAACCCCGCCCTTATCCTCCTTCTTACCGCTGGCCACACTGTCGCTGATCACAAGCACCGCAGCGCGTACGGGCATATCGAAGCGATCCTTCCAATCGCTCTTGCCGCCTTTCTTTTCCAGCAATTTGATGCCCGCGATCACGACGCCCTTATCGATGGGCTTCAGCATGTCGTAGATGGTGAGCGCCGCCACGCTGGCTCCGTGCATGGCCTCCACTTCAACACCGGTGCGATAGATGGTTCGCACACGCATGGTGACGATGATCTCCTGGTCGCCCACCGCGAACGTGCATTCGGCATGCTCGATGGGCAGTGGATGGCAATCGGGGATCAGCTCGTGGGTCTTCTTCACACCGAACAGCGCCGCCACACGCGCGCTTTCGAGCACATCGCCCTTGGGTACGCGCTTCTCCTTCCAAGGCAGTGATGGTTGCCGGATCGCCAACGGTGACCAATGCGGTTGCCGTCGCTTCGCGCAGCGTGGTGGGCTTGTGTGATGATGTCGATGGGACCTGTTCTCCTTCGACCCGAGGGTCGGCTACGACCATCAAAAGGGGAATTCATGACCTCACATCCGAAGATGGGCAGCTCCGCCTTGATGCGGTCCACCACCCAGGCGACGGCTTCGCGTGCGGCTGCACGGTGCGGCGCGCTGGCGAAGACCATGAAGCAAAGCTCACCAACATTTATGACGCCAAGGCTGTGATGCACATGCAAGCAGGTCATCGTCGGCCAACGGACAAAGGCCTCTTCTCGGATAGCTGTCATTCGCTCGAGGGCCATGTCGCGGTAGGCGGTGAACGCGATGGCTGCAACCGTCGTGCGGGAATCGTCCGCCCATCAATCGTATCCGCTCGCACCTGCCCCAGGAATATCTCGTGCGCACCGATATCCATGCGCGTGGCATGCTTGGCAATGCTCGTGGCGATGAAGGCCGGGTCAATCGGCCCTTCAACGAAGATGTCCTTCACTTTATGGGGCTTGGCTTTCACTCATCCTCCTGCGAATGGGGGCAGCACGGCGATCTCTTCGCTGCCGGTCAGCGGCATGTCCTTGTTGATGATCACGCGATCCACCGCGATAGCGTAGCTCAGCGACTCCAATCCGTTGATGCGCTCCGTCAGCATGGATCGCAGTTCGGTTGTGTCAGCGGCATTCAGGTCGATGCAATCGGCACCGGCGCGCTCCGCGATCATTCCGAACAAGAGCACTTGCATGCCTCAAAGATCGTTTTGGCTATTGATGTTCCTGAACAGATCACCAGGCCAAGCATCTCGACCTGGAATCACTTCCACGTGGCTCGTTCGCACTTGGCTCAAGGCATCACTCATTTTGAGCACGTCCAGTTCCACGCATCGGCGGAAGGCGGGCTGCGCGCTCCTGTGGTAAGCCGCAGCCAGTGGCTCAATCAATCCTTCGTGCCGCGGCACCACGGCGTCGGTGGCATTGCCCAATTGCGACTTCAGCAGGTCGAAGAGGCGGTCGTTCAGCGCTGGCATGTCGCAGGCGATCACCAGCAGCTTGTCGTTGCTGGCGTAGCGCAAGGCCGTCGCGATGCCACCCAATGGCCCTTTGCCCGGCCATTCATCGGCGATGACGAAAGGACCTACATGACCGTACTTCTCAGGCTCGCCGATAACGAGCAATTCGGCGCAGTGCGCATCGAGCTTGTCCAACGCGCGATCGAGCAAAGAGCGGCCATCGATCTCGATCAATGCTTTATCGCGGCCCATGCGCGAGCTTCTTCCGCCCGCGAGCACAACGCCGGTCCAGCCTTGCTTCATGGTCGGGGCAGATAGATGACCTCCACATCTTGGCGCGCATCGTTCGCCGATGCATCGATGGGGAAGTAGGCCAAGGCATCGGCTATGGCCATGGTCGTGAGCATGTGTGACCCCTCATCGGGCAATAGATGCACAAGGCCATTGCGGACCTGCGCGGCCCTGAATTCCGCACGCGGGTTGCTCAGTTGGATCGCTTGCGCGAAGGGTAATCGTTCGGTGCGGGGCCAGGGATCGGTTGCGCCCTGCATGGCTCGCAGGAAGGGAAGCACGTAGGCATGCCAAGCCATCAGCACCGCTCGCGGATTGCCTGGAAGGCCGAATACGGGCCTGCGCCCCAGGGTGGCGAAGAGCATGGGCTTGCCGGGTTTCTGCTTGACGCCATGGAAGTGGATCGTGGCCCCGAGCTTCTCAAGCACTTGACGGACCAGGTCGTGATCGCCAACGGATACCCCGCCGGTGGTGATGATGATGTCGTTCTCATCGGCGGCTTGGCGCAGCACACTGCTCAGGATCTCGCTATCGTCGCCAGCGATGTACGGCACATCATCGGTGTACAGATGTGCGGCGCGCGCAGCGGCCACCAGCATGCGCTCATTGCTGCCATGGATGCGCCCGGCATCGCTGAGCACATCGTCGATGAACTCGTCGCCGGTGCGCACGATGCCCACTTGCGGTTCCAGCGAAACCATGAGTTCCTGCACGCCACCCGAGGCAAGCACGCCTACATGCGCCGGTGTGATCTGCAGCCCCTTGGCCAGTAGCAATTCGCCGTTCCGGAACGACTCGCCGCGTGTGCGGATGTTGGCGCCAACCTTCACTTCGGGCTGGTGCGCCACCACCTGCCCATCGTTCGCAATCACATGTTCCTGCATCAGCACAGCCACCGCGCCTTCAGGAACAGCCGCACCGGTGAAGATCCGCGCGCACTCGCCCGCGCGCAGCGCTTTGCCGAGCAATTGTCCAGCGGCTATTCGGCCGACTTCCGCCCATGGCCCTGGCCCATCGCTAATCGCATAACCGTCAACAGCGCTCACATCGAAGCGGGGGTAATCGTCCGCGGCGAACGCATCAGCGGCGGCATAGGCTCCCACAACCAGTTCAAGCGGACGGAATTCCGCAGGCATGCTGGGGACATGCGCCATGATGATGCGCCGTGCTTCTTCGACCGTGATCATCGGATGCTGGTCTCGAATCGGCTCCAGGCCGCGCTCTTCGTATCGAATAGCTCCAGCACGGCATTGGTCACTTCTTCGCCACGCGCGAGTTCGCGTATCCGTTGCGCCATGCGGCCGGCAACAGCCTCTATGGCCTCCATGGGCACACGCCGCATGTCACAGCCATCCTGGTCGGCGCCGATTCTTCCGCTGAAGACATCGCTACGCGAGATTGTTGCATTGGCGCCCGGCGCATGCAGTACGATCACCTGGCCTTGATTCCGGTGCAATGCGCCGCTCACCAGCGCGATGCGTTCTGTGGCGCATACGCGATCCACCAGTGCTTTTGCATGCAGGTCGTCGGTGCAATCGGCTATGATCGTGTGCCCGGCCAGCAGCTCCTTGGCGTTGCTGGCATCAACGAAACGGTCGATAGCCGTGACCGCGATTCCAGGAGCGCCCATCTGCAGCCAGCCACGGGCAGTGCCTGCTTTGAAATGGCCGATGTCCACTTCGGCATAGAGGTCTTGTCGCTCCAGGTTGCCGCTTTCCACACGGTCGCCATCGATCAAGGTGATGCCAGCGACGCGCAAGCGCATCAAGCGTGGCAGCAGCGCGCAGCCCAATGCGCCGATGCCGACGATTGCGATGCGGATGGACTCCTCTTGTTTCACGCGGCCGAATGTACCAGCGAAGCCGCTGGCCAAGTCGGAACCACTTCGCTACTCGGTGTAGGTCAGGTCGAAGCTCGCGCTGATGCTCCGCGCGGCGCCGCCGATGGGAGAATAGAGACTCCCATTGATGTTGCCTTGGATGCGGTTGCCTCCGGTATCGTGGCTGCTGATCGCGAGCGTGGTGCTGCCTCCATCGATGGATTTCCAAGCCAATCCCAGGGGATCAGTGTAGAGCACGCTGTTCACATCGGCCTGCATGCCGTAGCTGCCCATGTTCACGGAATCGAGCTCAAGGGTAAGGGTGCTGCCGTTGCTCATGATGCCGTTGCTGGTGAGCACGATGGCCAGATCGGCGAAGAGGCTGGTGTTGGTGCAGAACGCATCGCTGCCGATGGTGCCTTGCATGCGCATGCCGGCGATCCCGCATGCTGCTGGCGTGGGAGATGGGGAGTCGTCGTTCTTCTTTGTACAAGCCGTGGTGCCTCCGAGGATCAAAAGCGCGAAGGGGAGGAGTCGTTTCATGCGATTCGTTTCGCGCGAGCAGGCGATCACCGTGCCACCGGATTCCTATTCCGTCCAGATCACGTCGAGTTCGCCTTGCACAGCACGAGTGCTGCCGCTCATCTCATTGCGCAGCGTTGCGCTGAAGCTCGCTGTGAGCGCCCGTGCTGCAGTGTCAAGCATGGTGATGTTGAGCTGCCCTTGGTCCGGCGGCATGATCGTGTAGCTGGTTCCGTTCTCCATGTACAGCAGCCCATTCGAGGCTTCGGTGATGGGCTGCGCGCCAAGGCCAAGTGAATCGACCTGCACGATGAGGGTGGTGCCCATCAGGCTCACTCCGGTGATCACTGCGGACGCGCCGTTGCCCGTGGCCACTACTTGGCCGTTCGCGCAATACACTGAACCGTTGACGTTGGCCTGCAGGCGCGCGCCTTGTGTGCCGCAGGTACTCGGTAGCACACCGGTATCCTGTGCGATCTCCTCGGCGTCCTTAATGCAACCGGTGAGCGTGATGGCGAGGCTAGCGAGTGCGATGCAGATGCGCATGTGCGGGTCCTTTTGTTTCGGCGCCTTCAACGGATGCATCGGTGATAGGGATACAAAGCACGGCGCCCCGGATTGATCCGGGGCGCCGCAGAAGCGAGGCAAGAATGGATTACTGCACCACCACGCGGTGGATGCTGCGGCCATCCGCGCTATTCACGCGGACGAGGTATTCGCCCGGCGCGATTCCCGAAAGTCCAACCTGAACAAGACCTGTCGTGGTCGCAGGCACTGAGCGCGCGATTCGACCCGTGACATCGAGCAGTTCGACGCTGGTGATGCCCGAACCGCCTTCAGCGCGAACGGTTAGAGCATCCTTCGCAGGGTTCGGGAACACTCGGGTGCCGCTGGCCGAGGCCTCGGTGATGCCAACGGTGCCCACGGTCACTTCAACAGGAACACGAACGCTCTCGCAGAGCGTGCCCGCGGCCACCACTTCCCAATCGTAGAAGAAGTAGTAGAAGTTGAGCGCGTTGTTGCCGGTAACGCTGCTGGTGGTAATGGCGCCCACGGTTCCCAGGGCATAGGGATAGGTCGGGTTGCTGCCATTGCCGTCGCGCCAAAGCTGCGGGTTGCCGCTCACGGTGCGCAAGCCGTATTCGCCCGGTCCGGGCACGGCATAGTTGAGCGTGATGCGGCTCTCGCCATCGGGGATGTTGATGGCTTGCGAGGCGAGCGTGGCGCCAGAGCTGCGATCGATGAGCGCCACCGTGCGGTTGCCGGCGCCATTGGCGTACACCTTCACGCTAACGATGGTGAACGGAGCCGATGCCGTGAACACAGGATAGTTGTCGGAGTTCGTGTGGAATTGTCCGGGAGAACCGGTGTTCAATCGATTCTGGGGCCCACCGAACCATGCGCCACCACCATGCTGAATACCCGCGGTTACATAGAACGTGGTATTGGTGTTCACGAAAGGCGTGGTGAAGGCATTGCCCGAGCCGATCGGCGTGCCACCCACAGGCCCAGCGTACCAATTGATGTTGTTGCCGGTCGCGCTCAGGTTCGCGGTGCCCGGAACAGCGATGTTCACACCATCGGCTATTGGAGCATCGGGCGCATCAAGCACGTTAACGAGCACCGGGGCGCTGGTGAATTGCGCGCAGGTTCCGTCAATGGTCACGCTGTAGCTGCCTGCGCTGGTCACCTGAATGCTCTGGCTTGTTCCACCGCCGGTCCATGAGTAGGCATTCGCGGCGGTGCTGGTGAGGGTAACGGATCCGCCTTCGCAGAAGGTGAGTGGTCCAGTGACCTGCACCGTCGGGGTCTCATCGGGGCTCTGTGCTACGAAGAAGCTCGCGGTGGCGGTGCAGCCGTTGCCATCGTTGATAACAACGCTGTAGTTGCCTGCCGCACTCACATTGATCGTCTGGCTGGTTTGGCCATTGCTCCACAGATATTGGAAGCCGGCGTTCGCGGATAGTGCCACTTGATCGCCAGGGCCACAGAGCACCGGATCGCCAACCGGGGTGATTGCGGCTGTGGGGCTGATGCAGGTGCCTTCGATGATGTTGATGTACTGGTCGGCAGCCACGTTGGTGAAGGTCTCTGTGGAACCTGCTGGCCAGCGCACTGTGAGCGTTGGGATCACCGTGTGATTGCCCAGGCCGAACATGGCAGCGAAAGTGGTGACCATGCCGTAGCTCTCACCCGAGCGCACTTCGCGGGTCTGCGTTCCCCAAGGCCCGGTGATGGTCACGCGTGCGCCAATCGCATCGCGGTTGCTCACGGTGCCTTGGAGCCGAACGCCGAACCAGTGGTTGCCGTTGGCGTTGTTCATCCACAAACGGTCCGGGTTGGCGTTATCGGGGGTGATGTAGCTGTTGCCGTAGTTGGCGAAGAGGTCAACGAAGCCGTCGTTGTTCAGGTCGCCGGTGGCGAAGCTGTGCATGGCCTTATTGCTGGGGAAGAGGCCGGTGATGCGCGTGAAGGTGCTGTTGCCGTTGTTCTTGAAGTAGTACTCCACGCCGCCAGCGATGAGCACATCCACGAAACCGTCGTTATCGAAATCGGCGAATTTGCTCTGGAGCATGAAGCCGCCGAATTCGAGGCCGCTGCCTGCGGTGATATCCGTGAATTGGCCTGCGCCGTTGTTGCGGAGGAGTTGGATGTTGGCATCGTGGTTTGTCACCACCATGTCGAAGTCGCCATCGTTATCGATGTCGCCGAAGTCAGCGGTCCAGCTCTGGTTGCGGATCTGCACGCCGTAATTGGCAGCAAGATCGCTGTACTGGTTGCTGCCGTTGTTAACGAAGAGGCGGTTCCAACGGCGGCAATCGTCTGGGTTGGTGACGCCTTGGCGGCAATGCGCGATGTAGAGGTCGAGGTCGCCATCATCGTCGAAATCGGTGAAGCAGCTCCCGTAATTGCCGCTCATGTCATCGCTAGCGGCCGCAGGGCCCGATGCGCATTCTGGTGTTGCCCAGTTCATGTAGGCGTTGTTGTTCACGGGAACTCCGCTGGCGTTGGTGAACCACAGGCTCGGTGGGCCATCATCGTGGCAGGCGAATACATCAACACGGCCGTTGTTGTCCACATCGCCGATGCTCATGCATTGGGTGAAGATGTCGCCGCCGTTCAGGTCGCTCAGGGTGCCCTGCCCAACGGAGTTGATGCGCATGTAATGCGTGCCATCGTAGCTGCCGCCGCTCACCACATCCTTGTGGCCGTTATTATCGATGTCAGCAGCGGCGAAGCCCCACTGGCCGGAGCCGCTCATGTTGCCGTAGTTCACCGTGGTGAAGGTGCCATTGGCGTTCTGGTAGTCAACCTTCAGGGTGCGGGCATTGTCCAGCTTCAGGATGTCGTCCAATCCATCGCCGTTCATATCCACCACCCCCATGCAGCCACCGCTCACGCTGGCGCCCATCATGGATGTGGAGTTCGTGAAGCTCAGCTGCGCCGAGAGCGCGAGCGGGCAGAGCAGCGCCAATGCGGCGCCGAGAGTAGTGCGTACCATCATGTTCAAAGGGTCGTTTTGGTTCCGGTTGCTTGCAGGCGGGCCGAATGTATCGGTATGGCCCTTGGCCTCAAGTCCCCTTCGATGAGTGCTCTTCGGATCCTACCGAAGCCTCTTGAGCGCCCTCGAATGTCTGTCTGCGGATGCTCTCGCGATGGATCGCATCCATGAATTCGCGCACGAAGGCCTCACTCAGGCCAAGGTGCCGTGCCAAGCGCAATTGCCGCTGAAGTATCCGTTCCCAGCGCTCGGGCTGCAGGATCGCCACCTGATGCGCGCGCTTGTAATCGCCAATGCGCTCGGCGATGTCCATGCGGGCACTGAGCTTCTGGGCCATGTCCTCGTCTAACTGGTCGATCAGGTCGCGCAGTTCCTCCAAGCTGCTGCGCATGCCGGAGGTGGGCAATGCGCTTCGGAACATCAAGCTGTCGAGCAGTGTGCTGAAGGCTCCTGGCGTAACCTGCTGCTCGGCATCGCTCCGGGCCTCGGCTGGATTCGGATGCACCTCAATCATGAGGCCCGAGAAGCCGAGGTCCAAGGCCTGTTGCGCCACCAGCCCGATCCGGTCCGGGTGACCCGCCACGTGGCTGGGGTCGAAGATCATTTCCAATCCGGGATGCGCTGCTTTAAGACGGATCGGGAATTCCCACATGGGACTGTTCCGGTAGGGCGTGCGCTCGAACCAGCTGAACCCGCGATGCACGGCCGCTAGCCGCCGGAGGCCTGCGCGATGCAATCGTTCGAGCGCGCCGGTCCACAAGTGCAGATCGGGGTTGATCGGGTTCTTCACCAGCACCGGCACATCGGAGCCTTGCAGGGCATCGGCGATGGCCTGCACGCTGAAGGGATTCGGCGTGGTGCGCGCGCCGATCCACAGCATATCGATACCAGCAGCGAGGCACGCTTCGGCATGCGCTGGCGTGGCCACCTCGGTGGTCACCAGCAATCCGGTCTCGTGCTTCACGCGCTGGAGCCACGCCAGGCCCGCATCGCCAACGCCCTCGAATTGGCCCGGCCGTGTCCGCGGCTTCCACAAACCTGCGCGGAACACCTGCGCTCGGCCATCGGCCTTGATGCCATGCGCCGCGGCCATCACCTGGTCCTCGCTCTCAGCACTGCATGGGCCTGCCACCAGCAGAGGTCGCTTCAGGCCTAATCCCCAGGAATCGAATGGCAAGGGTGCGAGTTCGGCGCTTTGCATCGTGCCCCAAAAGTACCCTGAGGACGAGCAAAACCCGGCATCGGTTCCATGGCAGGTAGATTTGCGCGAATGCCATGAAAGCAGCTCGGCGCAGCATCCTCTTCTATGCGTTCACGTTGATATTCTTCGGCGCGCTCATCTATTGGTTGATTGATGAGGGGTCTCGGTTAAGGCCGAATCTGGCTGAGGAACTGGCCATTGCGGCAAAGGGGGCTCCAACGGGCAATGCCTTCGAGCAATTCCAGGTGACCCTGCAAGGGAACCTCCACCATTCGCTGGCCATGCTGCTTTTGCAGATTGTAGCTATCGTGTCGGTAGCGCGTGGTTTCGCGTTCCTGTTCGCCAAGCTGGGTCAGCCTTCGGTCATCGGCGAGATCGTAGCGGGAATCATGCTGGGGCCGAGTATCCTGGGGTATTGGATGCCCGAAACTTTCGCCTTCATCTTTCCCGCGGGTTCATTGCTGAATCTGCAGTTCATGAGCCAGGTGGGCCTTGTGTTCTTCATGTTCGTCGTGGGCATGGAACTGGATCTCAGCGTGCTTAAGGGGCGAACCCACGATGCGGTGGTGGTTAGCCATGCGAGCATCATAATTCCATATGCCTTGGGTGTGGCACTGGCGCATCAGCTTTATCTCGGCTTCGCGCCACCGACAGTACCATTCCATTCTTTCGCCTTGTTCATGGGAATCGCCATGAGCATCACCGCCTTTCCTGTCTTGGCCAGGATCATCCAAGAGCGAGGTCTGTCGCGAACGCGGTTGGGCGCCATGGCCGTTACCTGCGCCGCAGCCGACGACATAACGGCGTGGTGCATCCTAGCGGCTGTTATCGCTATCGTGAAAGCCGGAAGCGCGCTGAGCGCGTTGTACACGCATCGCTGCCGCCATGATCTACGTGGGTATCATGCTTGGCGTTGTGCGCCCGTTCCTGAGACGATTGGGCGAAGTGCATGGTGAGCGCCGCTCACTTGGCAGGCCGATTGTCGCGGGCATGTTCCTTGTGCTTCTGGCGAGCGCTTGGACAACGGAGGTCATTGGCATCCATGCGCTCTTCGGCGCCTTCCTCGCCGGTGCGATCATGCCGCCTAACATGAGTTTCCGCCGTCTGCTCATCGGCAAGCTGGAGGATGTGAGCGTGGTGCTCTTGCTGCCGCTCTTCTTCGTTTTCACCGGACTGCGCACACGATTCGGCCTGCTCACCGATGGACACTTGTGGCTCACCTGTACTGCCGTGATCGGCGTGGCGGTGCTCGGCAAGTTCGGCGGCACCCTCATTGCGGCGCGATTCACCGGAAGCAGCTGGCGCGATAGCCTATCGCTGGGAGCGCTCATGAACACGCGCGGCCTCATGGAACTGGTGGTGCTAAACATCGGGTACGACCTGGGCGTGCTTAATGCGGAGATGTTCGCGATGATGGTGCTCATGGCTTTGTTCACCACCTTCATGACCGGCCCATCGCTCAGCTTGATCGACCGCTTGTTCCGCAAGCCCGAGAGCGCAATCGAAGCGAATAGTGCCTCGCCGGGCTGGCGTGTGCTGCTCTCTTTCGGCCAGCCGGAAAGCGGGCGTCGTGCCCTGCGCCTTGTGCGCCAATTGATGGGAGAGAATCCAGCGGCAGCTGCGGTTACGGCGCTTCACGTGACACCGAGCAATGATGTGAACCCGATTGATAGCTCAGGCTTCGAGCGCGAGGGCTTCAAGCCGGTGATGAAAGAGGCCCAGCGCTTGGAGTTAGCGGTGCGCACCGAGCATCACGTGAGCGGCGATGTGGCTGCCGATATCCTGCGCACAGCCAATGCTGGCGGATTCGACTTGTTGCTCGTGGGTGCGGGCAAGCCATTGCTCAAGGGCACCTTCCTAGGCGATCTGCTGGGCTTCACCACGCGCGTGATCGATCCGAGCAAGCTCATCGGATCGCTTACCGGCAAGGAATCACTGATCCCGACCGATGATCAGCTCGATCCCAAGGTGCGGCAGATCATCGAGGAGGCGCAGTGCAGCGTGGGCGTGTTCATGGACAAGGGTTTCGCGCAGGCCGACCGAATCCTGCTGCCCCCTTGGCGCGCCCGGCGATCTTTCCTGCTGCATTATGCAGAACGTTTGCTTGCAGGGCGAAGGCCGACGGCTGCTGCTGCTCGATCTGGCTGGCCTCACGCAGCGCGATCCATCGTTTCGCAATGGCGTGCAGCATCTGCATCAGGTGGCCGGCGATCGCATCGAAGTAGCGCATGATCGCATGCTCGACGCGCAGACCCTCGCGCAGCACGACTTGCTGCTCTTCAGCTACAAGGGCTGGAGCCGCGCGGCGGAGATGCGCGCCCCTTGGTTGGCCGAGGTGCCCAGCACCCTGATCATACGGCCATAGACCGAATCGCGGGCATTTGACTCGTGAGCCATTCACGCGCGGCGCGCTCTTCGTGGAACACGCGAGCCGGGAAGTCGGTGGGGAAGTAGCTGAAGTACAACTTCGCGATGGCCTCGCCCATGCCGTCGCTCACCACCACAGCAAGCGCCACAAGGTGCGATTTGCCGCGCTCCGGCTTGAAGTGATCGGTGCTGGTGACCGCGAGCTCGAAATCGATGCCTTCGGGGATGATCGTGAGCATCACGTAGGGCGATTCGCCGCCAAGCTCTTGCCGCGCGATGCGGTTCTCCTCGAAGCCCGCCCTATCGATGGTGGCTGTTGCACTGAAACGCTGTTCGATGAATCCGGGAGCGACCAGGCTCATGCTGGCACAGCGCGTCTCGATGGTGCGTTGGGTGAATGGGCCGCCCATGTTGCAAGTGTAATCACATCCCGATCGCGGGCATCACCAGCGCAGCGCCACCTTGCCCATGGTGCCGCCACTGGCCAATGCCTGATGCGCTTCGATCAGCTTATCGACAGGCCATTCCGCATGCACCTGCGGCTTCAGCTGCCCGAGCCGATTGGCCTCCACGACTTCCGCCAAGCAGCGCGCCACGAGACCGGGGTTGTGGTCGCCGAGCTTCAGCATGTTCACGCCCAATATGCTCTTGCTCTTCATCATCAGGAAGATGGGGAGCATCAGGCCCATGCGCCAAATGAAACCGAGCGAGCTGGTGCCACCGCGCTCGGAGCCGCCGAAGAGCACCAAGCGGCCGCCGGATCCGATCAAGCGCAGGTCCTTCTTGAATGTGCGGCCCGCCACGGCATTGAAGCTCGCATCGAGCCTGCGCTTGCCCAAGAGCTTGGCCACTTGCATCTCGTAATCGCCAGCGGAGCGATCGATCGCATGCGCGGCGCCGAGTTCTTTGGCGCGCAGCGCCTTTGTTGCATTGCCGACCACCGCGATCACTTCGCAACCAGCATGTGCTGCCAATTGCACGAGAAGCTGGCCTACGCCGCCCGCCGCGCTATGCACGAGCACGCGCTCGCCTGCCTGCAACGGACAGAGCACCTTGGCCATGTACCATGCGGTGGCGCCCTGCGTGGCTAAAGCCAGCGCCTCACCCAACGCGAGGTCTTCAGGAATCATGGCGCAGGCGCGATGGTCTGTTGCGGCGAGTTCCGCATATCCGCCGAAACGCGTCATGGCCACCACGCGCTTTCCATGGAGCCCTTGCGGTGCTTCGCTGCCCGCGCTCACTACGCGACCCACCACCTCGTAACCGATGATGCTGGGCAATGGCGGCGCTTCGCGATAGAGTCCGCGCACGGCCATGGCGTCGGCGTAGTTGAGGCCGAAGCCCTCCACGCGGATGAGCACCTGGTGCGGCTGAGCTTTCGGATCGGGATGCTCACGCAGCGCGAATGCCTTCTCGGGCTTTCCGTGAGCGATCAGGGTCCAGGCTTTCATTCGTTGTTGTCGTTGTTGCTGGCACTTCCACGGCCTGCACGTTGTCGGCCCGAAACCACGACAACGAACTCGCCACGCGGCTCATGCGCTGCGAAATGCGCGGCCAATTCGCCCAGCGTGCCGCGCAGCGTCTCTTCGTGCAGCTTGCTCAATTCGCGCGACACGCTTGCTGGCCGTTCCTCGCCAAAGGCCTCCGCCAATTCAGCGAGCATGCGCGCTACGCGGTGCGGACTCTCATAGAACACCAAGGTGCGCTCTTCATCCCTCAGCGATGCGATGCGCGTGCGACGCCCTTTCTTCTGCGGAAGGAAGCCCTCGAACACGAAGCGCTCACAAGGCAAGCCGCTTACTACCAAGGCCGGCACGAATGCCGTGGCGCCGGGCAGGCATTCCACCGCGATGCCTTGGCGGATCGCTTCGCGCACGAGCAGGAAGCCCGGATCGCTGATCGCTGGTGTGCCCGCATCGCTGCACAGGGCGAAGCGTTCACCGCGGGCCAAGCGCTTCACGAGCTGCTCCACCATGCGGTGCTCGTTGTTGCTGTGGAAGGAGATCAGCGGTTTGCCGATGCCGAGGTGATGCAAGAGGCGGCCTGTCACACGGGTATCCTCAGCGATGATCGCATCGGCCTCCTCGAGCGCTCGCTTGGCGCGCAAGGTGATGTCGTCGAGGTTGCCGATGGGGGTGGGCACCAGCACCAGCGCGGCGTGCGTGGTACTCACTTCTGAGCGCGGATGAAGTCGCGCAGCAGCGCATGCAGGTCGGCGAACTTGGTGCGCGGAAGCGTCTCGGCGCGGTCGTTCACATCGTGGTAATGCGCCACGCCGCCGAGCGTGTAGATGTAGATGGACGGCACGCCGCGCTGCACGAAGGGGCAATGGTCGCTGTTGCACGCCGGGCCGCGCGCCTTCACTTCTTTCAAGTAGCCTTTGGCGCCGTTGATGGCCACGAGCTGGTCGAAGGCCTTCTTCTGCGCGGTGGCGTTCACCACCATGATGCCGTCGTCGCCGGTGCCGAGGATGTCGAGGTTGATCATCAGGCGGGCGTTCTTCCAATCGATGGGCCGGTCAACCGCGCACCACTCGCTGCCGATCAATCCGGCCTCTTCGCCCGCGAAGGCAGCGAAAAGCAGGTTGTGCTTGGGTTTCTTGCCCTTGCCGAAATGCTCAGCCAAGCTCAGCATCATGGCGGTTCCGCTAGCGTTGTCGTTGGCGCCTGGGAAGAGCGCATCGGGACCCATTCGGCCTAAATGGTCGTAGTGCGCGCCTATGATGATCCAGCCTTTGCCGGAGCCCTTCACCATGCCCAGCACGTTTCGCGCGCCGCGCCGCACACGAAGCTCGTTGCGCACGCTGATCGTGATGGCGGAGGAGCTGTCGGTGAGCGCATCGCTGGCCACTTCGATCAAGGGGAAGGGCAGCGCGTCATTGGCCACGGTCCAGGTAAGCTTCTTCACGGGTTTCACCACGGGGCCGTAGTGCATGAGGTCGCGCTCCCATTGGCGGAACAGCCGCAACGAATCGGCATTGCGTGTTTCGGGCCAATGCACGCAAGGCGCTTTGCCCGTGATCACTCCAATGGTCATGCCCTTGCGCTCGGGTCCGTTCAGGTCTTCGGCGGTGATGTGCACGAGCGTGTAGGAGCCGCTGGCCTTGCCGCTCTCCGCATCCACCAGGAAGTCGTGCCCAGGGCGCAGCGCTTTGCCATCGATGCTCGCCTTCACGCTATCGGGGAAGCTGTTCACATTGAACTGGAAGGGCTGGAAGTATTCGCTCTTCACCGGTTTCAGGCCGAATTGCTGGAACTTCTTCGCGATCCATTCGCTCGCTATGCGGTCGCCGTCGTTCACATAACCACGACCATGAAAAGCCGGTGAGCAAAGGGTATCGAGCCATGCGCGGGCGCGCTGCGCGATGTCCTGCCCATTGCTGGTGAGCAGTGCCGAACTGGCTACCAGTGCTAGGAGTGTCCTCTTCATGCGAAGCGGCGCTCGATCAGTTCAGTGAAGGCTTCGAGGGCTTCGGCGTCGGGCGGCGATTTCAGTTTAGTGAGCAGCTCTTCCTGCAAGAAGCCCTGTGCTTCATCGCGGTCCTTGGCACTGTTGAGCAAGGAGACGCCCACTTCATACGCCTTGGCATCGCCAGCGAAGAGCTCTTTGGTGAACCAGAACTTGTCGCTGAGCGAGATGGCCTTCGGGAGGTCGGCGATGCGCGCGCGCTCAAGCTTCTCAGCCACCGATTCGGCGGGCCGTGCGGCGGGCGCCTTCGCCGGTTGCGCCTTCGCGGCTTGCGCATCCTTGAGGTATTCGGCGGCGGTCTTCATCACATGCACGGGTTCTTCCGCTTCGGCAGGCTCAGGCTCTGCTGGTCGTGTGTTGAGGCGGATGGGTGCAGCTGCCGGTGGGGCAGGAGAGGGCTTCGTTCCTCGGGCTTCGCGGTTTCGCTGGGGCGAGGCTCGCTAGCAGCAACAGGCTTCGCGGTGCCGCCGGTTCTTGGGCGGCGGGGCTCAAGAGCGCCGACGCTTCGGCTTTCGCGGTTACCCGCGGCGCGGGTTCAGGCGAGGGCTTGGGTTTGGCGTGTGTAGCTTCGCGCGCCTTGTGGCGCAGCACGATCAACAGCTCATACAGCTCGCGCGCGTCGTTGGCGGCATCGTCGAGCGCGGTAAGCGGCAATGTGCCTTTGCGCAATCCTTCTTCGGCGGTGCGCAGCGCATCAACCAGCGCGCTCATCGAACGGAAACCCTTGTCGTTGCTCATGGGTGCTTGGGCCGTTACCGGAGGCCCCGGACGAAGATCCCTATTTTCGCCGCTCCCGCAACAGGCTTATCGCTGAGCGTTTCCACAGCTTTTTACATGTTCCTTGAGCACACCGGCAGCCGCAGCCCGCGAAAGGGCTGGATCGAGGTGATCTGCGGCAGCATGTTCAGCGGCAAGACCGAAGAGCTCATCCGCCGCCTGCGACGCGCCGAATTCGCCAAGCAGCGCGTGGAGATCTTCAAGCCCAGCGTGGATACCCGTTATGCCGATGCCGAGGTGGTGAGCCACGATAGCACCAGCATCCGCAGCACCCCTGTGCCCAACAGCAGCAACCTGCTCCTGCTCGCAGGCGATATCGAGGTGGTGGGCATCGACGAGGCGCAATTCTTCGATGAGGGATTGCCGCAGGTGTGCGCAGAACTGGCTTCGCAAGGCGTTCGCGTGATCGCCGCCGGGCTCGATATGGATTTCCTCGGAAGGCCCTTCGGCCCCATGCCGCAGCTGCTCAGCATCGCCGAGTATGTCACGAAAGTGCATGCCATCTGCATGCGTTGCGGAGCGCTCGCCAACTTCAGTCACCGCATCACCGCGAGCGCCGATCTGGTGCTGGGCGAGAAGGACCATTACGAGCCGCTCTGCCGCGCTTGCTTCGATGCTGCGCACGGCGCCTCCGAATCCGAAGCACGATGAACGGCCATCGCCTCAGCGCACTTGCGGAGGCCATCGGCGGCGAGTGGCTCGTCCGCCACGATGATCCCGTTATCGCGCAGCTGAGCATCGATTCGCGCAAGCCCTTCGCGCCGCACGATACGCTCTTCATCGCTCTCAAGGGCGAACGGCACGACGGTCATCGCTACCTGAGCGATCTGCATGCGCGCGGCATGCGCCAGTTCATCGTGAGCGATGCCATCGATGCCGCATCGCTTCCCGCGAGCAACGTGATCCGCGTGCGCGATACGTGCGATGCCCTGCAGCGCATGGCGGCGTGGCATCGCAGGCATTTCACGGCGCCCGTGATCGGCATCACCGGCAGCAATGGCAAGACGGTGGTGAAGGAGTGGCTCTTCCACCTGCTGCGCGATACCGAGCACATCGTGCGCAGCCCCGGCAGCTGGAATTCGCAGGTGGGCGTGCCGCTCAGCGTGTGGGGCATGCGCGCAGAGCATAGCCTGGGCATCATCGAGGCGGGCATCAGCCAGCCCGGCGAGATGGATCGCTTGCGCGCCATCGTGCATCCTACCATCGGCATCTTCACCAACATCGGTCCGGCGCACGGCGAGCATTTCGCCGATGATCGCGCCAAGGCCATGGAGAAAGCGCTGCTCTTCAGCGACGCGCGCGTCGTGATCTATTGCGCCGACCATAAAGAGGTCGCGGATGCCCTGCGCGCGCAGGGCATCGATCAGCGCGCCACCCTGCTGGGCTGGAGCCGCGAGCGCAACCGCTGGCTGCACGTGGTGCGCGAGGAGCCGGTGGCCCATGGCCAGCGCATCCGCGTGATGAACGACCAGGCCGATTTCGATTTCGAGATCCCCTTCGCCGATCATGCCTCAGCGGAGAATGCCATCCACTGCGTGGCGCTGCTCCTGCACCTGGGCCGATCGCCGCAATGGATCGCCGAGCGCACGCCGCACCTGCCGCCGGTGAGCATGCGCCTCGAAGCCGTCGAGGGCGCCAACGGCATCACCTTGCTTAACGATGCGTACAGCAACGACACCGCATCGCTCGCCATCGCGCTGGAGCACTTGGATGCGCTCGCTGCGGGCAGGCCCAAGCTGGTGGTGCTCTCCGATCTCGTGGGTGGCGAAGCATCGCAACTGCGCTATGCCCGCGTGGAGCATCTGCTGCGGCAGGCGCGGGTTAGCGCGGTGCTCACCGTGGGGCCGGAGCTTGCCACACACGCGCTCGATTTCGCGCCGCGCGTGCAGCACTTCGCCGATGCCGAGGAATTGCTGGCGCGCACCGATACCGCTGAATTCGCCGATCATGCCGTACTCGTGAAAGGCGCGCGCGCCTTCGGGCTGGAACGCATCGTGGCGCGCTGGCAGCGCCAAGTGCATGGCACCGTGCTCGAGATCGACCTCGAAGCTATCCGTCACAACCTGAATCACTATCGCGCGCTTCTCGCTCCCGGCACCCGTGTCATGGCCATGGTGAAGGCTTTCGGTTACGGCGGTGGCGCGCTGGAACTCGCGCGGCTCTTCGCGCACGAGCAGGTCCAGTACCTTGGTGTGGCTTACGCCGATGAGGGCATCGAGCTGCGGCAAGGCGGCGTTCATTTGCCGATCATGGTCATGAATCCCGAGCCGGTTAGCATGGAGGTGCTGCACCGTTTCCGCTTGGAGGCCGAGGTGTACGACGAGCGATCCGTGCGCGAGGCCATCCGCTTCGCGAAGCTGCACGCCGATGCGCCGCCCGTTCACATCAAGCTGGATACCGGCATGCGCAGGCTGGGCTTCACCGAAGATGAATTGCCGCAATTGCTGGCGCTGCTGCGCGATGCCGGGCCGTTGCGCGTGGCTTCTGTGCTCTCGCATTCGGCGGCGGCCGATGATCCCGCGCACGACGCGTTCACGCGCGGGCAGATCGCCGCCTTCACGCGCATGGCCGATGCGATCGATGCCGCGCTCGGCTACCGGCCCTTGCGGCACCTGGCCAACAGCGGCGGCACCACGCGATGGAAGGAGGCGCACTTCGACATGGTGCGGCTGGGCATCGGGCTGCACGGCATCGGCGTTGATGCACGCGAGACCAGCCAGCTGCGGCGTGCGGCCACCTTGCGCACGGTGATCGCGCAATTGAAGCCTGCGCCAGATGGCAGCACGATCGGTTATGGCCGCAGCGGCGTTGCGCTGGGCGAGCGTTTGATCGCCACCGTGCCCATGGGCTACGCCGATGGATTGTCGCGCCGCCTGAGCAATGGCGTGGGCCGCTTCTGGGTGCATGGGCAAGCCGCGCCCATCATGGGCACGGTGTGCATGGACATGTGCATGATCGATGTCACCGGCATCGACTGCGCTGTTGGCGATGCCGCCGTGGTCTTTGATGCCTCGCATCCCATCACCGATGTAGCCCGCGATATGGGCACCATCCCCTACGAGGTGCTCACGAGCATTTCGCAGCGGGTGAAGCGGGTGTATGTGAGGGGGTGATTCATCGGCCTTCCAAGCCCCTCCGTCATCGTGGTGCAAGGGCCTGCCCCGTTCGCCCTGCCGTGAACCATCGGCCCCCTATGTTTGTCGTGAACCAGCCCCTTTCCCGGAACCATGAAGAAGTCTTTGACCTTAGTGCTTTTCGGCCTGCTCGCTTTTAGCCGCGCCACCGCCCAATTGAACGAAACGGAGTACATCCCCGGCAACATCCTGGTGATGCTCCAAGCCGGCGCTGATCCGGCACGCCTCGCTCAGGACCTCGCGACCATCGATGGCCAGCCCACCGGCCTGCGCGTGGACCATGAGGTGAGCCCCGAGATGCGCGCCTGGCTGCTGCGCTTCGATACCGAGGCGATCACGCAATGGGGCATGCTGCGGCAGGTGCTCCATCACCCGTTGGTGATGCTGGCCCAGAACGATCACCTGGTGAAGGAGCGCATCGTGCCCAACGATCCGCAGTACGGCCAGGTGTGGCACCACCAGAACATCGATAGCGAGGCGGCTTGGAACATCAGCACGGGCGGCGTTACTGCCACCGGCGACACCATCGTGGTGTGCATCATCGAGAACGCCGATCTCTCGCACCCCGACCTCGCCGCAAACGCTTGGATCAATTCCGGTGAGATCCCCGGCAACGGCATCGACGATGATGGCAACGGCTACATCGATGATCGCCGCGGCTGGAATACGCCGAGCAACAACGACAACGTTTACAGCGGCAGTCATGGCACCCAATGCGCGGGCATGGTGGGCGCCGTGGGCAACAATAGCCTGGGTGTTGTTGGCGCCAACTGGAATGTGAAGATGATGCCCGTGAATTACGGCGGCACCAGCGAGAGCGCCGTGGTGGCGGGTTACACCTATCCGCTGCGGATGCGGCGCCGCTACAATAGCAGTGGTGGCACCACCGGTGCCTTCGTGGTGGCTACCAGCGCGAGTTGGGGCATCGATGGTGGTCAACCGGCGAACTCACCACTGTGGTGCGCCATGTTCGATACGCTGGGCACTGCGGGCATCCTCAATTGCGGAGCTACGGCCAACAACGCCGTGAATGTGGATGCAGTGGGCGACCTGCCTACGGCATGTCCCAGCGACTACATGATCAGCGTAACCGCCACCAACAACAACGACCAGCGCACCTTCAGCGCATGGGGCGCCACCACCATTGATGTGGGCGCGCCCGGAGATAATGTGCGCACCACCAGCATCGGCGGCGGCTACGGCAATACCAGCGGAACCAGCTTCGCGTGTCCATTAACGGCGGGCGTGATCGGCTTGCTCTATAGTGCGCCATGCGTGAGCCTGATGGCATTGGTGAATGCCGATCCAGTGCAAGGCGCGCTGTATGTGCGGCAGAAGCTTTTCGCGGGCGTTGAGCAGGTGGGCAACCTGCCGGGCAATACGGTCACGGGCGGTCGCATCAGCAGCGGCAACAGCATGCAGCTGATCATGAACGAATGCAGTGCCTGCCCACCACCTTTCAGGGCAGCGCGGTGCGCAACGGCACCGATGCCACCTTCAGCTGGAATGCCACCACCGAAGGGCCTTTCAATGCGCGCTACCGCCAAGTGGGCAGCCCAACCTGGGTCGATTATACTGGCATCGATGGCACCAGCCTCACGATCAACGGGATCGACCCATGCAACACCTACGAGTTCCAGGTGGAGATGGAGTGCGGCAGCGAGACCAGCGGCTACTCCAACAGCACCTTGCTGAATCCTCCGGTGGAAAGCGCGCCAGTAATCACGGCTAGTGGGCATCCGGAGTTCTGTGCGGGAGCGCCTTTCACACTCACGAGCAGCATCTCATCGGGCATCACGTGGAGCACGAATGCGCAAACGCCAAACATCAGCCCCACGCAGAGCGGCAGCTACACCGTCACCTTCAATGGCCTTTGCGGCACCTATGCATCGGCGCCTTTCGCTGTCACGATGATCGATGCGCCAGCAGCGCCTACCGCGAGCGACGTGAACCTGCCCGGCCCCGGAACGGCAACGCTGAATGCGACCGGCAGCAACATCTCGTGGTACGCAGCGGCCACAGGCGGCACGGCCATCGGGAGCGGGAACAGTTGGGAAACACCTTTCCTGAATGCGACCACCAGCTTCTGGTGCAGCAGCGCGAACACCAATGGCGCAGTGCCAGCATTCGGCGCGAAGACGAACAACACCGCTACTGGGCAATACCACAACAACATCACGAACTACCAGATTTTCACCGCCAATCAGTTGTTCGTGATCCGCTCGGTGAAGGTTTATGCCAATAGCGCTGGCAACCGCACCATTGCTTTGGTGAACGCCAGCGGCACCACCATCCAGCAAGGCGTATTCGATATCCCCAATGGCGAGAGCCGTGTGAACATCAACTTCAATGTTCCGGGGCCTGGGCAATACGGCTTGCGCCTGCTCGGCACGACCATTGGGCTTTGGCGCGATGGCGTTGGAAGCGCGCAAAGCTATCCGTATGCGCTTGGCGCCTTCGGAAGCATGACGGGTACCACGGCCGCCGGCGCGAATTCAACGGCCTACTACTACTTCTTCTACGATTGGGAAGTGAGCCAGCCCTTGGTATCATGCGAGGGTCCGCGTGTCGAGGTGGTGGTTAACCTTCCTGTTGGCATCGGTGAGAGCCACGCAGGAGGCTTGCGTGTTTTCCCCAATCCGGCCGACCGCGACCTCTTCATCGACCTGGATGATGCGAATGAAGCGGGTCGTTATGCTTTCGTGGTGCTTGATGCCACGGGCCGTGAGGTGTCGCGCAAGGCCATCCTGAATGGGCGCGCCACGGTTACCACAGCTTTCCTGGCTCCGGGCCTATATGCTTATCGCGTGCTGCGCGATGAGCAGGTGATGCACAGCGGCCGCTTCCTCGTGGAGCACCTCTGGTAGGGCGCGGCTTCGTTGCCACGCGTGTAGCTTGCACCACCCGCTAGCCGGGCTGTTGTCCCATGCGCCTGCTCTCGGTCGTCATCATCACCTTCAACGAGGAGCGCAATCTCGCGCGCTGCTTGGCCAGTGTTCAGGGCGTGGCAGACGACATCGTGGTGGTCGACTCCTTCAGCACGGACCGGACGGAAGCGATCGCGCGCGAGCATGGCGCGCGCTTCGTTCAGCATGCGTTCACGGGCCATATCGAGCAGAAGAACTGGGCCATCACGCAAGCGGAGCATCCGTTCATCCTCTCGCTCGATGCCGATGAGGCTTTGGACGAGACCTTGCGCGATGCGATCATGATGGCCAAGCAGAGCGATGCCGATGGCTTTACTATGAACCGCTTGACGAATTACTGCGGCTCATGGATCAGGCATGGCGGCTGGTATCCCGATGTGAAGCTGCGCCTTTGGGATAGCACGAAAGGGCGCTGGACCGGCATCAACCCGCACGATCGTTACGAGATGATTGCTGGCGCGCGCATCGTGCATCTTGGAGGAGATATCCTGCATTACAGTTATTACACCCGCCTGGATCATTATCGGCAGGTGGAATACTTCACCACCATCGCGGCGAAAGCGCTGAAAGAGAAGGGCAAGCGCGCGGGCTGGGATAAGCGATGGCTATCACCGGTCGCGAAATTCATCGGCGCCTATTTCTTCCAACTCGGCCTGCTCGACGGCGCTGAGGGCCTGACCATCGCGCGGATCAGCGCGTATGCCACTTGGCTCAAGTACGAGAAGCTCCGCGAGTTGGACTGATGGAAACACCGCGAGGGCGTGCGAGAACGAGCAGTGCGAAGTAGAGCGCGAAGAAGGTGGCGCCTGCCTGTGTTTCAATCGTGTCGTCAGTCATGCACGATATCCCGAATGCGATGGCCCAGCAGATGAAGAGCGGATCGCGCCACGCGCCATAGCGCCATGCAGGCCACCACCAGCTGAATAGCGAGTAGGCCAGGCCAAGCACGCCGAAGGAAATGAGCAGCGTGAGGTACTGGTTGTGCGCGCGCAGTCGCCAGCGCGGCTCGAGCGATGAGCCCGTGGAATCGTAGTGCGCATCGAAGGCGCGCTGCGTATCGCCGGTGCCAACGCCCTTGATCCAATTCGCCTTCGCGATGGCCCATCCCGCTTTAAGGAACTCGATGCGCATGGCCACCGAATGCCCGCTCGCTTTCCCGGTTGAGCGGTATTGCTCAAGTTCGAATAGCACCTCTTCGATGCGCGCGCGCACCATGCCCTGTTCTTGCCGCAACGCGTTGGGCACGCCTTGCTCGATCGCGCGGATGTCCGCATCGCTCAATGCCATGATGCTCGCGCTGTCCTTGCGCATGCCTTTGGAGGCGAGGTATCGCACGGTGGTCGCCCAAAGCGGATGCCCCAGGTCATCGGCGTCGTCCAGGCTCCGGTCGCTTCGCTCCGGCCATGCGCGCCGCAGCTCGTCCCAAGCGATATAGGTCCAAACATGTGTGCCGTTCTCAGTTTGCGCGCTGAGGGTGTCGTGGTAGTACAACGCCCCACCGGCAGTGCGTTCCAGCCGTGCCGATATCCCGGCGGGTACCGGCTTCGCGCGTGCGCTTAGCACGTTGAAGGCTGCAACGGCAGTAACGGAGATCGCGATGACCAATCCGAGAAGGAAAGCGATTCGCTTGACCATGCTCCAGCGCCGCGCAAGAAGCACTGCCGCAATTGTAGCCAGGATGAAGAGGCCTTGGATGCTGCCCAAGCGCATGATCAGGTACAAGGCGAGCAATGCCCCGCCGAGATGCGCTGCTCGTTGCCAAGCGCGCGCAGGCCAGAAGTGCAGCAAGAAGGCGATGGCGATGCACAGGAGCAGCGCGAGCCGTATGTGGCTGATGAAGAGCGAAAGGCCGCGGTAGTCGATCGCAGCGGCTTTGCTGAAGAGGAGTCCGAAGAGGCCAGAGGCGATCGCGCTCCAAGCACCCAGCAGCAGAACGATGCGCAGCTCACTGCGCGTGAGCGGGTCGGAGCTGCCGAGCACAATGCCGAAGACGAGCACCGGGAAGAGGATGCGGCCAAGGTCCATGCCCCAGGGCATGTCATCTGTCCAGAGCAGGCCTAGGATATGTAGCAACAGGAAGCCGATGAATACCAGTGGCTCCGGTCGCAGCAGCGCGCTCTTCCAGCGCGAGCGCGCATCGCCTTGCACGATACCCGCCGCGATCCAGTTCGCGGCGAGCAGCATCTGCGATATGCTGAGGAGGGCGGTGCTCCAAGGCAGGAACACCGCGCAGAGCGAGAGCGCCGTGATGTGGATCGCGCGGAAGGGCAGCTGCTTCGCGATCGCCATGCTCAGGTGCGGCCTACTTGCGCGCTGTGCCGGCGAGGATGGCGGGACCTTCGTTCTTCGCGAACACCTCGACAGCTCGGCGCACGTACGGTCGGTTTTCAAAGGCGGCCTTCGCGCGACCGGTCTGGAAGTGGTAGCGCGACACGATCTCGCTCTTGAGCACCTCCTCGATATCGGTTCGGAAGCGGACCAACTCTTCGCTGCGGTCCGGAGCGAGCTCTTTGCGTAGCGCTTCGATCTGGGCTTGAGCGTGATCGTAATAGCGTTCCTTCTTCGCCTTCGCCACGAGCGCCTCTAGCGCCTCCATGCTCTCGGTATCGTAATCGAAGCGTTTGTCCTTCACGAATTCGGTGAACTCGCCATAGAGCGCATCGGAGATCGTGAACTCCTCTGCAGCACCGATGCTCTCGTGCCGTTTGCGGTATGCATTGGCGAAGTCGAAGAAGAGGTCTTCTTGATAAAGGCCGCCCACCACCTTGGCGAGTTCGGGCTCCATCACTTCCACATCGGGAAGGATTCCTCGGCCATCGTACACCGACCTGCCGTTGCGGGTCTTGAACGCGGTGATGGCGCGCTCTTCAACTTCGGTGGCCTTGCCCGTGCTGTCGCGGTGCGCGTAGTCGAGCTTCTGGATGCAGCGGCCGCTGGGGATGTAGTATTTGGCCACAGTCACCTTCAGCTTGCTGTTGTAGATGAGGTCCTTGGTCTGCTGCACGCTTCAGTTCCTTCATGGCCGAGCGCACATCGGAGCTGGCGGTCTGCGTGAAGGCGTTCAGCTTGATGTATCCGACCTGATTAGCAGCGTCGATGATGCCCTTGTAGGGGACATCGGGGATCTTGATCTCCTCGCGCGTGAGCGCATGCGTCATCGCAGCATCGTCGCGTTTGGTCAGGATCTTCACGGTGGTGCCGCTCTGGCCCTTGAGCAGCTTGCTCACCTCGTCGGTGTTCAATCCGCTCACCTTGCGGCCATCCACCTCCACGATCTCATCGCCCGCGCGCATTCCGGCCTTCATGGCGGGATAGTTCTCGTAAGGCTCGCTCACCAGTATCCGATCGTCCTTACGCTTGATCAGCGCGCCGATTCCGCCGTATTGCCCGGTGGTCTGGAAACGATAATCCTCCATGTCGCTCTCGGGGATGTACTGCGTGTACGGATCGAGCGAGGTGAGCATCGCATCGATCCCCGTCTTCATCAGTTTGCCCGGCTGCGTGTCATCCACATAGTAGATGTTCAGCTCCTTGTAGAGGTCCGTGAAGATCTCCAGGTTCTTGCTGATCTCGAAGTAGCTGTCGCCAGCAGCGATCGTGAATGCGCCGCCCGTGGCGATGGCGACGGCGGCGATGATGGCGCGCCAGCGCGGCGCATGTGTGTTGCTACGCGTGTTCATGCTTCTCGTGTGCTTCGGGTACGGGGTCGAAACCTTGCCCGCCCCATGGGTGACAAGATAGAAAGCGCTTGAGGGTGAGCCAGCCGCCGTGGAATGCGCCGTGGCGCTTGAGCGCGAGCAATCCGTATTCCGAACAGCTCGGCGTGTAACGGCAGGCGCCGGGCAGCAACGGTGAGATCGCGAGCTGGTAGAAGCGCACCAACACGATCAATGGCCAAGCGATCACCTTAGACATGCTGTTGCATCCAACGCTCGAGCGCACGGGTTAGTCTGGCACTCGCCTCTGCGTACGGGATCCGGGCCTTGCCTTGGTATGTGAAGAGCCAGGCGCACTGAAGGCCCGCCGCGCGCAGACGGTCGTAATGCGCGTGCTTGTGCAGGCGGTAAGCTTCGCGCATAATGCGTTTCATCCGGTTGCGATCAACGGCGCGTTTGAGGTTGCGGCTGGGCACGGCGAAGGCGGCTTGCGCAGGCGCATCGGTGGGTAGCGGCATCAGCTTGCCGGTGAGGCGTATGGGCGGCTCGTGAATGCTCTTGCCGGTAGTGGCCACCTCCTTAATGCGCAAGCTGCCGCATAGGCGCTCGCTCTTCGGAAAGGTATTGCGCTGCTCAGGCATGGCAGGCTGGTCCTTGGCGCCAACGGTTCGCGTGGTTACGGACCGTGATCACTTCTTCTTCGCCTCGCGCTTGATGAAGAGCTCCATCGCACCGGTCATGCTCGGTGCTTCGGGCAAGGGGGCCTGAAGATCCAAGCGCAAGCCATTGTCAACGACGGCTTTCGCGGTGGTGGGTCCGAATGCCGCGATGAAGATGCCGTTCTGGTCGAATTTCGGGAAGTTCTTCCGCAGGCTCTCGATGCCACCAGGGCTGAAGAACACGAGCATGTCGTACTTCAGCTCCTTGATGTCGCTCATGTCGCTGGCCACGGTGCGGTAGAACACCGCGTTGGTGTACTTCACGCCCACTTTGTCGAGAAGCTCGGGGATCTCCGCCTTCTGGATGTCGCTGCAAGGCACCAGGTACTTCTCGTCCTTGTGCTTCTTGATCACATCGACCAGGTCGGCGAAGGTGCTCTTGCCGATGAAGACCTTTCGCTTACGGTACACGATGTATTTCTGCACGTAGTACGCCACGCTCTCGCTCACGCAGAAATACTTCATCGATTCGGGCACGGTAAGGCGCAGTTCCTTGCACATGCGGAAGAAGTGGTCCACGGCATTCCTGCTCGTGAGCACGATCGCGCTATGCTCGAGTATGTTGATGCGCTCCTGCCGGAAATCCTGGCCGGGCACCGCCTCCACCTTGATGAAGGGCCTGAAGTCGATCTTCAGGTTGTACTTGCGCGCCAGTTCGTGGTAAGGCGACTTCTCGTCTGTTGGCGCGGGTTGCGACACCAGGATGGTCTTGATCTTCAAGGCCGGTCGACTTAATGGGGTTCGAGAGAGGGCGCCTCTTGCCGCAATGCGCTCAATGCCAGCGCCAAGGGCATGATTTCGGCGGCGCAAATGTAGAGGAAAACATATCGGGCGGGAATGCCCTCGCCCCAGCTGATCACCAATGCCCGCAACCAGCGGTAGCAAAGCGCAATAGCCAGAATCAGGAGGCCCGCAGCCAATAAGCCGAAACGCCATGCTGGCTGGTATGCCGCTAGCGACACCAAGGGCAACAGGGCCACGCCCGCTGCGGCATGGAGCAGGGTTCCGGAGTATTGGTATTCGCGCAGCGCATCACCTGATCTAGCCAGCAATGCGATAGTGCGTAGCAGGAGGGCTTGGATGATGAGCACAAGCCCTACGCCTAGGGCCACGTTCATGAACGGCCCCGGTTCGGCCAAGCCGAAATACAAGGCGCTCTGCCAGAGCAGCAAGGCGATGCAAACGCCTGCCACAGCCTGCAAGCCGAGCAGATTGCGGCCACTCGATTCGACTTCCTCCCGGAGAATCTGCCGGCCCAGCCGAAGACGGAAGGCGGCTTGGCGGAGCACCCGCCATTTCTTAGGCGAGCCAAGGTTGATCGTAGCCAGCACCAGGCAGCAACTGAGGAGCACGCCGGTTAGCCAATCGGCGGCCAAAGGGTCGAGGGCGCGCGGCATCCCTTCCATGCGGCGCGAAAGTAGAGGCGCCATGCTCAGCCCATGCGGCAGGCTACTTTCTCGCCCGAATCAGTCGACCATCAAGCACATGAGCACTACCGCAACCGAGAAGCGCACCGCCACCGACCTGTTCCAGAGCCACGATCACTACTTGGTTGATGAACTGCTCACCGAGGAGCAGAAGCTGATACGTGACACGGCGCGGAAGCACGTGAGCACGCACCTCAAGCCCATCATTGAGGAGCGCTTCGAGAAGGCTGAGTTCAGCAAAGACATTATTCCCGGCCTAGCGGAGATCGGCGCTTTCGGGCCCTTCGTGCCGGAAGAATACGGCGGCCCCGGCCTGGATCAGATCAGCTACGGCCTCATCATGCAGGAGATTGAGCGGTGCGATAGCGGCCTGCGCAGCCTGTGCAGCGTGCAAGGCTCATTGGCCATGTACCCCATCTGGAAATACGGCAGCGAAGAGCAGAAGAAGAAGTGGCTGCCCGACATGGTGCAGGGCAAGAAGATCGGCTGCTTCGGCCTCACCGAACCCGACTTCGGCAGCAACCCCAGCGGCATGGTCACGACCTTCAAGGATGCCGGTGATCACTGCGTGCTGAACGGCGCCAAAATGTGGATCAGCAACGCGCCTTTCGCCGACCTCGCCATCGTGTGGGCGAAGGCCGAGAACACCGAGGGGCGCATCCATGGCCTCATCGTGGAGCGCGGCATGGAAGGCTTCACCACGCCCACCACACATGGCAAGCTCAGCCTTCGCGCCAGCCCCACCGGCGAGCTCGTGTTCGATAACGTGAAAGTGCCCAAGGCCAACCTGCTGCCCAACAAGAGCGGACTCGGCGCGCCCATGGGCTGCCTTGACAGCGCGCGTTACGGCATCGCTTGGGGAACGCTCGGCGTGGCCATGGAGTGCTACGACACGGCGCTGCGCTACAGCAAGCAGCGTATCCAATTCGGCAAGCCGATCGGTGCATTCCAACTCACGCAGAAGAAGCTCGCCGAGATGATCACCGAGATCACCAAGGCGCAATTGCTCACGTGGCGCTTGGGCGTACTGCGCAGCGAGGGCCGAGCCACCACGCAGCAGATCAGCATGGCGAAGCGCAACAACGTTCACCTGGCGCTCACCGTGGCGCGCGAGGCGCGGCAGATGCTGGGCGGCATGGGCATCACCAACGAGTACCCCATCATGCGCCACATGATGAACCTCGAGAGCGTGGTGACCTACGAGGGCACGCACGACATCCACCTGCTGATCACGGGTGCAGAGGTGACGGGCTTGTCGGCATTCAAGTGATGCGGGCTTAGGCCCAGCGCCGGTCCAGCGCGTACTTCACAAGTCCGGCGGTGCTGCGCACATTAAGCTTCGTCATCAATCGCTTGCGGTGGCTCTTCACGGTATCCTCGCTGATGAAGAGCGCGGCACCGATCTCACCGTTGGTGCGCTCCAATGCGATCAGCCTGATAATCTCCCGCTCGCGCTGTGTGAGGCCGACATATTCGCCGTCGGGCCTTTTCTCGGTGTACTTGTAGCCACGTGCGATGCTCTCTTGCGCGGCTGGGCTCAGGTAGCGCTCATCAGCAACCGCTGCCCGTACGGCCATGATCAACTCTTCTTTAGGTCCGCCCTTCACAAGGTAGCCGCACGCGCCTTCGATGAGCATGCTGTTCACGTACTCGATGTCGGTGAGCGCGCTGAAGGCGAGCACGCGCAGCTCTGGATGCGCCTTGCGAACGGCGCGCATGGTGTCTATTCCATCCATCTCCGGCAGCGAAACCTCCAGCAGTACCAGATCGGGTTGCGCTTCATTCAGCCTTTCGATGAGCTGCTTTCCTGTGCTTACGTGGTCAATCGGGCGAAGATCCCTTTCGTCGCTCAGCCAGGCACGTACGCCTTCGGCGATCAGCTCCAGCGGATCGGCGATCAGGATTCGGGTGGTCTTCGGCACGGCCCGAAGTTATTTGCCACGTGCGTTCTCAAGGCGCTTGAGCCAACTGCTGCTCGAGCCAAGCCAGGGCTTCGCGCTCATCGTCGAGCACTGCGGCCGGGAAAGCCTGAGGGAACCACTGCAGGTAGAATTTGCTGACGCTGCGCATGGTCGGGTCGTCTGCGACAAGTGCTAAAGCCATGATGCGACGCTTCTGGCGTTCGCCCGTGAAATGATCAACGTTCGTGGCATCCGCATTCACGGGAATTCCTTCTGGTATGACCACCATCAGGGCATGGAGGTCTTCGTCGCCGATGATGCGGTCCCTGAGCCGTGCGACCTCATCGAGCGCCTCCTGAAGAAAGCGCATCGTGGGCTTGAAGCGTTGCGCCAGCATACGCGGTGCGATGCGTGTGAATGTGCAATGCGGGGTGTCCCAGGAATCAGTTTCGTTCATCGTTTTCCCATGCGATTCGCTCTTCCTGTTCCTTGGTTCTTCATGGCCCGCTCCCTTGCCCGAGCAACCACAACGCGCCCATGACGGAGACCTGCGGAAAGGGTTGGCTGCCGAGAATGATTTTACCCGAACAGATGCGCGAGCACCTGCTCAACGCGTGCGACATGGATTACCTCGATGCCCTTCACCGGCGCCATGCCCTTGGTGCCTTGCGCAACGAAGATCCGTACGAAGCCGAGCTTGGCCGCCTCTGCCACGCGCTGGTCGGCACGCGTAACAGGACGCACCTCACCGGTGAGGCCCACTTCGCCAGCGAAGCAGCAATCCATGGGCACAGCGATGTCGGCGTTGCTGCTGAGCACGGCGCACACCACGGCCAGATCGATCGCGGGTTCTTCAACACGGAAGCCGCCGGCGAGATTGAGGAAGACATCCTTCGCGCCCAAGCGGAAGCCGCAGCGTTTCTCCAGCACGGCAAGCAGCATGTTCAAACGGCGCAGGTCGAAACCGGTGCTGCTGCGCTGCGGCGTGCCGTACACGGCGCTGCTCACGAGCGCCTGCACTTCGATGAGCAAGGGGCGCTGCCCCTCGAGCGTTGCCGCCACCACCACGCCGCTCGGTCGTTCCGTGCGATTGCCGAGGAGCACTTGGCTGGGATCATCGACGGGCGCCAAGCCAGTGCCGCGCATCTCGTAGATGCCCAGTTCGTTGGTGCTGCCGAAGCGGTTCTTCAACGGGCGCAGCAAACGATAGGCATGGTCGCGGTCGCCCTCGAATTGCAGCACGCAATCCACCATGTGCTCGAGCACTTTCGGACCTGCGATGAAGCCATCCTTGGTGATGTGGCCGATGAGCACCATGGGCGTGCCGGTGGCTTTCGCGAAACGCATGAGCTCGGCGGCGCACTCGCGCACCTGGCCCACGCTGCCGGGGCTGGCATCGAGCGCAGCGGTGTGCAGCGTTTGTATGCTATCAATTACAACCAAGCCGGGCTTCAAGGCTTCGATGTGCTTGAAGATGCTCTGCGTGTTGGTCTCGGTAAGCACGTAGCAGTTGGCGCTCGTGCTTGCGGCGCCATACTCCTGGTTGAGTCGCTCGGCGCGCATCTTCACCTGGTGCTCGCTCTCTTCGCCTGAGACATAGAGCACGCGCAGATGCGGATTGCGCAGTGCCGTTTGCAGCAGCAAGGTGCTTTTACCGATGCCCGGCTCGCCGCCGATGAGCGTGATGCTGCCGGGCACGATGCCTCCGCCCAGCACACGCGAGAGTTCATGATCGCTTAGCGGTGTGCGCGGCCCATCCTGCGCGGGAATCTCATCGATGGCGATGGGCTTGGGCTGGCGGCTCTTCACGCTCGCTGGCGAGCCGCGCTTCTCTTCCACGCGGTCGAGCACTTCGTCAACCAAGGTGTTCCATTGCTTGCATTGGCTGCATTGGCCAAGCCATTGCGTGTGGCTAGCGCCGCAGCTCTGGCAAACGAAGTGGGAGCGGACCTTAGCCACGGCGGATGCGTTCCACCAGCGAAGTGGTGGAGAAGCCCTCCACGAGCTTCAGGCTACGCGCCTCGCCACCGGCGGCTTTCACCACGTCCGCGCCCACGATCCGGTCCTCGGTCCAGTCGCCGCCCTTGGCGAGCACATCGGGGGTGATGGCCTTGATCAGATCAAGCGGCGTGTCCTCATCGAAGATGATCACGGCATCGACCAGCCGCAAAGCAGCAAGCACCTTGGCGCGGCTCTGCTCATCATTCAATGGGCGCTCGGGGCCTTTGCCTTGGCGGCGCACGCTGGCATCGCTGTTCACGCCGATCACGAGCCGGTCGCCGAGCGCTGCGGCTTCCTGCAGGTACTCCACATGCCCGCGGTGCAGGATGTCAAAGCAGCCGTTGGTGAATACGATGCGGTCGCCCTTCATGCGCCAGATGTTGCACAGTCGCTGGAGGTGAACTAGGTCAACCACGCGACGGTCAATAACGGGAGCTGCAATTGCGGTGCTCATGGGGCTGGTTGTTTCCGGAAGGCTGTCAAAAGTAGCGAGAGCCCACCGAGGCCGATGAGCATGACGGTTTGCGCGGCCCATAACAGCCAGCCCATGGCTAAGGCATCGGGGCGCAGGAGGCCTCCGCCTTCCGGTGGCGCCATATAAACGCCAACAATCAGCGTTCCGAATGCTGGGTACACACCGATGCCCCCTTGCACGAGCACGATGCTGATCCCGCCAGCCACGAAACCCGCCACGATAGCCGGGAAAGGCACCTCGCCCATGCCTGGCAGGCAATAGAACCCGACCTGGAACATGCCCAAGTAGCACGCCCAGATCAGCAGCGTGTGAAGCAGGAACAAGCCTTTCTTGGGCGTGCGCAGCACAGCCTGCAAGCCTTGGAAGAATCCGCGCAGGCTATCCATGATGCGTGCCCGAAGCACGGGGCGAGAGACCATCACATAGCCAATCGCCAAGGCGCCGATGACCATCGTGGCAAGAATCAGCCAGCCCCATGGAATCCCGCTTGTTTCATCGGCTACCCCTTGCTCAGCGCGAAACCGTGCGATCTGTGCTCGGAAGAGATCGAGCTTGTCCAATTGCAATGCAACTGCTGCGGCCGCGAAGCCCAACAGGATAACGCTGTCCACCACGCGCTCGCCCATAACGGTTCCGAATCCCTTTTCGAATGGCACGCGCTCGGTTCGGTACAGGACTGCCGCCCTACTGGCCTCACCAGCGCGCGGAATGAACATGTTCATGAAATAGCCGACCATGACGGCATGGTAGCAGTTCCAGAAGCCCGGTTTATGGCCGATCGGTTCGAGCAGATAGCGCCATCGCCAACCACGGCTTACATGCGCCACCCATCCCACGCACATGGAGAGCAGGAGCAAGGGGATGTTGGCCTGGCCGATTGCTGCGAAGAGTTCCGAGCGCTGGGCAGGGCTGAGGTCGGTGTATTGCTTGTGGATCAACCAGATGCCGATGGCCAGCGGTATGCCCAGCTTCAATGTGCCGATCAGGAACCGTTTCACGGCCTCAAGCGGTTGGTCCGCTCGTCCGGGAAGATCACAACTGGCCTGAATGCACGCGCTTCTTCCAAGGTCATGCGCGCATAGGCCACCACGATCACCACATCGCCAACACTTGCTTTCAGCGCGGCCGGACCATTGAGGCACACGGCCCCGCTGCCGCGCTCGCCCTTGATCACATACGTTTCGAGGCGCTCACCATTATTGACGTTGAGCACCTGCACCTTTTCCCCTTCGATGAAACCAACCGCATCGAGCAGGTCCTCATCGATGGTGATGCTGCCGATGTAGTTCACATCGGCTACGGTGATGCGCACCCGATGCAGCTTGGCACGAAGCACTTCAATGGTCATGCGGATTCCCCCGTAAGGCTATGGCCCGGCAAAGGGGCGGCAAAGCTAGGCCCTCGGATTGGACAGGAATAGGTTATCAATGAGCCGTACCGAGCCTAATCGGGCTGCAATGAGCGCGATCGCCCCGACTGATGAGGGCCAAGCCCTCAGAGGCTCGAGTGTTTCGGGATGAGCAATCCCTAGATATTCCAAACTCGTCAGTGGCTCCTTTTCCATGATTGACCTTCCCATCGCCAAACAGACTGCGACTGGTGTGTCGAAGGCGTTGTTCGCAATGGTTGTTAGTGCTTGGAATAGGACCGGTGCGGCATCGCGCTCGAGTTGATTTAGTCTCAAGTTCCTGGAACTCAATGCTAAGCCGTCGTTTTCACGGACTGTTGGGCATGGTATGATAGACTCCGGCCAGCGCCGTTGCTTGGCTACCCACTGGATGATTGTGAGCTGCTGACGGTCCTTTTCCCCGAAGTAGGCCTTGTCGGGCCTCACAAAGCTGAAAAGCCGTTGCACCACGTTAACAACTCCTTGGAAATGACCCGGCCTAATGGGGCCCTCCCAGAACTCATCGAGACTGCCCAAGTCAAAACGTTCCGGCTCGAACCCTTTGAATAAATTCTCCCTTTCGGGCAAGAAAAGCGCATCGCATCCAACCTTTTCCAAGAGCCTCCGGTCCTCCTCGATGCGTACCGGATAATTCGCCAAATCGTTCGGGTCGTTGAACTGAAGCGGATTGACGAAAATGCTGCAAACCACTGAGTGCCCGTCGCTTTTGGCTTGGCGAATGAGGTCCAGATGACCTTGATGCAAGGCGCCCATGGTTGGCACGAACCCGATGGTGGAGCCTTGACGCCTGCGTGAAGCACCCCACTCCGAGATGGCGTTCGTGTTCCGGATAATGTCCATCAATACAGGGATTTGAACTGATTTGGTGATGCTCCAGCGTTGAAGACCGCCCCGAAAGTCTATATTTTTGCGGTCCCGATCCCCTTCCCACGCATGAGCTTGAAGAACACGAAGGTCCTGACCATCTCGCAGTCCATTTCGCCCTTCATGGACGTTCCCGAAGAGATGGCCAAAGTGACGCGCCAGTTGCCGCAGGGCATTCTGGATCGGGGGAATGAGATTCGGGTTTTCATGCCCAAATGGGGCTGCATCAATGAGCGTCGGCATCAATTGCACGAGGTCATCCGCTTGAGCGGGATGAACCTGATCATCAACGATACGGACCACGCACTGCTGAGCAAGGTCGCGAGCGTGCCCGGCGCGCGCATGCAGGTGTACTTCATTGACAACGACGAGTACTTCAAGCGCAAGTCGGACTCGCACGACCTCGATGGCGAATTCTATCCGGATAACGATGAACGTGCGCTCTTCTTCGGCCGGGGCGTTCTGGAAACAGTTCGGAAGCTTGGCTGGGTGCCCGATGTGATTCACTGCCATGGCTGGATGACGGCGCTTGTCCCGCTCTACATCAAGCACTACTTCTCCGACGACCCGCACTTCGAGAACGCGAAGCTCGTGATGAGCGTGTACGACCAGAAAGCCGAGGCGCTGGACAAGGATCTGGCGAAGAAGCTGGCGATGGAAGGCTTCGACAAGGAGTTCACCATACGCGACACATCGGTGCGCACCAGTGGCCTCTCGAAACAGCTGCTTGGCGCCTATCTCGACCCGCAGTTCGGTCTCGTCGATGCCGGGCTGGTAGCGCAATTGCGGCTGCCCTCGAACAACATTGGCTTGGGTATTAATCCTGTGGACCTGGAGGCCGATAGCCTTGTGCTGACCTTGGCATACGACGGCGCCAACTTCGGTTACGGCAATCTTGATGCGCAAGTGTTCCATGCATTTGAATTGGACGAAGCGCTCTCCTTGGATACATTCTACTACGTCTATTCGAGGCCCGCGATCACGGGTGAGGACCTTGTTCAGAATCGCGGTGGCCGCATCAAGCCAATGCCGGGCGTGCCGGTTACCATTGATGGTGTGACACAGCCGCCGCAATTGCGGATCAGGCTCTCAAATGGCCTTGCTCAGCGGCTGCTCGCGCAATTCGGGCAAACGGCATTCTCCAGCAACGACGCGTTCCTGGCTTTTTTCAAGGGACTTTACGTGAAGGTTGATCCTGAAGGCCTATTGCCGAACCAAGGAGGTGTTTTCATCTTCGACCTGCTCTCCACAGCATCCAAGGCAACCCTGTACTACCGGAACACCGCGGGCTCCAATACTCAGGAGCGCGTCGATTTCGTGATCAACTCCAACTGCGTCCGGTACACAACGGTTCAGCATGACCTTGCCTTGGCCACGGACCCAAGCTTGGCCACGGCGCTGGCCGATACAATCAACCCCTCCGCAACGGTTCATGTGCAAGCGCTTGGCGGGCTCCGTACCGCTGTGCGACTGCCCGGAATCGAGGCCTTGGCCGCTGGCAACCGCATACTCTCAAAGGCCGAATTGATCGTGCCGGTGAGCGGCAGCACTTATCCTGCTTACACGCCCCCTGCGCAGATCATCCTTTTTCGGAAGAATGCATCAGGCACCGATGTCTTCCTGCCGGACCAATTGAATGGGATTGGTGCCATCGATGGCAGGTACCGGATCGATGAGCGCGGCTACCGCTTCAACATCACACGATACGTGCAAGGGGTGCTCACTGGCGAGTATCCCAACACGGGATTCACCATGGTTGTCAGTGGAAGCGGTGTTTCGGCCAACCGAGCCGTTCTTGCTGGTCCGGCGGCGATGGGAAGCCCGATGAGGCTCAGACTTACATTCACCACATACTGAACTGCCATGTGCGGGATCGTCGGCTACCTCGGAAGCAAGCAAGCCTATCCCATCTTGATCAGCGGATTGCGGCGATTGGAATACCGCGGCTATGATAGCGCCGGGGTCGCCCTGATCGATGGCGACGTGCTTCGCATTCATAAATGCCAAGGCAAGGTGAGCGATCTCGAGGCTCATGTGAATGGGCATCCGGCCACGGGTACCTTGGGGATTGGCCATACGCGCTGGGCCACCCACGGGCCGCCTAACGATGTGAATGCCCACCCGCATCAGGCCACCAGCGGCGACCTGGCGTTGATCCATAATGGAATCATTGAGAACTACGCGCCGATCAAGGAGGAGCTACTTCAACGCGGGCATGTGTTCCGCAGCGATACGGACACGGAGGTGCTCGTGCATTTGATCGACGACATCCAGCGAGCTGAAGGTGTTGAACTCGGTGAAGCGGTCCGGCTTGCATTGACGAACGTGGTCGGGGCATACGCCATCGTAGTGATTGACCGAAAGGACCCCGACACCATGGTTGCTGCCCGTCGCAGCTCACCATTGGTGATCGGAATCGGCGAATCGGAAGGCGAGTATTTCCTGGCAAGCGATGCCACGCCGATCGTGGAGCACACGCGCAATGTGGTGTACATGGAGGATGGCGAGATCGCGATCATCAACAGGCGTAGCGGTCTTCGGCTGCGCACCATGAAGAACCAGGAGAAGACCCCCTTCATCCATGAGCTCGAGATGCACCTCGAGGCATTGGAGAAAGGCGGCTATGATCATTTCATGCTCAGGGAGATCTAGGAGCAGAACAGGAGCATCAGGGATTGCCTGCGCGGCCGCTTGAATCCGGCAAAGGGCGAAGTGGTATTAGGCGGGATAAAGGATTATGAGCAGCGATTCATTCAAGCCAAGCGAATCCTCATCGTAGGTTGCGGGACTAGCTGGCACGCGGGCCTGGTGGGTGAATACCTGCTTGAGGACCTGGCCCGGATACCGGTCGAGGTGGAGTACGCCAGCGAGTTCCGTTATCGGAACCCGATCGTCAACGAGGACGACATCGTTATCGCGATCAGCCAAAGCGGCGAAACGGCCGACACGCTTGCCGCCATCGAACTGGCGAAGAGCCGAGGTGCCACCATCATTGGAATCTGCAATGTCGTGGGCAGCAGCATCGCTCGGGTCACGCACGCCGGGTCATATACCCATGCCGGCCCGGAGATCGGTGTGGCCAGTACCAAGGCGTTCACCGCGCAAGTGACCGTGCTCACCTTGATGGCCATGATGATAGGGCAGAAGCGTGGCATGCTCACCGGCAGCGCGTTCCACCGTCTTGTGAACGAACTGGATGGGGTGCCTGATAAGGTGCAGCGCGTGCTAGCCTCGGAACCCCAGATCAAGTACATAGCCGACATCTACAAGAACGCAACCAACGCGCTCTATCTCGGTCGTGGTTACAGCTTCCCTGTTGCTTTGGAAGGAGCGCTCAAACTGAAAGAGATCAGTTACATCCATGCCGAGGGCTATCCGGCTGCAGAGATGAAGCATGGCCCCATCGCGCTCATCGATGAAGCGATGCCCGTCTTTGTGATTGCCACCAAAGGCGCCAGTTACGAGAAGGTGGTTAGCAACATCCAAGAGGTGAAGGCGCGCAAAGGCAAGGTGATCGCCATTGTGACCGAGGGTGATCGCGTCGTCAAGGATATGGCCGATCACTGCATCGAGATACCCGATATCGCCGATCAGCTGGTGCCGTTGCTGAGCGTGATACCCATGCAGCTTCTCAGCTATCACATTGCTGTGATGCGCGGCTGCAACGTGGATCAACCGCGGAACCTGGCCAAGAGCGTCACGGTGGAGTAGGCCTCCCATCACCAGCCCACATGATCACCTTGGGGCAATCCTCATATCGCTCCAAGTCCTTTGTTGTGATCAGGCTCACCAGGTCGATCAGCACAAGCACGCCGAAGCCGCCGAAGGTGAGCCCGTAGGCTGCCGCCACCACCGGTGTTGTGCCCATATAGAGCCGGTGCGCGCCAAAGGGGCCGAGAAGCACGGCTAATGCGATGGCTACACCCCGTTTGTTCTCCTGCGGGCGAGCTTCTGAAGCATTAATCGGAGCTGTGAGCAAAGAGTCCAAATCCAGGTCGCCCTCCTTCCATGGACCGCCTGCCCGGGCCTGTCCCCCGAAGAAAAGCAGCAATGCAACTGCAAGAGCGACCTTCAAGGCTCAGAATCAGCGATTCGAATCGTAGCGACGAGCCACTTCAGCCCAGTTCACAACGTTCCAGAATGCGCTGATGTAATCGGGTCGGCGGTTCTGGTAGTTGAGGTAATAGGCGTGCTCCCATACATCCAGCCCAAGGATAGGCGCGCCGCCGCAGCCGGTATTGGGCATCAACGGGTTGTCCTGATTGGGGGTTGAGCAAACCTCCAGTTTGCCGCCCTTGTGCACGCACAACCAAGCCCAGCCGCTGCCGAAGCGGGTTGCGCCAGCAGCGGCGAATTTCTCCTTGAACGCTTCGAAAGAGCCGAAATCACGGGCAATCGCTTCAGCCAGATCGCCACCCGGCGCGCCACCAGCGTTGGGGGCCATCACGCTCCAGAACAGGCTGTGGTTGTAATGCCCGCCGCCATTGTTCCGCACTGCCATATTGGTCATGTCCAAGCCCGCCATGAGCGCATCGATGGAAAGGCCGTCCAGAGGGGTTCCCTCGATGGCCTTGTTCAGGTTGGTCACATAGGCCTGATGGTGCTTGCCGTGATGGATTTCCATGGTTCGCGCATCGATGTGCGGCTCCAAGGCATTGGTGGCGTAGGGGAGAGCGGGAAGTTGATGGGGCATTGCTTGTAGGTTATTGTCGAGTGTCCGTCGACGGGCCGAATGTATTCACCTGAATTCCGACTGCCGATTTTGGCGGATCAATAACGCAGATACATTTGCGGCCACTTTCACCAACCGTAACACGTACATGTTCAAGAAGTTCGCCCTTTTGGCCGGCATGGCTGCCTTCGTGGTGGCTTGCGGCCCGTCGCAAGCTGAGATTGAGGCAAAGGCCAAGGCCGTTGCCGATAGCATCGCGGCAGTTCTTCGTGCGGATAGCATCCGCATGGCTGAGGAGGCTGCCGCTGCTGCTGCAGCTGCAGAAGCCAAGGCTGCAGCCATCGCCGACAGCATTGCCGCTGCTGAAGCTGCTGCTGCCGAAGCGATGAAAGGCAAGAAGAAGTAAGCCTTAGTGCTTGAAGTGGACAGGGGGCCCTCAAGGCCCCTTGTTCATTTCTGACCCACTGCACCGGGCGCCGAAAGCGCGGAAGTGGCGCGAATAAAGGTGCTGTCCGCGTCGAGCATGATCTCGTAGAAGCCGGCATCGCCCCAGATGTTCCGGGCAACCCCAGCCTTGATGCGATTGGCGATTTGCCTCTTGGAGCGCTCAAGGTCCCCCGGCCTTTCCTTGATTCCTTGGGCCTTCGCCTCGCGCCGAAGCCCTTCGATGAGGCTTTCGGTTCCGGTATACCTCGTTTTGAATACCGAAGCACTTCCATATGAGGCGAGCTTCTGCCTTTCGCGGTCGGCAACGTCGAATGTGAACTGGTTCAATGTTCCGCTGAAGAACAGGTCAGAAAGGAATTGCGAGCCCTCGGCCGTGTCGGCGGGCACGAAGATGTCTGGCATCACACCCCCGCCTCCGAAAACGACACGTCCGCCAACGGTCCGATACACTTGGCTCGAATCGAGCTTCACGCTGTCTGCTGAATAAAGCTCGCCATGCGCGCTGCGATGGGCGTAGTCATTATCGTAGTCAACGTTCTTCCCATAAGGCTTCTGTATGCTTCGTCCGCTGGCGGTGTAGTAGCGCGCAGTTGTGATGCGCACGGCACTGTGATCCGGAAGGTCGACCTGCTCCTGCACCAGTCCTTTGCCGAAGGAGCGTCTGCCGACCACTTGAGCGCGGTCGTTGTCCTGAAGGGCTCCAGCAATGATCTCGCTCGCGCTCGCAGAGCCCTCGTCGATCAATACGGCCAGGGGGATCGTCTCGTAGCTGCCGCGCGCGGTGGCCACTTTTTCGCTGCGCGGCGATTTGCGCCCTTGCGTGTACACGATCACGCGACCATCGGAAAGGAATTCATCGGCCAGGTCGATGGCGGCGTTCAAGTAACCGCCGCCATTGCCGCGGAGGTCGAGCACCAACCGCTGCATGCCTTGAGCGCGCATGCCATCGGCTGCGGCTAGGAATTCTGTGTGCGTGTTCCTGGCGAAGCGGCTGAGCTTGATGTAGCCCGTGCCATCGGGCCGCAGCAGCGCAGCAGCCACGCTGTTGATCGGTATGGCTCCGCGTGTGATGGTGATCGCCACCGGCTCTTTCTTATCGCGTCGGCCTACTTGCACGATGACCTTGCTGCCTTTGGGGCCTCGCAGCCGCTTCATCACCCCATCGTTGGTGATGCCCACGCCAGCCAAGCGCACCGTATCGGCCATTAAGAGCCGGTCGCCGGCGCGAATGCCTACCTGCGCGCTCGGACCACCGTCAATCGGGTTCACTACCACCACGGTATCACGCTGGATCGCGAATTCAACGCCGATCCCATCGAAGCTGCCTTCCAAAGGTTCGTTCGCGGCTTGCAATTCGGCAGCGCTGATGTAGTAGCTGTGCGGGTCGAGGCGTTGCAGCATCTCTTGCAGGACATCTTCCACCAGCGCTTCCTTCTCCACCGTATCCACGTATTGGCGGTCGATCAGGTCCATCACTTGGCCGAGCTTCTCAGCGGCTCCGGGCTGTCGCAGCTGGAACAGGTTGAGCGGGCCGCCGGACGATGTGCCCATGTTGCGGCCGATGAAGAGGCCGGCTACCAGCGCCAGCGAGAGCAGCAGCGGCACGTAGGGCGATATCGGGTGGCGCTGCGGATTCATTCGGCAGGAGTGAGCTGGGTTATCAGCAAGCCGCCCTTATCGAGCAGGTCCAATCCGCTAGGGTCCTTGTAGGCGTCCATGTACACGAGCCGCTTGATGCCTGCCTGAAGGATGAGTTTGCTGCACTCCTTGCACGGCGAATGGGTGAGATACAACGTTGCGCCGCGCGCATTGTTGGTGCTGCGGGCCACTTTCATGATGGCATTGGCCTCGGCATGCAGCACGTACCAGAGGGTGAGGCCTTGTGGATCCTCGCAATCATTCGGGAAACCGGTGGGCGTGCCGTTGTAGCCATCGCTGATGATCATGCCCTCCTTCACGATCAGGGCGCCCACCTTTTTGCGGGTGCAGTGGCTCAGCCTCGACCACTCCAGCGCCATGCGCATGTAGGCATGGTCGTAGCGGGCTTGTTTCGCGGGGTCGGTATAAACCAGCTCGTTCTGCTGCATCCGCTCAGTGGCATGTGCCCATGCGGCCATCTGCTCATGTGCGCTTGCAGCGCTGGAGGTCTTGGTCTGACACGGCATGCTCGCATGAGCACATGGGCCGATTCGTACCCAGGGCGGGAATCGAACCCGCATGACTTTAAGGGTCACTGGTGTTTGAGACCAGCGCGTCTACCAATTCCGCCACCTGGGTGGGTGAAGGGGCGGCGAAGATAGATGGACCGTTCATTGTTCTACCTCCCGACCCACCACTTGCGCAATCGGCGCTGCTCAGTTCGGGGTTTGGCAATGCCGATGACTTTCCCGTTCGGGTCGATGGCAAGCCCTGCCTTCTGAAGCCACTCGCCAACAGGCAGCACGCTCGGTTCTTCCAAGTGCCGCCGCAGGAACTCGCCCACTTCAGGGCCGGTCAGACGCGCGATGGTACTGAACAGTTCTTCATCCTTGAATGGTTTGCCGGGACCATACTCGCGCGTCAGGTCGCGCACCAATTCTTGCACGCCGTAGTTGCCCTTCGATCGCTCGCGCAGCATCAGGTCGAGGCCCATGCAGAAGAGCGTGCCCTTGAGGTAGAAGTTGTACATACTGGTCCTGCCGTTCCATGGCCTGCTGGCTCAACGTGGTGAGGGCGATGTCGTCCGGGAACTTGCGCATCTGCTGGATCTTCCCGCTCACTGTCTCCATGAACTCCTCCAGCGATTGCCGCCCTTGCTTTACCGGCATGTGCATGGCGAAGTACTCGGTCATGCCTTCGTAGAGCCAGAGGTGGCGGCTCAAGCGCGGCGCACGGAAGTCGTAGTGTGCGATTTCCTCGCTGTGGACGCTTAGCGGAAGGAGCGTGTGGAAGAATTCGTGGCTCGCTATGCCGTAAACGTTGCGCGCGATCGCTTCGGCATCCAACGGCATGCAGAGCAGGATCAGCGTGGAGGCGGAATGCTCCAGCCCATCGCCCATGCTGCTGCCTTCGCGGTCGCTTGGGTTGTGGTAGATGAGGAAGGTGTACTCCTTCACCGGCAAGGTGCCGCCGAGGTATGCGCGCTGGTCGGCGAGCAGGGGCCTGATGTGCTTCGCGATGTCGTGCGCGATGGCCTTGCCTGTGGTGCTGTGGCAGGCAACGAGCACGTCGATGTCCGGCAATCGGATGTGCGCCGTGTCGGGTGGTGCGATCATCATCGGATTGTCCACGAGGTGGCGGTAGCTCTTCGCCTGGAAGGTGATGGTCTCACTTGTTTCCGCAGTGCGCGGGAGGCTCGTGGCCGCATAGTGCGTGGCGGGTTTGTTCAAGTGGAGCGTGTACGGCAGTTCTTCGTGATCCTCGAAATAGCCCAGTACCGTGTTGTGGTTGAGCACCGTCGCGCTGGGCCTCATGGTGCCTTCTGATGAGCGGTAGTTGCCCATGGTGAAGCGGATGTCGAACTCCTCCCATCCATCATCCACGGTGTAGGTGATGCGCTTCAGGCCATGTGGTTCGGGGATCCGCCACCGCCCGACGTCCACACGTTCGATCGGCAGCGGGTTGCCATCACCGTCGAAGGCCTCCACTGTTCCCGCCAAGCGACCGTGGTCCATGGCGCCATAAATGCCTGGCACGATGCGCGGCAGCGCGAAGTACAACGGTGCATCAGCGAACGGTGGAACCACCAGTTCCACCTTTAACCGATCGTTCTCTTGATCACGGAGATCGATGTTCGCCACGATGCCGCTCTGAGCGAACAGGGAGCAGGCGAATGTGGCCGTAAGTGCGGATAGGAAGATGCGCATGGCACAAATGAACAAGGGCCGTCGTGGGACGGACCTCGAAGCCGGAAGTTACTGGTTGCTCATAGTCGCCTCAGCAGCCCCTTCATATCCACCTTCTCGCTCACGATGCGCTCCACGTCACTGATGGCCACGCGCTCCTGCTTCATGCTATCGCGTTCGCGGATCGTCACCATGCCGTCTTCCAGCGATTGGTGGTCAACGGTGATGCAGTACGGCGTGCCGATGGCGTCCTGGCGGCGGTAGCGCTTGCCGATGCTGTCCTTCTCGTCGTACTGGCAATTGTGCGAGAGCTTCAGGCCGTCGATGATCGCGCGCGCCTTCTCGGGCAGGCCATCTTTCTTGATCAACGGCAGCACGGCCACTTTCACTGGAGCGAGCGGCGCCGGGATGCGCAGCACCACGCGCTCTTCGCCGCCTTCGAGCTTCTCTTCATCGTAAGCCGCGCTGAGGATCGCGAGGAACATGCGGTCGAGGCCGATGCTCGTCTCCACCACATAGGGCACGTAGCTCTCGTTGGCCTCGGGATCGAAGTAGGTGAGCTTGCGGCCGCTATGCTTCTCGTGGTTGGCCAGGTCGAAGTCGGTGCGGCTGTGGATCCCTCGAGCTCCTTGAAGCCCATGGGGAACTTGAACTCGATGTCGCAGGCCGCATTGGCGTAGTGCGCCAACTTGATGTGGTCGTGGAAGCGGTAGCTCTCCGTGGGCAGGCCCAGCGCGCGATGCCACGCGATGCGCTTCTCCTTCCACGCGTTGTACCACTCCATCTCGGTTCCGGGCTTCACGAAGAACTGCATCTCCATCTGCTCGAACTCGCGCATGCGGAAGATGAATTGCCGCGCGACGATCTCGTTGCGGAAGGCTTTTCCCGTTTGCGCGATGCCGAAGGGGATCTTCATGCGCGCGCTCTTCTGCACGTTCAGGAAGTTCACGAAGATGCCTTGCGCTGTTTCTGGTCGCAGGTAGATGGTGCTGCTCTCGCCGCTCACGCTGCCCAGCTCAGTGGCGAACATCAGGTTGAACTGGCGCACGTCGGTCCAGTTGCCCGTGCCGCTGATCGGACACTTGATCTCCTCGTCCATGATGAGCTGGCGGATCGCTTCGAGGTCGTTCGCTTCGAGCGCCGCCTTCATCCGTCCTTCCACCGCATCGATGCGATCCTGTGAGCGCTTCACGTTTGGGTTGGTGGCGCGGAACTGCGCTTCATCGAAGGCATCGCCGAACTTCTTCTTCCCCTTCTCCACCTCCTTCTCGATCTTGTCGGCGTACTTGGCCATGTGTTCTTCCAGGAGCACGTCGGCGCGGTAGCGCTTCTTGCTGTCCTTGTTGTCGATCAGCGGATCGTTGAAGGCATCCACGTGGCCGCTGGCCTTCCAGGTAGTGGGGTGCATGAAGATCGCCGCGTCGATGCCCACGATATTCTCGTTGAGCTTCGTCATGGCGGCCCACCAGTACTGCCGGATGTTGTTCTTCAGCTCGGCGCCGTACGGGCCGTAATCGTAGGTGGCGCTCAGGCCATCATAGATCTCGCTGCTGGGGAACACGAAGCCATACTCCTTGGCATGGCCGATCAACGTCTTCAGACGGTCTTCTTGGTTGCTCATGACGTGGTGCGAGCGCTCTGGAAACCTTCAGCGTCGCGGGCGCAAATATGCGGTTCGGCTGGCAAGCAGTACAGGATGATGGTCAGCCGACGAGGCTTATCACCCAAGCTCGTAATGCACGAAACGCTCACCGGATCACTGCCACTTGCCTGATAGCGATCCTCTCTTCACCGCTGCCGCCATTCTGGAAGAGCCTTATGGCATAGAGCCCATCGGCCCATGCCGAAATATCCAGGACCGCGATGGGCGTTCCGCTCATCCGCTCTTCCGCGATCAACTGCCCGAGCGGGCCGATCACTTGCACGGAGCAGCCCAGGCATTGTCGCGAGAGGCTGATGGTCAGATTCTCGGAAGCTGGATTCGGCTTCACTTCGAGGCCCATATCGTTGCCTGTGGCGGACACGATTGTTGGAATGAATTGGAAGGCCTCACTGGTGAGCAAGCAGCCGTTGCCATGATCGGCGGTCAGATGCACCATGCCAGCCCCGATCGGCTCATATTCAGGTCCGGTCTCTCCGGGCGAAACAGAACCGTTGAAATACCACTGCAACGAGCCCGTGCTCGTGGTAAAGAGCAAGTTGCCATCCTGCTCGATCACGGGCGCATCCATCGGGCAGCGATCAATGATGCGGAAGATCTTGCCTTGGCTGCGATTGCCCAGGAAGAGCTCGCCCGCATCGTCCTCCACGATGCATGTGTTGCCGGACATCAAGGTGTCGAGCGACAACTCGTTGATGTAGCCGCCCAAACCATCGGATCTCAGGTTGTAGATGTCAGCGTTGCAATAATCGGTGTAGAAGAATCGATCGGCGAAGTGCGGCCACTGCGCGCCATGGTACACCCGGCCAGTCATCACCGAGCAGAAGTTTCCTCCGCTTGATGCGTGCGAGAGAGCGATAACAGGCGCCGTGTAGGCATTCGGCGCGGCGCACCCGGTGAGGTCGTACGCGCTGCTGCCTTCGTAGCACGGCCAACCGAAGTTGGGGCCACTGTTGTCGCCAGCCGCTATGCGGTCCAGTTCCTCCCAGTTGGCCTGGCCGACATCGCCGATCCACAGGTCGCCGTTGCCGCTGTCGAATCCGATCCGGAACGGATTGCGCAAGCCTGTGGCGAAGATCTCCGGCAGCGTATCAGGGCCGGCATTCACGAATGGGTTGTCTGGCGGTATCGCGAAGGTGGCGCCGCTCACATCGATGCGCAGGATCTTGCCGTGCTTGTTGCCTAGGTTCTGCGCGTTGCTCGCAAGGAAGCCGTCGCCGGTGGAGATGTACAGCATGCCGTCGGGGCCGAATTCGAGATCGCCGCCTTTATGGAAGGGTCCGCTGCCCCAAGGCACCGTGTACAGGATGGTCTCGCTCGCAGCCAAGGCGATATCCGGATCGGCGCTTACCTGGAATCGCGAGATGCGGCCTTGCGATCCGCTCCCATTGTGAACGTAGAAGGCATAGAACCTGCCGTTCTCCGCATAGGCCGGATCGAAAGCGAGGCCCAGGAGACCTTGCTCCGAATTGTTCAGCGTGATGGATGAGATGTCGAGGAAGGGCGTCGGAAGCACCTGCATGCTTTCGGCCACGATGCGCACGATGCCGTTCTGGCTCGCTACGTACAATCGGCCATCGCCATTCACGGCGATGTCGGTCACGCTGCCCACGTTCTCGGCCCATGGCACAAGCGATACACCCACTGGGTTCTGCGCGACCACCAGTTGCGCAGTGAGGGATATCAAGAGGAAAGCACCGAGATGCTTCATATTGTTCCGTTTGGCCAAACATAGGCGGCAGCCGCTACGGTGGCCCGCGCCATCGCCGCCTATCCCCTGCCAGCATCTGCCGCTCCTCGAACCATCCGACACTTTCAACTAATACTTTGGCCGAACAACTAAGAAACTAGTTACAATTGTGCCCATGGAACGATTGACGCGCGCCGAGGAGCAAGTGATGCAAGCCTTGTGGAAGCTCGGCCCTTCCTTCGTGAAGGACCTGGTGGCCGCCATGCCCAAGCCGCGCCCGGCAGTGACCACCGTGAGCACCATCGTGCGCATCCTCGAAGAGAAGGGCTTCGTGGGGCACACCGCTTTCGGTCGCAGCCACCAGTACCACGCCAAGGTGAGCAAGGCCGCCTATGGCGATCGCAGCATGCGCCGCTTGGTGAAGGACTACTTCGGCAGTTCGGCGAGCGCGCTGCTCTCGGCCTTCATCGCTAAAGAAGAATTGGACACTGCCGAGCTCGACGGGACTGCTCACGCTGATCAAGGACCAGAAGAACAAGACCTGACATGGAAGCCATCGCCTATTACATCAAGGTCAACCTGGTCTTCATTGCGCTCTATGGCGTGTACCTGCTGGCGCTGCGCCGCGAGACCTGGTTCAACGCCCGGCGTGCATGGCTGCTGCTCGCACCGGTGGCCAGCCTGCTCATCCCGCTGATCCCGTTTGCAACGCAAGCGGTTCCAATGATGCAGGTGGAACTGCCTGCAATGGGTTTTGAATCGAACGCGACGGCAAGTGTCGGCACCTCCATCTCTTGGCTGTTGCAAGCGCATCTCGCGGTCTCTGCTGTCTTGTTGGCGTTGCTGCTCTATCGTGCCGTTGGTGCCGCACGCTCCATCCGAAGCGCGCAAGGACCAGCCGCTTCTTTCTTTCAGCTGGTGCGCGTACCCGCCACCGCGACTGCCGCCGACCGCGAAGCGATGCTTGCTCACGAGCAGGCTCATGCCGCGCAATGGCACTCGCTCGACGTGATCGTGTACGAGGCCTTCGCAGCGCTCTGCTGGACGAATCCGATCTGGCGCTTCGCACTTCGCGAACTGCGGCTCGTGCATGAACATGCGGCCGATGCCGTAGCGCAGCACCAGCACGATCAGTACCCGGCCCTTCTTCTGGCCGCAACACTGAACGTCTCGCCGCAAACGCTGCTTCACACCTTCTCGACGTCAAACCTCAAACAACGCATCATCATGCTGCAGAACAAACGTCCCGCCCGTCTCGCACGTCGCAAACTCATCCTCGCCCCTGCCCGCGCTCGCATTGGCCCATCGGCCTCGCATCGTGGCGTATCGCTCCCGTTTCACAGCCAGAACATGCGGCCCCTGCGCGTGTCTTCCCCGGCATCGAACAGCAGCCGGAATTCCCTGGCGGAACAGAAGCGCTTTACAAGCACCTCGGCGCCAACATCCGCTATCCGGAGCAGGCTAGAACCGACAAGGCCGAAGGCACCGTGTATGTGGTCTTCACGGTGAAGGCGAATGGCGCCATCGCCGATGCCAGCATCAAGCGCGGCGTGCACGCCGACATCGATGCCGAGGCGCTGCGCGTGGTGAAGGGCATGCCGAACTGGAAGCCCGCGACCTCCGATGGCAAAGCGGTGGATGCGCAGATGACCTTGCCGATCGCGTTCAAGCTGGAGGCGGGGAAGTAGGGGCTACAGGTGCATGGGCACAAGCCAGCCGACCATGTACTTTTTGTCAAAGGCCATCGGTCATGCAGCTCAACGAACTGAAAGTGGAACTCGCCAAGCAGATCCTTCAGTCGGAGAACATGGACGAATTGCAGCTCGTTGATCGTCTGCTGAACCCAACTCGGCATTTCAAACTGACCGCGGCGCAGAAAGAAGAACTTGACCGTGGCTTCGAGGAGTACACATCGGGAAAGGCAAGGACCTATTCACCGCAACAGCTGCGTGCCCGCGCGCTCAATGCCATGCGAACGAAGAAGCATGAACGAGGGGCAGCAAGAGCAGTGATTGATGACCTCCCAACGCGCGTGAAGACGGCCACCCGCAATTTGAAAGCGAACAAGGTGCGCAAGGGCAAGGTGGCTGACCTGCGTAAGGACCTGGAGGCATGATCGAACTGCTCCAAGGTCAAACAGCGCTCCTAACTTCGTCGCACCATGGGCAAGCTCACGAACAAACGCACCGCGCGTAAAGCCACCGTGCGCAAGTCGGCGCCGAAGCGGCCCAAGCGCAAGCTGCCCGACGTGCGCAAGTTCGCTGGTGCCGTGCCCGGCATGGCCGATTGGGCCCTCGATGAGGTGAGGCGCATGCGCGATGAGTGGTGAACGCATCCTCGTGGACACGAACATCCTGATCCGGATGTTCGCCGATGAGCAGCCGGTGGTGGACTTCCTTGATGGCGCCGACATCCACGTGTCATTCATCACCGAAGCGCAGGCCGGGAACGTCAGGGCCTTCCTTGTTCAGTGCATCATCGTTGGCGCCGAGCGCGAGGTGCGCCGCTACACCATCGACTTCCGCCGGCAGAAGCGATTGAAGCTGCCCGATTGCATCATCGCCGCCACAGCCGCTTACTTGAACATGCCTCTTGTTACCGGCGACAAGGGCTTCGACAAACTGCAGGACGAGATCGCGTTGTTCCGGTTGTGATCACGGCTGTCACTGCGAGGCTCCGCGAAGCAGCGAACCGCAGGGTCGTCCGTTAAGTGCACGGACAGACCGCTGCGGGGGCGGCGCGCACGCAAGGACCCCCTGCCGAGGCGCAGTCTCATTACAAGTTCGGATTTAAGCAGACCTCGTAATATTGACATCATGCGCTCCACCTGCCTTCGTGTTCCTTTTCTACGTCGCGGCGTCATGCAGCCTGCCCGAAAGAACGAGAGACTCCATCTTGTCGAATCTTCCATCATCCTCAACTGTACTGGCCAGCACCAAAGGCACGGATGACCTTTCAACAGCAGCTTTACAGCGGAGCGCGTTGGCAACCTTCGATGAGGTAGCCGGTTTCATCGGATTGAGATGAACTTCCAGCGTCCGCTTATAGCGAGGTGCAAACGCAGTATCGGATTGAGATGGCGCGCAGAGGTTCCAATTGTCGATGAAATCAACGCTACACTCAATAAAACAACAGGGAAGAAAAAACACGATGCATGGTTGACAGCCAAGTGCTCTGCAGACAGACAGCTACTCCGCTCCAGGGACAGCTGGTGCGGTGCATGCATGGTCCCCCTCACACAAGCTGAGATTGATGCTTTCCACTCGAGACCGAGCTGCTGCTTCCAATTCTACCTACACCACCCTGAACAAGATCTACCAGTTCAAAGAGCAACACAAAGCGACTACCGAATTCATCTTGGTTGTTTTCTTGCCGCTGACCATAGTGCAGATTATCTGTATCCTGCTGATCATTGGCTTGGTAAAGGGTTATCGGTATGCCCAAAGGCACTGTGGAACTTTGCCCAGACGACCCCACCCTCTTGATTGCGGACGGCGTGCGGCACTCATTAAAGTGTTACACTGGGCAGGTGATTCATAGTTCCAGTGGCATCGAGCGGATTACAAATGTGCATGGGAACCAGAACTATGTAGAGAGCAGTTCCTACAGCGTGGAACATGACAAATTTCATGTCGTGGATACGACGGGTAAAGAACATGCTGTGCATCTTTGGAACAGCGGAGTACAGGTTCGACCGGGTTCGATAGTATCGGCGGCATGGTTCGAAGGACCTCATGCCGAAAAGAGCGGCTATGCGATCTTCGTGAACCACGACACCGACAGGTACACAGCGCTCTGGAGCAATTTGGAGAAGTTTTTTCCATTCGCGCTCTTCCCGTATGGCCACCAATGGGTTTTGGCTAGCGGTATTCTCAGCTGGTCTCGCTTTCTATACGGCGCATTGACCTTGGTGCGGGTCTTCCACTTGTCTGGTTTTTCATCTATCTGCTCTTGCAAGCCCTGATGGGTATCGTCTGTTGGTTGGGTGCATTACTGGCTTTTGGAGTAAACGTGCGGCCCAAGTAACAGATTCGCTGCACGGGATGTACCGAGAATGGCTGATTACCTAAGAAACAATGAGGTCGTTGTTAACCCGACGAGCATACAATGAGGCGCACTTCTGCAAATAGCCGCAGGCTACGCGCAACACCGTAGGCTCACCGCAGCCTTTGGCTGCCGCATGTGTTGCTGCCATGCGGCAGGTAGCCACAGGCTTGCCTGCCGAAGGCATGGCTACCATGCTCCGGTTCTTGTCGAGCGTAGCCGCAGGCTACGCTCAGGTGCCGGCCACGCTACGCGCAGCGGGGGCTACGCTCAGAGAGCGGCCATCCTACACGCAGTGGGGGAAAACTCTTAGCATTGCTGAGGTGCTTTGTTGAAAGCGCCATCCACTTTACCTGCCACAATCAAAGCTGCAGCCATGATTTACCGACTCACGACGTTCGGTTTTTTGCTGGGCATGGCGATTTCAACATGTGCGCAGCCAGGAACATTGGACCCGACATTCAATCCTATCGATATTGGCTTCGGATATGGGGACGGGGCTACTGGCCAAGGCACTTCGTTAGTACTTCCGAATGGCCAAATCCTGTTGATGGCAGGCCAGAGTTACAACAGCGAGCCGGTTGCTGGCCTCATTCGGTTAAATCCAGATGGCACTCGCGACATGACATTCCTGCGGGTGATCCTCTTGGTGGCCGCAGCTTAGCGCTACAAGATGATGGGAAAATCATCGTTGGCGGTCAATCGGTGTTGTCAATGGTGTTCAATTGAATCGCATAGCGAGACTGCATCCTGATGGGTCTATCGATACCTCTTTTGACCCTGGATTGGGCTTTACAGGGCCGGTTGGCCCTTTCATCAATTCCATCGTAATCCAAGATGATGGTCGCATAGTCGTCGGGGGCAGGTTCAGCGCCTTCAACGGCGTATCTAGAAACGGCATTGTCCGCCTGAATAGCAACGGATCTTCAGACACTTCGTTCAATCCAGGAACAGGGATCGATGGTGTTCGCGAAACTACAGGTGAATCAGGTTTTCTTGGAGCCTGATCAAAAGCGTCATTGTCGGAGAATTCAATTCGTACAATGGCACAAGCAGAGGGAATATCGCCCGACTTGAGACCAATGGACAATTAGATGGGTCGTTCGCTGAAGGTGCCGGAGCTTGGACCGGTGAAATCTATTCAGCTATTAGGCAGAATGATGGGCGGATCATCATAGGAGGGTGGTTCCAGTTCTACGATGGTATTCCTTGTGGCAATATTGCACGCCTCTATCCGGATGGCACTTTTGACCCATCCTTCAATGCAGGCACTGGTGCTGAAGGCACGCCAATGGCATCTTGCTCTAGACGACAATGGCCGTGTCATTGTCGGTGGAAGCTTCACCGATTATGGTGGTGTTGAGTGCAAGAATTTGGCACGAATCGCTCCCAATGGCGCTTACGATGCCAGTTATGTCACGGGGTCAGGTACTAACCTCCCTGTCGTCAGTCACCGTATTGAACGACGGGCGAATCTTGTCGGCGGCTCGTTCGTCAGCTACAACGATTTGCGCATGAGATCGATACTCATTACGCTTCCGGATGGAAGCGTGGATTCAACATTCAATTTGGGCACGGGCGCAAACGATGCTCCTGTTCAGACTATTGCAGTGCAAACAAATGGCAAGATTCTGATTGGAGGAGGCTTCGCCAAATACAACGGGGTGAGAAGAAATGGGATAGCGCGATTAAATCCTGATGGGTCTTTGGATGAGAACTTCGCGACCGGGCTGGGAACAGGAATTGAGCGGCAACGGAACAATCCATGCGATTGCAATACAACCCAACGGTCAATGCATTATTGGCGGAGGCTTCTCGCACTATAATGGGCTGCCTCAACCGCGGCTGGCCCGTCTGGACTCCAATGGAACGCTAGATGAATCTTTCGCCATCGGAACTGGTGCGGGACAACTCTGTCCTTAGTGTTCTGGTTCAGGATAATGGAATGATAATCATTGCGGGCGGGTTCACTGCCTTTAACGGTAATGGCCGGGTCGGATTGCCGCCTGAATGCTGATGGCAGCCTGCACAACTCGTTTGACCAAGGCAGCGGTGCGAACGGAAACATCCTCGTTGCAGCACTGCAGGAAGACGGCAAGATTCTAATTGAGGGGAATTCACGCATTACAATGGTACAACTCGAAATCGCATTGCTCGGTTGAATCCGGATGGCTCGTTGGACGATTCGTTCAATGTAGGCAGCGGCATTACAGGGAATAATCCTGCTGTAAGAGCAATCACAGTTCTTGAGAATGGGCAAATTCTGGTTGGTGGGTCTTTCAATGCTTATAACGGTGCGGCGCGCACTTCCATCGTGCGGTTGAATAGCGATGGAATGCTGGATGAAGCATTTGGAGTATCGTCATTCGTTTTGGCGGGTGTTTGGTCAATGATGGTACAAACTGGATGGACGCATAATCATCGGAGGGTTCCTGCACTTATGGACGGGAATACCATGGTATCATGTAGCCCGCCTCAACCCGAATGGCAATATTGACAACTCATTCATTACAGGCACTGGACCACGCCCAGCTGAACACCTTGGCTTTGGCAAGAGAACGGCGCCATCCTTGTCGGTGGATGGTTCACCTCTTACGATGGCATTGGACGCAATCGAATCGCAAGATTGCGGGTGGTACTGTTGGAATCAACGAAATAGCGGGGGTAGCCGACTCAACTCTACCCCAATCCGGCATCGAATCAGGTGAGCATCAATCTCACCGCGTTCGGGAGCAGTGCAGACTTGAAGACGCTGATGTTATACGATGAATCTGGACGCCGAATTGATGAGAAGCTTTCTACCAACTCTGTGGTAACATGGGCTTTGGATAAACTCCAGGCCGGAGCCTATCTGATTGAAGTGCGCTGTAAGGGTCAGGTGGGCGTAGGTCGCTTGGTGGGGCAATGAAACACTGGTGCGCCATGATGGTTACGACAGCGCAGTGGCACGGAAGAGCAACCCTGCAGACATAATTTGCAATAGCACAACCGTCCGGCCCACGTCACATCCCGCACCCCTCAGGGCCAACCGATGAGAAGGCTATGCGCCTCTGCGCGTAGCCGCAGGCTACGCGCAACACCGTAGGCTCACCGCAGCCTTTGGCTGCCGCATCTGTTGCCGTATGCGGCAGGTAGCCACAGGCTGCCCGGCTGAAGGCATGTTCCGGTTGTTCTTGTCGAGCGTAGCCGCAGGCTGCTCAGATACCGCCACGCTACGCGCAGATGGGGGAAACAGGTGGAACCATCGCTTCCGTATCGGAGCCTTGGCCTTCACTCAGATATCTCCATGCGAGGCATCCAGCAGGCGACAACGAGAGGATCCGTACGAGTGAGCCGATCGCCGGAGGCGGTGAAGTACGCATAGCGAACACAGGTCGAAATCCCTCCCCATTCGAACACCGGCGAAGACTGCTGCGGACCAGCGCAGCCACCATCCGAGTGACGCGTTCCCATCACCCAGTGGCGGAATCGAGTGCCTTGGTCTTGAAGCCGGTAACGCGGCACTACCGAGAATACCGGCGAAAGGCCTCCGTGGCGCGTCGTCGGGCGCGAAGTAGAAACGGGGCCCCGTGAGCAACTGGCTCATCGTGTACTTGTCGATGGTCTCCTTCGTGGAACTCGAAAGCAGCGGGAAAGCCCAGCCTAGTTGTGCCGACCAAGTCGTTCGGGAGCCAGCACCGATATCAGCCGCCAACCCCCCGGCCATGCCTTCCACGAACCCCCCATCGGCTTCATCGCTTCAGCGTGGCACCCCACCCCGGCCACCTGGGCGGCGATCCGGGGAGCCGCCGGACACGCCGAGCGCGGACCACAGGATCCATCGATGTGACGATTTCGTAGCAAGGAGCAATACGCTGCGTCGTGACATGCGGCCGTGATTCCGCTCGCAACATAGTCGTTGCAGGCGATTGAGCAACTGCACGCCTTTGACCATGGGCAGGGCCCACGCCCCCGCTGCGCGTAGCCGCAGGCTACGCGCAACACCGTAGGCTCACTCGCAGCCTTTGTCTGCCGCATTTGTTGTTGCCATGCGGCAGGTAGCCATAGGCTACCATGTTCCTGTTCTTGTCGAGCGTAGCCGCAGGCTACGCTCAGATACCGGTCACGCTACGCGCAGTGGGGCACCAGGTTCTCTCCATTACGCACCGGCCACACGGAAGACCGCCGCGGTAGCGGCGGGCAAGCACAACCTGCTTGGGCTTGGATCGCCACAGCGGGGTAACTTATCCAGGACGAACCCACAACGGAAAACCTATCTTCGGACAACAACCCCCAAACGGTAAACCTGTTCCAGGAAGGATAAGCAGGAGCGAACATGAGATTCATTGATCTCTATAGGAACATCATGGAGGATCACGAGGTGACACAAGAGGCGTTACCCTTCTCGATCCGCACCAATGCTATCAGAAAAGGAACCGTTCTGACGGATTACGAAGCGATAGAGAAGCGGATCTACTTCATCAACCAAGGTGTCATCGAATTGTCCATTGAAAGCAAGGATTCGGAAAAGGTCCTTGATTTCTTCTTTCCCGGTGAGGTCGTCACCTGTTTGACATCGTTCCTTCTGCGAACACCTTCCCATGTAAGTATGACGGCCCCCCACCCATCTGGAAGTTGAATACTAATCGTGACGCGATCTATTCGAATTATGCCAGATCCCTGGAGGTGAACAAACTGGGTCGCATATTGGTGGAGCAGGCATACTTGAGAAAGGTGAAACGGGAAATGGACCTGCTGTGCAGAACGGCGGAAGAACAGTATGTACAGCTCATTGAACAGCACAGCCAGTACATTCAACTCGTACCCGTGAACAAGCTGGCCCGATACCTGGGCATACATCCTGAAAGTTTGAGCAGGATCCGGCGAAAAGTGCTCTCGAGGTAGAGCCAACACTGCACCCGTATTTCCTAACGTAGGTCAAGTGCTCGTCAGGCGGCACGGCCGGAGCTTTGCCAGCGGTTCCAACACCAGTGGACCACTTGCAGAATGACACCCCTTCAACTTATCACGGACCCGGTCACGCTCACCATCATTGGCCTCTATGTCGCGCTTATCCTGACAGAGGCGCTCTTTCCCGCCCGGAAACTTCCACACGTGAACAAATGGAAGATCAAGGGCATCGTTTCCTTCCTGGTCTTTCTCTTCCTATCCAGCTACCTGCCATACTGGTACGAGCAATACCTGCCTGCAAAGCAGTTGCTGGATCTGAAGGAGATGAACGTGGTCCTGGCAGCCACGCTGGGCATCCTGCTGTATGAGTTCGGTGTGTACGTATGGCACCGCAGCATGCACAACAGCGGTCTGCTGTGGCGTATTTTCCATCAGATGCACCACAGTGCCGAACGACTGGACACATTCGGTGCTTTCTACTTCAGCCCGTCTCGACGTGGCCGGCTTCACCGTGGTGGGTACGGTATGCTTCTCGTTCATCATGGGACTACCGGCACAGGCTGTCACCATCATCCTATTGGTAACGAACTTCCTGGTCATCTTCCAGCACGCCAATATCCGGACGCCTGTCTGGCTCGGTTACCTCATTCAACGACCCGAAAGCCATGCCCTTCACCATGCCCGGCGATATACATGCCTACAACATTACTGGTGACCTTCCAGTGTACGATATCCTGTTCCGCACATTCCGCAACCCTGGCGGAATACGTTCAGCGGACCGGTTTCTATGATGGTGCATCGGAGCGTGTGGGCGAGATGCTCAGTTTCCAGGATGTATCAAAGCAACCATCATCAACCACGAACGAACAGGAACGAACAGCATGAAAAGGATGGGAATGGCAATTGCGGCCGTGATGGTGGCATTGCAGCTGCACGCACAGGAAGGCTTGAACAGGAACTTCGGCTTCGGTGGTCAGGTGGGTCAGTATCAGAGGGATTTGGGATCGGCCTCCACGTGACAAGCCCCTACTTCGCCAACAAAAGCCTGGCGGTCCGTCTGAAAGGGCATCTGGTCTGGAATGAACATCCTGCCAGTGATGCGGGAACGATCTGGACCCCGTATCCAACCCTCCTCATCGGGGTTGTTCAATTGGTTGGCGAGATGGGTGACTTTGTCCGGGTCTATGGCGAGGGCGGTGCGATCCTTCTGTTTCCTTCCACCACGTTTTCGACAAGTTCGATCCAAGTAGGTGGCTATGGTCTGTTCGGTTTCGAGTTCTTCTTCGACAAGCACCTCAACTATTTAATTGAGGCGGGCGGAGCAGGTACCGGGGCAAGAGCCGATCTGGTCGCTGGTGCTCCGATCTATTCCAATGGGTTCGTGATCAACGTGGGTGTAAGGTTCCAGTTCTGATCCCCGGCAGGGTCCCTCCGCTGCGCGTAGCCTGCGGCTACGCGCAACACCGTAGGCTCATGGTAGCCTTTGGCTGCCGCATTCGTTGTTGCCATGCGGCAGGTAGCCATAGGCTGCCATGTTCCTGTTCTTGGCGAGCGTAGCCGCAGGCTACGCTCAGATGCCGGCCACGCTACGCGCAGATGGGGGAATAGGATTGGCTTCCCATTCTAGATATCACAACCAGCATGGCAATGGCCGCCACGAGTCACAGACTCGCGGCAGCAAGGGGGCAGTGGGGGTCTAAAAATCTCGCACGCAGCGGCACGAAAGTCCCAAGGACCCTATTGGAATTGGGGATATTCTGCCGATACCAGCTTGGTCAAAGGTTATGACCCGGTAGATTGGATTGCCCTTTTCATCCCGACTGCTCGTCCAAAACATCGCGCTCTGGCCCATTGAGCGGAATGCTCCCAACGCATCCATTCGAAATCCGCCGGGTATTGCATCAAAACCAGAAGCACCAGATGGGTACATATGCCCCTTGCCTTCATTCCATAACCAAGAGGCCATGGCAAGCTTACCGCCAATATTGGCATCAGATCCCCGCAATGTTGCTGGAAGAACCCCTTCTGCGGAGATTTCAGACTGTGGCATGCCAAGATGCCTTTCCAGAATCATCCAATCCGCATCCGTTGGTACGTGCCAGCCTCTTGGACAAAGCCCACGCGGGTCTGTGATTGCCGACCAGTTGTACAGACCACCGAACAGAGGCCTGATGCTAATATCATTATCGTAATAACAAATGGCTGGTCCGATGGTCGCTCTCCAATCAATAGCCGACTGAATTTGAGGAATGCGATCCCCGTTGGCGAACTGATCAGTCATCAAGTTGTTCGTGGTCCATACCTGAGCACCAATTCTAGCAGTTAGACATACAGAACCATCCGCGCACCTGACGAAGTCTTGAGTCTTACCTGCATCGCTTTGTGTGCTGCCACGGGGTGCCGCGATTGGGTTGCTGAAAATGAGGGTTTCCTTGGCGAAGTCGAAATGATAATCACCTAGCTGCGTTAGGGCCGACTGTCCCAACAACAGGGGTGCTTGGCCGTCCTTAACCACTGTGGCAGAAATGTTCCGTAGCTCCCGACCGCCAATCTTGAGACTACGGATGTTCAGAGTCAATCCTTCGTGAATCTCACCAGAAGCGACACGATAGCTGGCTGTTCCCGTAAAATCTGAATCGCTCAAATAGCCGTTCTTCAACATGAACCTGGCCTCCGTTGTAGAGAGCGAAACCTCGCTCGCACCTGTATCGAAAATGAACTCTAAACTCAGGCCATTAACAACACACGGTATTAGGTAGACACCATTTTGGTGTCTCAAGCGGATAACCTCCTGCGCTTGTGCAGACCAGAGGGTGGTCACAGTCACAATAGCAAGCATCGACCATTTGAATGAAATGCCAGCGAATGGCTTCGATCATTGGTCCTCGAAACGCGCAGCGTACATCCTGCTGGTTCCCCCAACGTTCCTGTCTGATATACCCATCACATATGTGTTCTCGCGAATCTAGAAATGAACTACATCCGCCAATCTGTTTTGTATGTTCCAACGCATCCACCCGACTTTAAGCAGCTCCATTATGCAAATCAAGCAGTGGACATGGGTCACAGGCCCGAGGAACGTGGACTTAATGTGGCAAAATACTACCAGCAAGCACTTTCATTGGGCCATCGTCGCCAAAGCGCAGTGTGAAGCGCTTTGTTCTCATGAAGTCGCAATAGAAACGGCAATGCTTCAAGATATCAAGTCCAATCAAGACCTGAATATGTTGGCGGACTTCATGCATATGGGTTACGGCAAAGTCAATCACCTCTATCTGTGGCAGGAATATCTCACCCCCGTCCGCAACCAAGCGCAAACCTACACGGTGCCGCATCGATTGACGCAGCCCATTCCCCGTGCTCACCAGATCTGGTGAAATACCAAGTGGATGGTTCTTGATTCCTGCGAGCAATCCACAATGGATGTGGGTTTGCGTAGAGCCGGTGTCGATATAAGCAACGGTACGGACCGGGGCTACTTGCAAATCACCCGGTTCCATGATTTGCT
>JADJOG010000020.1 GCA_016713865.1 Flavobacteriales bacterium | reverse complement strand
GGCGGATTCAGCGTGAGCGGCATGTACAAGGACTGGTTCCTCGACTATGCCAGCTACGTGATCCTCGAGCGCGCCGTGCCCGCGCTGTACGACGGCCTGAAGCCCGTGCAGCGCCGCATCCTGCACGCCATGGACGATCTGGACGATGGGCGCTACAACAAGGTGGCCAACATCATCGGCCACGCCATGCAGTACCATCCGCACGGCGATGCCAGCATCGGCGACGCGCTGGTGCAACTGGGCCAGAAGGACCTGCTGATCGATTGCCAAGGGCAACTGGGGCAACACCCTTCACCGGCGACAGCGCCGCAGCGCCGCGTTACATCGAGGCGCGCCTGAGCAAGTTCGCCAAGAGGGTCGTCTTCAATCCGAAGACCACCGAGTGGCAGCAGAGCTACGATGGACGCAACAAGGAGCCGGTATTCCTGCCGGTGAAGTTCCCGCTGCTGCTGGCGCAGGGCGCCGAGGGCATCGCCGTGGGCCTTAGCTGCAAGATGCTGCCGCACAACTTCAACGAATTGTGCGATGCCAGCGTGGCCGTGCTGCGCAAGCGCTCCTTCGAGCTGCTGCCCGATTTCCCCACCGGCGGCATGGCCGACGTGAGCAACTACAACGAAGGCGAGCGCGGCGGCCGCGTGCGCTGCCGGGCACGCATCAAGAAGCTCGACAACAAGACCCTCGAGATCACCGAGATCCCCTTCGGCACCACCACCACCTCGCTCATGGAGAGCATCGTGAAGGCCAATGAGAAGGGCAAGATCAAGGTGCGCCACATCGACGACAATACCGCCGAGTTCGCCTCCATCGTCATCCACCTCGCCGCCGGCGTGAGCCCCGATACCACCATCGACGCGCTCTACGCCTTCACCGATTGCGAGGTGAGCCTGGCGCCCAACGCCGTGGTGATCGAGAACGACAAGCCGCGCTTCGTGAGCGTGAAGGACCTGCTGCGCATCAGCACCGAGAACACCTTGCGCCTGCTGGAGCTGGAGCTGAAGATCAAGAAGAGCGAACTCGAGGAGCAATGGCACTTCGCATCGCTCGAGCGCATCTTCATCGAGAAGAAGGTCTATCGCAAGATCGAAGAGGCCGAGACCTGGGAAGAGGTGATCGGCTTCATCGACAAGGGATTGAAGCCGCATGTGCAGGAGCTGAAGCGACCGGTTACGCAAGAGGACATCGTGCGCCTCACCGAGATCAAGATCAAGCGCATCTCGAAGTTCGACAGCTTCAAGGCCGATGAGCACATCAAGCAACTGGCCGAGCAGATCAAAGAGGTGCAGAACAAGCTGGACCACCTCGTGGATCACGCCGTCGATTGGTTCAAGGAACTGAAGAAGAAGTACGGCGCGGGCCGCGACCGCAAGACCGAACTGCGGCCCTTCGATACCATCGTGGCGGCCAAGGTGGCCGTGGCCAACAAGAAGCTCTATGTGGATCGCAAGGAGGGCTTCTTCGGCTGGAGCCTGAAGGATGCCGAGCTGGTGGGCGAATGCTCCGAGATCGACGACATCATCGTGTTCCGCATCAACGGCAGCATGACGGTGACCAAGATGGCCGACAAGAAATTCGTGGGCAAGGGCATCGAGCACATCGCCGTGTTCAAGAAGAACGACGAGCGCACCATTTACCACATGGTGTATCAGGACGGCGTGAAGGGACCCTACTTCATGAAGCGCTTCGTGGTCACCGGCATCACGCGCGACAAGGAGTACGACCTCACCGGCGGCGCGCCCGGCAGCACCATGGAATACTTCACCTGCAACCCCGATGGCGCCAGCGAGGTGATCAGCGTGGTGCTGAAGCCACGGCCCAACCTGCGCAAGACCAAGTTCGATGTGGACTTCGCCGATCTGGCCGTGAAGGGCCGCGGCAGCAAGGGCAACCTGCTCACGCGCTACAGCGTGCAGAAGGTGACGCAGAAGGAGCGCGGCACCAGCACCCTCGGCGCCATCCCCGTATGGTACGATGAGACCGTGCGCCGCCTGAACGATACCGGCCATGGCCGCTACCTCGGCCGCTTCAAGGGCGAGGATCGCATCCTCTGCATCAGCAAGAGCGGCAAGTACCAGCTCTTCCCTTATGTGCTCAGCACGCACTTCCCCGACGATGCCCTCACCGTGGTGAAGTGGAATCCGAAGGAGGTGGTGACCGCTGTGTATTGGGAAGGAGAGAAGGAGCAATACATGGTGAAGCGTTTCCAAGTGGAAGCCTCGCGCGATGCCGTCTCCTTCATCACCGAGCATCCCAACAGCAAGCTCGCCCTGCACAGCCTATTGCCCGAAGCCGAACTGCACATCGCCTACGACAAGCGCAGCACCAACCGCCCCGATGAGGACATCGACCTCGTCGGCTTCATCGGCGTGAAAGGGGTGAAGGCCCTCGGCAACCGTCTCACGCCGCACAAGGTGAAGGAGCTCACGCTGAACACGCCGGTCTTCGTGCCGCTCACGCCCGAAGCCGAAGAGGTGCAGGGCATGCTCATCACCGACGACGAGATCGGCAACCTCGAAGCGCCCGAGGAGGAAGGCTTGGAAGAGAGCCCGATGAAGCAGATGAAGCGCGCCAAGAGCACATCGGCCGACGTGATCAGCCCCGACGATCCGCTCATCGGCGGCTACAAGCCGGGCAAGCAGATCGAGTTGGGATTGGATGAGTGATCGCCCTGGGTTCCGCCATGGCCATCAAACTCCTCCGCTTCATCCTCTTCATCGCACTGCTCTTCGCGGCGTACGTGCTGGTGCGCTGGGGGCATCGTTTGCGCGCCAGCTACCAGCCCACGCCGGAGCACGTCGCGGTCTTGCGCCAACTTGGAAAGGAAGCGATTGATAGCGGCGATGTGCCCGTAGCCGCCGTGCTGCTGCAAGGGGATCGCATCATCGGACGTGGCCGCAACACCGTGCTGCGCGATGCCGATGCCGGTGGCCATGCCGAGGTGAACGCTGTGAGCGATGCCATGCGACAGTTGGGCCACGAGGGCTTCCGCGCACTGAACCGCGATAGCCTTGTGCTCATCACCACCTACGAACCTTGCGCCATGTGCCGGGGCATGCTGCTGGAATACGGCATTCGCCAAGTGCGCTATATCGAGCCCAAGTCCATAGGGCATTGGCTCCGCGACGATGCGCGTTGGCTGCGCTACGAGCTAACCAAGCAGCGCTCAGGGCCCGAGGGCTTGCAGGATAGCTTGTTCAGGATGCACCCGGGGTATCCGGGGAGGTAGGCGTCTGAACGAAATCGACTACTTGGAAAAAGTTGGAAACCCAGCTAGTCGTAAGGGCTGTTTGGAGAAAGCCGAAGGCCTAGCATGACTGCTAGGCCTTCGAACATGGATTGTTGTACTCGAAACGACTGCTCTAGAGCCCCAGCTTCCCGCTGAGGAACTTGTGCACCTTGCCCACGCGCTCAACCTGCCCTTTGGCGGCGAAGCGCTCATAGAAGCCATCGTCGCGGAAGTCGCGCTTCACCTCGCTCCAAGCGCTGGTAAGGCGTTGGGTCCAACGTGCCTGGCGGGTGTCCTCGTCGCCGCGATCGCGTGCGTTCAGATCGGCGCACACGCGGATGAGGGCCTTGATGGTCACGGGCTTGGTCACATGGTAGCGGGCATCGCCCCAGGTTTCGCCGAAGGCAGCCTTTGCGGCCTTGAAGAAATCCTGCAGCACGCGGTAGCGGCGCATCACGTTGGCATCGTTCACCTTCTCGCCCTTCTCGAAGCCGCGCGAAACCCAGCGGTGCACTTCATTGAAGAGCTCGGCCTGCATGATCCACTTGTCCTGCTTGCTGCGGTTGCCCAAGCGGTTGATCCGGTATTGCAGCGGGCTGCTGTCCTCTCCATACAAGCGCTCGATCACCTTGGCGGCCATGCGCTTGTCGGGCTTCTCCCAGCTCACGCGCTCGTACAGGTCGATCAGGTGGCTCTTGTTGATTCGCGTGGGCGTGCTGTTGATCACCACGAACATCTCGGTGGCGAAGTCCTCGCTCTCGCCGTCGAAGATGATGCAGGGCACATGGATCGTCTTGGCTTCCTCCGGGTGCGAGCGCATGTAGAATTCGAGCGCGGCCAGGCGGTGCTGCCCATCGATGATCAGGTACTTCTCCTTAGGCTCCTTCAGGTCGCCCACGTTCTTGTAGTTGCCCAGCGGCGAGAAGTCGAGGATGTCGCTGCTGAAGAGTAGCACGGTGCCGGGGATGGGCGGCTGTGCCACCGCTGTCTCGTAGAAGTTGCGGATCGCTTTGATCTTGCCGTGCGACATGGCGCGCTGGAAGGCGCTATCGCTGCGTTCGATCTTCTGGATGAAGCCGGCCACATCGTCGCCTTTCTTGGCTTCTTCCGGCGCGATGCTCTTTTCGCCTTCGCCATAGAAGCGGCTGATGAAGCGCACCCGGCGCAGGATATCCTCGGCAGGGTAGGAGACGAAGTAGAAGCTGGCGTCCTTCTGGCGGATCTGTGTTGCGATCATGGCAGGTTTGGTTGACGCCTCCGAAAGTAGGCGCCTCAGCGATCCGACCAAACGAAACTGTTACCAACGAGCCAGGCGAAGCACTCCGGATCGGCCCGAAACGCCCGTCCAGCGCAGGAAGTAGGTGCCAGCAGGAATCTCAGGGACGGCCCATGCCGATTGCGCCCCAGCGGTCATGGAACCGCTTTGCCGCACCATGCGGCCAGTGGCATCGAAGAGTTCGAGGCGGCTCAGGGCCTCGGCGCCCACCTGAACGAAGAGCTGGTTGCCGAAGGGATTCGGCCAGGCCGAGAAGGCCACGGATTGCGCGGTTTCCACGCCGGTGCAGATTTCCACAAGAAGATCGACGGAGGTGGAGCCCGCGCATTCGCCCATAGCCGCAGCGGTAAGGGTTACGGGCCAGGTGCCGGGACCAAGCACGGTGGGGTCGAACCATACCGCGGACCCGCTGCCTGTTACGCTGCCGCTCCAGTCGCCGGCTGGGCTTCCAACGAGCTCAATCGCGCCGTCCTCCACGCAGATCGCGCCCAGTGGGTCGATCACCGGTTCGGTGGTCACGAGCACGTACAGGGTGGCCGTGGCATTCACTACCGTGCAGCCGTCGGCGCCGGTCCAGGTGTACAGCACGGTGTAGTCACCAGCGGGCACTTGGGTAGGATCCAGGGGTGCCGTCAGCATCAATGGGCGATGTCCATGTGCCGCCGAGTGGGAGGGCCGAGAAATGGGCGGGTTCCTGACCGATGCAGAAGTGCAGATCATCTGAATCAACGGAAACGATGGCTTCACCTATAATGTTGATTTCCAGAGACTGTGATGTGCTACAGCCAGTGGGGCTGGCATAGGTGTAGGTGCAGAAGAAGCTACCCGCTCCTGATACGCTCGGTGCGAAACTGTTCTGCGCCACCGCTGGACCAGACCAGAAGCCGCCGAGCGGTGCAGCCAAGGGAAGCAGGTCGATGGGGCTGGAACTGGTGCAATGCGGACCAATGGATTCAACCAGCACTTCGGGGAAGTCGTCGCTTACACTTACCCAAAGCGTATCGATGCCTTCGCAATAGCCGGGCTGATTGGGCTCCACCAGAAGCACCACGGGATGCACTCCAGCGCCAATTGCGGGCTGGAAATTGGCCCCAATGGAGTTGAAGCCAGCTATGGCGCCGGTCCAAGCGTAATCGATACCGGGGCCCATGGCGGCGGTGATCAGCTGGGCGCCGCTGTTCACGCAGAATGGTCCGGCCGGATTGATCTGCGCGGGCATCGAAGGCCAAACGATGAATGGCTCCGATTCGGCAGCGCACAGCTCGCCAGTGGCATCGGTGTAAATGGCCACCACGATGCCTTGCTGGTAGGGAACGGGGTTCAAGGCGCCATTCTCATTGGTGCCGATCCATTCCGTTGCGGGCGGCACCGAACTGAATTGGATGGGGCCGTCGCGGGCGCAGAGCACGTTGGCCACGGTGGGCGAGATCACGGGTTGTTCCACCACAAGGATCTCCGTGGCGGCGGCGGCGGCGCAGCCATCCGGCTCGTACACGATATGCGCGAGCGGCTGTGAACCTTGGCCGAGGATGTTCGAGCGAAGGAGTTCATCGGCGAAGACATTACTGCCCACCCAATGCCCGCCTTCCGGAAGCACCGCAGGCAAGGCGAAAGGCTGACCGAATTTGCAGAGCGTGGGCAACTCGGGAATCTCCACCACCGTGGTGGCTGGCACGAAGCCATTGAGGAAGAGCAAACGCTCGCCGTCGAGGTAAAGGAAGAGGTCGTCGCGGCCATCGCCGTTGGCATCGGCCAGGAGCGGAAGGCTGCCGCGGGGCAATTGCATCTCGTTGGCAAAGGCGAAGGTGTTGGCAGCTGGGGCCCAATGCGCATATCGCACGAAGGCACCCGGATTCAAGGGGAAGACCGCGAGGCCCGCGCCAGCACCACAGCCCAATTGGCCGAACGCGCCGGGCCCAGCACTGGTCCAAGCTTCCAGTTGGTGATAGGTCCATGTGCCCCAGCTGCCGCCCTCTTGCAGGGTGTTCTCCACCCAGCGAACATCGGGGAAGGCCGCCTCGCTCAGGTCGAGGTCGCCATCGCCATCAATGTCAATCAGTTGCGGTTGAGTGAAAGGAGAGGCCGAGGCATCGAACACCTCATCCTTGGCCCACGCGCTGCCATCGCCATCAACATTGCGGAACACGAGCACGATGCCGTTGCCGTCCATGACCAGTAGGTCGTTGCCGCCTGAATGGTCAAGGTCGCCATGATGTATGAACTGCCCGATGGGCGCGAGGACGGGGCCGCTGGCATCTTGTGCCGCGCCGAATGCAGTGCCCAGGTTCGGGCACCAGATCACAGCGCTGGGCTCGCCATCGATATCAACCGCAACCACGAGGTCCTTCAATCCATCGCCGTTGAGTTCGGCTAACGCAATTGCAGCTATGGTGCCTGGGGCAGCCAGCACCAGTTCAGGTGCTCCGAATTGACCATTGCCGAGGTTCAGCACCAAATGCACGAGGTTGCCGCTGCCGAGTTCGGCCATCGCATCGGGGAAGCCATCGTCATTGGCATCGCCAAAGGTCCACTGCCCAATTCGAGGCTGGCGGGCAGGATGGTTCCGCCGAAGGCATAGTTGCCTTGGCCATCGACATTGGTGTAGGCGATCAGTCCGAATTGAGCGTGGGGCCGCACGAGGTCGAGGTCGCCATCGCCATCGAGGTCTATCGCGGTGAGCGGGTCGGCGGAATCTTCGGTGAGCAGCACGCTCGGTGCACTGAACTGCGCCCAGATGACCATGGGAATGGCCATAAGTGTGGTGGATAGGCAGCGTGCGAGCATCAAGGCGGCCGGAAAAGGCCCACGAAAATAGGTGTTTGGGGTTCAGGGGGGGGTGATGCGTGTCAGACAGTGGCCTTCAGCGGGCCCGGATACAAGATGATTCGAGCGGGTTTGAGGTGCTATTTCGCCCAGAAGCCCGACATTCGCGGCCCTTTCAGGAGAAAGGCAATTTTCCACCGCCATGAAGGAGATCCTCGAAAGCCGCCGGTTGCTGGGAGCAGACCAAGGCCTCACGCTCAAGGAGCTGAACATGCTGTACAAGAGCCTGATGAAGCAGCACCATCCCGACCGTTTCCAAGACGCGACTGAGCGCGAGGCGGCAGAGGGCATGAGCCAGCGCATCATCTCGGCATACAAGCTCCTGGAGGCCCTTCATCCCGAAACGCAAGCGGCCAAGGCCGAAGAGTTCGAGGAGACACTCGCTTCGGGCATCGCAAACTGGCAGTACAAGGGCCAAGTGCTGAAACTGCATTTCGGCGACGGCAGCGAGCATGCCTTCTATGGCGTGCCACCCAAGACCTACAACAAGTTCGTAGGCACCGATGCCACGCCGCGCTTCGTGCGCAGGCATCTGGCAGGCACCTATCCGCGCCGGTGTATCACGGGCGCCATGGTAGAGGCCTAACGAACCGCATCAGTCTGGAAAAGCAAGGGCGCCAATTGGCGCCCTTGCTCATTCAATCAACAACAGGTCACTTCACTTTCGCCACCTCGCCGCCCGAAGGCACCACCTCCACCCACTTGCCAACGCTGCGGGCATTGATGGTGTGGTCGTACATGGCCTCGCAGTGCGCGCCCGGCAGGTAGTAGCGACCGGTGTAGCTCGCGTTGAGGAGCACGCGGTAGGTATGCGTGCGGCCCCTCCACAGGTCGAAGTAGGTGAGCACGCGGTCGTCGCGGATGTCCTGATAGGTGTAAGGGCCTTGCGCCGCGCCGGCCAAGGTGCCTTCCAGGCGCGTGTTGCGGATCTCCCATCCGCTCGGGAAGAGCTGCGAGAGGGCGAGCTGCTGGTAGCCATTCACCACGCCAGGATGCGTCACGGTGACCACCGCCATGAAGTCGGTGCCCTGTTCGATCCGCGTGGGGTCGATCACGCTACCGTCCATCAAGGTGTAAGCGACGCTCAGGTTCAAGCCGCTGCTGCTGGACTTCTCTTCACCGGCGAGCGGCGTTCCGCTGCGCACCATGCGCACGTAGAGCAGGTTCTTGCCTTTGTTGGTGATGCTCACGGCGCGCTTGCCGTCGGGCACGGGCAGGTCGGTGCGGCTGATGGCCTTTTCACTGAATTTCTCCGTGGCCTTGCCATCGATGCTGAGGGTGAAGCTCATGCCCTTGCCCAGTTGGCTCTTCTCCGCGAGGCGCGATACCGCGAGCAATCCGAATGCGGTGCTCTGCGTGCTCCACCATTCGCCGCTGCTGAGCTTCTTGGCGATGCGTGCCACCACCGGCGCGGCCTTCTCCATCTCGCCCATGGCGATGAGCGCATCGGCGATCATGGCTTCGTCGCGCATATCGCTGCCGTAGGTCCAGTACTGCTCGGTGTAGGGCGATACGTTCAGCGGCACGCCGTCGATGAGCTGCTGCGCCACATCCTTGCGGCCCGCGTGGGCATAGGCCGCTGCGAGCATCCACTTGGCCATATGGCCGAGGTCGCTCTGTTCGCGCAAGCGGTTCATGGCGGGCAGCTCATGCGCTTTGGCCAAGGCGAGCACGTAAAGTCGATACGCCTGCGTGAGCTGCGTGCCGTTGCGGTTCCAGCCTTCGGGCACGGTGCCGTTCCATTCGCGCGCCTGCTTGCGCTGGAAGGAGAGCCATGTGGTTTTCACGTTGCCGGGCATGGCATGGCCCGCGCGCTCGGCTTCCACCAGGAAGTGGCCGGCGTAGATCGAGGTCCAGGTGTCGTAGTGGTCGCCGCCGGGCCAGTAGTTGAAGCCGCCGTCGTTGCGCTGGAATTGGATCATCTTGTACAGCGCGGCATCCACGTTGGCGCGCGCCATCTCGGCACCGCGACCGGGCAGTTCCATCACCTTCGCGAGGAAGAGCTGCGGGAAGGCTTTGCTCGTGGTCTGCTCCAGGCAGCCGTGCGGGTAGTCGAGCAGGTATTGCAGGCGGCGGCCCATGTCCACCGGCGGAATGGTGCTCACTTCGAGGTAAGCGCTGTTGGTGCCTTGCACGCCGACAGCAACGGGTGTTGCGCTCCAGCTCTTGCCCGCATCAACCAAGGCCTCGGTGACTTCCGTAGAGGGCAGGTTCGGCTGACGCACCTGCAGTTCGATCTGCTCACTGGCGCTCTCGCCGGCGCCGCTCACGCTCACCTTCATCTTGGCTACGCCTACGGCATCCTTCACCTTCACGCGGAAGCGCACCACTTGATCGCCAGTGGTGGCGAAACGGATGGTCTGCTGCGCCGGGCCTTCGGGAATGAGGAGGTCGTTCGGCTCGATCTTCACCACCACGTCCTTCACCTTCGGATCCATGGCGAACACCGTGACAGGGAGATCAGCTGTTTCGCCGGGCGCCAGCACGCGCGGCAACGTGGCGAGCACCATCAAGGGCTTGCGCACGGGAACGGCCTGCTCTGCGCGGCCATAAGCTTTCTCGCCATCGGTGGCCACCACCATCATGCGCACGCTGCCCACGTAGTTGCTGATCGTGAAATCGTGCTTCGCCTTCTTGCCGCGCTCCAGCTTGAAGGGGCCCACGAAGCGCACCACGGGCTTGAATCGATTGGCGCGTGCCGCGTCGCCCTTGCCCGCATCGTCGCTGCCGCCGAGCGCAAGCACGCGCTGGATGCGCTGGCCGTAGGCGCCGATCACTTGATCATAGAGGTCCCAGGTGCGCACGCCGAGCGCTTCGCGCGCATAGAAGCTCTTCCATGGATCGGGCGTCTTGAAGCTCGTGAGGTCGAGCAATCCTTCATCGACGATCGCGAGCGTGTAGGTCATGCCGCGCCCGCCTTTCTCGCTCACTTCAACGCTGAAGGGCGCATCGGTCTTGATCTCTTTGGGCGCATTGATCTGCGGGTCGAGCTTGGTGAGCGGATCCTCCACCAGGATGGGCACCACGCCATAGAGGCGGATGGGCAGGTCGTTGCCGCCGCTCTCTTTCGTTGCGGTGAGCGCGTGCGGCTGCACCAGCGTCACGTGCGCATACACGTTGGGCGCCATGTCGCCGGTGATGGCGAAGGTGTAGCGCGTCTCTTTCTCCTTCAGGTCGATCCATGCGGCATCGAGCACGCGGCTGCCGGTCTCGAGGCTCACGAGCGCGCGACCTGTTCCGCCGCTGGGGATGATGAGCGTGGCGTTGTCGCCCACGTTGTATTTCTCCTTGTCGGCATTGAAGCTGAGCACGGCGGCCTGATCGGGATCCTGCCTGCGACTGCGTCCTTCGTAGCCCGGCCAATCGAGGTAGAGCTGCACGGCGCTGGCGTGGCCGCTCTCGGGATCGGTTACGCGCACGGCGAATCGGCCCCATTGCGGACGATCGATCCGGAATTTCAGCTTGGCATTGCCCTTCGCATCGGTGGTGATGTCCTGCTCTTGCTGCAGTTCGACGCTGGGCGATGCGATGTAGCTGGCCGAGCCGGTGATGCTGCCATCCCACCACCAATTGTAGTTGAGCTTATACACCTGCGCCTTCAGCTGTCGGCCGGCGATGGGCTTGCCCTTCGGATCGATGCTCGCGATGCTGAAGTTGTAAGTGGTATCGGTGCGATAGGTGCCCCACGCGCTGCGTGCATCCGGCACTTGAATGCCTGCATAGCTCGCATAAGGGTAGTAAGGAACGCTCACGCGGTCCATGCTGGCATCGCCGCCGGCCTCGAACACGCGTGTTACGATGTTGGTGTTCACCACGGCGGGCGCGCTGCGGCCCATGTGCAGGTCCAATTCGAATTGCGCTTCGCCTTTCTCATCGAGCGTTCCCTCGAAGGCGACCTGCTCCTCATCGGGCACCCACGTGCGCAGATCGCTGAACTGGTACTTCTCGTAGCCCTTGAATTCGGCCCATCCATGCGCCATGGTCACGGTCACGCGGCTCTTCAGGTTCTTGGCGGGCGCGCCGTGCAGCCAGTTGCTCTTCAGCATGATGCTGCTGCTGCCATCGGCGCTGAGTCGGCGGCCCTCGGTGTCCAGCGGACCATCATCGGTGGCCAGCCGCACCTTCAATCGGTTCGGCTTCACGGTCTCGATCCGCAGGCTCTTGTTGAAGGCCGTGCCGCCCACGCGCACCAAGGCGTTCCAGTATCCGGTAGGTGCATCGTGCCGGGTGGCGCAACGGAAACTGTACACGCCGTTCACGCTGGTGGTGCGCACGTGCTTCTGATCCAATCGTCCGCGCGGGTCGCTGATCTCGAGCACCACCGGATGGTCCTTCGGCAACTTGCGCAAGGGATCCTGCAGCATGAAGCTGAGGTAGAGCGAATCGCCGGGACGCCAAACGCCGCGCTCGCCGTAGAGGAATCCCTTCAGCCCTTTCTCGATCTGCTCGCCCTCCACATCGAAGCTGCTCACGCTCAGTGACGACCCATCGTCCATGCGCACATAGCCTCGCTGGCTGCCTTTCTGGGCCAGGAGCAGGAATGGCTTGTGCTTGGTTGGTGGCAGGGTGGCCAATCCTTCGCCATCGGTTACCACTTGGCCCATGCTCTTGCGCTGGTAGTCGAGCACATCGAGCTTCACGCCGCTCAAGGGCATCGCGCTCTTCAGGTCGCTGGCGGCAACGAGCAGGCTTCCATCGTTGCCCACCTTCGCGAGCAGTCCGATATCCGACGCCAGCAGGTTGCGGGCCACGCTCCGGTTGATGTGGTAGTAGCTGCCCTTGCAGGGATCCTCACGTTCCTGGTAATCGTAGTCCTCTTCGTAATCGTAGTAGTCGTAATCGCCTTCGTAGTACCAGTAATCGCTGTTGTGGTCGTAGGCGGCCTGCTCTTCTTCCCACGATTTCTCGCGCGGCGCTTCAATAGGTTCGGCGCCTTCGCAGGGGTACACCGCTTGGTGCCTGCCGAAGTTGAGCTCCACGCGGTAAATGGCGCCGGGCTCCGATTTGAAGTGGTCGGCGAGGTCGAGGTAGTAGGTGTTCCAGCGGCCCAGGTCGGGGCTGTCGGAGGTCTTCAGGCTGATGGTCTTGCGCGAGACCAAGCGACCCACGCGCGCCAACTCACGGGCGCCATCGAGGTTGTTCACCTGGAGGAATTGCCCCACGTTGCTCTCGTGGATGCGGATCACGCGCACATCAACCGCCTTCAGGTTCACGGCTTGGAAGGGGAGGAGCAAGCCATCGGTGCTGGGCAGTATGGTGCCCTTGCCGGTGAGGCGCACCGCAGGTTTCAATTCCTCGAACACGAGCTCGACGCTCAAATCCTTGCCAAGCTTGCGCCCGTTCACGTTACGGAGCCCCGCGCTCACGTAGCCATCCTGCTTGCCGCTGAGGCGCTGCGCTGGATAGAGCACGAGCTTGCTGCCGTCGTGCGCGATGCGGATGTTATCGGCGCCGGCGATGCCCACGAGGCCGCGCATGTCCTGTTTCGCATCCAGCGGATCGCTGAAGAGCAGGGTGGCGTATTGCTCGCCATCGCTGAAGGTGGTGGCGCTGATCAGGCTGAGCTCGCCGATCGCAGGCACATCGAACGGAAGCGTCGCGGCATCGCTGCTGCCGATGGCCTTGCCGTTCCAGCTGATGTCGACGCGCGAGGATTCATCACCGCGCTTCACGCTGTCCACGCTGAAGCGGTGATAGCGACCATTGGGCTCGTGCTCCCACGTGAGGCGCAATTTGCGGCCGCCTTGCACCGCGTTGAAGCAGCCTTCGAGGTCCTGTCCGGTGGCATCGTCGCTGGTGTACACGCCGAGGAGCAGCCGCTGCCAGGTGAGGTCGTTCAGGCTCAGGGCCTGCATCTCCTTCACGCGCGCATCGATCCCTTGCTTCACGGTGGTTACCTCGAAACGGAAGCTCTCCAGTCCCTTAGGCACTTCGATCAAGCGTCCCAGGTCGAAGCGCACCTGATAGGTCCTGTCCTGCTGCAACCGCTCATCGGGCTGGAAGGCGAGGGTGAGCTCATCGGTGAAGCGCACGGTTCCCTTCACGCTGGGCGATAGGTCGAAGAGTTTCTGGAGCGATGCCTGCGAGCTATCCTTCCAGGTCTGCCCGGTGGCCACGCGCACGATGATCGGTGATCGCGCGCTGATGTGCCCGGCGGTATAGGCCGGTATGTATGGCGTGAAGGCCGCGTCGGGACGTGTGCCTTTCTCGTTGTTGCGGCAGGCGAATAGGAGAACGGCGCAGAGCACGGTGTAGCCGGGCACGCGCACCAGGCGGGGCAGCAGGTTCATGGCGCGAAGGTGGTGGTTGGTGGGCGAAGCGGTGCGGGTTCCAGAACGCACGCGGGCTTCGCGTGTGGGAACGGAAGGGGAGAATGGGCTATTGCAGGAGGTGGATGATTTAGTTCGAGCAGCAACTGCATTCGCTCACCACTAGGCATCGTGTAGACCAATGGCAGTCCAATGCGCAGAGCACGACATGCAAGCCGCCCCGGCAGCAGGTGCTCGCGGCACCACCTTCCGATGGTATTGGTTACTCCACCACCACCCGTTCGTAGCAGCTCCTCCGGATCCGTGAGCCCGACGCATGTAGGTGCCAGCCCCGAAGCGCGAGAGATCGATCTCCACCGTGGCGCGGTGGGCAGCGGGCGCTGGTACAGGAGCTTGCCCAGCGCATCGTACACGCTGTAGTAGCTCTCGGCAATCAGCGGGTCGGCCACCTCCAGGGTGAACCGGCCTGTGTTGGGGTTGGGGCGGATGCGCGGCTTCGTGCGTGATCGGCTCATCAGATCCGGCAGGCCCGTGGTGAATGTGCAGCCATCGAAGGTGGTGAAGAGGCTTGGGTCCAGAATGCTATCCTGCACATACACAGGGGTTACTGTAGTGGGTACATCCACGGCGGTGAGCGTGAAGCTGCTATCCACTGGGAAGAGCTCGAATTGCTCCATCGGATGCGCATGCTCCCAACATGGGAAGTGCCCGAGTGAATCGGCTTTGTAGATGTACATCAATCCGCTGGTTCCATTGGGCATGTTGCCATAGATGATCCCACTGAGCAGGAAGCCGCCATCTGAATACGGCAGCAAATCCTGAGTGATATATGTGTAACCGGGCTTACCCACGGTCCGAGTCCAAAGCGTATCGCCGTTCAGATCGGTCTTCATCAGGAAGGGTCGGAACCGATTGTGGTCCTGTACCCCGCCGAGATTGGCCAGCACCACATACTCGCCATCGAGTGTGTGTGCTCTAGGCGGCAATTCTTCAAAGTGTACCAGAGGTTCGAAGGGCTCTTCCAGCCACGGCACCACTGCACCCCCCATCGCTATCCAACTTCATCATGAAGAGCTTGGGCTGGAAAGAAGGAGGCGGCGGAGGGCCGATTAGACCGGTGGTCTCCATGCTGTCCGTGAAACCGACGACCACGAACGAACCATCAGGTTCCAGCAAAACGTCATGCACAATGCCTCGGGGCCTGATGTAGCTCTTCGCCCAAAGGAAATTGCCATCGGCGTTCATGCGCGCTACCACTACACCGGCGGTATCCATGTTAATCCCGGCCAGAAGGTCGCCACTCGGCAGCTCCTTGATGAAGCGGAACCCCCCACTTCGATAAATCCGCTTCGTCCATCGGACCCCCAGATCTGAATGCGTTCGCAACGCGAAGAAGTCCTGGTCTCGCCCCCAGCTAATCGCGCCCATATTCTCCAACACTTCCAGCCCCCCTGGCGCATGATTGCATGAGTCGGAAGCCAGTTTATAGCGACGCATGACCGATACGCTGCCCAAAGAATCCATCTTGCCAATAACCGGCTGATCGCAAGCAGGTGTTGGTGGAGGATATGCAGTCACAGTCGTGAAGTAGAATTCATTGGACCCGGCAGCCCGCAGCGTTTGCGTCCCGTATGTCTCTCCACTATAGTAATAGTAACTCGAATGTTCAATGTAGCCCTCATTGTCCATCAAATGGGTTCCTGCCAAACCCGCTAGTATGTTGTGACCAGGTAGTTCAATTAGATTGAAGCTATAACTAGGAGGGGATTGAAACATCTTAGTAAACGTCTGCTGCGCTCGGAGCATGCCAGCAGATAGGATTATTGCAAGGAAGGAGGTGGTGATTCTCATGGGTTATTGAACTATAAGTTTCTTTGCTCGACTGTGTCTGCCATCTGCGACACGAACCCAATATGCGCCTTGCGCGAGTCTTGCATCCCGCTGCTGCAACACCATGGTCGTTACACCCGTCTTGCGGATGATAACCCCTGCCCGATAGATCCGGGATTGCAACGTCTTTTAGGTGAATCATCCTGGAAGCTCAAGGTGAAGCCCTCACGAGCAGGGTTAGGGTAAATGGAGAAGTCCCAATCCGCAATCAGGTTGGCTTCTATCTGGGGTTGAGGTGGCCGGCTCTTCGCGAGTGGGTCTGGCGTGATGATGAAGGCGTAATCTCCGCGAAGGGTATCCAGGAAGTTGTTTTCGATTCCACCGAACTGGCCCGGGAGGTCCAATATGATAAAGGAACTGGAGAACAGGGTGCTGATCTGCCCATCCGCTGGTTGAATGGTGCTGTTCCAGCGGGTTGGGAACCAGGTAACATGGTATTCGCCTGGCAGGAAACCACCCAATGCGAAATGGGTGCTTGCTGGGTTGGGCGGCGTGCAGCTCAAGAATTCGTGTTCCGAACTCGCCAGATAGTAGCTCTTGAAGAGGGAGGAATTCACATTCCGTACCCAGCCGATGGCCAACGTGGATAGCTCGGTTGGCGATCCGTTCTGCAGGTAATAGGCCTCCAGGTCATTACCAGGGATTCCGGTCCATTGCCCCACTTTGTAATCGCCGTTGAAGAATTCGTAGGCCTGCCAGCTCGGATGGTTAAGCAAATCGGAGAGTGGCTTGAAGTTGTGGTAAGCAGGTCTGTTCTGAACCCAGGGTTCATATCCATCAACATTCAGTCGATTCCATTCATAAGGCCGGTTGTCAAACTGATGCCCTTGGGGATCAACTGATATAAAGGTGTTATCGTCATCCGGCGGCGCCCAATCCTGTGCATCTGGCCACCAGAACACACGCCCCCAGTGCCAGCTGGTTCCAGCAGCGAACTTCCCGCTGAACGCGCTGGACCAAAGCTCGTTGTGGAAGGCGATCTCGTAGTTGTGGAAGTAGGGCGTCAAGTCGTAGTCCTTTCCGTTGTAGTGCACCTTCGCGTAATGCGAGAACTCTCCGCTGTTGAAGGGCTTCTTCAGGCCATTGGAGGTGAAATTATCGCGGTATTCCTCGACAATGGCGTTGAAATCACTGAGGTCCCACGGATGGTGCAGCCCCTTGTGGGCATCGATTATGTCCACATCGGGATTGGAGAACACCGCGTAGTAACTGGCCGCATTCGCCTGGTTCGGGTCCCCGCCCGCGAAACTCGCCAAGAAGAGCTTGTTCTTCTCGCCTAGCGGCGAATCGGCGGGATCATTCCAATCGACATCGCCACGCACGTAGTTGGCGATATCGGAGAACCAATCGTTGACAGCCGCATGCAATGTCGTGTCCTCCACCCAAGGCACACGATTCTCCTGGCACAAAGCACTATTGTTCGCGCAGGGGTCATCTGCATCAAGGTCCGGTGAGCAATCCAAATTGCCATAGGACAGCATCTGGTCGATCTCGTTGATGGGCTCGATGATGGGGATGTTCACCGAGTAGCCCCAGCGGCTCATGATGTACTTGTACTTGCGTTTCCAGTAATAGAATGCGCCGCTGTCATACAATCGCGCGCTCATCGTATTGCTCGGATCAACGTTCGAGTACAAGAATCGTTTGAGGTCCCAAGGATTGCCATTGATTGGTGTATCCCGATATGGCTCTAGGTAAGCGGCTACATGCGGGTGATCCCCAAGGAAACGCTGGTAATCAACCACAGCCGGATCTGGGTCGATGCAGAGAAGGATGTAGATATCATTGACACGTGCGGTGTTCACCAATTGGTCGAAGGCCCAGCACTGGTATTGGCAGTTGCCGGTCCGTCCAGTAATCCAGCCTCCATTGCCGCAGATTGATGGAAAGTCTGTATCGCAGAATTGCGGCACCAAGAAGGCATCGTACACGCCCAAGTTCACCCGTTCAGGTGCGAACGAGAGGTTCTTCATGTGGATGCGAGTGAAGTTGGCCCCTACATCGCGCAACTTCTCCATTGCTTCACTCATTAGTCGCAGATCGCGCCGGTGCAGCTTGAAAACATCGTAGCCCGGGGTGTGGTCTAATCGGTGCAGCCCGAGGTTCGGACCCAAGGCGAAGAATGGCGTTTCATCGCCTTGGACGTCTTCATCACCTTGAAATTGCAATGTGCGCCTGTTGGCCTCGTTCACTTGCATGTGCCCGTTGTTGCCAGGAAAGGTGTGGTGCAGTGGAAGGCGTAGCCGGATAGCTGCATTGTAGCTAATGGCATGTTGCCCTGATTGAGCGTGTTCGGCGCAGAAATAGAAAGACTGAACTGCCAAGCTCCTTCCATGTCCGGCGAGAACCGGAATCTGACGTTATATGGAACGAGCGTATTCGATGCTGGGACGGCCGCTGTTACGAGGGCATTGTCTTCTTCACCCGTCCAAGTAGCTTCCACCATATAGAACCCCCACTTCATCGTCTGCGACCCATCGGGCCGCGTCAGGGTCATCACCAATTGCAGCGAGTCATCAGCATAAGGGTTCAGGTCGTGAACAGCATCAACATTGCCTGGGGTGGCTTCGCTGTTGACTCCGTTCAAGTAATAGCGCGCGAAGAACCCATCGATCGCATCCTGATACTCCTGCGGCAGACGCAGGCCCACTTCCACCTTCTCCCACTTGTGCACATGGATCACATTGTCAACGATGCTGCCATAGGGCTCGCTTCCATTTGGCGCGGGACTGATGATGATCACGTCGCCAACAGGCCCGAGGGTTTGATCGATGCGCGCACGGAAGCGCCCCTCGGTTTCGCTGGCGAAGCCGCCCGCATGGAAGCCGGGCCGCAAGCGCACTTCGGTGCCGCTCACGAATTCGGCATCGGCCGTGCCGCTGATGTCCATGGGCAACGCGGGCGTGCTGGGCGAGAGGATCTTCTGCGTAACGCCGTAGTGGTGCGTGCCGCTGCTCCAGGCCATGTCCTGCAGGGTGAGGTCGGGGGTAGGGCGTTTGCGCCATAGCATGTGAAGAGCAACGTTGCCGTGAGCAGAACGAAGCTACCTCGAGTAAAGCCATCTTCGTTCTGAAGCAGCATCGAGATCAATTTCCACCTTTTGCTTCGCCAAAAGGTCGAACCAAAAGGCGACCACGATCCAAGTCCAGGCGGCTCGGCTACCGCGCAGGCTCTACGCACGGGCACGCCGACCGCCTGTCCCGCGCGGATCGTGGACGCCCACGCGCGCATCCTGCCGCGAGCAAGCGCGCGCAGCAAGCACCGGCCTGGAGGGTTGTCCAACTGCATGAGCATTGATGGTGCTCGGCTGATTTGCAGCGTGGCTTTCATCACTTCGACGTTTCGAGGGCGTTCAACCGCTGCTCCAGTCCTTTGAACTTCGCTTCGAGCTCCAGGATGTAGAGCGCCTGCTGCTCGATGGTCTCCAGCATGCGGCGCTGCAAATCGCCTACCTCTACACCGCCTTTCGCTTCCACCTCAGCCGCCGAAGGGATGCCCGGCAGGTGGCTGTTGCGCTGCACGAAGGCGCGCAGCTCATCCAAGGGCATCAGCCCATAATCAGCGGCGAACACGTAATCGGGCCAAGGGCCGAGCTTCACGAGCACATCGCGCGTGGCGATGCCCTGTCCCACGTACAGGCGGTAGCCATCGATGGGGCCGCTGGGCGGCGTGGCACCTATGCCCACCTTGCCCTCGACGGTCACGATCATGCGCTCAATGTCGTTGGTGTACACACGTAGCGGATGCGCCGTGCGCGTGCCCAGGATGGGCGCCTCGTTCGGGCACAGGTTGGCCGGGAAGCTGTTGCCGTTGCTGCGCCAATACGGATAGGTGTGCAGCTGGAGGCAATCCGGGCCGGGATAGGGCGGCGGGCCTTCGTTGAAGCCGCCGATCCTCAAAGTGCCGTCGGCATCGAGGTAGAGCGGTCCTGCTGGCTCGCTTCGCCGAAGAGCTGATCCCTCCGTTGCTCAGCAGCCTGATACGCTCTGCGTTGTTGCTCTTGAACACCACATCCTTCTCATCGACGGAGCCGAAGAAGTGCTGCGCGGGATCGGAGCCGCTGTTGCCCTGCATGGTCCAATCGTCGCGGTCGGGCTGCGTAAGGAGCATGGTCTCGGAGACCAGCTCGCAGCCGTTGGCGTCGGTCACCTTCACGATGTACTTGCTGGAGCCAAGGCCGCTGCGATCCTCGGTGCTCGGGCCATCGTCCCAGGCGTAGCTGTATGGCGCCACGCCATGCTGCACGGCCATGTCGATGCCTCCGTTGAAGCATTCGTAGCAACTGATGTTATGGCCGTTGGGGTATTGCGTGAGCGCGGCCGAGAGCTTCATCTCATTCGGCTCGATCAAGGTGATCTCCGCATCGGCCGTAACAGAAGCCGCATCCGATACTTGGATCTTGTAGTAGCCCGATGGCAGGTCGGCGATGTCTTCTGCCGTGCCTCCATTCGACCAAGCATAGGTGTATGGCGGTGTTCCTCCGCTCACCGTGGCATCAATGGCGCCGTCCTTCGCTCCGAAGCAGGAGATGTGATATCCGTTGTAGTCCGTGGGCGATAGCGTTACCTGAAGTGTTTGCGCATTAGCCCACGATGCGCTCAATGCGATTGCTAGAACGAGCGATACTTTCTGGATGGGGGGTATGCGCATGGTGGTCGGGTTTGGGAAAACGAACCTAAACGCATGCTTGCGCGATTCCAAATCTGGAGTGTTAAATGAGGGACCCTTCGTTCGACCTGAAGTTTTCCTGATATGCGTAGCAGGTTCATTGCGTGCATGTCCCACCTGAATCATTCCTCCTAGCTTTGGCTTGCTGCCTTGGGCATGGCGGCCGCAACCCCGAACCGCATGCTTCGATCATTCTCCTTCCTCGCACTCGCGCTTTTCCCAGGTCGATCGAGCGCGCAATCCGATGCCCTGCGCTGGAGCAGCTCGTTGCACGATGGCCGCTGCTTCATCGAGAACACCGGCCAATTCGATGGCCGCAGCGGAGTGGCTGGCGAGCGCGTGCTGTATGCGGTTGATGAAGGCCCCTGCAGATCCCTCTTCACCGCGAATGGCGTGGTGCATCGGTTCGATGCGATGGAGAAGAACCATTACCGCCAGCGCGGCGATCGCACGAAGCCGCGCATGGTGACGCAGACCCACTTCGCGCGCATGGAATGGATGGGTGCCTCGCCGGCGATGCGCGTGGTGGTCGAAGGGCTGCGCGAGGACAGGCACACCTACGCGGCCTTGGATGCCGATCGAAGCATGCGCGATCATGCCACCGCGCGCGGCTATGCGCGGCTGATCTACAAGGGCGTGCTCCCCGGAGTCGATGTGGAGTTCGCCATACACCCGGAGAACGGGATCAAGTACGCGGTGCGCGCCGCTGCTGGCGCCGATGCGAGCGCCCTGCGCATGCGAAGGCCCAAGGCCGATCTCCGCGTGGATGCCGATGGGGATCTGCGCATCGGCACGCCGCACGGCGATATCGTGGATCATGCGCCAACGGCCAACTACGCCGATCGCGGCAAGGAGCCCATCGGGGCGCGCTTCGCGATCGAGGGCGATGCGGTGCGGATCGAGTTGGAGCCGCATGATCGGCGGCGCGCGGTGCTGATCGACCCTGGGTGGCGACGCCGGTTTTCGGCAATAGCAACCGCATCTGGGATGTGGAGGTGGACGCGGCGAGCAACGTGTACATCTATGGTGGCGATACGCCGCTCCGCCTGCGCAAGTACAACGCGAATGGCACCCTGCTCTGGACCTACAACACGCCCTGGGATACCGCCAACTATTGGATCGGCAGCATGGTGGCCGACCCTGCGGGCAACTGCTACATCACGGCGGGCACCGATCCGCGGATCGCGCGCGTGAACACCGGCGGTACGCTCGATTGGAGCGCGAACGGCGGCTTCTTCGATGAGTATTGGCGCATGTCGTTCAACTGCGACTACACGCAGATGATGCTCGGCGGCACGCGGCTCACCTTGGGCCCGACGCTGGTGCCCATCGGTTACGGCCATGCCTTCCGGATCAACCTGGCCAATGGCGCGGTGCTGGGTAGCACCAATGTGGCCGCGGTATCGCCGAGTTTCCTGATCAACAACCCGAACGAGATACGGGCCATGACCGCCGCGCCCAACGGACGCTACTATTTCCTCACGCTCGATACCATCGGCTGCATCACCGATAACCTGAACCTGATCTATCGCACGAACAACGGCTACGGCTTCAGCTATCGCATGGCGGGCTACGGCGTCACCAATCAGCCCATCAATGGGATCGCGGCCACGAGCAGTTTCCTGTACACGCAGAATGGCAGCACCTTGCACAAGCGCGTGATCACAACCGGCGCCATCGTGGGCACGGCCACCATTCCCGGCGGGGTAACGGCCACCCAATTGGGTCAAGCCAGCGCGCAGAACAGCGGATTGGTGGTGGACAGCTGCGGCAATGTGGTGGTGGGCTCGGGCAATGGCGTCTATTGGTTCGATGGCAATCTGAACCTGCTCGGCTCGGCTGTGACACCCGGCGCGGTGTACGATGTGGCCATCAACCACAATGGCGAAGTGGTGGCCTGCGGCAATGGTTTCGTGGCTTCTTTGACGCTAGCCACTTGCGCGCCGCCATTGATCGAGTGCTGCTATTCGAGCATCGATGCGCTGCCCGTGCAATGCGTGAACGGCGCGCCTGTCAACCTCGTGGCCCAATCGGGTGGCGGAACATGGAGCGGACCGGGTATCACCGATGCGAGCACAGGCGCATTCGATCCAGCGATCGCTGGCGTGGGCACGCATACGGTCACGTACTCGCTGCCATGCGGAAGCAGCACGCTCGATGTGGTCGTGAGCCCGTGCGCGCCGCTGAGCGTGTGCATCGATACCGGTACCGGTAATTTGGTCGCATCGAATGGCGTGGCGCCTTACACTTGGGAGCAGCAGGTGACCACGCAGGATTGCAGTGCCTGCCTGTTGCTCTGCTTCTTCCCGGCGGGCTGCGCGGTGAATGTGACCTCGTGGCAGAGCTTCGCAACAGGGCAGAGCATTCCGCCGCCTGCGAGCTATCCGATCCGCGTGAGCGATGGCGCAGGCACCGTTCTGTTGATCAACAGCGCGAGCGAATTGCAGCCCTGCATAAGCTGCCCGCCGATCACATTGACCGTTGGAAGCATCACGCCGCCCAGCTGCAACGGATCCAGTAACGGCAGCGCGAGCGTGAGCGCATCGGGCGGCGCAACGCCCTACACCTACTTGTGGCAGCCTGGCAATCTCTCCGGCGCTGCGCAAACCGCGTTGGCTGCTGGCACCTACACCGTGAGCGCATCCGATGCGGATGGATGCACGGGTTCCACCACCGTGATCGTGACCGAGCCAGCGGCGCTCTCCTTGATCGTCGCGAATGTGATCGATGCCACCTGCGCAGGGAACGATGGCGCCGCCACGGTAGCAGCGTCCGGTGGAACGCCGGGTTACACCATCACTTGGGATAATGGCCTCAGCGGCGCTTCCATTGCGGGTTTGGCGCCGGGCGCTTACACGGCAACAGTCACTGATGCTAACGGGTGCACGACTTCGGTGGTGGTGCCGATCGGGTCTTCGCAAGGGCCGGTGATCGCCGGTGTTACCGGTACAGCCACGTCATGCGCGCCACCTGATGGGCAGATCGTGATCAGCGCGGTGGGCAATGGCATGCAGTACAGCATCGATGGCGGCGTGAGCTATCAGGCGAGCAATGTGTTCAACGGATTACCGAGCGGGGCTTACACCGCGCAGGTGATCGACAGCAACGGATGCGTGATCACCGCGAACGTGAATGTGCCGGAGCCCCCAGCGCCAACGCCGGTGATCACCGGGCCGGCTTTCGCGTGCCTGGGCGAGTCCATCACGCTCACCACCACGCAGCCTTACGCGGCCTATGCGTGGAGCAATGGCTCCAGCGCGAATAGCACATCCATCACCTCGTCCGGCAGCATCACGGTAACAGTTACCGATGCTGGCGGATGCACAGGAACATCCAATCCGTTCACCGCAACATTCGGTGGTCCAACGGCATCGTTCAGCATGAGCCCGCCAGCGCCTCAATTGCCAGGCACCGTCGTGCAAGTGTCTAGCACTTCTGTTCCGCTCAATGGCGCGATCACAAGCATTGTATGGGACTTCGGCGTGCCCAATAGCACCATGAGCGGCACACAGTCAAGCTGGACCTACGCGGCATCGGGCGCATACACGATCACGCTCACGGTTACTGATGTGAATGGCTGCACGAGCACCGTGTCGGACATTTATCTCATCCGACCTGCTGACATCAGCATCCCGAACGTGATCAGCCCGAATGGCGATGGCCGCAATGAGGCCTTCGTGATCGAGAACATCGAGTACTTCGGCAACGAGCTGGTGATCCTGAATCGCTGGGGCAACGAGATCTACTCCGCGAAGAATTACCGCAACACGTGGAAGGCGGATGACCATCCTGATGGCACCTACTACTACATCCTCCGCTTGGACGATGGCCGCGAGTTCACGGGCCATCTCACGGTGCTGCGTTGATCAGAACCCTTCAGCCGCGGTGAATACGTAGCGCACGATGTTGGCGCCCATGCGCAGGGCCTTGGTGCGATTGGCTTCACTATCGCCATGCACGTCGGGGTCCTCCCAACCATCGCCCAGGTCACACTCGAAATCATAGAAGAGCACGAGGCGCCCTTCCCAGAAAAGGCCGAAGCCCTGCGGCGGCTTCTCGTCGTGCATGTGGATTTTGGGCAGGCCTTGCGGGAAGTCGAACTTCTGATGGTAGATCGGATGCGCGAAGGGCAGCTCCACCAGATCGAGTTCCGGGAATGCGCGCTTGAGCATGGGGCGCACGTAGGGGTCCATCCCGTAATTGTCGCTGATGTGCAGGAAGCCGCCACCGATCAAATAGGTGCGCAGGTTCTCGGCCTCGTTCGCGTTGAGCACCACGTTGCCGTGTCCGGTCATGTGCACCAGGGGATAGTTGAAGAGCTCCGGGCTTCCTACTTCAACCGTGGCCACTTCGGTCTTGATCCCCATTCCGAGCTGCGTGTTGCAGAACTTCACGAGGTTGAGCAAGGCGGTGGGGTTGGCGTACCAATCTCCGCCGCCGCCATACTTGAGCACCGCGAGCTGATAGGTGCCCTGCTGCGCACGAAGCGCAGTCGCGCTGGCGATGATCGAGAAAGTCAGTAGTGCTGCGCGCGCGTGCTTCATGGGCGCCGAAATTACCGTTGCTGCGCGAGGCTCATCCACGTGATGGCAGCCAAGGCCGCGGTTTCGGTGCGCAGCCGCGCGGTCCCGAGCCCAACGGGTGCTAATCCTTGCTGCTTCAAACGCGCGGCTTCATTGGGGTCGAAGTCGCCTTCCGGTCCGATCAGGATGATCGCATCGGCTTGCGGGCGATAGGCGTGCATGAGCGTTTCCGGCTTCTCTTCGCACCAGCCGAAGAAGCGCTGCGCCGGCAGCTGCTCATCGAGCAATAAGCTCAAGGGCATCGGTTCATCGATCCGTGGCAGCCAGGCGCGCTGGCTCTGCTTCATGGCAGCGATGGCCACCCGTAGCAAGCGGTCGGTGCGCAAGCGGCTCCGTTCCGTGCGCGCGGTGATCACAGGCGTGAACCTGTCGATGCCGATCTCAACGGCTTTCTCCATCAGCCACTCCATGCGCTCCTGCTGCTTGGTGGTCGCAACAGCAAGGTGCATCGAGGATTCGCGCTCGCGCGGTTCGTGCGAACGTGTGTTCACCTGAGCGGTGCATCGCCCTTTCGCGGCGGTGATGATCGATCCTTCGGCGCGCATGCCTTTCCCGTTCACCAGCGCGATGCGATCGCCGGGCACGAGCCGCAGCACATGCACGGCGTGATGCGCCTCTTCTTCGGGAAGCTCGATCAGGTCGCTATCGAGCGCAGGGCAGTAGAAGCTGTGCATCAGGCCAATGCTTCGGAGCGCTTCAGTGCGCGCATGAAGAAGAGCAATGCGGCCGCGAACAGGAAGGTCCCCATCACGGGCGAGAAACCGACCAGAACCGGCCATTGCGATTCGGTGAACGCGCGCATGGCAACCAGCGGCGCGATGATCTCGCGGAAGGGGTGCATGACGTCGGTGGGCAAGGAGTACCACGCGGTGCATTTCGCCGACACGCATACGATGAAGCCCCACGCGGTGAGCCAGACCAGCGCGCCATCGGCCCATGGCTTCTCGGGTAATCGTGGCAGCCCGGCGATCAGCAGCAATGCGGCGATGGTGGTGAGGTGGCGCGGCCCGAATGCCCAACCGCCCCACCACATGCTATGTCCTGCTATCATGACGATGAGTGCCAAGGAGGGCAGCACGAGCGGGTGAAGCATGGTCCAGCGCATGCCATTGCGGCGCATGGCCATCAGTGCGATCAGCGCGCATAGGATGGTTGCTGGCGCGTGCGTAAAAAGGCCGCGGTAGCTGCTGAAGAGCAGCCCCCATAGCGCGCTGAAGCCCGGTGCTCCCAAGCCGAGCGTGCCGCCCGAGCGATCGATGTGCGCGGCCACATCGGCGTATGGCAGTTTCAATGGCGATCCCGTGATCATGAGGTTCATGAAGAGCAGCATCAGTAACCCCGGCAGGCCACCGAATACCTGCGCTGCAAGCGGTTTCCAACGGCGCTGGGCAAGATCCTGCAGCAGCCACGCGAGCGGGAAAACGAAGAGGCTGTATTCCGAGAGCACGGCTCCGCTGGCCGATAGTGCTGAGAGGAAGTGGCTGCCTTGCCGGCGCATGAGCCATGCAACGACCAGTAGCAGCGCGGCCAGCATGTGTCCATGGAAGGTGCCGCTGTAAACGAAGAGGAAAGAGCCCATGAACGGCAGCAGGGCGATCCATGCACGTGGCAGCGGTATGCTCGTATCGCGCAGCCGATGCCAAAGGATGAGCATGAGCAAGGCCAAGGGCAAGCTGCCGCAGAGGAAGCCGCCGAGGCGCAGCAATCCCGGCGTGAGCAGGCCATGCGCTCCCGGCTCGATCCAATCAAGCGGCTGAAGGCCCACCAGAACGGCACGACAATCAGCGCGGGCAGTGGCGCTTTCTCCGAGTAATAGTGACCCGCCACCAGCGCCTTGTCGTCGGTGAGCTCGTGGTACGCATCGATTCGAAGGGTTCCATGCTCCACGATCGCCGCCACCATGGCCGCGCGGCTCACGGTATTGGCGTTGAAGCCCGCATCGAGGTGCCAGCCGGTGAGTCCCAGCGCGATCAGGAAGAACATCAAGCCGGACGGCTTCGCGAAAGGCATGGGGGTAAAGGTGCGCTTCGGTTTCGGAAAGCTCGCTGAAGGGCAACGTTTTCACTTGCCGCTCGTCTGGTTCTCAGGGCCTACCGGGGTTGCGCGCTCCTAGCCGATTCGTCTACTTTCGTTCTCAGTCATGGCAATCCATCGCATCCTCATCACGATTCTAGCCTTGGCGCCCTGCGCGGTTTGGGCGCAATGCGATAGCGATGCCGCCCGCGCGAAGGTGCGCGAGCGATTCTCAGAGACCCAGATTGCCGACATGCGGGTGAATGGCCACTACAAGTACATGGGCCTTCTGCTTTTCTATGCGAGTTCATTCGAGGTGAAGGATGAGTACGGCTTCCGCCCTGCCTCGGAGCAGGAGATCGCCCAGGTCGATCTGCATGCCCATGACGGTGCGCGGCGCTTGGAGGAAAGCGTGGAGGTGCTGGATGAGCAGTTGCAGCGCGTGATCCGATTGCTCTCGCGGCAGGCCTTTGAGCAACTGGTGATGGAGCGTTATTCCGATGCTGATCGCGCGGCCTATCTCGCTTACAAGGCCTCCATGCTTCATGCAGGCTCGAAACGTCCTTGATCCATGACCATGCGCAGCTGCCTCGTTTCCGTCGCGCTTGCCGCCGTCCTGGTTTGCACGGCGGGAGCGGTTGCGGCACAGACATACAATCACCCGACGCTCGGCCAGCAGAACACTTACACCGGCGCATGCATGGTGACCACTTGCTCTGGCACCTACTACGACAACGGAGGCGCGGCTGGTAATTACGCGGCAGGCGTGAACAACATCTTCCGCACCTTCTGCCCGAACCAGGCCGGCATGTGCGTGCGCGCAACGTTCACGCAGTTCGCGATGAACGATACCTACTTCCTCTGCTTCGGCCCGAATAGCTGCTGCGATTACCTGTCGATCCTCAACGGCCCGGTTCAGAACAGCCCGGCGCTCTGGAGCAACTGCACCGCTTCACCAGGCATCATCACCGCCAACAACCCCAGTGGCTGCCTCACCTTCCGCTTCGTTTCCGATGGCAGCGTGCAGCTCGCTGGCTGGACCGCCACACTAAGCTGCGTGCCCTGCGCTGGCGGGCCCTCCGGCACCTCGAACAGCGATTGCGCCTATGCCACGCCGATCTGCTCCGATACGCAACTCTCCGATGCTTCGCCCGGTCCAGGCATCAACGCAGAAGGATGCTCTGGTTGCGTGACCTCTGAGAATTATACCAATTGGTACCAGGTCCAGATACAGACCAGTGGCACATTGGCATTCACGATCGACCCCAACAACAACAGCGACGATTTCGACCCTGTGGTCTTTGGCCCCAACGTGGGCTGCGGCTCCTTGGGCACGCCGATCCGCTGCTCGTACGCGATCAACGCGGGCAACGGCAATACGGGGCTTGGCAACGGCGCAGCCGATTTCTCGGAGGATGTGTCCGGCAATCAATGGGTCGCGCCAATCAATGCTACGGCCGGGCAGACGTATTACATCATGATCAACGGATGGTCAGCGGCATCTGGCAGTAATGGCTTCCTGCTCGATTGGACAGGCACAGCGAGCCTGAATTGCACTTGCCCGTGGAGTTGATGTATGAGGGGGTTGATTGCGCCGACGGACAGGCGCTGATTGAATGGTCAACCGGCAGTGAGCGTGGCAGTAGCCATTTCGTTGTTGAGCGGAGCGATGATCGAGCGGAGTGGAAGCCGATTGCTCAAGTTGGAGCCGCAGGCATGAGCTCGAGTCTGACCGAATACATGGTGATGGATCCCATGCCAGCATCGTATGGCGGGTATTACCGGATCAGACAGGTTGATGCGAACGGCATGGAGGTCATCGGTTCGGAGATGCGTCTTGAGGCATGCAAACCATACAAGGCAGTATTGTCGCTCAGGCCGAATCCGGCCGGGACAGAGGTTCAAGTGGATCTGGGGCAGGCCCTGAGCGAGGCTGTGAGCGAAGTGGTGCTGCTCGATGCGATGGGTCGCCCATTGCGCGTTATCGCCGCTGAAGGCATTGGGTTCGGTCCCAACTTGAGCGTGTCGCTGCAAACGCTGGAGGCCGGCCACTACCAAATCGCCGCTCGTGGAGCTGATGGCATCATCCTCAGCCGCGCCTCCTTGGTGAAGGAGTGATGCCTCGTTACCGTTTCGTGAAATCGAGCTTGTAGAAGTGGAAGTCGGGGCTGTGCAGGTCAATCTTGAAGCCCGTGACCTTGTGATCGGCATCGAACGCGAAGGTGATGTAACCCGGCTCGAGAAAGGGATCGGCGTGCTGCCACTGATAGGTGTCGTGGTGCCAATGCACCAGTTCGCCGGTGAAGAGCTCCTTGGCTGGCAAAAGCGATAGTTCCGGCTTGCCATCCTTCAGCGTGATGCGGGCATCGCCATAGATCTTATCGGTGTAGTCGCCAGCGATCGATGCGGCCGAAACGGTTGGCTTGGTTTTCAGGATGCGCGCCGCTGCTCGGTCCGCCACGCGCTTGGCGTCCTCTTCCTGATTGGCTTTCACGCGCGGAAGCATCTGCGCCACCGGGTCGGCCTTGCCTTCACCCAAATAGAGGTCGAGCACCTTGTTGGTGATCGCGAATACGCTGTAGCTCTCGCCATTGCCCAGCGCGATCACTGCCAGGTCCTTGTCCGGCACCACCGCATGGTTCAGGATGAAGCCCGGCATGCCGCCGCTGTGCGTGATCACCTTGTTGCCGCTGTTCGATTCAACGAACCAGCCGAGCGCTGCGCCATCGCGACGGCCGCCCATGGCCAAATGCGTGCTGGTGATCGTGCGGAAGGTCGAAGGCTTGATGAAGACCTGTTCGCCGGCTTTGCCTTCGTTCGCCCACATCGCATCCCATTTGGCCAGGTCGAGCACGGTGCTGATCACGCCGCACGCGCCATCGGCGCCTTGCAGGGGCTGGTATGGCATGCTCTTCTGCGGTGCCGCATGGTTCTGCCCTTTGCGCACATGGGGCAGGGCCACATCGCTCATGCCGGCGAGGTCAGCGGTTTCCACGCGGCTGCGATCCATGCCCAATGGCTTGAAGATGCGCTCGGTGATGAAGCGGTCCCAGCTCATGCCGCTCACGCGCTCGATCACGCGCGCGGCAGCGATGTACATGAGGTTGCTGTAGCCGAAGTCCGTGCGGAACTCATGACTGAAGGGTTCTGCGCTGTGGCGCGCGAGTATCTCGTCCTGGGTGTAGTTGGTGCCGTACCAGAGCAGGTCGCCATCGAAGGTGATCCAGCCGCTGCGGTGGCAGAGCAGGTCGGCTACGGTCATGCGATCGGTCACATACGCATCGGGCGTCTTGAATTCGGGCAAATGCTTCCGCACAGGGTCGTCAAAGGCGAGCTTGCCCTCATCGGCCAACAGACCGATCGCGCACGCGGTGAATGCCTTGCTGATGCTGGCGCAATAGAAGAGGCTGTTCGGTGTGACCACTTCAGGCTTCGCGAGGTCGAGCTTGCCATAGCCTTTCGAGAACACCAATTGGCCATCCTTCACGATGCCCACCGCGAGGCCGGGCTGGTCGAATTTCGCGACGGCATCGGCGATGTAGGCGTCGAGCTGTTGAAGGTCCTGCGCGATCGCGCTTGCTGCGATGAACGCGGCCACGAGGGTTAGGCCGATGGCTTGAATGCACTTCTTCATGGAGCAAGTGTAACCATCGGCGGGGCACGGCGTCTTTTCGCGTCGGGCCGCTCTTCCGTGCGCCGCACCGCTCGTGTAAGGCGGCTGTGACCGCTGGTTGGCCCCGGTACTTTCGGCACCGTCGCGCATTCAATCCACGCATTATCGCGCTCCGAGGCATCCGCAAGGCCTACCGCATGGGGGCCAACATCCTTCCAGTGCTCAAGGGCATCGACCTCAAGGTGGGCAGCGGCGAGCTGGTGAGCATCATGGGCGCCAGCGGCAGCGGCAAGAGCACCCTGCTCAATATCATCGGCATCCTCGATAACTACGATTCGGGCGAGTACCTCCTCGACGGGATGCTGATCAAAGGGCAGAGCGAAACGGAGAATGCACAGCTCCGCTCGAAATACATCGGCTTCGTGTTCCAGAGCTTCAATCTGATCGGCTTCAAGAACGCCATGGAGAACGTGGCGCTGCCGCTGTACTACCAAGGCGTGGCGCGCCGCAAGCGGAACGATCTGGCGCTGGCCATGCTCGAGAAAGTGGGCCTGAAGGATTGGGCCAAGCACATGCCCAACGAGATGAGCGGAGGGCAGAAGCAGCGCGTGGCCATCGCGCGCGCGCTCATCAGCAGCCCCAAGATCATCCTGGCCGACGAGCCCACCGGCGCGCTCGACAGCAAGACCAGCGAAGAGGTCATGGGCCTGCTCACCAGCGTGAACAAGGACTTGGGCCTCACCGTGGTGATCGTGACGCACGAACGCGAAGTGGCGGCCGCCACCCAACGTGTGATCTACCTGCGCGATGGCCTGATCGAGAACGCATACATGGATCCTGCAACACTGATGGAGCATGCGCGATAGGATTAGCCGCAAAGTCTCAGAGGCGCAGGGCATTCGGTTGGTTGCCATGGGCGGAGTTGCCTCCGACTCCGGCGTCGCCATGTCCATTCCTGCTCGGGCCATGCTGGATTTCTCCGCGCCTTCGCGCCTTTGCGGCCAAACATCTTGCACCAATGTTCGATAGGGAAGCCTGGGGCGAGATCTTTGAGAGCATCGGCAAGAACAAGCTGAGGGCGGTGCTCACTGGTTTCGCTGTGCTCTGGGGAATCCTCATGCTCATTGTGCTGCTGGGCCTCAGCGGCGGCTTGGCCAAGGGCTTCTCGTACAACTTCCGCAACAGCGCCACCAACAGCATCCACATCTGGGGCAACGAGACCAGCAAGCCTTGGAACGGATTGCCGCCGAACCGCGAGATCATACTCGAAGAAGGTGATGTTGAAGCGCTGCGCCATGCCATTCCCGGCATAGAGCACATCAGCGGGCAGTACCGCGTGTGGCGTGGACAAACGCAATTGCAATACGGCAAGCAGTACGGTAGCTACGGCGTGCGCGGCGTGATGCCCGAGTGGCGCCACATGGAGCATCAGCAGATCACGGCCGGCCGATTCCTGAATGAATTGGATCAGCAGCAGGGTAGGAAGGTGGTCGTGATCGCGCAGGATGCGAAGGCGGACCTCTTCAAGAGCGAGGACCCCATCGGCAAATGGGTGAATGTGAATGGCATACCCTTCCAAGTTGTTGGCCTCTATGAGTACGAGACCGGTGGACCAGATCAAGGGCAGCGCAGCGCGGTGTACATACCGCTGAAGGTGGCGCAGCAGGTCTTCAATGCCAAGGGCCTGCTCGACGACATCCTCTTCACCTTCGCTGATGCCAGCGTGGTAGGAGCGCAGCAGGCTCAGCAGCGCGCAGTGCATGTGCTCGCGCGGCGCCACAACTTCGATCCCACCGACAAGCGTGCCCTTTGGTTGGAGAACAACGTGGAGAATGTGGGCAAGATCGGAGGCGTGTTCACAGGCATCACGCTCTTCGGCTGGTTCGTGGGCATCGGCAGCTTGTTCGCGGGCATCGTGGGCATCGGCAATATCATGCTCATCGTGGTGCAGGAGCGCACGCGCGAGATCGGCATACGGAAAGCGCTCGGCGCCACGCCTGGCAATGTCATCAGCCAGGTCATGCTCGAATCCATCTTCGTCACGTCCATCTTCGGTTTCTTCGGACTCGCAGGCGGCATCCTGCTGCTCGAAGGGCTCGCCAGCGTGGTGCCCGGCTCGGCTTTCTTCCGCGATCCCACCGTTGACATCAGCGTTGCATTGAAGGCCCTCGCTGCGCTCATCGTTGCCGGTGCGCTCGCGGGTTTCTTCCCGGCGCGGCGCGCGGCACGTATCCGACCCATTGAAGCCCTGCGCGATGAGTGACATCAACCTTCAACCTGCCTGAGCATGTTCGACCGCGACCGTTGGGCCGAGATCTGGCAGACGCTGAGCCGCAATAAGCTGCGCAGTTTCCTCACCATGTTCGGTGTGGGCTGGGGCATCTTCATGCTCACCGTGATGCTCGGCATGGGTAAAGGATTGGAGAATGCGGTGCTCGGCGGCTTCGAGGGCTTCGCCACCAACAGCTGCTTCATATGGACCATGCCCACCACGAAGCCTTACGCGGGCTTCAAGCAAGGCCGCTTCTTCAGCTTCGACAACGAGGACATCGGCATCATTCGCCGCAACGTGCCCGGCATCGAGATCTGCTCGCCGCAATTGCAGTTGGGCGGCTGGCAGGGCGGGAACAACGTGAGCTACAACAACCGCATCGGCGCCTTCAGCATCTACGGTTGCGAACAGGAGGCGATCAAGGTGGAAGCCGTACGGGTCTCGACCGGGCGCTTCCTCAACAAGGCCGACCTGCTCGAAGAGCGCAAGGTGGCCGTGATCGGCAAGGAGGTGGTCACGCAACTCTTTCAGAAAGAAGAGCCCATCGGCAAGCACATCAGGATCAATGGCGTTTACTTCCAAGTGATCGGTGTCACGGAGAAGAAGAGCAGTGCGCAGATGGGCGGGAATCCTGATGCCAAGATCTACGTGCCATTCACCACTTTCCAGAAGGCCTTCAATAGCTTGAATCGCGTGCATTGGTTCACCATCGTGGCCGAACCGGGAGTGGATGTTGCTGAGGTGGAGAAGAAGATCCGCGCGCTCATGGCCCGCAAGCACAAGGTGGATCCTGAGGATGAATCGGCCTTCGGCAGTTGGAACATGCAGCAGTTCTATGGCATGATGAACATGCTCTTCGTGGCCATCGCTGGCGTGAGCTGGACGGTAGGCGTCTTCTCCCTCATCGCTGGCTGCATCGGCATCGGCAACATCATGCTCGTGAGCATCAACGAGCGCACCAAGGAGATCGGCATCCGCCGCAGCTTGGGCGCAACGCCCCGGGCCATCACCGGGCAGATCATCCAGGAAGCGCTCACGCTCATCTTCGTCGCGGGCTACTTCGGATTGCTCGCAGGCGTTGGCGTTGTGGAAGGCATCAACGCGTTCGCTGGCGATGCCGACTTCCTCAAGAATCCTTCGGTCAACATCAAAGTGGCCCTGGTGGCCTTCATCGTCCTGCTCGTATTCGGACTGCTCGCCGGTCTGCTGCCCGCCATGCGCGCCATGCGCATCAAGGCCGTTGACGCCCTGCGCGCCGAATGATGGCAACCCTCAATCTCATAAACCTGCAACAATCAACAGCAGACCATCCATGAAACGCATCCTCAAGATCTCGCTCATCGTCGGCTTCGTCCTGCTCTTCATCTGGCTCATGGCCTTTCTTGTTGGCAAGAGCATGAGCAAGCCGGTGGAGTACAACGTGGAGAAGCCCAAGAAGGCCAACGCGATCAAGAAGACCGTGGCCAACGGCAAGGTGGTGCCGCGCAAGGAGATCCTCATCAAGCCCGTGGTGAGCGGCATCATCCGTGAGCTGTACGTGGAAGCAGGACAGCTCGTGAAGAAGGATCAGCCTTTGGCCAAGGCCCGTGAAGGAGGGCAACAGCGTGATCGAGCGCAACAACTTCAACGAGGGCACCACCATCGCCGCCATCGCCGACATGAACGACCTGATCTTCCAAGGCAAGGTGGATGAGAGCGAAGTGGGCAAGGTGAAGCTGGGCATGCCCGTGGTGCTCACCGTGGGCGCCATCGAGAACGCCAAGTGGGACGCCGACCTCGAGTACATCGCGCCGAAGGGCGTTGAGGAGAGCGGCGCCATCCAATTCGAGATCCGCGCCGCCGTGAAGCTCTCCGAAGGTCAGACCCTGCGCAGCGGCTACAGCGCCAATGCCGACATCGAGCTCGAGCGCCGCGACAGCGTGCTCACCGTGCCTGAGAGCGTCGTGGAATTCAACGCCAAAGGGGATAGCGCATTCGTGCAACTGAAGGACGGCAAGGACTGGAAGAAGACCTGGATCAAGACCGGCCTCAGCGACGGCATCAACCTCGAAGTGCTCGAAGGTGTGACGATCGAGAGCGAGATGAAGGGCGCGAAGAAGGAGGAGGTGAAGGGGATGAGCGTGAGCGTGGATTAATGCGGCAGACCTTGCAGCAAACGCGCTTCGCTAACGATGCGCATCGGTTCGCCAGCCGAGGCTGTCCAAGCCGTGGATGAGCATCTTCGCCATGTCATCGTATGCCAGGGCTGTTGGATGCGCGTCGTCTTTCAGCGCATAGCGATTGTCCATCAGGAGCGGACGCCGGCCATCGATGAAGTCGATCCCCGCCTCATGAAGCATGGTTACATATCGGTGCTGGAGCGCTTCATGCTTGGGGCTTGGCCAGTCCTGCGCCCATAGCACAACGAAGCGGCCTTTCGGGAATTGGCGCAGGTATTCCTGTTTCGCTTTGAGCACCATGGCGACGTGCAGCTTCAGGTGATCCTCATTGAAGGAGAGCGGGAAGTTCACCTTCGAGTAGCGGATGATATTGGATCGCCACGCCAGTTCATAGAAGGTGGATGTCAAGGGCCTGCCATCCTTGAACCGCTTGTTGCGCACAGCCACGCCATCGATCAGCTCGTAGTATGGATGCTGGTGGCCCCATCCGCAATAGGTGTGCATGTCGCCGACGGCGCGGTTGATATGCGGCCAGATGAAGACATAAACGCCGAGGCCCTCTGCTTCAGGAACCTGCGCGCGGAGGTCGAAGCTCTCGAGCCGTGCTACCATCTGGCCTGTGCCCCATCCTGGGAACGAGTAGTTGTAGGCGTTGAATCCTTGGGCTTGTTCCTGGAATCGGGCAGCAAGGGTTGAGTCGTCGCTCATCCATTGACCGAAGCACACCGAGCAGCCGAAGAAGAGGGCATGCTTGTCCGCAGTGCTATCGTGGCCCGGTGTCAGTCGTCGGAAGTGCTCGTCAATCGTGTAATCCGCCTGGTAGATCGTATCGCCCTCTTTGGTCTTGACATCGTGATGCACCTGGTTGGCATAGGGCAATTCGCCGAGCAAGAGCCCGGGATGCCCAGCCTCGTATTGGGGAAGATGGAAGCGCTTGTGCTCGATGGGTGGTCGGCCCCGAACGAAATAGAAGCTGAGGTCGGCCAGCACCCACAGCATGATCACGATGAAGAGCTGCGGCAGTATCCTCGATTCGAAGCGCCTGATCAACACGGCAATGGCCAACGCAGCCAAGGCCTGGATGCCGCATCGGGTGTAATGGTCCAGCGGTCGGATTCAGGTCCGTCGAAGCGTCGGCGGTCACGTGCGCGAGAACCAGCACGCCACCTATGGAGGCCAGTACTTTCCAGAATCGCTTGTTGGTGTTTGATGCGGTCACGCGGCCAAAGATGCGCGATGGGGCGGAGTGCGAATCGGTCTTGGAATTCCGGTTGAATCAGACTTCAACGCGTTAGCAACGGAATCATGCACCGTGTCTCTCCGCATCCGCTTTGATGTGCTCCAGCACGCGCCCATGGATGCGGTGCAGGATGGCATCGCTCCAGAGTTTCCAATACCATGTGGGCCAGATGGAATGCGTGTACCACGTAGTGCCTTCGAGCGCGGTACTGCCATCCGGCTTCACTTCCAGTTTGAATTGACCGCGTCGGCTGCGGAAAAAGCCATCGATGTGAGGCGCATCGATATGGTCATAGATGGAAAGCTCGGTCATCGGAGGCGGGTCCTCAGCGACATCGAAGGCGAGCAGGCGGGGGTTCATCTCAAACCGTTATGGGTTCCACGAAGGGACCCGTGTTGAACCAAGCAGAATCGGCAGGCACCAACGCCCGTTCCTTCAATGCGCGCCTCGATTGGATAACTGATTCCCGCGAGGAAGAGTAAGTCGTCAGGCTCATTCATGCGTGAGAAAGCCACGAGCTTATCCCAAACGGTTTGGGGTGGCGCGTTCACCGAAACCGAAGTAACCACCTTGAACAGCGGTTCATTCGTCGGGTTCGTATGCTCGAAGGCCATCAGTCCTGGTGCGAGCAATACGAGCATCGTCATGGTGCTCAGACCACCTTCGGTACGACGTGCTAGCGCATGTCCAACCAACGCCCCCGTGATGGCGATGGGATAGACGATGGGAGCGGCCATCACGATGCAGAGCAGTCCCTCCATAGCGAAGAGGAAGATGGCGGCAAGCGCAACGGTGGTGGTAAGCAGAGCGATGCTGATGCTCTCGACCCAGCGTCGGGGCTGATGATGGCTGTACAGGAATGCGCTACTCGCCCCCATGACGAAGGGCAGGCCGATGAAGAGTGCAAGGCCATAATCCTCTAGCAGTCGGACATTAAGAAAGCCTAAGGGGCAGGATGAGCGTTACTGTAAGCGCGATAGCCGCAATGGCATTGCCGAGTCTGCTCTTGGGAAGAACACGATCAAGCCATCTGCTTGCGGGCGGATTCAACGTGCTCGGATGACCAGCCGTAGGAACGACGGACAATGCCGCGAACAGGAATAGCCGGACAACCGGAACAACCATGATCAAGCCGATCCACGACGACCATCCGGCATCGCGTGCCCTATTGATGCTGAGCCAGACCAGCGCAATGGTGAGCAGTGCATGTGTTGCGATGGTGACATTCCTCGAGCTTCCTTCCATCGCCATCAGGCGCAAAGGGTCAAGAAAGTGCCATGCATCAGGGAATACGCCGAACCCTCCGCCATCGACCACTGTTGCAAAGCGAAGCACGAGGTAAGCCGCTGCGAGGAACGTAGTGGTGCTGATGATGTAGGAGAGGCGCTTCATCTTCCTTGGCGATGTTGGTGGATGTTGGGGTTATGAGCGTGTGCGATGTTCTTGCCGCATGGAATAGCCCCTTGTCGCCGTGATAAATCAAATACCTGAACAAATCCCGTTGCGTGCCCAGCGTGATGCCGAGCAAGCAGCTCTTCAAATGAGCTTGCTCCAAGGCGTTCAATCGTGTGCTTTTCAGTCGGCGCTCGATCCAGCCTTGCACCATCAGCAAGGGGCCGTGTGCCGCGCAGGGCGCCACGTTCCAGCTGAGGTCGCGCATGCGGATTTCCGTGAAGCCGTTCGCGTCTAACGCGTCGATGAAGGCATCGCGTTGCGGGAAGCAGGGGAGGGCCCAGCCGCGTTCCACTATGCGAACCATGCGCGCTCGGAAGCCTGTCGGTCGCTTCAGCAGGAAACCATCCACCAAGGCCAGTCGTCCACCGGGCTTGATGATCACGTGCAAGTACCCTCTGCGATCGCATCGGCCTTGGCCGCGCCTGTTCCGTAGCACAGGCTTTCCAAGGCGTAGGCGCCATCGATGCTGCTGTCGGCCAGACCGGTCTGCCTGAAGTCGGCGTGGCGCATGCTCACCTGATGATCGATTCCCGCTGCCAGCGCTGCGACTTGTCCTTCAATGGCCTGCTCTTCCACGATGGTGATGGCTTCGACTGCCGCATCGAATTCGCGCGCCACCAAGCGGGCAGCAGCGCCGTAGCCGCAGCCGAGATCCGCAAGCCTATCGCCTTGCTGCGGATTCAACTCGCCTGCGACTTGCCGCACCAATTCATCGAGCATGGCCTTGCGGTCGAAAGGGCTCATGGGCCAGCGCCAATAACCGGTGCAGGTGGCCTTGCGGGCTCCAGCGCTTGTACAGGTCGGCGCTCGCATGGAAGTGCGCTTGAACCTCTGGGTCTGTGCGCATCCGGGTGGCATTCTTCAGGAGGGCTTCCATGGCTTGAAGGTTTGGAGTTTCAGGAACTAGTGAAATAATGGGCGAAAAAAAGAGGCGGTCATTTGAGCAGGGTGGTGGCGGCCTTCACGAACCACTGCACATCGCGGCGTGTGCTGTGGTCCAGCAAGTTGTCCAGGCGGGTGGTGAGTCGTGCAGGTCGTGCGTCATCTTCTTGATGCTCTTCGCTTCTGGCGTGGCTCCGGGAATGTCCTCCATCTCATCGAGCAAGCGTATCAGCGCCTCCAACTCACGCTTCTTGCGTTCGCGGGTGATGTGCGTGGCCACCTTCCAAACGTCTTTCTCGGCCTCGAAGAACTCGCGTCGCTCACCGGGCTTCAGCACGCGGCGCACGAGGCTCCAGTCGATCAGCGCGCGCAGGTTCATGTTGGCGTTGCCCCGGCTGATGTTGAGCTGCTCCATCACGTCCTCGGTGCTCAGCGGCTCGTGGCTGATGAGCAGCAGCGCATGCACCTGCGCCATGCTGCGGTTGATGCCCCAGGCGCTGCCGAAGGCGCCCCAGGCCTCGATGAACTTGTCCTTCGCTTCGGGTATGGTCATCGTCTTCACGGGGCGAAAGTAAGATGCTAACGCTCGATGTTTCAAATAGTATTGAAACATTGTCCAGGCGACGGCAAGCCGACCACCTGATAAGCCGCACCTCCGCTGGATCAATGGAGCCCGCTCCGAGCACATATGCACGTCCACTTTTCGGGCTGATAGAAGCCCATGGCCACTCAATGCCTGCTCCGCTCGATAGTGCTTGCGATCCCATTCGGGCCCTGTCGGAGGCGCAAGCCCAGGACATCCAACAGGTGAACCTGAAGAAGCCGGTGACGCTGAGCGGCAACCTCAGCTTCTCCATGGAGAGCTACTCGGTGAACGGCATCCCGCCGCGCCGCCAGCCCTTCACCTGGACCCTGAGCGGAGCGCCCACGCTCACTGTGCTCGGTGTGAGCATGCCTTTCCAACTGCTCTTGGGCAACTTCGAGAACCGCTTCTACCAGCCCTTCAACCAGTACGGCATCAGTCCGCGCTACAAGTGGCTCACGGTGCATGCGGGCTACCGCAACATCAACTTCCAGCCGTACACGCTCGCGGGCTACCGCATGCTGGGCGGCGGCGTGGAGATCAACACCGCTTACAAGAACGAACCGGGCACCACCGGCCTGCGCTTCGGCTTCATGTACGGCAGGCTGAATCGCAGCACCGCGCTCGATAGCGCGCAGTTCGCGAACCCGTTGGCTTTCCGCCCACTGCCCAGTTTCACGCGCATGGCCTATGCGGCCAAGCTCGGCGTCGGCAACGATCAGGGCTACTTCGACATCAGCTACTTGCACGGCTGGGATGTGGAGGAATCGCTGCGGTCTAACCTGCGCGACAGCATCGCGCCGCAGCGCAACACGGCATTCGGCTTCTCGTGGAAGAAGGACCTCTACCGCAAGGACAAGCGCCGCCTGTTCTGGAAAGCCGACATGGGCGTGAGCGCTTACACCCTCGACACGCGGCAGGCCGCCCAAGACGTGGACACCGACATCGGCATCGTGCGCGACGCGGTGCGCAATTGGATCGATGCACGCGTCAGCACGCAATACCTCAGCGCGGGCGAGACCAGCCTGAACTACGTGGGCAAGCATGGCGGCATCGGCGTGGCTTACAAGCGCGTTGATCCCGAGTACCGCAGCATGGGCGCCTACTTTTTCCAGAACGATATCGAGCAGTACACCGTGACGCCCAGCCTGCGCCTCGACAGCGGACGCGTGAGCATCAACACCAGCTTCGGCATGCAGCGCGACAACCACTCGAAGCAGCGGCTCGTGACCAGCGAGCGGCTCATCGGCAACGTGAGCTTGAATTGGAACCCCTCGCAGCGCTTCGGCCTCAATGCGAGTTGGAGCAACTTCGGGGTGACGCAGAACCCCACGCGCGTGAACCCCGATGCCGAGCTATTCAAGCAGGTGAGCAACAGCTACACGCTGGTGCCCTACATCAACCGCATCACCAACCACAGCGTGCGCACCGTGCAGCTCGTGGGCGTCTATCAGCGCCTGAACAGCCCGGTGAGCACGATAAACGCAGCAGCCGACCAGCACACGCTCGTGGGCGCGTTCGTCCATAGCTACACATGGATCAAGCGCGCCATCACCACCACCGCCAGCATCAACTACAACAACACGGTGCTGCCGCAGGGCGATGTGGGCTCGCTCGGCGCTGGAGCGGGCCTGGGATTCCCGGTATTGAAGCGGAAGCTGCAACTGGGCTTCAACGGCATGTACAACAGCAACCACTTCAACGGCGAATCGAACGGCTACACGCTGAGCGCCGTGGGCGATGTGGGCATAGTGATCCACAAGAAGGGGCGCTTGTCGCTGCAAGGCATCTTCATGCGGAACCAGGCCGCCGATGAAACGGTGTTCCGCTCGTTCGAGGAGATCATCACAAGGGTCACGTACGGTTTGAATTTCTGAGCCATGAGCAACCAAATGCAAGGTGCAAGAGTGCAAGAGTGCGAGCGTGCAAGCGTTCGAGGGGCCGTGCATTCACTCTCGCACCCTCTCACCCTCGCACTCGCTTTCGCACTTTCTCTCCTCCTCCCCAACCTCCTCCGCGCGCAGGAGATCATCATCACCCTCAACATCATACCGCCGTACTCGGCATACGTGTACAACTACGCCGACCTGTCGAACCACGCGCTCATCACGCTCACCAACACCACGCAAGAGCTGAAGGAGGTGCGTTTGGAGGGCAGCATGACCAACGCCACGGCCAACCTCTTCGTGCGCACCGATCCCGGGCATCGGGGTCCGCAGCCGATTATGGTTCCCGCAGGTGGCTCCACGGTGCTCAGCTCGCAACCGGGCCTGATGGATTTCCTCGCCACGCAATACGTGACGACGAACGCGGATCAGAGCGTGCAGCAGGCCATCGTGCAAACAGGGCAACTTCCCGAAGGCGTGTACCGCTTGTGCGTTGAGGCCTACGACTACAACAGCACCCAATTGCTCAGTCAGCCCGGCGGCGGCTGCTTCAGCTTCGCGTTGTACTATGCTAACCCGCCCATCATCACGCAGCCGGTGCATGGCACGGAGCTCAGCGCGTACATGACCAATCCGGTCTTCACGTGGACACCGCCTCTCGGCAATCTCGCCGGTGCGCTCATCGAGTACGATCTGCTGGTGACGCCCGTGTTCCCGGGCCAGAACCCGAACGATGCGATCATCGCCGCGCGCACCTATCAGCGCGCGCAACCCGTGCTGCTGAAGGAAGGCTTGATGGCCAACGTGTACGTGCGTCAGGTCTTCGATCTGGCATTCGAGCAAGGGAAGCAATACGCCATGCAGGTGACCGCCCGCGACCGCAACGGCGTGGTGGGCATCAGCAACCTGGGGCGCAGCGAGATCAGCGTGTTCACGGTAGGCTCGGTGGAAACGCCTGTGATCCCCTATAGCGGCACAGCGCCTTCCGGGCCGACCATCGATCCGGGCATCTCGCCTGCATTCCTGGCAAACACGCTCACTGGCAAGCTCCATTACTTCTGGCACAACCCGAGCAATCACGGCGCGACTTCGGCATCGGGCAGCGGCGGAACACTCAATACGGGCGCCATTAGCGGCATCAATGCGTCGAACCTCGTCTCGCAGACCGCGCCCACGCTTGATGGCAATCGAGTTGGATTCAGTGGCTTCACGCAATCGCCGTTGACGGGCGTTACTGTTCAACTGGTGCAGGCCATCCAGTTCCAGAGCGCGCCTTCCATGGGTGCCATCGCTTCACCATTGCTGCCTGGGTTCATCCTGCAGCCGGAAGGCACAACAGCATATGTCCAAGGGCAGCAGAGCATGAACTTGCCAGTGCTTGCAACAGCCACCACAGATGCGCAAGGCAATTTCGTGTTCAACGTACCGAATGTGCAGTCGCTGGATTTCAGTTGGAGGCAAGGAACGGTGAGCACCACCGCGGCCTATAGCGGTGAATTCAACAACAGCTACACGGGCACCTTCCGGCGTGTGCTGATGGTGCGCGTAGGCAACCCGGCACGCACGTACTACGCACAGCCCGTTCAATACAACAGCAGCTTGCCCGCGAATGGCGACCTCGGCCTCTTCCATGCGCAGGTGAAGAGCTTCGATACCAAGGTGCTCGTGGCTGAGCGGCAGGACCTCGGCATCAAGAAAGCCGGGCTACGCGTGTACTTGCTGCGCAAGACCAACACCAAGCCCAGTCTGGTGCCGAAGGATGAAGGCAAGCGCGGCGATATGAGCGCGAACCCGATCATCACGGTGAACCTGGTGCAGTACGAAGTGCTCGATTCCGCCATCACCGCATCCGATGGCATGGCCGAGTTCCGCGACCTGGTGCGCTTCGACTGCAGCAGCGCGAGCAGCAGCAACCTCTACTACCTCTGGTCGAAGCCCGCGGACGAGTTCTTCACCCAGCACAGCGTGCACAACACGCCGCAGCCGGTGAACTACATGTACCAGAGCGATTGGAGCAATACGGCATGCTACAACCCGGCGATGGGTAGCATCGCAGCGGCATGCATGAAGTGCAACCTCGCCGCTCGCGATGGCTTCAGCACGTCTTCTTCGACGCATTCACGAGCCTACAAAGGGCAGGATCAATGGCTCTTCAATGTGAACCGCGTGGTGGCGCAGAACCCGAAGGTCACCGCGCAGGTGAAGAACAGCGCGGCAGGTACGCAGTCGGGCATGGCCATGAACGAGCCCGGAGTGACCTGGCGCTTGTGGCGCTTGAACCGCGCCGCTGCGGACCACTTGCGGAGCGGTACCACTAGCTGGGGCGCCGTCGCGAAGGATACCAGCCTGATGGGTTCATCATGGCGCAGAACGCGCTCACGGGGGTGGGCAAGCCCATGGTGCTGCAGGAAATGGGTTCCACTGGCACCGACGGCCGCATCCACAGCGGGTTCGTGCCCGTGCAGATGAACAGCAGCAATGAGCAGATCGGTAACTTCTATGTGCTCGACTTGCAGAAGCAGGGCTTCCGCCGCAAGATCCACGTGGTGAACCGCCTCCAGCTCTCTTCCGGGACGCAGTTGAACGCCGGGCAACTCGGATCGCTGCCGAACGTGACCGGGCTGCTTGGTGGAACCACCAGCAGTAGCGGCAGCAGCTCGGGGAGCACGAATAGCGCGCCACCACCAGTGGGCGATGTGGCCATGCTGCGTAAGGGATACCAGTACAACCAAGGCGAACTGTGGATGGATCCCACCTCTACGCTCACGCTCACCTTCATCGACCCAGCTGGCCTACCTGTGAAGTGCAATAGCTACTACTGGGACCAAGTGCTGGGCGTGGAAGGCGTGATGCAGGAATCGCAGACGATCCTCTCGCCGCGTGCTGAGCGCCGCGTGATGCAAGTGCCCGGTTCGCCGCTCACGCAACTGCGCGTGGTGGTTATTCCCAACAACAGCGACCTCTACCAGCGCGACACCATCATGGTGAGCGTGCCAGTGGGCGCATCGGTGAACCATACGGTTACGGTGCCCTATCGCCTGCATCGCATCCATTTCGTGGTGCGCGAGAAGCCGAATGGCACGGTAGCTATCCAGCCAGGACAAGACCCTGCGACTGTTGGCACACGCATCGCGAACGCTCGTGTGCTGCTGGTGGGTACGAATGCGCAGATGTTCCCCACTGAGAAGCACCCTGATACAAGCCCCGGTGGAGCTTCCGCATCGGTGCCCGGTAATGTGTACGAGCGCATCACCGACAGCCAGGGGCGCGTGGACTTTGCTTTCAAGGCATCGGCTGGGGAGACCTTCGAGTTCCGCATCATGACGCCCCAAGGCGGACCGTATGCGACCCATGTGGAGAGTGTTTCCTCTCAACCCGGTAAGCGCTGGCAGGTGAAGAACGTGCAGTTGGAGCGCGGCCGCACAGTGCGGGGCAGGGTGCTGATCGACAGCGCGGCGGTAGCAGGAGCGAAAGTGCGTTGGGAACGCGGTGGCTTGATCGCTGAGGCCACTACGAATGCGCTAGGCGAATACCAACTCACGAACGTGCCGCAAGGCCATTGCAAGTTCTACGCGACCAAATCGCCCTACATCGGCATGGAGCTGGACGAGAGCCAGCCAAGCGGCAGCGCTTATGGAACGGTGGCTTCGAGCGTTACACTAACCGATGCCATGAACATGGTTGTCACACGCGATTTCCAGTTGCGTGTGTACGCTGGTATGGACTTCAGCAGCATCCTCGGCTTCCCCTTGGAAGTGACAGCCTTCCAGGAGCAACCAGCGGATCGCGCGCAGATCAGCGGTTGGATCACTGTGCCCGATTCCGCCAACGGCATCTTCCGCATCACGCAGCTATCAGCCGATGGCACCGATCTGCGCTGCGTGCGCTTCCTGAACACCTCGGTGGAGAAGGACGTGGCCAATTCCTACACGATCGGCAACGAGACCGTTTCGCCCACCAAGCCGGTGAACCTGCCGATGTCGCTCGGCGTGAATGAGGTGTCCATCGGCCTGTATCCGACCAGCGGTCAGCAGCCCTTTGCGTACCACGGCAGCTTGCGCGACACGCAGACCGGAATCGCGTTGGATCGTCCGGCGGGAAGCGATACGCGCGGCGCGGTGATGGGCGGTGTGCGTGTGGCCTCGGCGTCCTTCACCGACAACAACTTCGCGCTCAGTGATGCGACCATAAGCCTGGTGGCGCCACAGGGCGGCATGCGTCTCGCGGCCTTCGCCAGCGATGCGCGCAGCTGGTACCCCGCCGGTGAACCGCTCAACGTGGCCAATGCGGAAGGTCAGCCCTTCAACTATGTGCTGCATGGCTTCCAGGCGAACAGCGTCACGAGCAACAGCTACCTCTACCGCGATTCGCTCGTGCTCGATACGCGCATCCACACGGCATTGGAGCACATCGCCGCGCCGGACAACGATCTCAACCTTGCCATCGGCCGCATCCGGATCGCCGGTGGACAGTTGCAGCCTTCAGCGGCGCGCGGAACTTCACGGTGCCTCTGGGTCAATTCAGTTTGCAGGGCACGCAGCTGAGCATGAACAACAGCGGCTTCGGGTTCAAGGGCGTGCTGAACGCCAGCGGCATGGAGCTGCAAGTGGAGAACGGCACCTTGGAGCCGCACCGTTTTCTGCTCGGTGAGATGTCGGCCACCAACATGACGCTCATGGGCAGCATCCCGGTGAACGCCACGCGCCCGGCCGAGTTCGGCTATGATGCCGTGCGCCCGCAGCCGGCGTGGTATGTGGTGGTAACCAGCCGCGATGAGAATGTTGCAGCGGCCACCATCAGCGGCCAGCACCTCGATGGCATACCGGACAACCGTAACGTGCCGATCACTTCCGTGTGGCTCTACAGCAACGGTCAGCAGGAAGTGGCGCTGCGCAACGGCATCCCCGGTTACAGCTTCTTCGACATCACGCAGTTCCACTTGCAGAGCGTGCTCATCGGTCCCACGGTGCTAACGCTCAGCGGCGAGCTCGAGTTGGGTGTGCCGGGTATCCCCACCTTCACCACAGCATTGCTCTACAACAAGACACCGAACGGCATCTCGGGCTACACGCTGCAGGACTTCGCCATGCCGCCCGTGGGCCTCAACGGTGTGCAACTCGCCTTCAACAAGGGGCAGCAAAAGGGAAGCTTCGGAGTGGCGGGCAACCAGAACTGCATCACGTTCGCGCAGGGTCAGCTCACCATCAAGGGCGTGATCAGCGATCAGGACCCGAACGTGTTCAAGAACCTCGCTTACACGTTGGTTAAGACCAATCAGCAGACTAAGCTCACCGTGGACCGCAACCCGCAGCAGAGCGTGCGCCTGGGCGGAGACAACCCCGCCAGCCGCATCCTCATGACCGATGTGGAAGGCGAGATGACCGTGGTCAATGGCAGCGCTGGCCCTGAATGGAACACCTTCTACATCAAAGGCAACATGCCTGCTGATATGGGCTTCGAGGCGCAGAATGGCCAGCCACAGCGCATGCGCTTCGAGGTGCGCGGCGACCTAGCGGTGGAGAACCAGCAGGTGAAGCTGAAGGACATCGAGACGCCCTTCGGCAACATCAATATGGTGTACGACATGCAGCACCATCGCCTCTGCGGTCAACTGAACGTGTCGCACGGCGTGAGCAACGGCCCCAGCATGAGCGGTGCAGCAGCCATCGTCATCGACAAGGAAGGCTTCTACTTCATGAGCGGCCTGAACGTGAGCCTGCCCGATCCACAGATCACGGGCATGGCCTTCATCCTGCTTGGCGACTATGCCCAGCGCACACGGCAGATGGATGCGCTGCTGATGCAGTACAGCCTGCATGTGCAGAAGAAGATGGAGCGTGAGATCCCTGCGTTCCTGATCTCCCCCTGTGCAACAGCTTCTGGCCGCCGATCCGGTCGCCGGTGTGCCCTTCGCTCAGGGCCTCTATCCAAGTGGCAACTTGTTGCCTCCAACCTACCTCGGGCTCTTCGGCTCTGGCCGTTTCAACGGTTTCTACTTCAATGCCGGTGCGCAGATCCCGCTGCCGGTGATCCCCAACTTCAGCATCGATTGCGAGCCTGTCGCGACCTTGGAAATGGGCTGCGATGGTGGCATCGATGTGCGCTTCGGGAGCCAACTTCGGCAGTGGCACCTACGGCGTGGGCTTCGATACCTATGTGGACATCTATATGGCGGGGGGCGCCAGTGCCGGCATCATCTGCGCCTATGGCCGTATCGGTCTGTACCTGACCGTAGGTCTCGATGGCGTGTTCCAGAGCAACGGCAACTACACCATCACGGGCAATGGCGCCGTGCAGCTGGAGGGCAATGTCACCGTGGGCGGTGGCATGTGCTCGGTGCCATGCAACGATGTCACCTGCCTGCACTTCAATGTGGGTGGCACCATCGGCCTCGGCATGCAAGCCGTGATCAGCAACAGTGGCTCCAACTTCGAGTTCACCATGGGCAGCAACGGAACCAGCAGCCAACGCAATGATCCACCGCCGCAGGAGAATTGATCTCAATACCATGCTTGCAACCATGCGCTTCGCATTCATACTGGGCTGTGCTTCAATGGCACTGCCCGCCATCGCACAGAAGCCCAACGCCGAACTCGTTCAGGTGGGACCGAAAGGCGTGTTCGTGTTCACGGGGCCTTTGCTGGCGCGTGAGGGCGGACCTGTCACCAGCATCCTCATCGAGCGCAAGACAGGTGAGCAGGGCGAGTTCAAGCGTGTGGCCGAGTTGAAGCCCGTGAGCTCCGCGAAGGATGTGCAGAAGGGCATCGATAAGGCGGCTGAGGTGTTGCCATATCCTATCGAGTTGGCCGGCCAACGCGCCGACAGCATCTGGGCGCGTATCCAACGCTATGGCACACGCGAGCAGCTGGGTGCGGCGAGCAACCATGTGGCGGTGCTCCTGGCCGTGCATGCCGTATGGCACGATGGCGATGCGAAGCCCAGCACGCTCTACCAGTACCGCGTGACCACGCAGGGGGCGATCATCGTCCGGCCGTGGTGGAACTGCACCGCAGTGTGGATGAGGAACCGTTCGCACTAGTGAAGCCCAAACTGCGGATCGATCGCCGCGGTCAGGACACGGTGCTCTACCAGTTCGCCGATACAACCGCACCACGCCACCGCGTGTTCCGCTATGTGGCCAAGGGCTGGGACCTTTTCGGGAACGCCATGCCCGTGAGCGATACGCTCTACGCCGCCAGCCTCGATGCCACGCAGATGCCGATGCCCTACGACCTGTTCGCGCAAGGCGATAGCTCGGGGCGAAAGATCAACGTGCGGTGGCATCTGAAGAATGCGCCGGTGGTGAAGCAGATCTCGTTACAGCGCAGCACCAACAGCGAAACGGATTTCGTGGTGGTGGCCGAGCTGAGCGGTGATCGCACCAGCTATGTGGATGAGGATGTACGTCCGGCCACTTCGTACTTCTATCGCTTCGTGCTCGAGTACAAGGCCACGCACGTGCCCATGCGCGGGGTGAGCTTTGCGGCGGTGGCCTACGATCCGGAGCCGCCTTCAGCTCCCGAGGAACTGAGCGCTGAAGCAACCAAGGATGGCGTGATGCTCACATGGCTGCATCCTTCGCGCGAATTGCTAGGCTTCCATGTGTACCGCGCCGAGGGCGATGGACCGATGGTGCTTGCGACCACGCGCATGCCCATGGGTGATGGTGTGCAGAAGACCTATCTCGATACGAGCCGCGCGCTTCAAGCCGGACAGGTGTATCGCTACTTGGTGAAGGCGATCAGCACCAGCCACATCGAAGGCCGCGCCAGCGACACCGTGGCCGTGATGCCCATGACCAACGCCACCGCACCATTGCCACCGCGCGACCTGATGGCCCGTGTGGATGGCGAAGCGCTCTTGCTCAGTTGGGAGGACCAGAGCCACGACCCACTGTGGATGGGTTACACGGTGCTGCGCACGCGTCCCGGCAACACGGTGGATACGCTCTACCGCAGCACCAATTTCCTCAACGACAGCCTCGATGCCAGCGGCAAGCCCAGCACCTACCGGGTGATGAGCAGCAACGCGCTTGGTATGCGCAGCGCACCTTCACCAGCGGTGGCGGCCAAGGCCCATGTGTGCGCACCATCGTGCCCCAGCGCCGTTGTTGCGAATGCCATCAACGGCAAGGTGGAACTCACCTGGCAAGCACCAGCGAGCGAGCCGGTGGCCCGCTTCGATGTGTACCGCTACACGCGCGGCAACGAGCCGGTGAAGCTGGGCAGCGTGGCTTCCAACAAACCTGCGCGCTTCGAGGATGCGAGCCCAGCGCGCGGTGCGCTCAACTTCTACTTCGTGCGGAGCGTGGCTGCCACTGGCGCCGAAAGCGGACCGAGCAGAGGGGGGGGGGTGGGGTTGTGAGCCCAAGTACTTCTTTAGGATGGACATGAATGGACTGGGATGGACGCTGCGCAGAGGCAGCGTCCATCCCAGTCCATTTACCGTCCATTTGTCTTGCTCCCAAAGAAGAAGCGCGGCCCCTTGCGAGCCGCGCTTCTTCTTTGACAGAGCATTCAACTTTAGTCCTTCACTAAGCGCAAAGCCTGCACACGCCCATCCGCCATGCTACGCACCGTGTAGAGGCCTGGGGCCAGGTGCTGCACATCCAGTACAAGGTAATCGCTCTGTGCCTTCGCTTCAGAATAGACAACCCGCCCATCTGCGGCGAAGACGTTCACCTCACCCAATGGCAGACCTTGCCTATTGGTGATCTGAACCTGATCGTATGCAGGGTTGGAGAAAAGGGCAATGGAGGCCGCTGCCATATTCGTTCACGCCCAGCAAGGCAGAAGGGACTTCCAGATAAGCAGAGTTCCATTCCTCGTTGTAGGTGAAAACGGTTAGCCAAGGCCGCAGCAGGTTGCCGGGCGCGAACCACTCATAGCGGTGCGTACACACGATATCGTTCCCCTTTGGATTGAGTACATCCTCCTCGCAAATGCTTGTCCGGATAAGCACCATGTTCGGTAGCACGCCGAACGGCAGCACCAGCGTGCCAGTGCCCAACACCTTGCGCTCCACCGATTCAACGCCCAAGGTGAAGTCGCAACCGACAACCTCTGAGTTGATCAAACTACCCAAGGTGGCCGGATAGTTCAGCAGCAGCCTTGGACAGGTGGTTTCCAATTCCGGCGTAATTCCCGGGATGACGCCCACGATGCCGATGCCCTCCAGTATATCGCTCGCATTGCGGTAGAACCAGTGCAGCTCGATATCGCCGGGCATGCTTTCCAGCAAACAGGTGGTGGCATCTGTTGCAAGTGAAGCGAATTCGCTGTCAGCGGCGGGCATCACCGTCAGCGTGAACGGGATCATCCGCCTCCCAGTCCAAGCCGCTCATGTTCCATATCAGTCCTGGGCCGATGGTATCCACGCCGGACCATAGTGATGCATCTGCGAAGTATCGGGAGAACTCGAACGTGCCATTCGGCGGCACAGCATCCGCAGCGGTGAAGGTCTGCGCTGCGAGTGATGCGGAAAGAAGAAGGGCGGGGAGTGTTGTTGCTCTCATGGTGTTCAATGCTTGATGAAGCGGGTTGCGCTACGGGTGTTGGTGGTGGAGGTGATGATGGTGTAGGCACCTGCAGGCAGCGCTCGTACATCGAGATCCAATCGGTCTGTTTGTGAGCGGGTTTGTTGCACCACACGCCCATCCGCGGCATGGATGCTCACTTCACCCAACTGCGCATTATTCCGGCTTTGCAGGGGTGATGCGGTCCGTGGCCGGGTTAGGGAAGAGGCTGATGTTGTTTCGTTCCAGTTCTTCCACTCCCGTAAAATCACCCATGCGACCCCAGCGTCAAGACGCGCGGCGTAGATCGCGTTGTCTTCCCGGTGTACCAAATGGCAACCACGCCACCATCCCCATCGGGAACAATGCCATAGGCTGTGCCTCCATTGGGTCCCTTTGCGGGTGTGCAGAAGCGAGTAGTGTCGCTCCAGAGGTTGGTGCCGGTGTTGGTTACGCGACCAACGCGGAATCCCGCCGTTCCGCCCCCTATGTCGAAGGCGGTAAACATGGCCACGATGAAGCTGTTGTCCTCGGCAGCGAAGGCACGCGGGTAGCTGACGTTATTGCCATTCACCTGCATGGCCAGCACGCCATTCTGGGCGAGCAATGGTGTGCCGGTCGCATCAAATCGCTGCATGAAGACTTGCCTGCCATTCCCTGCCGAGGAACGGTTGTCTGCCCAAAACACGGTGGTCTCGTCCGCTGTCTGCACCACGAAAGGATTCTCTTGGACATCTGATTGTATGCACACTTCAATGGGCGCCGTGCTGTTGAGCAGTACGCCTGTGGTATCGTGGATGGCCATGCAGGTCGTACCCATTGGCCCAGATCGAATTCACGCGTGAGGTGGGCGCCACAGCGGTTGTCCATTCGTAGCCGAGCCCGGAGCTGTTCGCGCTTACCGTCAGCAATGAAGGCCAGAGCTGCACCCCATGCTGTCCACCCGCATTGCGTAAAGTGGAGCACCGGACCCGTTGCCCCAGCGCTCCTCCAACAACAGCCCGCCATTCAGGTCATGACGAAACGTCCATGGACCGGTGACTATCGAGTTGTTCAAGCTCGTTATCTCAACGCCTTGCACAGGCATCAGGTTGGTGCCGTCGTTCAGGACTCGGGCCACATGCACGTAATCCGCCGCGCCGATCGGGTTGCTTCCCCAGCCGATGAAGGTGCCGTTGCGCACGCCAGCGCCACGCGCGGGTAACAGTGGTTGTTCACTGTGCCGCCGCCGGGCAATGCACCTGGCACCGCCAGAATAGTTAGCTGCGCCCACACCGGCTGACCTTCAATGTCAATGGCCATCGCGCGCACCGTGTCACCACCGAACTGGTCGGCTCCGCTGGTATAGGCCAGGAAGATGTTGCCGTCGCTCATCGGCGCCAGGCCGTATGTATTCACGCTCCTTCCCGGCACCTCCATTATCAATCGGCCGTTGGGCTCCCACAGCAATTCGCCGGTGGGCGTGGTGCGCTGACCGTACAATGCGAATCGTTGCGTGGTAACGCGGTTATCCGTCAAGGCGTGATCATCCCCGGCACCGTCAGAGACGATCCGAGGTTGCGTTTTTCACTGCCATCATTGCAAATGACCAACGGAGCGTTAGGGCTCGTGGGCCACTGAGCTTGGGCAGTGAGAAAGAGAAAGGCCGCCGAAAGGGTAGAGAGTGTGCGCATGGCTTTTGTTTTCACTTGCCAAGGTGCACGCGCGCGAAACCCGGTTCCCAAGGTTTTCGATCCGATGGAGGCTGCGCTTATCCAGTGGTCAGCCTCACGCCGCCCACAACCGCTTCAGCTCCGGCCAGCGGCGGCGGCTCACCTCCAGCTTCTCGCCGTCCTTCAGTTCGGCGTGGCCATCGTGCAGGCGAAGGATGGTGTCCTTGCGCACCAGCGCTGCGATTGATCCCGGGGAATCGAAGGGCGAGAGCATCTCCTCGAACTCCTTCAGCGTACGGGCCAGCAGGTAGCGGCGGTCATGCACCAGATGCACCCACGTGTAGTTGCGGTCGGCCATGCAGCGTTCCACCTCGGTGGGCGCTACGAAGAAGGTGCGGTCGCCATGCGGGATGGTGAGTCGGAAGGCTTCGACCTTCTGCTGCGCGATGTTCTCCAGGAACTGCTCCTGCATGGTGGCGCGGTCCAACGTTGCGGCGTGCCGCTCCGTGTAGCGCTCCAAGGCGAAGGCGAGCTCGTCGGGCTGTGCAGGCTTGGGCAGGTAGTCCAGCGCACTGAAGCGGATGGCCTGATGGCGTAGCGCTGGAAGCCCGTGACGAAGATGACCTCGAAGTCCCAGCGCTTCCAGCTCGCGCAGCGATCGAAGCCGGTGCCTCCGGGCATTTCACGTCCAGAAGACTAGGTCCGGTTTCAGCTCTGCATCCGATCGTCTCGCCTCACTGATGTTCGATGCTTCGCCGATGACGTCCACCTCCGGGTGCGCATCCGCAAACAAGCCGCGCAGGCCCCGCGCCTCGGCCTCATCGTCCACGATCGACGTGCGGATCGCTGGCGGAAAGATCGGCAATGGCAGGCGATCCGGGAGGGGCGAAACAGATGTGTTGTTGTTGCGATAGGAAGGGCGACCCGGAGTCAGATTTGGAGGGAATGAAGAATCGAAATGTAGAATGTCAAGGTCGAACAGGGAGAGGGCAATGGGCCATTTTATCCTTCCAGCTCGATCACCACCTCTGTGCCCGCAGGATTCCCGGCGCCGTCGGTGATGTCGTTGATGCTGAAGCTGCCCTTCTGTTTCAGGCGGTGCGTGAGCAATTGCAAGCGTTCGTTGGTGAGTTCGGTGCCGAGCGAGCGCTGCCCATCGGGCCTGCTGCCATGGCCGTTGCGCCCAACACCATTGTCGCGCACCACGCAGCGCAGTCCGGAATCGGTGGCCAAGAATCGGATGCTCAATGATCGCGGCCCCTCCTTACCGGCCAGTCCGTGCCAGAGCGCGTTCTCCACGAAGGGCTGAACGCGCAGCGCCGGGAGTTCCGCTTCCTCCTCAATCAAGCGCTCATCGGCCTCTACGTCGAAGATCAATCCGGATAGACGCAGCGATTCCAGCTTCACATAGAGTCGCAGGAACTCCATCTCCTCTTCCACGCTGATGCGGTCGTTCACCGAGTGCTCCAGCACCATGCGCATGAGCTTGCTCAGCCCTTGCAAGTACGCGAGTGCCTCGGCATTGCGACCGTCCTTCACCATGGCCACCGCGCTGTTCTGGCAGTTGTTGATGAAGTGCGGGTTCAGCTGCGCGCGCAAGATCTTCCAGCTCAACAGGTCGTTCATGTGCTGCACCTGGTCGCGCTGCGCCTTCAGCTCGGCGTTGAAGCGCTCCACTTCCCGGGTGTGCTTGCCGCGCAAGCGGTAGTTGCGGTAGAGCATCGCCAACAAGCCGATCAGCAGCACGGCGGCAACGGATGCGGCGATCCAGCGGATGCGCAAGCGTTCTTCGTTCAACCGGCGCGCATCGTTCTCGGCGCGCAGCAGTGCATTCTCCTGCTCTTTGCGCTCGGTCTCGAAGCGCTTCTCCAAAGCCAGGATCTCCTCGTTCGCCGTGCGGGCATAGTACTCGTGCAGCAATTCCTCGAGCTGGAGCATGGTGGCATAGGCGGCGGCATGATCACCCAGCGCCGCTTGGCTCTCGGCCATGAAGCCGAGGTTCTCCAAACTGGTGCTGATGTCCTTTTCGCCTTCTTGATTCAAGCGCTCGCTTTCCATGAAGAGGTCGATCGCAGCCCGATGGCGCCTGCGCGGTGATACACGAGCCAGTGTGTTCAGGCTTTGAAGTATTGGGCGGATCGCCTTGCTCGATTCGTTCAACCGAAGGTTCCAGGATGGCGATGGCCTGTGCATGGTCGCCCCGCTCACTGAGCAGCTTCGCCAAGTTGCCTTCGATTGTGGAGCGCTGCCCGAAAGCGTCCATCGGAAGAACGGAGAGCGTGCGCCGGTAATAGTGCTCCGCCGAATCCGGCACGCCCATCAT
>JADJOG010000019.1 GCA_016713865.1 Flavobacteriales bacterium | reverse complement strand
CACCAGCAACTCGTCGCGTTCTTCGCCTTCGTGCCGAACCGCACCAGCGGGCAGCTTGCCCTCGTTGAACAACGACAGCGACAACCCCGCGATCTCCCGCGCCGGACAACACGGCGACGATGCCGTGAGCTTCGCGCTGAGCTGGTACCGCGATGCCTCCAAGCAAGACGGCGGCTGGACGCTGGAGCAGATCAATCCGCTCACACCATGCAGCGGAGCGCCTAACTGGATCGCGAGCAATGCTTCCATGGGTGGAACGCCGGGGGAGCAGAACTCAGTGTACGACCCTACGCCTGATTCTGCGCCGCCCTCGCTCACCGCCGTGCAAGTGGTTGATGAGAACACATTGGACCTCGTGTTCGATGAGCCGATGAACGCTGCGAGCTTGGCATCGGCGACATACGCGATTACGCCGACCATCGCAGTGAGCAGCGCACAGGCCGTGAGCGTAACCGATGACCGTGCGAGGCTCACGCTTGCAACACCCATCGTTGTGGGCACGGTGTACATGATTACGGTCACGGGCGTTGCGGATTGCGCGGGCAATACCATTGGCGCTGCGAACACCGGAACATTCGCGCTGCCCGAGCCCGCTGTTGCTGGCGACCTCGTGATCAACGAAGTGCTCTACGACCCCATCAGCACCGGCAGCGATTTCGTGGAGCTGTATAACCGAAGCAACAAGACGCTGAGCCTGCAAGGGCTGCAAATGGCCAACGAGACGAACGGCGCCATTGCCAACCTGCGCGTGATCACCAACGAGCCCTACTTGCTGCTGCCCGGTGAATACATCCTGCTCGCCACGAACACGAACGACATCGCCACGCGCTATCCGCAAAGCCGCACCGAGCGATTCCTGCAGATGAGCTTGCCTGCATACAACAACGGCAGCGGAACCGTGGTGCTGCTCGATGGCGCCAATGCCGTGCTCGACCTCTTCCGCTACAGCGACAAGATTCACTTCAAGCTGGTGAACAAGCCCGAGGGCTACAGTTTGGAGCGTGTTGATCCTGAGCGCGCCACCGACGACCCCACCAATTGGCACACGGCCAGCGATGTTGCGGGCAAGGCCACGCCCGGCTTCGAGAATTCGCAATACAGCCGCGCGCCGAAACCGCAGGGCGAAATGACCATCGACCCGGCCATCTTCAGCCCCGACCAGGATGGATACCAGGACCTGCTCACCATCGCTTACCGTTTCGATCAGCCCGGCTTCGTGGGCACCATCATCATCTACGATGTGGCCGGTCGCGAAGCGCGCCGCTTGATGGAGAACCAGTTGCTGGGCTCCACAGGCGCCATCAGCTGGGATGGCATCCTCGACAGCGGCAGCAAAGGGCGCATGGGGCCCTACATCGTGGTGCTCGAAGCGTACGACCTCGCAGGAAACGTGGAGACCTTCCGCAAGACGGTGACGCTGGCGCATCGGCTGGATTGAATCGAGCTGATTGCCAGGGCATTTGGCCTGTTGGCATTCTCTGCGCCTTTGCGCCTCTGCGGCCCATCTCATTGCGCAACTTCGCAGCCGATTCCGCCACAACGGGACTAAGACGTATGACCGACCAATTGACCAAGAGCCAGGAGCTCATTGCCCGCCGCAAGGCCGCCGTGCCCAACGGCGTGGGCATGTTCAACTACGCCACCGCCGCTAAGGCCCACGGCGCCACCATCATCGACGACGATGGCCGCGAGCTGATCGACTTCGCCGGAGGCATCGGCGTGGTGAACGCGGGCCACTGTCCGCCGCCCGTGGTGAAGGCGATCCAGGAACAAGCGGAGAAATTCCTGCATGTGAGCTTCAACGTGGCGAGCTACGAGCCTTACGTCGCGCTGTGCGAGAAGCTGAACAACCTGCTTCCGCATGGCGGCCCAACGAAGACGCTGCTGGTGAGCACCGGTGCCGAAGCAGTGGAGAACGCCATCAAGATCGCGCGCCAGGCCACCAAGCGCAGTGGAGTGCTCTGCTTCACCGATGCCTTCCATGGCCGCACCATGATGGCCATGACGCTCACCAGCAAAGTGGGCTACAAGCCGGACTGCGGGCCCTTCGCTCCAGAGGTCTATCGCACGCAATACCCCAACTACTTCCACTACGGCGCAGGTCGAAGCGAAGCCGAGTTCGCGCAAGCCGAGCTGCATCGTTTGGAAGAACTCTCGCACAACCTTGTCGATCCGAAGCAGCTCGCTTGCGTGATCATCGAGCTGGTGCAGGGCGAAGGCGGATTCAACGTGGCGCCGAAAGCGTACGTGGAAGGCTTGCGCAAGTGGTGCGATCAGCATGGCATCCTCTTGATCTTCGACGAGATCCAGGCGGGCTTCGGCCGCACGGGTGCATGGAGCGCGTACTCGCACTTCGGCATCACGCCCGACATCAGCACATGGGCCAAGAGCCTCGGCAGCGGCTTGCCGATCGCGGCGGTGATGGGCAAGGCCGAGATCATGGACAAGGCAGCGCCCAGCAGCATCGGCGGCACTTACATCGGGAACCCGGTGAGCTGCGCGGCGGCATTGGCCACGCTGAAGTACATGGAAGAGATCGACATCAACGCGAAGGGCAGGCATGTGGGCGAGGTGATCCGCGCGCGCTTCGAGAAGATGAAGGCGAAGCACGATTGCATCGGCGATGTGCGCGGCCTTGGCGCCATGATGGCCATGGAATTCAACGTGAAGCGCGATCCCGCGAAGCCCGATGCAGACACCTGCACCAAGCTGATGAACGCCTGTGCCAAGCGCAACCTCGTGGTGATCACCGCCGGCACCGACAAGAACGTGATCCGCGTGCTCAGCCCATTGGTGATCAGCGACGAGCTGCTGAACAAGGGGCTCGATATCATGGAAGAGGAGCTTGCTAAAATTGCTGGTTGAGGGTTGAAGGTTGAGCGAGGTTGAGGTTACTCCAACCCCAGCATTCAACATCCAACCCCCAACAGTCCGATAAGAACGAATGAAACCATTCTCCATCGCCGGCATCCAGATGCGCGTGGGCTCTGCTCACAGCAACGTGGAAGCCATGAAGACCAAGCTTGATCTGCTCATGGCCATCTATCCGTGGGTGGACATGGTGATGTTCAGCGAGCTCTGCGCCTATGGCCCGCACATCGTGCATGCGCAACCCGTGCCCGGCGAATTCGAGCAAGAGATGTGTGCCATGGCGGCCAAGCATGGCATCTGGCTGTTGCCAGGCAGCATTTTCGAGAAGAAGGACGGCAAGGTGTACAACACCGCCAGCGTGATTGATCCAGAAGGCAGCGTGGTCACGCGCTACCGCAAGATGTTTCCCTTCTACCCTTACGAGGTGGGCGTTACCGGCGGCGATCAGTTCTGCGTGTTCGATGTGCCCGATGTGGGCCGCTTCGGTGTGAGCATCTGCTACGACATGTGGTTCCCCGAGACCACGCGCACCTTGGCCGTGATGGGCGCCGAGGTGATCCTGCACCCCACGCTCACCGGCACCATCGATCGCGAGATCGAGCTGAGCATCGCGCGATCCAGCGCCGCCATCAACCAGTGCTACTTCTTCGACATCAACGGCCTCGATGCAGGCGGCAGCGGTCGCAGCATTGTGTGTGGACCTGAAGGCCGCATCGTGTACCAGGCCGACGTGAACGAAGAGTTCATCCCGATCGAGATCAACCTGGAGAAAGTGCGCCGCAGCCGAGAGCTCGGAGTGCTTCGCCTAGGCCAACCACTGAAGAGCTTCCGCGATAGCCCGGTGGATTTCGGCATCTACGCGCCGGGCGTGAAGCACCCGCACTTGGAAAGCCTCGGGCCACTGATCAAACCTACGCGTGTGCAAGAGCTCACGGAGTTGGAGGTGAAAGATGAAACACGTGCGCACGAATTGCCTAAGCACATCATCAGCGCGTACCGGCCGCCGAGCGACCAGCAAGCCATTTGACAACGAACACACAATTAGCAATCAGCCAATCAGTAATACCAACAACATGGGCAGCTTCGCAGGACCACACCACGCCAAACTAAAGGATTTCATCAGCTGGTTCGAGATACCGGTGTTCGACATCCATCGCGCCACGGCTTTCTACAACGCCATCTATAACATGGAGATGGAAGCCAGCTACAACGACGATTTCGCCATGGCGTATTTCCCCGCCAACAAAGGCATCGGGGGCGCGCTCATCCAGGGGCCAGGCTGTTACCCCAGCGAAACGGGTGTGCTCATCTACCTGAATGCCGGCAACGATTTGGATAGCATCCTTGGCCGCGTGGACCTTGCGGGCGGGCGCGTGATCATGGGCCGAACGCTCATCAGCGAGAACAGCGGCTGCTTCGCGCTCTTCATCGATAGCGAGGGCAATCGTATCGCATTGCATGAAAGCACGGCGAAGCCGGCAAAGTCAGGCGATTCGACCAAAGCAAGAGTGCGAAAAGCTGCCAAGAGCGCACCAAGGAAGAAGGCGGCGAGGTAGTCTGGATTGCCCCGCTAATCCTTCCGCTCGGGCCGCATTCCCTTGGACGAATCTCGGAGAAGCATGCGGTCATTCACGCACGGTTGCGCGATGCTTCGAGATAGCCGTTCAGTGTATCCGCTAGCTCTTGATGCTGGTATCCGTAGTTGTCAGGCAGGCTGGCATGATAGCCCCAGAAAGCAGTGGCCCAGGCCTGCATGTGCTGATGCCGAAGGAGATGCTTCGAGCCCTCAATGAACAGGATTCCGACATATCGGTGCCGCAGCCGGAACGGTCCGTGCCACTGGGTCCATTCGGCCACGCCGAACCGTTCGATATCGTTCCAGTTGTAATGAACGTTACGCAATAAGGACTTCACATAGAGACCATGGGTGGTGACCACCACTCGTGAGGTGCCTGGTATCAGCTGGATCACCGACACCACCGCGACGAGTCCGAAGAAGATCAAGCTGAACCAGCCGACACCCCTCTTGAATGGTTCGTGAGCGTGTTGCGCCATCCACCAACCACCGACCATGAAAAGGACACCGATGGCCAGCACTCCCAACCATTTCCACCGGCGGGGCCGAAGAATCAGAAGCGGCCGGATCACCTCGCCCATGCCTCCGAGTTGCTAGCCTCTCTCCGGCCGCATTTGTTCAGTCCACCTTCTTTCTTCAGCGGACTTCACGAATTCGGCCTTTCAGGTCTCATCTGCGGGAACAGCAGCACCTCCTGGATCGCGGGGTTGTTGGTCATCAGCATCACCAAACGATCGAGGCCGATGCCCACGCCGCTGGTGGGTGGCATGCCGTACTCCAGCGCGCGCAGGAAATCCTGGTCGATGAACATGGCCTCGTCATCGCCGCGTGCTTGCAATTTCACTTGCTCCTCGAAACGTTCGCGCTGATCGATGGGGTCGTTCAATTCGCTGTAGGCATTGGCCAGCTCGAAGCTGTTCACGAAAAGCTCGAAGCGCTCGGTGAGGCGTGCATCGTCGCGGTGCTTCTTGCATAGCGGACTCATCTCCACAGGGAAGTCGCACACGAAAGTGGGCTGGATCAATTCCGGCTGCACCAGGGCGCTGAACAGCTCGTCGATCAGCTTGCCCTTGCCCATGCTCGGCTCCACATGGATGCCATGCTTCGCGCAGAGCGAACGCAGGGCTGGCTCGTCCATCTCCAGCACATCGGCGCCGGTCTTCTCCTGTATGCTGCCGCACATCGTGATGCGCTTGAAGGGCGCCGTGAAGTGGATGGTGTTCTCGCCGAAGACCACAGAGGCGCCTGCCCCGGGCCCAGACCCGGGGTTCGCTGCGATGCACACGCGCTCGAGCATGCGCTCCATGTAGTCCATCATCCAGCGGTAGTCCTTCCACGCCACGTAGAGCTCCATGATGGTGAACTCTGGGTTGTGCGTGCGGTCCATGCCCTCGTTGCGGAAGTTGCGGCTGAACTCGAACACGCCCTCAAAGCCGCCTACGATGAGGCGCTTGAGGTAGAGCTCGTTGGCGATGCGCAGGTAGAGCGGGATGTCGAGCGCGTTGTGGTGCGTGATGAAGGGACGCGCCGCCGCGCCGCCGGGGATGGGCTGCAGCACAGGTGTGTCCACTTCGTGGTAACCGCTCTCGGTCATGAAGGCGCGCATGGCGGAGACGATGCGTGAGCGCTTCAGGAAAGTCTCCTTCACCTGCGGGTTCACGTTGAGGTCAACGTAGCGCATGCGGTAGCGTTGCTCGGGGTCGGTGAATGCATCATGCACATTGCCGGCCTCGTCGGTCTTCACCACGGGCAGCGGGCGCAGTGCCTTGCCCAGGATGGTGAGCTGCTTCACATGCACGGTGATTTCGCCGGTGCGTGTCTTGAACACATGCCCTTGCACGCCGATGAAGTCGCCGAGGTGCAGGAGGTGCTTCCACACTTCGTCGTACATCGTCTTGTCGTCGCCGGGCGACACCTCATCGCGCGCCACGTAGATCTGCTGGTCGCCGGTGTGGTCGCGCAGCACGGCGAAGCTGGCCTTGCCCATGAGGCGCACGCTCATGATGCGGCCGGCGATGGTCACTTGCGCTGGCTCACCTTCCTCCTTGAAGAGTCCCTTCACCTCGTGCGCGGTGCTGTTCACCTTGTACTCAGCGGCGGGAAAGGGGTCGATGCCAAGGGCACGGAGCTTCTGGAGCGCCTCGCGGCGCACGACTTCTTGGTCTGAAAGGGCGTGGGACATGGTCTGGGGAAAGAGGCGGCGAAGGTATCCGCCGCTGTGTTGAGTGGCCCGAGTTCGTATTGGTCCAGATGCGGCCCTTTCCGATATAGTCACTCACCCCCAATCGTTCAAATTGATGCCGCAGACATATCAGCTAACTTGGCCTCGTGCGCGGCCGTTCATTCATATTTCTTGGAGCCCTCGTTGTTCTGTTGAAGGCTAGTTGCTCCAAAGAGGGCGCTGAGGGCCAACCATGCAATCAAAGAACCCCTGTTGTCGAGCCGTTCCAAAGCGTCATCCAACCTGATTCATACCTCCCTGCGTTCCCAGGTTCTTGGTGGTCATATTCTGATGGTCGAACGATCACAACCTCCACGGATTATGAATTGCACGCAGTGTTGTCCTCAAAATGGGATCCGAACCACGGCCTCGTGGGTTGTTGTGCAGAGCGAACCTTAAGGCTTCCTGTCTATGATGGATATCCGCTATACCGCTACACGCGGATGAGGTATGATGCCACTTCGGTATCAGATGCCGTATGCGCAGAGGTTCTTCTTTCGGAGTCCCTTGGGGCCGAGTATTTCTGGGGCGGCTCGCACTATGGTCGCACGAAAGCAAGGACAATTGCCATTGATGCTCAATTGATAATGGCTTCAGGGGCTACCTATTCACCTTGCATCGTGGTGAAGCGCGTTGAGGGTATCGCCGCGAACTATTTCGATCAAACACCGCGATACACTATCGAGTGGTTCGCCAAGGACATTGGATTGGTACGGCGGGTTGCTCACAGGCCAACTAACGATTCGACCGTGGTTGACCTGGTCGATTATCATATCCATCATTGATGGGTGAGCGATTCTTCGATGGGCCCTTGCCCAGCTGCATTCACATAGGTTGCGCGCGTCTGGCAACACACGACATCGCTCTAGCGTATCAGCGCCCCTAATTTCGACCCGCCTGCGGCAGGCCGGCCCGCACTAACACGATCATGCAGCACCTCATCGACGCCTTCCCCAAGCAACTGAAGGAAGCACTGGAAATCGGCCGGAAGGCCCAACTGAAAGCCCCCGGCGGGCCTTATGGCAACGTGGTCGTCACCGGCTTGGGTGGCAGCGGCATCGGCGGGCGCATCGCGGCGCAGCTGGTGCATAAGGAGGCCAAGTGCCCCATCGAGGTCTATAACAACTACTACCTGCCGGGTTATGTGAACCACAAGAGCCTGGTGATCGCGTGCAGCTACAGCGGCAACACCGAAGAGACGCTCGCCGCCATGGAACAAGCGCTGAACAAAGGCGCCCGTGTGGCCGTGATCACCAGTGGCGGCGCCATGCTTGACATCGCGAAAGCGAAGGGCCTCGACCACATCGTGATCCCGGGGGGCAACCCGCCACGCACCATGCTGGCTTTTTCGCTGGTGCAGCAGTTCTTCATTCTTCATCACTTCGGCATCATCGGCGATGGCTTCGAGGGCGCGATCAAGACCGCCGCGAACATGCTGGAGGATGAGAAACCGAAGATCAAGCCGCAGCCAAGGACCTCACTGAAAAACTCGTGGGCAAGCGCTTGGTGATCTACAGCGAGGCCAGCACCGAGGCCGTGAGCATCCGTTTCCGGCAGCAGGTGAACGAGAACAGCAAAGAGCTCTGCTGGCACCACGCCATCCCCGAGATGAACCACAACGAACTGGTGGGCTGGGCCGGCGGCAAGGACGATGTGGCCGTGGTGATCTTCCGGCACAAGGAGGACCACGAGCGCAGCCAGATGCGCATGGAGATCAATAAGGATGTCTTCCGCAAGTACACGCCGCACATACACGACGTATGGAGCCATGGCGATACCGCTTTCGCGCGGCAGCTGTTCCTGATCAACCTCGGCGACTGGGTGAGCTTCTATTGGGCGGAGAAGAAAGGCGTCGACCCCACGGAAATCGGCGTGATCAACATGCTGAAGGGGAAGCTGGCCGAGGTGAAGTAGGCCGCATCGGTTGGTTGCGTGGCTGTGGATCAGCCACGTTGCATAGCTTGCGGTCATGACCCGAAATACCATTCGCACGGCGGCCTGCTTGGCCCTTTCGGTACTCCTCCATGCGGCAAGTCGAGCCCAGTTCGCCGAACCGGTTCAGCTGCCTCAGCAGGACCCGACCATCTTTTTCTACAGTTTCACCCCCATGCACATCGATGGCGACGGCCTCATCGATGCATTTTTCACGGCGGAGTGGTCCATTGGCATTTGCATGAACAATGGTTCTGGAGGTTATCTGCCTCCGGTGGTCCTTGACAACCTTTCCCCGAATTTCAGCGCACAGACCTTCGACATGAACGGGGATGGTGCGATTGATATCGTGGTGCGGGTCGAGGAGCCGGATGGCAACTACTTCCTCCAGCGGCTGAATCTTGGAGATGGAACCTTCGCCCCTTGGGATACGCTCATGCATGTGGTGCTTCCGGACGGGCAGGGCTTCAACTTCCTTCATTGTCAAGATGTGAATGGCGATGGCTTGGGTGACATCGTGGTGCGTTGGAGCCAGAATTTCCCCAGCGCGCGAACTTGGAGGTATTACCTCAATGCTGGAGGTTTCAATCCTGACGAGTTCGGCTACAACGGGTCCGATTTGATTGATGCGGATTTCGCAGACTTGGATGGCACAGGGCCGGTGGATTGGCTTTTCACATACAACAGCGGCATGCTGGTGGGCTATTTCGACGGGAATGAAGTCATCATCAACGCCTCCATCAATTATCAATTCCAGCAGACCTATCTCACCACCGCCGACCTTACGGGCGACGGCTTTCCGGATATCATCACCTACGGTCCCAACGATGCCAGGCTATACGTGAACAATGGCAGTGGGCAATTCCTGCAAGCTCCGATTCTCCTGGACATCGTGCTCTCAGACATGTCTGACTTCGGCGACGTCGATGGGGACGGCGACCTGGATGTGGTGACTTATCTGTTCGATACCAACCGACCGATCAGGTGGTATGAGAACGATGGCACAGGTTCTTCATTCACATTGCAGGACGTTCCGCCGCAAGAATTGATGGAGCATTGCTTCCCGTGCGGGCAGAACTGGACCGTTGATATGCGCTTAGCCGACTTGGATAGCGACGGCGATCTGGATGTGGTGAACAATGGCTTCGACCTGTACCGGAACAATGGCGATGGGACCTTTGCCGGATGGGAATACCTGCTGCCGGGTAACATCCACTTCGTGCATGAATTCCACATCGACCTGAATGGCGATGGCTTGGCGGACATCTTTGAGCGAAGCCCGCATTACGGTGGCACCCGCTTCCGCCGCAACCTCGGCAACGGCGCATTCGATGCCCCAATGCTTGGTCCTCGTGCGTGGGCCGGACCGGGCAACATCATCGCCTTCCCTCAAGTAGCCAAGCTGGACGCGGACCTTCTTCCCGACCTCTATTTCGTCAGCGAGGACCAAGGTTCATTCGCATGGTCCAAGAATCTGGGCGGGTTCCAATTCCTCGATCCTGTATTGGCCATCGTTGGCAGCGGAAGCTCCCGAGGGCTGGTGGGTGTCGCCGATTTTGATGGGGATGGCGATTTGGATGTGGTGCTGCGCTCATTCTTCCCAACGGTAATCTTCGCCTATCTGAATGATGGTGACGGCAACTTCTCCGAGGAAAACCTTGTGTATGGGCCGGATCCCGTGCTCGATGATTATGGACTGACCCTGCGTGACCTGGATAACGACGGTGCTGCGGAGGTTACGCCTGACATGTTCACCATGTTTGGGACGTTCGTCCTATGGAATAACGGCGGAGGCGCGCTGAGCAGTCCTTTACCAATCGAGTTGGAGCCCGGAATCATGCCCCACACCCCGCTCGTGTTCTACGACATGGACGGCGATGGCCTCCAAGACGTGTGGTCCACGTTCCCGAATGACGGACAACCGGAGGTGCGGTTCAGCTGGCACAGGAACCTCGGCGGTAATGCGTGGGGGCCGAGGCAATTGGTCTGCGTGCCTTACCAGTCGATGGAGAACAGTTACTCCGCGAGTCCCGTGCAGATCCTTGATCCAGATGGCGACGGGGATGGCGACTTGATCTTCCGGTTAAGCATCTCCGGCGAATTCGAGAACTCAAGCGTGTACGCCTACGCTGAGAATCTGGGAGGCGCCGCTTTCAGTCCGCCGAGCATACTGCTCAACGAATGGCCAATCGGCTTTTTCGATGTGCAGCCCATTTTGGACACTCGCCCGCCTTATGAACTGCTCTACTATACCGATGGCCCCGGTGAGAACGAATCCAACTGGATGTTTAGCCACACCAATTCCGATGCGTATCAGATCAAGGGTGTGGTTTTCGTTGATGCGAACGGCGACGGCGTTCGAGGACCCGATGAGCAGGCATTAGCCTTCGTGCCATCGGCGAATACGACACTGCTTTCTGCTGTGCTCACCTCCTCTACCGGTGAGTACACGATTCCCGCAGGCATCGGCACGCATCAGGTATCAGCGCCATCGAGTGTGCCGCTACAGGGCTGGGCCTCGACAACGCCCACTTCGTACTCCGTGCAGCTCACCCCCGAGGCGCCCGTCGCGCAAGAAATCGACTTTGGCTATCAGCCTGCGGGGCAAATGGCCAATGCAGAGCTCCATATCGAACCCGGCCAAGGTCCCTGCGGAGGCGTGCAGCCTGTTTGGATCACGATCCACAATTCGGGGAATAGTATTCTCTATGGCAGCGTGGAGGTCGAAGTGAGCGAGCTTTTCGGATCGGTGCTCAGTGCGAACGACCCGGGGGCCGCCAGCAATGGCACCACGATTAGCTGGAACAGCGGCGTCTTGGGCTAGTTCCAATCGAAGACATTGGCGATCACCATCCCTAACCCCGATGTTGACTTCATGGGGAGACCCTTGAAGTGAGTGCTGCCGCCACGCTTGTTGATGAACACGGCAATCCCGCAGGCGCACAAGCGCATCGCGACTGGGTGCTGGCCTGTGCGTACGACCCCAACGACAAGCAGGTGGAACCGGTGGGGTACGGCGTGCATGGCGCTATCCCACACGATACGGAACACCTCGACTACACCATCCGCTTTCAGAATACGGGCACAGCCACCGCATACCACGTGCTCATTACAGATACGCTTTCGGATCTGCTCGATCATTCGCGCATTGAAGTCCTTGGCGCATCTCATCAAATCAGTCTTGCGCGGATAACCAATGAGGGCCTGCTTGATGTGCGCTTCTACAACATCCTCTTACCGGACAGCACGACTGACTTCGCTGGCAGCCAAGGATTCATCACCTTCCGCATGCCTATGCTCGCAGGGGCTCCTGTCCCAGCGGTCGTGACCAATGCAGCCGACATCTTCTTCGACTACAATCCGCCCATACACACCAACACGGTCCTGAACACGCTCGTGGATTGCGCGCTCTTCGGTCCCGTTGTTTCGCAGCCTTGGGGCGATGTCCTCGAGACGGCTCCCGGTGATGGCCATCAATGGTACCTGAACGGCCAACCAATTCCGGGCGCTACCAGCTCCTCATTGGCAATCGATCAGCTAGGCAGCTATACCGTTGAGGTACTGAGCCCTTATGGTTGCTTGGCCACATCGGAGGCCTTCGATGTCATTACACTCTCCAATTCTAGTCCGTTGGGCGAGGGCATCCTTGTGGTGCCGAATCCATTCGGCGACGTGCTTTATGTAGTTGCGGGTGCAGGAGTAACGAGCGCGGGGTTCATCGAACTCCACGATATCCACGGTCGATTGGTCCTGGCGGAACGCGCGACCGACTCCCGTATTCAACGAATCGACCGAAACGGATTGCCATCGGGCGTCTATCTCTTGAGAATCGTACAGGACGGGACGGTGTTACACTCTGCAAGACTGGTAGCTGAATGACCAAGTTGACGAGCGGCAAGTGGGCTAACCTCGCTTGCCGCTCGCCGCTTGAGAACTCGTTGCGGCATGCAGCACCTTTGCGGCGTGAGAAAGATCCTTTTCCGCGACCTCGGCATCATCGACTATGCCACTGCTTGGGACTTGCAAACGCGCTTTTTCAAGGAGACCATCGAGAGGAAGATCGCGAACCGATCACTGCCTGAGCAGGGTCAGTTGCTCACGGAAGACCACCTTCTCTTCTGCGAGCACAACCACGTTTACACGCTGGGTAAGAGCGGCAAGCAAAGCCACTTACTGTTGAACGAGCAAGGCCTGCGCGAGAAAGGTGTGCAGTTCTTCCCCATCGATCGAGGCGGCGACATCACCTACCACGGGCCGGGGCAGATCGTGGGTTATCCCATCTTCGACCTCGACCACCACTTCACCGATATCCACCGCTATTTGCGGACGCTGGAGGAGGCAATCATCGGAACCTTGGAAGCGTATGGCATAAAGGCCGGACGGATTGACGGCCTCACGGGCGTTTGGCTCGATTGGACCGACCCCGTTAAAGCAAGGAAGATCTGCGCCTTCGGCATCCGAGCCAGTCGGTGGGTCACCATGCACGGCTTCGCCTTCAATGTGAACACGGACATGAGCTACTTCGGGAACATCGTGCCCTGCGGCATCGCCGACAAGGGCGTTACGAGCATGGCGCAAGAGTTGGGTGGCGAGGTAGACATCGAAGCCGTGAAGAACAGGCTTCGGTTGGAGATCGCGGACCTGTTTGATGCGGAGCTCATGGCGGGCTAGGTATTTTCGGCCCATGCGCTTTCTGAAGAAACTCCTCATCTGGTTCATCCTCATCATCGGCGGACTCATCGGCCTCGCCTACCTCACCGGCAATGGCCATATACCGCGCGGTGTGCGCTTCACATACCTCATGGGTCGCACCAGCCCGGAGATCGACGACCGCAACTTCTTCCCGTACAGCACCATTCCCGCATCCGATCCGCAGCCGTGGCCGCAAGGCGATCGCTATGGCAAATTGGTCCTCACCGCGGAACAAGAGACCGACCTGAAAGCCTTGCACAGCGTGGGCTTCGCCGTGTGGCAGAACGACAGCCTGATCTTCGAGCAGTACTGGAATGGCTGGGATGCCGATAGCGTGGCCAATAGCTTCAGCGTGGCCAAGAGCTATATCAGCGTGCTCACCGGTATCGCCATGGGCGAAGGAAAGATCCAGAGCGTGTTCCAGCCGGTAGGCGACTTCCTTCCGGAATACAAGGAAGGCTGCTACGCCAAGATCAACCTGTGGCATGTGCTCACCATGAGCACCGGGTTGGATTGGAGCGAGAGCGGTGCCGATCCCTTCAGCGACAATGCCAAGGGCTACTATGGGTACAACGTGCGTGAGCTTGCGCTGAACCAGCCGTGCCGCGACGAGCCGGGCAAGGAGTTCGACTACATCAGCGGCGCCACGCAGATCATGACCGAAGTGCTCGAAGCGGCCTATGGCAAAGAGCTCGATGCGCTGATGCGCGAAAAGGTCTGGGGGCCGCTCGGATGCGAGCACGATGCCTATTGGGGCAAGGATCGCGAGGACGGCGACTTCAAAGGCTTCTGCTGCCTCTACGCCACAGCGCGCGACTTCGGCCGCATTGGGCAGCTCTACCTCGACAGTGGCATGTGGCGCGGCAGGCAGATCGTGCCTCGTGAATATTGGGAGGCCAGCATCACGCCAGCCAAGCTCATGGATAAGGGGGCCCCGAACGCGCGCTACGGCTACTTCTGGTGGCTGGCCGAGGTGGAGGGGAAGCCCATTCACTATTGTCGCGGCTTCCATGGCGAATACGTCGTGGTGATCCCCCATGAGCACCTCGTGTTCGTGCGCACTGGCATGAAACGCGAGGAGGTCAACCTCACGGGCCACCCCACCGATGTGTTCAAGTGGATCGGCATCGCACGCGAGCTGGCGCGCCAACAACCCGCCTGAGCATGCGCAAGGACATCGTGCCACCCAAGGTCGAAGGCATCGCCATGGCGGTGGTGCGCGAGAAGGACGAAGAGGGCGACGATGCGTGGTACGTCTATCTGATCAACCAGCGTGACGTCACGTTGGAGAATGTGCTCATCAGCTCGCGCGGCTATGGCGAGATCGAAGGCGAGGCGCGCGCTACGAGCGAGATGCGCCACCACCTCGAGCGCCTCGGACCCAAGAGCTGGGCGCGTATCGAACGCATCGTGGAGGACGTGTTCCCGCTGAGCAACCAGTACTGGCTGAGCTTCTTCATCGACCGGGAGCTGCACGACAAGAAATACATCTTCCTCGCAGGAAGCATCGATGAGGCGAATTTCACCTCACTGCCGTTGATGAATGCGAAAGGCGTGATGATCGAATGAACCAGGCAATGGCGTAAATCGAAACCTTACCATGAAAGACCTGAGCAGGATCCTATTCCTTGACATCGAGACCGTTCCGCAGACCTATCGCTGGGACAACCTTGAGCCGCACGCAGCAAAGCTCTTCACCGATAAGACTCGCTTCGAGCAGCAGCGCGATGCGAAATCCGCGGAGCAATTGTGGGATGAGAAGGGCGGGATCCTCGCGGAGTTCGGCAAGATCATTTGCATCGGTGTGGGCAGCTTACACAAAGAGGGCGATGGGTGGCACATGCGCGTGACCTCGTACCACGGAGATCACGAGTATGATTTGCTCACGCGCTTCGCCGACTTGCTCAACCGGCACTACGCCACCGATGACCACTGGTTATGCGCGCATAACGGCAAGGAGTTCGACTTCCCTTGGATCGCGCGCCGCTGCGTGATCAATCGCATCACTGTTCCGCGCATCCTCGACATCGGTGGCCTGAAGCCCTGGGAAGTGGGCCACGTGCACCCCATGAATCTCTGGAGCTTCGGCGATCGCAAGGCCTACACTTCGCTCGCCTTGCTCACGCATGTGCTCGGCATCCCCACGCCCAAGGATGATATCACCGGTGCCGATGTGGCGCGCGTGTATTACGAGGACAAGGACCTGGAGCGCATTGCCACCTATTGCCGCAAGGATGTGATAGCCACGGCCCAATTGTATCTAAGGCTCACCGGAAGGGAGCTCGTGGCTGAGGAGCGGATCGCGGTGGTGTGACCGACGGAGCTCGCTCGATGTCACGCACACTCACACGTAGCGAGTCAATCGCTAATGCGCATCGATCCATGTTCCATAGATAGAGCTTGGCGTTCGTGTTCAAGTCGCGACGCGGTGCACGGAACCGGATGTCCAAGCGCCCATCACGCACGGGCCAAGCGAAGTACATCAGCGATTGCTCCTCGAGCGATTCGGCATAAACAAGATCGGCGGAGACCTTCTCGCATGCGCCGATGGACAGGCGGGCGGACACATGCACCTCCCGATACAAAGCGCCAGGCTCAATCAATGGCGTGGTGAGCAACTCCAGCGGGAACTCGTTCGGAGCCAGGCAGAGCATTGTTGTTGGCGAAGCGCAGGGTAGGGTGTCGGCCCGCCATTGTATCCGGATTTCCTCGCGGGCAGACTGATCGAAGAGCACTGCGCCATGCTCATTGCTCGAGGCTGCTCCTGGCCGGAAGATTCACACCTCGAAAGGATGATCTCCGAGCGTCAGCATACGCTCATCGGGGACCATCACACTGACGAGCTCGAGATCTGCGCGGTTAAGCAGCAAGTCTAGGGGTGTTCCGCCCTCATTCGGCCCGAAGTGCGCGTCCCAAACAAGCAGATCGTGATCCGCCAAGCCCGTAGCGGGAGCCGCTGCATCCAGTCCCCAGCATTGGCGCGCATGGTCAGTATCGTAAGGGTTCAGTCCAGAGCGGTACGCGATCATCGGGTGGAAGAAGACAACCCTGGTTTCGCTGTCCGCCAAGACACGCACCTGCTCGCCTACGTCGCGAAGGAACCGTTGATACCCATCGATGGGATAAGGCCATGGCGTTCGATCGAAGAACGCATACGCCGAGTATCCGATGGCTGCCATACCAATGGCTGTTGTAGCCATGATGCGGCGAAAACCCCTCAAGGCGGAATGGTCCAATAGCGCGCCAACCGGCGCGATCGCGAACAGTGCAAGCAGCGGCGCTGCCGTGGCAAGCACGCGTGTAAGGCCTAAGGACCCCTTCAAGCCTTTCCACCATAGGATGGTGTGAACCAGCAAAATGGTCAGAGAAGGAAGCAGTGCCACGATGATGATGAACAATTGCCAATTGCTCAAAGAGCGATGGCGTACCAGGTGGGCGCTCGTCATGATCACAGAAGTGATCACAAGGAGAAGCAAGGGCCAGCCAAGGGTTTCCGGAAGGCTCTGCACGAAATGCCACGCATCGCCACGGCCGTACACCGATTCGGCGCCGGTGTACGGGTCGCGGTGGAAATACCAGAGCGGATCGGCCAGTGCAACCCAGCCGAGCAGCGCATACACCATGTGGCCGGTTAGCAGCACGGGAAGTGTTCGCCAGCTTTTCTGCATGATCAGCCAGGCTGCAACGAATGGAACGAACGCGATGTACTCCGGTCGGGCGAAGGGCATGAAGGAGCTAATGAGCGCAGCGACGAGGAAGCGTCGTTCATGAAGCGCGCGAAGAGCGAGCATGGCGATCAAGCCGAAGAATGGCTCGGTCATTCCAGCGAGCACCATGCGTCCATACTCCGGAGCGAGCAGCAGCAGCGGGGCGAATAGCCATCGAAGCGAATGGCTTTGCGAACGGATGACCCCATCGGCGGCCCAGCAGGTGAATACGAAGCACAGCGCGTTGAAGAGCGTCATGCTCCATAGGCCGAGCTGCGCGAAAGGCGAAGCGAAGAGCGTGAAGAGCGGTTTCCCCAATGATCGAGCAGGAGCATGGGCGAGCTCCAGCTTCCGCGCGCGATGTGATAGTGCTGAATGCCATCGCCGCTATCGATGATGCCTTCGGAGACCAAGCGCATCCCAACCGATGCCCCCGCAAGCAGCAGCCACCAGAATGGCAAGAATCGATGAGCGGTCATGGCGCGATCGAGCGCATGGCTCACAGCCCGTATTTCACGATGCACCAGATCGCGCGGAAGCCATCCTTCCAGCCGATCTTCTTGCCTTCGGCATAAGTGCGGCCATAGTAGCTGATGCCCACCTCGTAGATGCGAGTGCCCTTCACGCGGGCCAGTTTGGCCGTCACCTCCGGCTCGAAGCCGAAGCGCTGCTCGCGCAGGTCAAGGCCCTTGGCGATGTCGCTGCGCATGAGCTTGTAGCAGGTCTCCATATCCGTCAGGTTCAGATTGTTGAACGCGTTGGACAGGGAGGTGAGGAATTTGTTGCCGATGCTGTGCCAGAAGAAGAGGATGCGGTGCGGATGGTGCCCCATGAATCGCGAGCCGAACACCACATCAGCGAAGCCTTCAACCACGGGCCGCAGCAGATCGTTGTACTCGCGCGGGTCATACTCGAGGTCGGCATCCTGGATGATCAGGTATTCGCCAGTGGCCTCTTTGATGCCGCGATGGATGGCCGCGCCTTTGCCCATATTGCGTGGCTGTTCATAGAACTTGATGCCGAGCTGCGGGTTCGCTTCCATGTACCGCGCGATGGCGGCGGCGGTTCCATCCTTCGAGCCGTCGTTCACGATCACCACCTCTTTCGTGATGCCGTGAACGAGCTGCACGTCCCTCACCTTGTCGAGGATCAAATGGATCGTGCGCTCCTCGTTGTACGCGGGGATGATGATCGAGAGGCTTCGGATGGCCGTGTGCTGCATCGGCGCCGAAGATCGCAGTTCCGCCATCAATGTCATTCTACCACCCAGAGATCCATGTCGCTGGTGAGGATCACCGGGGAGCCGAAGCAGGGGATTGCCAGGAAGCGAAGAGTGTCGCCCATCTCGACTTCGTCGCTCAGACGGAGTGAAACGCTCGCAGGAAGCCAATTCCCGTATGTCGGCACCTGTCTGTGAGATGGATGGTCAATCGACCTTATCACCTCCCCCTTGCGCACCAGCTGGAGGTAGAGTCCCAGCCAATTGGTGTCGGCCCACTCCAAGCCTCGCACCGTTGCGGAGACAATGAGCTCCTTGCCGAGCATCGCACGGGTAACCCCGACTTGGAATTCCCTTGTGCCCGGCCCTGGCGGAAGCGACAGATGCTCGTGTACGAGAATCGAGCCGCTTAGTGACCGCGATCGCTCATCCCGGAAGAGTTCCAGATCCGACACCCGTGACTTTCCCATGGACACCCAGTTCGAGCTGTCTACATGCGGGCGGCCAGTCCATTCGACCAGATAGTAATCACTCGGCACGAATGCATTCGTATCCAGCCTTTGATGGTACGCAAGCCAATGCCAGCCGCGCGTGCGGATATAATAATCGAGCTCGCCGCTCACTTCGAAATCAGAACCGATCATGGTCAGCGGCCTGGATTCGGTTGAGGCTCTGCGGTCCTTCGCGATCAGATCTAGCAAGTCCCTCAGATCGCCAGTGGTCTTCCATTCCACGGAGTGATTCAGATTCGCCGCTTTCTTTGCATTGATCACCAAGGGGATGCAGCATGCGGATCCGATCACGGCAGCAATGGCTTGTTTGCCTGGCCACGCCAGCAGGGCCATGGCAAGCACGCCGAAGCAGAGCGGGATCATGAACACCCCCGTGCGTGTCATGGGATAAGGCACCGCGAACAGCAGGTGCTGCAACCAGAGGCTCAGCAGGCAGAATACCAGGATCAAGGCCACGGCCAGCAGCGGTCGTAGCCTCCGAGCTTGTTGCATGAAGCCAACGACAAGAGCGCTGCCCGCACAGATGCCGAGCATCCACCAGAGTGCTTTCTCGATGATGATGATCGGCGCCTTCTCGTAAGTTGAGTGGTAGAGCACCTTAACTGCAAGGCTATCCACGGCGCACTTCCACGGGTCTTCGCAACCGAAGTTCAACGATCCGCCACTGTGCAGCCCGAGCGCGGCTGGCAGCACAATGGCTAAGGCAATGAGCGGAACGAAGAGCATCACTGCCAATTGCGCTCGTCGGGCCCGCCATCCTTCACGCTTCCATGCGAAGAGCAGCAGAACGCCGAAAGCGGCTGTCCACGCCAACAGGTAATTGACCATGATCACGTGGCTCATGGACGAGAGTCCTGCCGCGACGGTGCCGAGCATGAGATGGCGTGTTCGCTCGCCCTCGGTGATGTACCGATAGCCTTGCCACAGGCTCAGCATCAGCCACGCCATGGAGAGCCCGTAGCCGCGCGCCAAGGAAAAGAAGTCGATGGCGTAGGGGTGCGCGTTGAGCAGGATGAACAGCGCCAACGTGAGCAGCGCGTTGCCTGCCCGCATCGCCAATCGGGCCGATGCATAGAGGTAGATGAGAAAGGCTAGCAGGTTGGGCAGGCGCAGCGCCAATTCGCTGCTCCCGAAGAGCTTCCACGACACCCACATGCCCCACACATTCATCAGATGGTGGTTGCCCCCCATTTGATCGAAGCTGTCTTGGTAGAAGCAGTTCTTGATTACATGGCGGATGTAGGTGTAGTTCTCGTCGTATGAGAAGGTGACCGTGGTGCAGCGCACGGCCGCGTACGTGAAGAGGGCCAGTCCAAAAGGAAGAACGAAGAGGAGCTTGATCCGCTGGCCGCTGCTCGATAACGCGTGCGTCATGCTGTTGCCTCTATGTCGCTAGCGGTTTCCGGAAGCACGCACACGGATGCGCCGAAGAAGGCTTCGATCATATCGCGCTCATATGGTCGCCAGTCCCATTCATGCTCCGGTCGACAGCCCTCGTATTGAAGCATCACCCGATAGTTCACGAAGAAAGCCAGCACCAGCAGTGGCACCGCGCCGTGCCAAACGGCTTTCTGCCGTTCTTGAAGCCAACTGAATAGTCGCCAGAGCGTGATCGCGAGCAGAGGCGTGTACTGCACCAATGGCCGCATGCCATACGAGCATCCGAAATGCCAGGCATGCCACGCGGCGCATGAATAGATGGTAACCGCGAACACGAACAGCAGCAGAAGCGCCAGGCGTTTCTCAGTGAAGAACAGGTACACCAGTGCGGGCAGCAGCAGGAAGAAGGCCGGCGCATGCGGTAGCAAGCCGTTCACGGGAGACATGAGCACGCTTGCCAGTTTCGGAGATGCCCAACGCGAGAAACCCTCGTCGCCGTATGAATAGACCAGCCAATGGCCATGCACGAACTTCAATACATCAATTGCGGAATCGCCAGGATCACCGCGGCGATCGCAATTGAGATGTAGAGCATGCGCCAATGCCGTGCGTCGGGAATCCGCATGAAGAGAATCAACCCGAGCGCGATTGCGGCAATCAAATCCTGTGGACGAATGAGCACGAGCAAGCAGCAGGCGAATGCGAAGACAAAGCCCCAAACAGGTCGGGGCCCCGCCTGCGCAAGACGCGCGATCGCATAGAGCGCGAGCGACACGAGGAAGAATGAGTATACATGCGAGTAAGCCGGGGAGCGGAACGCGTAGTAGAAGGTGTGCGTGCCGAAGGCCACGGCAATCAGAACGAGGAGTTTCACGCTGCGTGATGCCGGCCAAAGCATCGACAAGGCACTCGCTAGCAGCGCAAGGCCTGCTGTCCAATAAACAATGGCGCCGAACTCGATCGCTGCACGGTGCGTCATTGACCATCCATTCGTTCGTCCCCATCCGGTGATGCACTCAGCCGCGAGATAGAAGGGCAGTTGGAGCAATGCCGTGCCGTAGGTGTATTTCGTGATGATGCGATCGTGCTCGCGATCAAGCAAGAAGCCCTCGCCAGCAATGGTGACTAGGCTGTCGGGCACCTCCGCGGCTCGCATGCCATGGTGGAATAGACCCGGCAAATAGATGTAGTAGCCAGCAGCATCTGCGCGCAAGTGCTGCCTCCAATCACCGAGTTGGAACTTGCCGTTGTACTCGACCGATGAATACCCGAAGAACCCTACGAACGCAAGAATCATGATTGCGACACCCCGGGAACGGATGATCGCCGCTAGTACGCTCAACAGGGTTTGGCCAGCACGGTTCATACCGCCATCTCAGGGACATCGCCCTCCACCACCAGCCTGCCCTCGGTCTTCGACTTGATCTCCTCAACGCTCACCCCAGGAGCGCGTTCGAGCAGCTTGAATCCATCGGGTGTCACATCGAACACGCCGAGGTCGCTCACGATCTTCTTCACGCAGCCCACGCCGGTGAGGGGAAGAGAGCACTTCTTGAGCAACTTGCTCTCGCCGGCCTTATTGGTGTGCAGCATGCACACGATGATGTTGTCGGCGCTGGCCACAAGATCCATGGCGCCGCCCATGCCCTTCACCATTTTGCCGGGGATCTTCCAGTTGGCGATGTCGCCGTTGTCAGACACCTCCATGGCGCCGAGCACCGTTAGCTGCACATGCTGACCGCGGATCATGGCGAAGCTGGTGGCGCTATCGAAAACACTGCTGCCCGGAAGCAAGGTCACGGTCTGTTTGCCCGCGTTTATCAGGTCGGCGTCTTCATCGCCCTCGAACGGGAAGGGGCCCATCCCCAAGATGCCATTCTCGCTTTGCAGCACCACGTTCATTCCTTCCGGGATGTAGTTGGCCACCAACGTGGGAATGCCAATGCCGAGGTTGACGTAATAGCCATCGCGCAGTTCGCGCGCGATGCGTTTTGCCATTTGTTCCTTGGTGAGCGCCATGTGCGATGTGTGTCCGCGAAGATGCGAAGCGGATTTGGCCTTTGCGCGTGATTCAACAGGATGCGTAGCTCGCGGATTGCCGCACGCGCTTCGGGGTCAAGCCGAACTTACTTCCTCTTTGTCAAGAACAGCACTTCCTTCTCGCTCAGGTGACGCCACTTGCCGCGCGGAAGGTCTTTCTTGGTGAGGCCGGCGAAGATCACGCGGTCGAGCTTGAGCACTTCGTAGCCCAGGGCCTCGAACATGCGGCGCACCACGCGGTTGCGGCCCATGTGCAACTTGATGCCCACCTCGCGCTTGCCTGCGGCATCCACGTAGCTAGCCTCATCGGCGGAGGCAGGACCATCGTCGAGTTGCACGCCTGAGACGAGTTGCTGCAGGTGGGCGTGGGTGACGTTCTTGTCGAGGGTGACGTGGTAGATCTTCTCGGCGCCGTGGCTGGGGTGCGTGAGCTTCTTGGCCAGGTCGCCATCGTTGGTGAGCAGCAGAAGGCCGGTGGTATGGCGGTCCAAGCGACCCACGGGGTAGATGCGTTCGTCGCAGGCTTGTTCCACCAAGGCCATCACGGTGCGGCGGTCGCGCGGGTCGTCGGTGGTGGTGATGAAGTCCTTGGGTTTGTTCAGCAGCACGTAGCGCTTCTTCTCGCGGCTGAGGCGCTGCCCGCCGTACACCACTTTGTCGCCGGGGCCCACCTTGGTGCCCAGCTCGGTTACCACCACGCCATTCACGGTGACCACACCAGCCTTGATCAGGTCGTCGGCATCGCGGCGGCTGGCCACTCCGCTCATGCTCAGGTAGCGGTTCAGGCGGATGCGGCCATCGTCTTCGCCGCGAGGCTCAGGCTTGGACCTTCCACGGTAGCCGCCGAAGCGCTCTTGCGAACCGCCTTTGCTGGGCCACGACTTCTTGTAGGGCGGCCTGCGCTCACCGCCTTCGCTGTCGCCGCGCCGCGTTGCAGGGCGCTCGTCGCGGCCGGTTGATCGTGTGCGTGGAGCGCTCCTTTCGCCGCGCGGGTCCCTGCGCTCGGTGTCATTCCGGCGGTCGTCGGTGCGCTTCGGGCGTTCGGTGCTTCCGCCTTCGCGCACGGCTTTGGGCGGCCTCTTGCCGAAACGTTTGGAATGCGGGCTGCCATCGGAGCGTGCGGCAGGGCGCTGGTCGGTTTTGGACTTGGGCGAAGGCTTGTTGCTGCGTTGGCGGCCGCGGCCGGGATTAGAACGGCTTGTCATGGATGGTGGGATAGAACGCGTCGGGGATGTGATGGATGTAGGGCTTCCCCGAGGGGTGCATGATCACGCTCACGATGTCGAAGCGGGCCGCAAGGTCGGTACCGGTGAGCTGTATGTAGGCATTGGCTGCTTTGATCAGCTTGGAGCGCTTGCCCTTCTTCACCGCCTCCTCGGGCTCCCCGTGCTGGTTGCTGCTGCGGGTCTTCACCTCCACGAACACGATGAAGCGCTCGTGCCGGGCCACGATGTCCACCTCGAGTTTGCCGTGCTTCCAATTGCGCTCCAGCACCTCGAAGCCCTTGTCTTCAAGGTGGCGGCATGCAGCTTGCTCGCCCTCGGCGCCGGTACGGTTGTGCTCGGCCATCTGTGGAAAGAAGGGGGCGTAACCATGAACCCAAGCCCCCGTTGAAGGCCCTAAAATTGGCGAACCCTGCCCGAATCGGGCTTTCCATCGAAACCGGCGCAACCACTCATCTGCCGCCCAACCTACTGACCATGCGACGCTTCAGCCATTTCCTGCCCGCTCTTGCCCTCACCCTGTTGAGCACGGGCCTCAGCGCCCAGGCCTTCGAGGGCATCATCGAATTCACGAAGACCACCGGACCTGTGGTCACGGGCTACAAGTACTTCGTGAAGGGCGATTTCATCCGGATCGAGGAGGTGAGCTCGCGCGGCGAAGTGCAGGGCATCATGCTCGTGGACACCCGCGACAAGACCGTGACGGCCCTGAGCCCCGAGCGCAAATTGTACATGGATGTGCCCAACACCCGCCTGCCCAAGGAGGTGCAAGTGCAGATCCAGAAGACGAGCGATGTACGCGACTTCAACAACTACAAGTGCGAGAAGTGGGTGGTGAAGAACCCGAAGGACGACCGCCAGATCACCTACTGGGTGGCGGCCGATGAGTTCAATTTCTTCCGTCCGCTGCTGGAAACGCTGAACCGTAAGGACGAAACAGCGCTCTACTTCCTCGAGATCAAGGATGCCAAAGGCGTGTTCCCCATGCTGGGCATCGAGCAGAAACTCGATGGCGCCGAGGTGAGCCGCCTGGAGGTGAGCAAGGTGACCAAAGGACCGCAGAAGAGCACCTTGTTCGAGATCCCCGCCGGCTACAACAAGTTTGAGCGGAATTAAGAAGGCCGCAGAGACGCAGAGAACGCCTCGTTAGATTCGCGAATCTCCTCCGAAGCTCAACGTCGCGCCCGGCGCGGCGAACATCAGAAGCTCAGCGTTGCGCCTGTCGCGGTGACGCTGAGCTTCGCCGTTTGGCCCATGACCAACGCGCGGTTGTCGGCGATGTGGCCTGCCGGGAAGCCGTAGCATACGGGAAAGGGCGCGTCGCCCACGGCATCGGCGATGATCTGCTCGGCGGTCTTGCCGAAGGGATCCTTGGGGTCCTTGTCGCGCATGTCTGTCATGCCGCCCACGATCAGGCCCGCGAGGTTGTTGAACCAGCCGCTGAGCTTCAGGTTCATCACCATGCGATCCATGTGATACAGCAATTCATCGATGTCTTCGAGGAAGAGGATCTTGCCCGTTGGGTCGATGTCGAATGGTGTTCCGCGCAGCGCATAGAGCAGTGAGAGGTTGCCGCCCACCAGCACGCCCTCGCCTTCCCCGATCCGCGATGGCGGCGCTTGCTCCGGATGCCGCATGCTGATGTCCAGATGCTCGCCGAACAACGCGCGCCGCAGCGACTCCTTCGCATCCACGGTCTTCGAGTCGATGTTGAAGGGCATCTGCGCGTGCAACGATGGCACGCCCAGCGTGTGCAAGGTGTTGTGCAGCACGGTGACATCGCTTAAGCCCACCACCCATTTCGGATTGCTGCTGATTAAACTGGCTCCAAGTGATCGAGCAGATGAACGGTGCCGTAGCCGCCGCGCGCGCACCACACCGCTTTCACCTTCGGATCCTCGAATGCCGCTTGCAAATCGGCCGCGCGCTGCCTTGCCGTGCCTGCTTGCTGGTAGTGCTTCTTGCCGATGCACGAGCCGAGCTTCACGCGCAGGCCCCAGCTCTCGGCGAGGCGAATGCCCTCGCGCAATTCCTCAGGGACAATGGCGCGTGCGGTAGGCACAATGGCGATAGTGTCGCCGGGGCGCAGGGGGGCAAGGGCAGGCATGGGGCATGGGAAAAAGGGGCACGAAGGTGCGAGCGGGCGGGAACTCCTGCAACGCCCCAGCCGATACTTTCGCGGGCCGCTTGAAAAGCGCCATCGCCCCCGTGACCTCACCCGCCCGCCATACCGTTACCGCCGCCCTTCCTTACGCCAACGGCCCGTTGCACATCGGGCATATCGCGGGGGCCTACCTGCCGGCCGACATCTACGTGCGCAACCTGCGCCAGCGCGGCAAGGAGGTGCTCTTCATCTGCGGAAGCGATGAGCATGGCGCGGCCATCACCATGCGCGCCATGAAGGAGGGCACCACCCCGCGCGCCATCGTCGATAAGTACCATGCACTCATGGGACAGGCCTTCCAGGACTTCGGCATCCGCTTCGACATCTACCACCGCACCAGCAGCGACCTGCACAAAGAGACCTCGCAAGGCTTCTTCCTGAAGCTGCTGGAGAACGGCGCCTTCAACGTGCAAGAGGAGCAGCAGTACTTCGATGAGGAAGCCAAACAATTCCTCGCTGACCGCTACATCATGGGCACCTGCCCGAAGTGCGGCAACCCCGATGCCTACGGCGACCAATGCGAGAAGTGCGGCAGCGCGCTCAGCCCGAAGGACCTGATCGACCCGCGCAGCACCTTGAGCGGATCGAAGCCCGTGCTGAAGCCCACCAGGCATTGGTACCTGAAGATGGACGAGGCCCAGCAATGGGTGGATGCGTGGATGAACACCGGCGTGCTCGACGGCGCGCCGCATCACGATCCGAAGGAGTGGAAAGCGAGCGTGCTTGGCCAGTGCAACAGTTGGCTGAAAGACGGCCTTCGTCCACGTGCCATGACACGTGATCTGGAGTGGGGCGTGCCCGTGCCGCTACCCGGGGCCGAAGGCAAGGTGCTCTACGTGTGGCTCGATGCGCCCATCGGATACATCAGCGCAACGAAGCAGTGGGCGAAGGACAACGCTGCCGATTGGGAGAAATGGTGGAAGGCCGACGATACGCGCCTCGTCCACTTCATCGGCAAGGACAACATCGTCTTCCATGCCATCATCTTCCCGATCCTGCTGAAGCTGCATGGTGGCTACGTGCTGCCGCAGAACGTTCCAGCGAACGAATTCCTCAACCTCGAAGGGAAGAAGATCAGCACCAGCCGCAACTGGGCCGTGTGGCTGCACGAGTACATCGAACGATGGCCGAACCGTCAGGACGAATTGCGCTATACGCTCGCTAGTCTAATGCCTGAGCAAAAGGACAGCGAGTTCACATGGAAGTTGTTCCAAGAACACAACAACAATGAGCTTGTTGCTGTAGTCGGGAATTTCGTTCAGCGCGTTTTCGTGCTCTGTCACAATTACTACAAGGGGGTGGTTCCTAGCCCTAGCGCCGAGCTTGACATAGATCGAGCTTTCTTGAGCACGATTGGGACCACACATGAGTTTGTGGCCCACTACATCGACCACTTCAATTTTCGAGCGGCGACAGATACTGCTGTTGGCCTAGCGCGGGCCGGTAATCAATACCTCACCCGTACGGAGCCGTGGAAAATCGAGAGCTCCGACCCTGACAGAGTACGAACCATACTCTTCAATTGCTTGAGGCTGTGCGCCGCCATATCCATTTTCAACGAGGCCTTCCTTCCGTTCTCATCGAAAAAGCTGCGCTTGATGCTCGGCCTTGGTGAACTCAAATGGGATGATGCCTTGCGCGCCGATCTGATCAAGCCCGGCATGCAGCTCGGCAATGCCGAGCACCTCTTCAAACCCATCGACGATGCGGCCATCGCTGCGGAAGTCGAACGCTTGCACGCCATGGAACCAGCGGCACCTGCCCCCACCCAGCCGGACAACCCAGGGGCAGGCCCGGGGCAGGCCCAGCAACGGACAACGGACAACGCGCCTTCCCCCAAGCCCAGCATCGCATTCGACGACTTCGCCAAGCTCGACCTTCGCGTTGGAACCATCACCGCTGCCGAGCGCGTGCCCAAAGCCGACAAGCTGCTCAAGCTCACCATCGACATCGGCGAAGCAACGCCGCGCACCGTCGTGAGCGGCATCGCGCAGCACTTTGCGCCCGAGCAACTCACCGGACAACAAGTGGTGCTGGTGGCCAACCTTGAGCCGCGCAAGATGCGGGGCGTCGAAAGCCAAGGCATGGTGCTCATGGCCGAGGATGCCAGCGGCAAGCTCGTGTTCGTGCAGCCGAAGGAAGTGATTGCTCCCGGCGCGGAAGTGCGCTAGGCGGCAACGAGCAGCGCTCTACTTTCGGCGCGTGCGCAGCCTGATTCTCGTATTCGCATTGCACGCAACCGGGCAGTCCCTGTCGCAGGGCATGCTCATCAACGAGCTGTGCGCCAGCAATCACGGCGGCTACACCGATGCCGATGGCCGCAAGCCGGATTGGATCGAGCTGCACAACAGCAGCACGAAATCGATCGACCTGCTAGGCTGGCGTATCGCGATAAACGGCAAGCAGCATGTGATCGATGCGCCGCTGCGCATTCCGGCCAAGGGTCATTTGCTGCTGTTCTGCGATGGGAAGCCCGAGCGCGGCCCGCAGCACCTTGGCTTCACCTTGGAAAAGAAAGGGGGCGCCATCCTGCTGATCGCCCCCGATGGCCTGGGCATCGCCGACCTCTTCACCTATCCCGCGCTGCGGGCCAACACCAGCTTGGGCCGAACGCCCGATGGCCACACGGCCTGGAGCCTCTTCGCACAGCCAACTCCAGGTGCAGTGAACGATGCAGGTGCAATCGCGCGTGGATTCAGTAAGGCGCCGCAACTCGCGCTCGATGCCGAGGGGAAGTTGATCGCAACAGCGGAAGGCGAAGTCCGATTCACCACCGATGGCAGCGATCCGCGCAGCGCAGATGCCAAACGATTTGATGAGCCTGTTGCTGTGGAACCCGGCCAAGTTGTGCGCGCCATCACTGTGCAACAGGATTGCTTGATCGGCGATGAAGCGATGCTCCTCATTCCTGCGAACGGACATGCTGGCGATGGCTTCGCGCTCGCACTCGATCCGCAAGACCTCTGGGGCGACAGCACGGGCATTTACAACCCCGGCGCTGCGCAGAACCACACGCGGCGGGGCAGGACATGGGAGCGCGATGCAGTGGTGCGCATCGACAGCAGTGCAATCTCCGTTGGAGCGCGACTCTTCGGCAGCGGCTCGCGCGGCTTGGGCAAACGCTCTTTCAAGGTTTTTGCGCGCGATCGCTACGACAGCCCTGCGGATGGCTTCGCCTTCAGCGATGGCACGCGCGTGCATGAGGGCGTGCTGCGCGCCGATGCCTCGCCGAACGCCTTCCTGCGCAATGCCGTGATGGAGCAGCTCGTGGAGCGCTTCGGTCTGCATGTGCTGGTGCAGCCTTCCGTGGCGAAGCCGCTTTACCTCAACGGCGCCTATTGGGGCCTCTACCGCTGGATGCCCGCCAAGGACGCGGAATGGCTGAAGCAGCGCAGCGGCGCGGAAGCCCTCGATGTGCTCGAAGGACCGGCCTCCACCGAACGCAGTGGCAAGGACCATCGCTTCCTGAAGGCGCGCGACCTCCTGCTGCGCGGCGCACCCATCGACAGCATCGATGCCCTGATCGACACGCGCAGCCTGATCGACCTCGCCTGTATCGACCTCTACACCGGCCGCGCGGACCATGAGCTGAACGTGCGCTGCTATCGTCCGCGCGAACGCGATGGCCGTTGGCGCTGGGTGCTCTTCGACATGGACCTCTGGGCGCCGCCGAACGAGAACAGCGTGCAGCGTATGTCGTTGGCCGTGCTGCCCGAAACGCCCTTCGTGCCGCAACTCATCGCGCAGCCTCAATTGCAGCAGCGGTTGCTCGCACGCCTCACCGCTCTGCACGCCACAGCATTCGCGCAGATTCCTGCTTTCGCTGATAGTCTCTATCACGCGCATGCCGCCGACCTTGCGGCAGACTTCAAGCGCTGGGACTTGCAGCTCGACATGCCCGTGCCGGAAGCATCGCTGGCCGAGGTGAAAGGCTTCGCCACGCAACGGCCCGCGCACCTCTTCGCGCATTTGGCCAAGCATACGGGCAGGCGCTTGCGCGAAACGGCGATCGATGCACCGCGCGCCGATCAGGGCGCGCTGCTGCTCGAAGGCCTAGCCCTCACACCCGGCAAACACACGGTGCGCTGCTTCGAGGGAGTGCCTATGCGCATCGAATTGCGCGTTGCGGAAGGACATGAGTTCGCAGGATGGAAAGGCGCAGAGCTCAGCAGCGCTTCAGGTGCGATAGACCTGTGGAAGGCGAAGGGCCTGCGGGCGGTGATCAGGGGCGTGGTGCCGTGATCAGGCAGGCACCCCCTTCAACAACCCCTCGAACAAGCTCCTTCCATCCGTATTCCCCAAGCGCTCATCGCAAGCGCGCTCCGGGTGAGGCATCATGCCGAAGACGTTGCGGCCTTTGTTGCACACGCCAGCGATGTTGTCCTTGCTGCCGTTGGGGTTGGCATCGTCGGTGATCTTGCCTTGCTCATCGCAATAGCGGAAGAGGATGCGGTTGCTCTCCTTCAACGCTTTCAGCGTGTCGGCATCGGCGTGGTAGCGGCCTTCGCCGTGAGCGATGGGGATCTTCAATGCCTTGTCGGGCACAGCATTCGTGAGCGCGGTATCGCCTGTGCCGCGACGGATGAAGACGTTCTTCGAGATGAACTTCTGACCGGCGTTGTGCAGCAGCGCGCCGGGAAGCAAGCCCGCTTCGCATAGCACTTGGAAACCGTTGCAAACACCGAGCACGAGTCCACCCTTCTTGGCGTGCGCTGCTACTTCCTGCATGATTGGCGAGAACCGCGCGATGGCGCCGCTGCGCAGGTAGTCGCCGTAGCTGAAACCGCCGGGCAGCACCACCATGTCAACGCCTTGGAGGTCGTGCTCTTTGTGCCAGAGGCGAACAACAGGTTGGCCCATGCCTTCGAGCACATGGATCATGTCCTCGTCGCAATTGCTGCCAGGGAAGGTGACGACGCCGAATTTCATGGGGCGAAGGTAGAAGGGCGTTCGGTAGCTAAGCCCAGCGCACCCATAGCGCGATAGCAAAGAGAGAGAGCGCGGCCACCTCGCCAAGCCAAGCGCGTCGTGGCTGCAACAGGGCATAGCACGCGATCACCGCAGCAGGGAGCGCGGCCAGCACGGCGGGGAAGGACCCTTTGAGGAGGCGCAGGAAGAGCATGGCAACCACGAATGTGAGCGCGAGCGCCATAAAAGCCGACCGCAGGTTCTTGCCGCGGATAATGCTCCTCGCATAGCTCGCGTTGAAAGCGGCCAAAGCGACCAAGAGCAAGACTACCAGCAAGGCCATGAAGGCCTTGCGTGGAGTGGAGCCGAAGAGATCGGCCGCATGCTGGTCGCTGTTCATGACCGTATGCAATGGTTGCCAATGCTCAAATCCTGAAAGCAAGAGCAGGGCCCATGTGATGTAGAGCATGATACCGATTGCAAGCAGTGGCAACAGGTATTCGCGCCACGCGAATGGTCGGATCACGGATGCCGATGCCCATAGCACGATCAGCACGAGCGCGTAGGGCAGGTAGCACAACGTGGCCAAGCCGAGAAGCAGCCCGGCATCGAAGAGTGGCTGAAGCGCCTTGCCCGTATTGTCGATGCGCCAAGCGAGCCGGAGTGACCAGAGAACGAAGGGCATGCCTAGTAAGGCTGGGTCGTAAAGGCCATCGGTTCCGATGCCTGCCATCGCTACCGGGAAGAGGAAGGCCACCAGATGGTTGCGCCGTTCCATGAGCTCCAGGTCGTTGATCAAGGCCCCGAGTTGGAGCGCAGTGAGAATCATGAGGAGCATCCCCGCGACACCCTTCGCCACCAGCGAACCGCTCATGACACTCTCGGCAAGTATGGCAAGCGGCATCTGCGGGCCGGCAGCAGGCGGCGCATGCCAGCACGCGGGCAGGAATAACAGCAGGGTCAGGGACCGGCAAGGCGAGCAGGGCCGAGGGCTGATTGGTGCGGAAAAAAGCGGCCAGCATTGTGCCTGTCGGGAATGCGCCAAACCTACCAATCGGCGGTTGCGCGGATAGCGGCGTTCGGGGCCTTCGTTACATTCGCCGCGCTTAACGCCACAACATGCAGGACATCGCTTTCGCCGCCGGACACTTTCTGGAGTGGTCCTTCAAGATCCTGACGAAGCTGGGCTGGATGCCGGTAACGGCCACCTCCTTGGTGCTTTTCGTCGGCTTCGTTTACTGGCTGATGCTGCAGGGCCGATACAACAAGAAGGCGAAGGCCGCGGGCACCCTCGCTTAACGCGAGACCGCCGCGGGTCGTTGCGCAGGCTGCTTGCGCAGGTCGGCGCCGATATCGTCCCGATGGTATTTCCCCGTGTACGCGATGCGTTCAACCGCGCGGTAAGCTGAAGCCATCGCGCTCTCCAAGTCCTTGCCCATGCCGGTCACGGCCATCACGCGGCCGCCATTGGTCACCAGCTTCCCATTGCGCAGCGTGGTGCCCGCTTGGAACACATAGGCGTCCGTGACGTTCTCGAGCCCGGAGATCTCCTTGCCTTTGGCATACTCGCCCGGATAGCCCTCTGAAGCCAGCACCACGCTCACAGCGGTGCGGTCATCCACATCGATGTGGCGCTCGCTCAGCGTTCCCGTGGCTACGCCCTCGAAAAGGTCGAGCAGATCGCTCTTCAAGCGCGGCAGAATGGCTTCTGCCTCCGGATCCCCCAGTCGCACGTTGTATTCGATCACGTACGGTTCGCCACCCACGTTCATCAGGCCGATGAAGATGAAGCCTTGATAAGGGATGCCATCCTTGCGCAGCCCGCGGATCGTGGGCGCCGCGATACGGTCATGCACCTTCTGCATGAAATCCTTGTCGGCGAAATGCACAGGCGACACGGCACCCATGCCGCCGGTGTTCGGGCCGGCATCGCCGTTGCCGATCCGCTTGTAATCCTTAGCGGCTGGCAGCATCTTGAACGACTCCCCATCGGTGATCAGGAAGGCGCTGCATTCGATGCCTTTGAGGTGCTGCTCGATCACAACGCGTTCGCCAGCCTCGCCGAACTTGCCTTGCTGCAGCATATCGCGAAGCGCCTTGGCCGCCTCTTTCTTGTCGTTGGTGATGATCACGCCCTTGCCTGCAGCGAGCCCATCGGCTTTCACCACGTACGGAGCGCTCACGCGATCGAGATGCTCCAAGGCATCCTGCAGCTGTCCCTTTGCGAATGTGCGGTGCGCTGCCGTTGGGATGCTGTGGCGGAACATGAACTCCTTCGCGAAGTCCTTGCTGCCTTCCAGCCGTGCGCCTTGGGCTTTCGGGCCGATCACCGTGATGCCTTCCAGCTTGGGGTCATCGGCGATTCGGTCGTGCAGGCCATCAACCAGCGGACCTTCGGGTCCGACCACTACGATGCGGATGCGTTTCTCGATCAGGAATGCCCTAAGTGCCTTGTGGTCCGCAGGATCAACCTCGGCAGCGCGGCCATGCCTCAGCGTTCCCGGATTCCCAGGGGCCACATACAGCGCATCGAGCAGGGAGCTGTTCGCGATCTTCCAAGCCAAAGCGTGCTCACGACCACCGCTGCCGATCAAAAGGACATTCATTGTTTCTGCTTTGATGCAAAGGAAAGTTCAGGACACGCAGGTGACAGGAATGAATTATCAACGCGTCAAGCAGCTTGCGGATGCTGTTGTTGCGCGTTCCGCGTAGCTGCTTGACCGGACCGGAGTTCGGCTGTTGTTCGCAACATTCCCCCCGCTCTTCAAGAGCGGGAATAGTAAAAGGCTCCTCAGTGCTTGTGCGGCATCCGCTTGATGCTGCAGCCGAGGTTGCGCGTAGTGGCCGGATCCACAGGCTGCCCAGCTGCCATGTTGGCGATGGCATTGAAGGCCCAGCGCTCCTTCACTTGCGCGGCGCTTGCTACGTTATCGTCGATAGCGCCCTTGTACGCGAGCTTCATGCTCTTGTCGAAGAGGAATACATGCGGGGTGGTGCGCGCGCCGAAGGCATCGGCCACTTTGTGCGCCTCGTCCAAGAGGTAGGAGCCGGAGTAACCCTTCTCCTTGTAGTGGTTCTGCATATCGGTGAAGCTGTCGCCTTGGTCGCGCTTAGCCTCGTTGCTGTTGATGAGCACCACAGGCACTCCGGACCGCGCACCGGTGGCCATCAGTTCGGGGTAACGTCCTTCCCAGCCCTCGCTGCCTTCGCTGCCCACAACGAACGGACAGGTGTTGCACGAGAAGACCACGAGCAGGCCACGGGCTCCCATGAGATCCTTGAGCGAGCGCATTTCGCCAGAGACATCCTTCATTTTCACCTCCGATGCGGGCAGTGCATCGCCGATCTTGAGGTCGGGCAGGGGGTCGTGTGTCGGAAAAAGCAGTAGAGCGAGCAATGGAAGCGACTTCAGCAGCATGGGGTTTCGTGTTGTTGTGGGCCCCGAAAGTACTTCGCGGAGAAGGGCATTCGGCGAAGGGGGTGCGAATGCAGCAAGATGAACGGATCAGCTACTCCACGGAAACGCTCTTGGTGCGCAGCGATTGCTTCACGAAGTAGATGCGCTTGCCATCAATCACCTCTTGCGCCGACGAGTATGCCACCACTTGCGCCAGGGCCGATCCGGTGTTGAGCGTGCCAAGTTCCGCAGGGGAGAATGCGCAGCTGTTGGCATTGCCGGCAATCGTTCTTGTAACAGGACCGATCGCGAAGAGCACGGAATCGGCCAAGGCCACGGTCCCTGTAATGAGCGTGTATCCCGAAGCACGCACCACCGTTCCGCCAGAGCTGATCGCATCAGTTACCGGGAAGGCCCCCATGATCGTGCGTGTGAAGGCGGTGAAGCCACTGCCGCCTGCTATGCTCCAAGTTACCTCATTGCTGGCGGTTAGGTCGATGCCGTTCGGGTTCGTGCTCGGTGGAGTGTAGGCGTATGCATTGCCGGTTAGCATGCTCAGCGATTGGCTGTTGCAAGAAACAGCGCCCACTGGCACGCGTGTGGCGAACTGATCATCGCTGAATGCGCCCGCCGCAATACCTGCGATGATCTCCTGATTGCCGAATGGCGTGCTCACGATCACATACATCCGGGAGGCCGCCAGCACGCCATGGGCATCGCTGAACGCAGGCGTGGTGCTGGCCGTGCTGTTGCCCGATCCGCCGCCATTGTTGGAAGTCGAATCCTCTTCTTCCTTGTTGCAGGCTGTTGCGAGCAATATCGCGAGCAGGCCGTAGGCGAGTGAGCGCTGGTGCTTCATGGCGCGTGGACTTTGCACGAAGATGCATGCCAGCCGGACCTTAATGATGCTCCAGCGCCTCAACTAATCAACAGCGCCCTTCTTCGGCGGTCGGAGCATCAGCGACCCTGTTGCTTTGGTCACCACGCAGCGCCTGAAGGTGCACGGATTTTCCGCACTCATCCAACCAAGCCCGCCTTGATCGCGATGCGCACCAGGCCTGCGATATGATGCGTGTCGAGTTTTCGCATGAGGTTCGTGCGGTGCGTATCCACCGTGCGCGGGCTGATGTGCAGACGCTCGCCGATCTCCTTGTTGCCTAGCCCTTCGGCAAGTGCCGCGAGCACTTCCACCTCGCGTTCGCTCAGGTCTTTCAGCAGCTGCGAGCTGCTTCGATCCTCTTCTTTCTGATTAAAGAGTGAAGCCATGAGCATTCCGGTGAAATGCTTTCGTCCGGCATGCACCTCGCGCATGGCGAGCAGGAGCTCCCTCTTTGCCGCAGGTCTTCAGCAAGTAGCCGTCCGCGCCCAAGTCCATGGCCTGCTGCACCACCGCCGCTCCATCGTTCATGGTGAGCATGATCACCTTCAACCCTTGATGCTTCGCCTTGATCCGGCGGAGGGTTTCGGAGCCATCCATCACCGGCATGTCGAGGTCGAGAAGGATGACATCGGCCTGGATATGCTCCAGGAGATAGAGCAGCTGCGCGCCGTCCTGCGCCGTACCCACGCACTCCACATCGGGGAATCCGGCGAGCAGTCCGCGCACGCCCTCGATTACCAAGCGATGATCGTCGCAAAGCGCAACGCGCAAGGTGCCCGGGCTCATGGTTGTTTGTCCAAGGGAATGCGCAAGGTGGCCACGGTGCCGCGCGTTCCCCCTGGCGCAAAGGTGATGGAACCGCGCAAAAGGCGGGCACGGTCGCTCAAGCTTTGCATGCCGATGCCGCCTTGCGCGATGACAGGATCGAATCCGACGCCATCATCCTCGACGATGAGCACGAGATGGCCCTTGTTCCGCAGCAATTGCACATTCACTTCCGTGGCATGCGCGTGCCTGATCACATTGCTGATGAGTTCCTGCGCGATCCGGTATGCGCCCACTTCGATCTCCTGGGGCAGGCGGCCATCAATGCCGAAGTGGTCGAATCGGACCTGCATGTCCGGGCGGGTGAGCGAACGCTTCAGCATCTCATCCAAGGCCGGCACAAGACCGAGCGTGGCCAGGGCCCTTGGCATCATCTGGTGGGCCAAGTCGCGCACCTCTTGGCCCGCATCAGCGGCAATGGCGAGCAATTCACGCAAGGAAGCGTCTTCTGCTGCGGCGCCTTCCAGGCGGAATTTCAATCCGCTGATCTGCTGGCCCACGCTATCGTGCAGTTCCTGGGCGATACGCCCGCGCTCGGCCTCGTTGCGCTCGACCATGGCGCGAAGCCCGCGCTCGCGTTCCGCGATGATCGCTGCGTCGCGCTCAGCGCGCAAGCGCCGTTGACGGGTCTGATGGAAGAGCATGCCGCCGACCAGAACCAGCACCAAGGAGACCAGGCTGATCCAGATGTATAGTTGGCGCCGGACGGCCTGTTCATTGAGCAAAGCGATCGCGCGGTCCTTTTCCGAGGCGTTGAATCGTTCTTTCAGTTCGAGGATGGTGCGTGTGCTGCTTTCACTTTCTATGCTGTCGCGCACTTCGGCTGCGCGCTTGTAAGCGCCCAACGCAGCGAAGTGGTTGCCCATGGCTTCATGGCACTGGGCCATGTGCTCATAGGCATACTGCCGCATGTAGGGAAAGCCCACTTCCGAGGCGCGGTCCAGGGCAAGCCCGAAATGCGCGATCGCCTCGGGATAGCGGCCCCAAGCCTGATACAAGTCGCCGAAGTAGGCCGCTTGATCGGCAAGCCCCATGCGGTCGTTGATGGCTTGCCTGATCGCATCGCTGCGCTGCATCAGATCAAGTGCTTCCGAATAGCGCTGCTCTGGAATCAGCGCTACGGCGATTTTGTTCAGGCTGTATGGGATGCCATTGCTGTCATTCAGCTGCTCCTTGAGCGTAAGCGCCTTTCGGAAGAACAGCAACGCGCTGTCGCGTTGGCCTGCCATCTCTTGTACCACGCCATAGTTATCGTATGCTGCCGCTAGTGGCACAGAGGCCTGTTTCTTCTCCAGCATGGGCAGCCCTCGTCGGTAGTAATCGAATGCTTGCGAAAGGTCCGTGCGCTTCATGTGAAAGCCCAAGGTGCAGTATGCCTCACCGAGTCGTACCTCATCGCCAGCCATTCGGAATGCATCCACCGCCTTCACTCCGTACCACGCGGCGGAATCCTCCTGATTCAGCATGTGGTGAACCACGGCGAGCTGCTCATATACGCGGCCCTCAGCCACGAGCGCGCCTCCCGCACGCGCGATCGGCAAGGCATGCAACAGGGCCCGGTGCGAGCGCGTCAGGTTCCCGACCATTGTCTGGTACGGGACGCTCAGCAGTGAATCAACGAAGGCCATGCCTTGGCCCTTCGCGCCGCTAATGCACAGCAAGATCGCGATGCAGAGTGCGGCCCTCACTTGGATCTACAAGGGGATGTTCCCATGCTTCTTCCGCGGCAGCTTGTCCACCTTGTTGCGCAGCATGTCGAGGGCGGCCATCACCTTCTCGCGCGTTTGGCTGGGACGGATCACCTCATCTATATAACCGCGTGCAGCGGCCTCGTACGGGTTGGCGAATTGCTCCTTGTACTGCTGCTCCTTCTCCTGCCATTTGGCGGCGGGGTTATCGGCCTTGGCGATCTCGCCCTTGAAGATGATCTCGGCCGCGCCCTTCGCGCCCATCACGGCGATCTCGGCGCTGGGCCATGCGAAGTTCATGTCGCAGCCGATGTGCTTGCTGTTCATCACATCGTAAGCGCCGCCGTATGCTTTGCGCGTGATGATCGTGATGCGAGGCACCGTAGCCTCACTGAAGGCATAGAGCAGCTTCGCCCCGTGGTTGATGATGCCGCGCCACTCCTGATCGGTGCCGGGCAGGAAGCCGGGCACATCAACGAAGGTGATGAGCGGGATATTGAATGCATCGCAGAAGCGCACGAAGCGCGCCGCCTTGGTGCTGGCGTCGATGTCGAGTACTCCAGCAAGAACAGCAGGCTGATTGGCCACGCAGCCCACGGTACGACCACCCACGCGTGCGAAACCGATCACCATGTTGCGCGCGTATTCGGCGTGCACCTCCATGCTGCTATCGGGGTCGATCACGGCGTTCATCACCTGCCGGATGTCGTAAGGCTGGTTCGGGTTGTCAGGAATGATGCTATCCAGCACGGGGCGTGTCTCATCGCTGGGGGTGTAGGCCAGAGCTGGCGGCTCTTCCTCGCAGTTGCTGGGGATGTAGCCCACGAGCTGGCGCAGCTGCCGGATGGCCTCTATCTCGTTGGCCGCGGTGAAATGCGCCACGCCGCTCTTGCTGGCATGCGTGCTGGCGCCACCGAGATCCTCGCTGCTCACCTCTTCGTGCGTAACCGTCTTCACCACATTGGGGCCGGTCACGAACATGTAGCTGGTGCCTTCGGCCATGAGCACGAAGTCGGTGAGGGCGGGGCTGTATACCGCGCCGCCCGCACAGGGTCCCAGTATCGCGCTGATCTGCGGGACCACACCGCTGGCGCGCACGTTCCGGAAGAAGATGTCGGCATAGCCTCCGAGGCTCACGACACCTTCCTGGATGCGTGCGCCGCCGCTGTCGTTGAGGCCGATCACAGGAGCTCCATTCTGCATGGCGAGATCCATGATGCGGCAGATTTTCTGTGCATGCGCCTCGGCGAGCGAACCGCCCAGCACGGTGAAGTCCTGCGAGAATACGTACACGAGACGGCCATCAATGGTGCCGTACCCGGTGATCACCCCATCGCCGAGGAACTTCTGCTTATCGAGTCCGAAGTTGCTGCTGCGGTGCGTGACCAGTTGTCCTATTTCCTGGAAGCTGCCCTCATCGAGCAGCAGGTGGACGCGCTCGCGCGCGGTGAGCTTGCCCTTCTTGTGCTGTGCGGCGATGCGCTCGGCACCACCGCCTTCCAATGCCTTGGCGGCCATGGCATCGAGCCGCTCGAAATGATCCTTCATGCGATCCAGGCGCTGGTTGAATGGCGCGCCGCGGCGAATGTACCTGCCGACCGGCAGGCATGGCTAGCCTTGCGTCAAGCCAGCCTGACGTGCCTACTTTGCCCGCATGAAGCGCCGTTTCATCGATTTGCCGGTGCGCACCAAGTTCATGGTGACGCTGGCTATTCCGGTGTTCGGCATGGTGCTGCTGCTGAGCAAACAGATCGACGGCAGCCTGAAGCGGCTCGATGTGATGGAGTACATCAATGGCCGCAGCCGCGTGATCGCACTGCATGCGAGCGCCGTGCACGAGATGCAGCGCGAGAGCGCGCTGTCGGTGGGCTACCTCTCCGGACTCAATGTGCTTCCGATGAAGCTCGATGCGCAGCGCGCGCGCACCGATGGGGCGCTCTCGTCCATTGAGATGGCTGAGGACGGCAATCCTGCGCCGCAGCGCATGGCTAACTCTTTCGATGGCCTGAACATCCTGCGACAGCGGGTACGCGATAAGCGCATCAGCCCGGCAGCCGTCAGCAGGTCATACCGTGCCATGACCCAAGCATTGCTCGATGAGCTTGGCCGCACGGGCCGGCTGGCGCTGGACCCCGAGACCAAGGATCGACTTTACACGCATCTCCGCTTGGCGCAGGCCAAGCAGGCGCTGAGCGTGCTGCGCGACAAGCTCACCATGGGCTATAGCAACAGGCCGCTGGACCTTGAGGACCTGGCAGAGCTAGGTGATCAGCTCTCGAGCTATGAGACCAACATGCTGCTCTTTGAGCGCGACGCGCCACCAGAGGTTATCGCATATTACCGTGAGCAGTTCCAAGGCGAGGATGTCAATTTCATGCGCTCGCTCATCGGCACGGTTAAGCAGCGCAGGGCGCCCGACCTGGAATTAGCGCCTCGTGATTGGTGGGGCTTGTCGTTCGAGGCCTTGGAGAAGCTGCGCACGGTGGAATTGCGCTCGCTTGATCTTATCGAGCAGAACACGCTGGCCAACCGAAGGGATGCCGAGTTCAAGCTCCTGGTGGTGGTGGTCGCGCTCGTTGTGGTGGTGGGCGCGGTCACCATTCTCACGTTCCTGATCACCCGAGGTGTGCGGGGCACAGTGACCGAGGTGGTGCGGGCCGCGCAGCTCATGGCGGTTGGTGACTTGAGCGCGAAGGTGCGGGTGACCGGCGGGGACGAGGTTGGACGGATGGCCATGGCCTTCAATGGCATGGTGGACAACCTGAAGTCGCTCGCCGGCAGCGCCGAGGCCATCGGGCGCGGCGATTATGAGGCGCCCGTGAATGTGCGCAGCCCGCAGGACCAGCTTGGCCTGGCACTAGCGCGGATGAAAGAGAACCTGAAGGCCGCCCGGCTGCGCGACGATGAGCAGGCCAGAGCGCTGAAGGATGAGAAGCACAAGCTCGAGGACGCCAATCAGCGGATCAACGTGCTGATCAAGGAGATGCACCACCGGGTGAAGAACAACCTGCAGGTGATCGCGAGCCTGCTGCGCCTGCAAGCAGCGAGCTTCACCGATGAGCGTTTGCAGGCCGCCTTCGACCAGAGCCAGAGCCGCGTGACAAGCATGGCGTTGATCCATGAAAAGCTTTACAAGGGCGATGAGCTAGCCGAGGTGGAAGTGGGGCTATATATCAATGAGCTCTTCGCGGAACTGGTGCGCGTGAATGATGTTGAGGACCGCATCCGTTGCAGCACCGATATCGACAATGGGCTCGCTTTCGGCCTGAACACCATGGTGCCGCTCGGTTTATTGCTGAATGAGTTGATCACCAATTCATTCAAGCACGCCTTCCATGGCCGTGCGGCCGGATCCGTCTCTCTCAGCATCCATCGCACTGGCGATGGTGCCTTCGACCTGCACTACGCTGATGACGGTACGGGCATCCCGCTCGAGAAGCTGCAATCCGATGGCGAGTCACTCGGAACCATGCTCATCGAAAGCTTGGTGGAACAGCTCAATGGGCGCATGACGGTCGAAGGCGGAATAAGCGGTACGCGCTACCAGATCAGGTTCAGCTCGCGATGAGCTAAAATGCGCCAATCCGCAATGGATCTCGCATTGACTCCTTGAATCAAGCGCGCATTCACTGCTCCAACTCCGCCTCCACCTCTTCAGTGAGGTCCATGTTGTGGTACACGGCGTTCACGTCATCATCCTCGTTGAGCATATCGACGAGCTTGAGCACGGCGCGCGCGGTGGTGATGTCGGCGGGCGCAGTGACCAGCGGGAATCGCTTCAGTTCGGCGCTCTTCGCTTCAACGCCCAATGCTTCGAGCTTCTGCTGCATGGCACCGAATGATGCGAAGGGCGCGAACACGATGAAGCCCTCCTCATCGCGCACTACATCGTCGGCGCCGCCATCAATCAACTCCATCTCGAACTCATCGGCATCACGGCTTTTCAGCGCAGCCGCCTCGATCACGAATTCGGCCTTGCGCTCGAAGATGTGCGCGAGCGATCCGCTGGTGCCCAGGTTAGCGCCGCACTTGCTGAAGAAACTGCGAACGTTGGCCACGGTGCGAGTTGTGTTGTTGGTGGCAGCTTCCACGAAAACTGCCACGCCGCCGGGAGCGTAACCCTCGTAGGTTACTTCTGCGAAATCGGCCTCCTCGCCGCCTGCTGCCTTCTTGATCGCGCGATCGATGTTGTCCTTCGGCATGTTCATGCCACGGGCGTTCTGGATGGCCACCTTCAGGCGGCTGTTGCCTTCGGGGTTGGGCCCCCCGGCCTTCACTGCCATTGCGATCTCCTTCCCGATGCGAGTGAAGAGCTTGCTGAGCTTGGCGTTGCGCGCGAAGATCTTGTGCTTGCGCTTCTCGAATATGCGGCCCATGGCTGATCTGTTTTGCGGAGCGCGAATGTAGGTGCTTCAATGCGAGGGCCGCGAGACGCATCTCCTTGCGGAGCGCGGCTCGCGGCCCAAGGTCCAACCCCTCGTAGCGCCGGATCCACCTGCTCGCGCAGGCAGCCCTTGCTAGTTGAACCCGACCAAGGTGAGGCCCACGGTGATCGGCGTGAGCTCCGGTCCCTTGCCGTCCTTGAAGAGCGGTGTGAGCGAGTATTCCGCGAAGAGGTTCAGGCCGCCATAACCGATGCGCACAGCCGCAGCGGCGCGGTAGGGCAAGAGCAGGTAGTCGCCCTTGTCGCGGGTCTTGCGCACCTCGCCGTCCTCGTTCCACTTCTGCTTGTACATGCTATCGAAGTACCAGCTGCCCACCATGCCCATGGCGATATGGAAGTTGTTCTTACGCGAGTGCCTGAAGCGCTTGGCCAAGGCGCCGGTGGTGTCGGCCCGTGCGGCAATCAGATCGGCATCAGTGGGCAAGGGCGCGCGCTTGGTGTTGAATTCGAGCATCAAAGGCACGCGGAATCCCATCTGGCGCAGCTTGTTCTTTCGCAGGTCGGGTGTCTCCATCTCCATGCCGTACACCGAATCGGCGTTGTAGGCGAGCATCACGTTGTTCTTGAGGCGATAGTTCACGAACTCCCAGCCTAGGCCGGTGAGAAGTCCTACATGGTGGGTGCCGAACTCGATTCTTCTGCTCCATGAAGTTGATGCTCACGAAGCGCGAACGGCCGTTGTCGATTTCCATGAATTCCGGCGTTGCCGCTCAGGTCCGGGTTGCCACTCTTGTCGATGAGCGTGTTCACGCCCACATCGATGCCGGCCCAATAGGTGTACATGTTGCGGCGCTCGGTGCGGCGGTCCCTTGATGATGGAGGCGATGCTATCAGAGGCGCTGGCCCAGTTCCGGGGCTCGGTGCGAACGGTGATCCGCTTGTGTTTGGTCTCAATGGTGAAGCTGTTGTCGGATTTCCTGGTTGTATCCGTGCTTTCAACTTTGGCATACGCGCCTTCTTGCGAGTTCATGCCTACGGAAAGCATGGTGCGCGGCTCAATCGCCGAAGCGGTATCGGTTTGCGCCAGCGCGGCTGTTGAAAGAGCCAAGGAGGCAATCAGGAGGCTGCAGGTTTTCATGGCAGTTGGTCTTGTTCATGGGACGGGTCGGCACGCAAGGAGTTACACGTGCCGTGAAAAATGCCGAACGCCCCGCAGGGCGGGGCGTTTCAGCTCTAGTGGCAGTCCGGGTCAGCTCTTACGCTCCGGATGGAAATCGATGACCATGTGCGTCGTTTTCCAGATGCCATCGGGGTTGGCGCCCACCTCGATGCGAGCCAGCTTGCGCAGCACATAGGCGCGCAGGCGCTCGTTGGCACTGGTGCAGCTGAGCACTTGCACTTTGCCCTCTTTGTCGATATTGAAACTCACTTGCACCTTACCGGTCATGTCGCCTTTTTCCATGATGGGGAAGGAAAGGTGGCGGGTAAGTGCGCGATCGAGTGCTCGATCCAAAGCGACGGCGTCCTTGGGGCTGTTGATGGCCAAGGGTTCAGCGGCGCGGGCATATCCGAAGGTGAAAACCGTGGCGATCATCACCAGCAGGCGGGAAACTCGGTTCTTCATGGCGTTGTTTGGTTTGTTCGCATGGGACGGGCCCGGAGCGGGTTCAGTTACCATGGAACGCCCTCTAGGTGATGAGCGGCGCGGGATCGGTGACGAACGGACGGATCAGCGACTGGCGGTGAAGGCCAGATTGCGGCCCAGGCGGAGCGCGAAGCCATTGCCTCGACCATCGGCATCGCGTTGAACAGCGACGCCGGAGCGATCTCCGCCAACAGCGCGCAAGCCGCGATCCAGTGCGGCAACGGCATCGTCCGCATCCAACGGCCGCGTCTCTTCTGCAGGCCGTTCGAGCACGCGTTCACGCAAGGCGCTGGCGATTGCTTGGCCCAACGTGCGCCCATCGGCGCGAGCGGCAGTGACGGCGGTCGGCGTTGATGCGAAAAGCGTGGTGCTTACTGGCTCGGCAAGCGGTTCTTCACCTAGTACAGCAGCCGTAGGTGCGGGTTCGTGCACATGGGCCATGGGCGATGGCTCTGGCAGGGGCGCTTCTTCCAAGGGCGCATCGTTGATATGCGCCATAGGCTGCTGCGGACCTTGTTCATCGTGGGGCGCATTAAGCCGCGCGCGCTCCACGCCGGGTCCGGCGCCAAATTCGGCCACGGGACTCTCCGGAACAGATTCTTCGGGCGTTGCAGCCTGATGCAGTTGGTTCTCCTTGGTCGGCGAACTGGTCTCAGAAGGTGCGGTACGATCAGCTACTGGCAAGGGCTCTGGCCGGTTGAGCCACCAAGCAGCGGCGAGCAGCAGTGCAACGGAGGCCGCTGCGGCCCAGCGCACGGTGCCGCGAATGGGGAAAAGCGGAATCACCTGGCCACCGCGCTTCAATCCGGCCTTGTCGGGGAATGGGATCGATTCGGCTGCTATGCGCGCGGCTTGCATCAGATTCCATGCGCGCTGCGCGTTCGCATGCTGAGCGAGATGCGCCGCGAGAGCCTGTTCCTGTTCAGGGGCCAGATCTCCTTCCATGCGTGCCACGAGATGGTCGTCTAGCGAACGCGCATCAACCAGGCCTTCGGGCGGAAGCGCGCGGTGCAGGCCGGCCTTCTCGGGTAGCGCTATGGTTTCGCCCCCGACACGGGTTAGCGCGAGCAACCGAGCATCTCGGTCATGCTCCCGATTTGCTTCAAGGAAAACCTTCAATGCTTCCTCCTGCTCCGGATCCAGATCGCCCTCGAGTCGGGCTACCAGATGGTCGTCAACGGTCGTGTGGCTCACCAGCCCGATGGGAGGTAGATTGCGCTTGAGCGCATCCTTCTCGGCTGGTTGCAATCGCGCGCGCACCGCATCCAGCGAGGGCATGGGCTCTTCGCTCGGCCGCAACTCCGGATGCATGATCAGGAAGGCCTCCAACTCTCGCACCTGAGCGGGCGTTAGCCGTCCCTCCAGCTGATCGAGCAGCCAGGCTTCGTAATTGCTGTGGTTGATGCGGGCCATCAGATCACAAGGTCGAGTTGGCCGATGTATTCCTTCAATGCCGTGCGGCCACGGTAGATGTACACCTTCACCTGCGAGAGGTTGAGGCCGGTGAGCTCGGCGATCTCATCGTATGCGTAGCCTTCGAGATCGCGCAGCAGAACCACGCTGCGCTGGATCGCGGGCAATGTGGCCAGCGCCGCATCGAGCACCTCTTTCAGGTCGGGCTGCGATTGGCTGGTGTGGCGCATGTCCTCATGGTGCTCCTCCATCCGCCGCACCCGTGTCCCTTTGCGAGCCTCGTCAACGATCACGTGGTGGGCGGTGGTGAAGAGGTAGCTCTTCGCCTTGGCTCCATCCACCTGATCGATGCGCGACCACAGCCGCGCGAAGCTCTCCTGCACCACGTCCTTGGCGAGGTCCTCGTCGCGCAAATGCTTGAGCGCGAAACGGTAGATGCCATCGGCATGGGCGTCCACAGAGGTATTGTATTCGGCGGCTGTCATCGGCGAGGGACCGGTGATTGCGGATAGGACGGGCTCCGGCTGGTGAAGTTACAGGCCGCCTTGCGCACTGTTGAAAGAACCGTTCATGGCTTGGTGCGCACGCACGGAGCCGGTGGCACCATGGTGCTGACTTTTGCGCCGATGGCTGAACGATTGGAAGGGGGGCAGCGCGTGCTTGGCCGAACACCGTCCGTTGGCGATGGCCCGTTGGTGAGCATCGTGACCGTGGTGTACAACGGCGCGGCCACCTTGGAACGCACCATACAAAGCGTCTTGGCGCAGAGCCACCCCTTCATCGAGTACATCATCGTCGATGGCGGCAGCACCGATGGCACGCTCGAGATCATCCGGCGGTACGAGGACCGCATCGCGTATTGGATGAGCGAGCGCGACAAGGGCATCTATGATGGCATGAACAAGGGCGTGGCGCTATGCACCGGCGAATGGGTGGGGCTGATCAATGCTGATGATTGGTACGATCCACATAGTGTGGCGCGTGCGATGGAAGCTGTGAGGTCGAGTGCCGGCATCAACATCGTTCACGGCGACATCTTCCTGGAATACCCCAATGGGCACAGCAAGGTGAAGAAGGCGCGCCTGAGCGGATTCCTGCTGAAGTACTGGGAGATGGTGCTGAACCACCCCTCCTTCTTCGTGCGCCGTTCCTACTACGCCACGCATCCGTTCGACATTGCCATCAAAGTGAGCGGCGACCATAAGTGGACCGTTGATGCGTGGGTGGAGACGCCGAAGCAATTCCTGTACGTGCCCGAGCCTCTCGCGCATTTTACCGCAGGTGGCGCCAGCATGCGCGTGCCCGTAGGCAAAATGCTGCGCGAAGGACGATTGGTGAGTCGCGCCATCGGTCTCAGCCCATTCGGCGTGCTGCTGAGCCAGGCCACACGCCTGGCCCTGTACGTGCCGCAGACCTTGAAGCTCCTTTTCAACCAGCACATCTCGCCGCTGCTCGGCGGCCAACGCGCATGACCGCAAGTATTTGGAACATCTTTCAGGATTGGAGCGCCGGCAAGGGCAATCCCAAGAGCCGCTTGGTCATGCTGCTGTTCCGCATCGCGCACCTGTTGCGGCAGAGCACGATCTCCTTCATCCTCTTCCTGCCCTACTTCATCGCGTATCGCATCGCCGTAGAGTGGTTCCTGTGCATCGAGCTGCCGTGGAAGACGCGCATCGGACCTGGCTTCCGCATTGAGCATGGGCAAGCGCTGGTGGTGAATGATGGCACCGTGTTCGGAGCGAACTGCACCGTGCGCAACAGCTGCACCATCGGCAACAGGCAACTGAAGGATGGAAGCATCAGCAAGGCGCCGCGTTTCGGTGACCGCGTGAACATCGGTGCCAACGCAATCATCATAGGGCCCATTACCATCGGCGACGATGCGGCCATAGGCGCGGGCGCCGTGGTGCTGAAGGATGTGCCAGCGAATCATGCGGCCGTTGGCAACCCGGCGCGCGTGATCCCGCGCGGGTGAGCCGTGATCACGGCACCCACCCCTTCGCTCGCATCAGCCCATAGCATCCGCTCGCCAGCAAGAGCGCGCCGATGCTCCGGAACAAGGTGCGCAGTCCTTTCGGCGAGAGTTTCTCCTGCGCCTTCACGCCTAAGCGTACCAGGATCATGAGCAGGATGATGGCGCCAACGAAAGCTCCCAGCGCGAAAGCGAGTAGATGAAGCCAAGAATCGCTCGTCATCCCGAAGGACACGAGCATCAATTTCACGCCGCACCAGAAGAGCAAAAGCTGGGGGTTGGCCATGCCGAGTAAGACGCCGCGCCGCATGTCGCCGGTGAGCTTGTCCTCGCCGGGTGCGGCGGGCTTGGGCCGATAGATGAAAACGAAATAGACGCCCAGCAGGAACAGGATCGCCGACACGATGAGGGTGATGCCCGTGGTGCCGATCTCCAGCGTTTCAACCAGCCAGCCCGCGCCCAGGAAAGCAACGCCCGCGTAGATGAACTCGGGTATGGAACCGCCTACGGCCATACGCCTTCCCGCGTGGCGCCCCCACTTCACGGTATGCGCCAGCACGGCGGTGTTCACCACGCCGGCCTGCAACGAGCCGATGAAACTGGCCATTGCGGCCGCAAGGAAGAAGAGCAGCGTGTCCACCTTTGCGCAAAGTAGCCGCTTCCGCTCAATGGGCCTCCTTCGCTTTCACTGGGACTTCTTCGGACCCGACGCGCCGCAGACCGCCGCGCACTTCCTCCATCATGTGGATGAGTTCTGCGCGCGCAATGCGATCACCGGACATCGTCATTGGACCACTGCGCTGCCTGTGCGCTTAACGGCAACGCTCGAATGCGATGAGGCGCACTTGGTTGTTATCCGCGATGCGCTCAGGCCGAAGCGTGCGGAGCGGGTGCTGGAGTGATTCTACGGGAGCCGAGGGATTAGACCTCATGGCTGCTAGGGGCGCGATAGAATGTTTGCGGCACCTGCGATGGAGCAGCGTTGCAACCATTCGATCGGCACGAACGAAAGTCAGTCGTGCGCATCGTGCTGCGTTGTTCCTTTACGCCGCGATGAGCGCTTGGTGCAGCACATTCTCCCGTTCGTTCGGCGTAGTGCTTGTTCTGGCGATGCTTTTCGGAATCGCGCTGCCCACCGCAGTTCTGGTGAATTTCACCCTGAATAGGGCCGAGATCACCTTGACGAAGTGCGTGGAGCGCTTCAAGCCTATCGAGAAGAACAGCTGCAAGGGCTCGTGCCATTTGAAGAAGGAGATGAAGAAGGCGGCGGGCGAGGGGGGAGATGCTCCTGCCGCGCCGCGCTTAGAGACCATCGAGATCATCGCGCTGCCCCCGACGGAGCGCACAGAAGCCTTCGCGCAAGCGCTGTTGGCTTCGTACCCGTTGCTGCGTGAATCCGTACTGCTGGGCCATCGCGCCTCGGTGGATCACGTGCCCTGGTTGGCTTGACCCCGCATTCGCCGCAGGCGATTCGTCCGTGCGGCCTTCCGCCCGGTGGCGCTCCCCGTGCCGCTGGGGTCAACCCTAACCATCATGACCACCAGAACACTCTTACAAGTGGTTCTTGGTGCTTCGCTGCTGAGCAGTTGCTTGAAGGACGGCATTGAGCCTACAGCAAGTGCAACTGACAAATCCGTCGCATTGCGATTCGATCTGCACTGCAACGGCGAGCACTATGAACCCGGCCAACTTTTCACCGATGGCTTCGGCACACTCGTGCGCCTCGAACACCTGCGGTTCGCTCTCCAGGGAGCCAACCTGCTCAACAACCATGAGCACCCGATGGGCACGTACCCGGATGTCCTGCTCACCATGGATCTGCTGAATCCCGACCGGCCCTACACGCTCACGGCTCAAGAGCCCGGCGATGTGCATTGGATGGAAACGCGGTTGGCAACATCCTTCTCCAACATGGAGGATTGCCCCGATAGCTTATGGGCGCATGGAACCGCTGGATACTTCGTGCCCATGTTCGATGTGCGCGGCGTTTACGATAGCAACGACAACGGCGTGATCGATGCCCACGATGGCACCTTCCGCATCGCCGTGGCACCGGCGCCGCAAGCCGCGTTGCGCATCCATGCGCATACCACCATCGCCCCCCATGGAAGCGCGATGCTCGAGATACCCGTGAACCTGAAGGCGATGTTTCACGACATCGACTTGCCGGATGAGCCCATCACCATGGGAACGGGCCTTTACGCCTCACAAGTACTGATCAACCTCCGCACCCGTGTGCTCGGGTCGGATAACAAACCTCAATAACATGAACCAACAACAACGACTCGTGCTTCTCGCGCTTCTCGCGCCAAGCCTGCTAGCCGCCCAAACCCCTTTATGGGATATGGATGGGCACCCCGACACACGGGCCATCTACGCGGTAGCCTTCAACAACGATGGCAGTAAGGTCATCAGTGGATCGGAATGCGACGATGCCCGCGTGCGACTCTGGAACAGCACCGATGGCACCATGCTGTGGGATGGCCAGATCAGCTCATCGCTCTTTGCATCGCAGGTGTGCAATTCAGCGCCAGCGGCAGCTACTTCGGTGCCATGGAAGAGCTGGGCACCTTGCTCGTTTACGACTACAGCAGCGCAACGCCAGTGCTCGTTCACACCATACCCGTGGGTGTGAGCGCGCGGCATACAGCCTCGCATTCTCGCCCGACAACACGCGTGTGGCAGCAGATGGGGCGGGCGGCACTGTGCGTGTGTACGACCTGGCCACCGGCACCTTGGCGCTCAGCATTCCTGGCAACAACGGCACTGTGTACGCTGTGAACTACTCGCCCGATGGCAACCTGATCGCTGCCGCCAGTTCGGACAACAAGGTGCGGCTGTGGAATGCCAGCACCGGTGCACTGGTGAACACGCTCACGGGCCATACCGCCGCCGTGCGCAGCGTGAAGTTCAGCGCTGCTGGCGATCACCTCGTGAGCGGTGCATCGAACGGGCAGGTGAAGGTGTGGCACCGCATGGGCAACATGTGGATGCAGCACGCCTCGTTCAACTCGCCCAATGGACTGCGCCAAGTGGACATCAGCGACGACAATGAGCTGGTGATCGTGGGCGGCAGCACGCAGACCTACCTGTATCGCGCCATGACCGGCGAACTGTTGGCCACCTTCAACGTTGCGAGCGGCAGCATCGTGTGGAGCGTGGATTTCAAGCCCGGCAGCTACGATGCGATCACCGGCACGCAGAGCGGACGCGTGGTGTACTGGGCGCTGCAGACCTTCCTGAGCGTTGAGGAGCGCGAGGCCATCACCTTCAGCACATGGCCGAATCCGACCACCGATGGCATCACTGTGCAGCTCGACCGCGCACCAATGAATGGTGGTGTAGCTGAGGTCTTCACGATAGATGGTCGTTTGGTTCTCACGGAGAGGCTCAGCGCGCAGACGCAGCACATCGCGCTGGACGCGTTGGCAGCGGGCGACTACGTGTTGCGCGTGCGCGCCGATGGCCGATTCGGCGTGCGTTCGATCAACAAGCAATGATGGGCGCCATGAACTACTTCTATTTCCTCGTTGCCGTGCTGGGCCTATTGGCTGCGCGCAACATCTGGCAGGTGCGCAAGCTCACCAAGCGCTACGCCGAACTGCTGGCCAAGAAGACAGACCCCAGCACTGAACACTGAAAAACGAAACGCGACATGCACCAGATGAACAACACTTTGCGCGTGCTGCTGCTAGCCGTGCCCTTGCTTCTCGCCGCAAGCGCGCAAGCGCAAGGCAAGGCGGCTTGGAAAGAACTCAGCTCCTTCCACACCGTGATGAGCCAGACCTTCCATCTGGCGGAGGAGGGCGACCTGAAGCCGATCCGCGAGCGAAGCGCCGAGATGGCGGAGAAGGCCAGGGCATGGAAGGCCAGCGCCATCCCCGCCGAGTACAAGGATGTGAAGGGCATCGAGCAGCATTTGAATGACCTGGTAGAAGGAAGTGCTAAGCTCGATGAGCGGATCAAGGCCGGCGCCAAGGACGAAGAGGTGCTGGAGTACTTGAGCGCTCTGCACAATGTCTTCCACAACATCGTGGCTTTGCAGGCCGGGGCATTGAAGTGGGGAGCAATGCGGCATCCGTCGCGAGGGACCAGCGTCCTCGCGACGGTGCCGACCTCTCGTTGGCGCGAAATGCATGGAGTATGGATGCTCAGCCCCATTGCGCTTTGAACCCATCAGTTGCTTGCCCTTGGCTTCGCTCACGCGGCTTATTCAATGCGACGGGGTGGGTGATGCCAGCTCCCTGTCAGCGCTCATCACGAGAAACGACACATCGAACTTGGACCAAATTGATCTTGAAACATGCAACGCCGTGATTTCATCAAGACAAGCAGTGCGGCTATGCTGGCCGTGATGATACCAGAAGGGAACATGATACCAACACCCGAAAGCATGCACGACGTGATTATAGTCGGAGGCAGTTACAGCGGAATGAGCGCAGCGCTGACCCTTGGTCACGCGCGCCGCTCCGTGCTGCTCATCGATGCCAACGAACCATGCAATGCGCGAGTGCCGCACTCGCACAACCTGCTCACGCACGATGGTGAAGCGCCCGCTGAACTGCGGGCACAAGCGCGCCGCGACGTGGCGCGATACAGCACAGTGCGGATGCTCGAAGGCCGCGCGATCGAAGTGTCGGGCAGCGATGGTGCTTTCGTGGTGCGCACGGCCGAGGGAGGAGAGCATCGCAGCCGAAAGCTGCTCCTTGCGCTGGGTGTGCGCGACGAGCTCCCGTCGATCGCAGGACTAGCCGATTGCTGGGGCATCACGGCTGCGGCCTGCCCATTCTGCCATGGATATGAGGTGAGCGAAAGGGCCCTCGGGATCATCGGGAGTTCACCCGACAACATCCAGTACGCGATCCTGCTGCGGAACTGGAGTCGGAACCTCAGGGTATTCACCAATGGCGCATCCACGTTCACGGATGAGCAGCGCGACATGCTCCAGAAGCACGAGGTCGAAGTGGTGGAAGCGCCGATCGCCGAGGTGCTGCATGAAAAAGGAAGGGTGAAGGCAGTATCGCTCACGGATGGTGGTCGTATCGCCGTTGATGCGCTCTTCCTCCGCCCGCGCTCCGTGGTTCCATCGGCCATGCTGCAAAGCCTGGGCATCACGCTCACGGAGCAAGGCCTGTTGCAAGTGGATTTCGTGCAGCGCACCAATGTGGCCGGGGTGTTCGCCAGTGGCGATTGCACCACACCCATGCGAGCGCTAAGCGTGGCCATGGCTAGCGGCACTATGGCCGGCAGCGCGATCGTACACGAGCTGGTGGTGCCCAGCCATTGATGGATGAAGTAGGTCAGAAGCTCAAGTTCAACGACATAAACACAATGATCATGAAGCGAATTGAACCCCAATGCTCAACTGTGAGCATCGTATCAGTAGTTAGCGCGCTCCTATTCATGGCATGCAGTGAGCGACCGAAAGAGCGAACGGAGCACATCCACACGATGGCTAACGCAGCACATTACACTGGCAGCAATGAAACGCGGCTACCAGTGCCGGAAGGCGGCCTCGTCCCTATTGCCTTCGTAATCGGCCATAACGCTGAAGTGCTGGACTTTACCGGGCCACTTGAGGTCTTTTCCGCAGCATGGACAACCGATTGGAGCCCGATGTTCGAGCCATACTTCGTAGCCGATAATCTAGAACCCGTGACGGTGAGCGGGAACATGCGCGTGCTTCCCGACTATACCTTCGAGAATGCGCCGCAGCCGAGGATCATCGTGATACCTGCCATGGAGAGCAGCTCAGACCGCATGATCGAATGGATCAGGAGTGCGACAACCGAAGCCGATGTGACGATGTCGGTTTGTAATGGAGCATTCGTCTTGGCACGGACCGGGTTGCTCGATGGCAAGCCAGCCGCAGCTCACCATGGCGGCTACTTCCGTTTCGCAGGCATGTTCCCGAAAGTGCAGCTGCAGCGCGGTGCGCGTTATGTGGAAGCAGGCAATGTGGCCAGCGCGGGCGGAATATCATCAGGCATCGATCTGGCGTTGCGGGTAGTAGAGCGCTACGCAGGGCGCGAACAGGTTCTCGGCATCGTTGAGGCATTGGAGTACCAAGGCAATGGTTGGCTCGACCCGATGTCGAACCAGGAGTTCGCCAACCTGCCTTCCAACGACCCTGCGCATCCGATATGCCCACTTTGCTTCATGCAGGCCGATACCAGCATCAGGGCGATCTTCAAGGGAAGCACTTATTACTTCTGTGCGGAAAGCGAGAAGGAGTTCTTCGAGACGCATCCGGAGGTGATGGAGCGATTCATCAATGAAGACGCGGCGCGAGGTGCTTTAATCCGGCAGTGATAACAGTAATGCGGAAGTGGCGGTCGCAAGCTGCGATGACCTATTGACCAAGCGCGCCGAGCGCGTTCTGGAGTGATCAGCGCACGAAGCGCACGGTCTCTATCATGTCACCAGCGCGCATTTTCACGAGGTAGGCGCCCGGCGCCAGATCGCGCACATCGGTACGCATGCGCTGCGCTCCCGATGGCACGCGTGCTTTCAGGATGCGGCGAACGAATCGCCCGCTGCTATCCAGCAGTTCCACTTCGGCCATGCCGGCCACGGGCAGGTCGATGGTGATGAAGAGCTCGCCACTGGCGCATGAAGCCTGAAGGGCCGTGCGCGCTGGTGATGGCGCGGCAACTCCCGTTGTGCTCTCGCTCACCAGCAGCACGCGGAAAACGCGCGTGGTGGCATCGCTCTGCGTACCGTCGTTGATGAAGAAGATGTTGCGCGCCGTGCTCTGGATGCCGCCCACGATGTGGCCAGCGAGAATGGTATCGCCAACGAGCGCGTCGAGATCGATGATGTTGTCGCCGATCATGGGTACCGTGGGGACGGGGATGAACTCTGCGCCCGAGCCCAATAGCGCAGGCATCTCACCGATAGCCATTTCCTCCATGCTGCCATCGGCGAAGCGCTCCACGCGGCTGATGGTGTTCACGAAGGGCACGTTGGTATCGTCGATGAGCTGATCGTTCGCATCGAAGTAGTAGCGTCCGATGCCGCCGAAGAACACACTGCTCATTCTGTTGTCGGCCACGGAATAGGCTGGCAGGTGCGCGCTATGGTACTGGTTGAGCAACTGCTCGAAATTGGGCACCACCGTGTAGCCAGTGGCGCTCACATCAATGGTGTTGAGCCATGGCAGGTTGGCGCCGTACTGGAACACGCCGCTGAAGATGGTGTAGCCCTGGCTTCCGTCGGGGAAGACCTGCGCCACGAGGTTGTAGTCCCGGCGGTGCAGGTTCACGGTATCAACCGTCGCCTCGTAATTGCTGAAGCCGAGGTTGGTGCCATCATCCTCGATGGTGAAGCGGCGGATAGCATTGGTGTATTGCTGGATGAAGCCGGGGCCGAAGTCGGGGCCCTGCGGGTTGTAGCGGCCCACGAAGCGCTGACCGCCCGCCAGCAGGAAGGTGCCGTTTAGGATGCCGAGGTAGCCGCCGGTCACCTCCATGCGGTTATCGACGATGGAGCGCACATGCGGCGCAACGGGTTGGCTGTTCTTGATGGCCGTGATCATGCCCGGAACGTCGATGGCCGTGAGGCGCGGATGCGTGATGTGGTCAGCCGCGATGGTGGAGTAGCCGTAGCCGCCGATGATGTACAGCGTGTTGCCCACTTGCTGGTGCTCCAGGTTGGTGCTCTGCAACTGCATGAACACGGCGGTGGGCAAGGTGCTCAGCGAGGCGCTCCACACCTGCTGCGTCTGCGGATTCACCACATAAGCGCTGGTGTTGTTGTCGGCGGCGAGGAAGGCTGCGAAGGGTTGTCGGCGGTGCAAGCCATCGGTTCGGCCGGTTGGGAGCAGCCATTCCCCATCATGCTGCCCGTAGGCGAAACGACTGGATGCCGGGCATGTTCGGGATGGCGATCTCCTCGCAGCACGATGCTGCGATTGCCCGCATCCTGAGCGTTGACTAGCAGGGGCGTGAAGACAATGGCGAGTAGCTGTTGGCGCATGGGTGCGGTTCTTCTTGCAAAAGAGGCGAACGCCACGCGCTTGCTCCGTGATGAAGGTCACCGTGCTCAGCGGAGCAACAGCTGCAGTATCCGCCCTTCAGCTTCGAGTAGGGCGGCTCCTGCAAGCCGTGATCGATCAAGGTGCTCGCCTTCACCACGCCTTTGCGATTGCTGAAGAGCTCGAAGGTGTTGCGGCCGTGGTAGCGCCCCATGCCGCTGAAGCCCACGCCGCCGAACGGCAGTTCCTCCGGGCCGAATTGCAGGAAACAATGGTTGATGCATCCGCCGCCGAATGCGATACGGTCGCGGAAGAAGCGCTGCGCCTTGCGATCACTGCTGAAGATGTAGGCCGCCAGCGGGAAGGGATTGCGGCGCGCGATGGCCAGCACCTCTTCGGGCTCGCGCCACGGAACCACCGGCAGCACCGGACCGAAGATCTCCTCGCGCATCACGGGGCTATCGATATCCACTTGCGTGAGAAGGGTAGGGGCGATGTAGCGATCGGCCCGATCCGCGGCGCCGCCGATGAAACGTTCGCCTTGGCTCAGGTAGGCGCTCACCGTGTCGAAGCGGCGGTCGTTCACCAGGCGCGCGTAGTCGGGGCTCTGCTGCGGGTCCTCGCCATAGGCCTTCTTCACGAAGCGCGCGAATCGATCCAGGAATTCATCCATCACTGATTCGTGTACGAGCGCATGGTCGGTCGCGATGCAGGTCTGCCCGGCATTGAAGTACTTGCTCCAGGCGATGCGCTTGGCGGCTTTGTTGATGTCCGCGCTGCGATCAACGATGGCGGGACTCTTGCCGCCCAGTTCCAGCGTAACCGGCACCAGTTGCTCAGCGGCCATCGACATGATTGCCCTCCCTACACGCGGACTTCCGGTGAAGAACACCTGGTCGAAGCGGAAACTCTTCATGAGCGCGGGCACCACCGGGAGCCGTGCCCTTGAGCAACAGCCACGTGCGCGGGGTCGAAAGCCGCTGCAATGATCCGTTCCACAACCGCTGCGGTGTGCGGGGCGTCCTCACTGGGCTTCAGCAAAGCGCAGTTGCCTGCGGCGATGGCGCCCACCAGCGGGGAGAGCAGCAGCAAGGCGGGATAATTCCACGGTGCGATGATGAGCACCACACCGAGTGGTTCAGGATGCACGCTGCTTTCCGCTACCTGAATGGCCAAGGGCGAAGGCACGCGCTGCGGGCGCATCCAATCCCTCAGGTGCAAAAGCGCATGATCGATGGCGGCATACACCAGTCCCACGTCGCTCATGTAAGCCTCGAAGCGCGGCTTGCGCATATCGGCGTGCATGGCGGCGAGCAGCTCTTCCTCGTGCTTCCGCAGGCTCCGGTAGAAACGTTTCAGCGCATCGCGGCGAGCGGCGTAGGAGCGCGTGGTGCCGGTATCGAAATGCGCGCTAAGGCGTTGCGGTATAGCGAGGTGGTCGTTCATGCGTTGATGCTCCACATGGTGGCCAAGAACAGAAGCAGCCGGTAGGCGGATAGCGCGAACTGTAACCCGAACAGCAGGGCAACGGACCGCCATGCAGCGCCCAACCACGTGCAGCCGAAGAAGCGTTTGCCGATGCCTATGGTGACCCAGAAGTGCAGTAGCACCAGGGGGATGGAGAGCAACTCATCCACCGAGCCATCGGCCACTGTTGTGCCCATGGCCTGTTGCACGGTGAGCACGGTGAAGCGCGACGCTTAGTGCCAATGTCGCCACCCACAGATAGAAGCTCATCAGCTCGAAGGAGGCCGTGACGTATGCGCTCACGTACTTCCGCTTCCGTAAGTAGAGCACGCTCATAGGCAGCAGCAGCAGGAACACCATGGTCACCAGCAGCAGCTTGGCATTGTTCGCAGAGGCAGGTTCGTACAGCACCTTGAACCCCTCCAACGTTCGGCCACTTTCCGCCAGATGCGCTTCCACCTTGCGCTGGGCCCAGCCGCTGTATTGTTGATTGTGCAGCTGACTGTTCAGCCTGGTGTTGAAGGTCTCGAACAGCGGGACGGCGAAATAGATGAAGTTGGCCAGGAAGAAGAAAGCAACTGGTCGCATGTGCTTCACGCGGCGCCCGTCCATGTACGCCGCACTCAGCTCGCCGGGCCGCAGCACCACGGCCTTCAGCGTGTTCCAGAATTTGCCCTCGACGAAGGTGAAGGCATTGAGCAGCGCACCGAGGTAGTGCTTCAGTGTGTGGTCGTCGGGGGTGAGGACCTTCTCGCCGCAGGCAGTGCAGAAGCGCCCGGAAACGGGGGCGCCACAACTCTTGCACGCGTGTACCTCGCTCACGCGAGCGAAGCTAAGCGGCCAAGATGAAGTCCGTACCCTCCGCTAATCCACGCGTCGAAAGGAACTCCGCGATGCGCTCCCCCGTTCCCCGCTGGCTGATGAACGAAACGATGAACGCTTCACCAGCGGGTGGCAACTGCTCGTGCGGGATGAAGCTGTAGCCCGGCACTTCGCGCGCTTTCACATCGGTGAACGCGTTCACCGCGATTCCCTCGGCCTCCAGTTTCGCGGCGCGGTCGCGGCAAAGGGCGCTGGTTCCCGCGATGATCGCAGGCCGACTGTCCAGTTTGCGCTTCATCCATCGCGCCAGCCATTTCGCTTTGGTGGCGAAGAAGGCATCGACGCTGTAGTTGGGATGCGTGCGGCTGAGGCGGCCGGAGTGGTCGTTCCAGGTGAGCAGTTCCTCGGGTAGCTTCGCGAAGCGCACACCGGCATCCATCCAGCGCAGCCACAATTCGTGATCCTCGGGCAGCGGGCCGGTATCGTAGCCGCCGTGCGCGGACACCAATTCGCGCCGAAACATCACCGTGGGGTGTGCAAGGGGTGCATCGACGAAACGCTTCACATAGTGCTCGCGCGGAGAGAGAATCTTGTTCTGCCAATCCACGAAAGCCTGCATGCCGCGACTCTCATGCATAGTGCTCGCGAAGGCCGTGCGCGTGCCCAGCACGCCGACCTCCGGATGCGCTTCGAGGTAGGCCACTTGTTTCACCAAGCGCTCGGGAGGGCTCACATCATCGGCATCCATGCGGGCGATGTACATCCCGCTTGCCTGCGCCAGGCCGCTGTTCAGTGCGTGCGCGATGCCGATGCGAGGCCCTGCGAAGAGGGTGATGCGCGACGCATCAGCCCACCGCCGAGCAACAAGGTGCTTTCATCCGTGCCTCGCATTGTCGATGAGCAGGAGTTCCCATTGCGAGAATGTCTGCGCCGCGATGCTGGCAATCGCGGCATCGAGTGCTGGCGATGCGTTGCAGTATGGGAGAAGAACCGAGACCAATGGAATGCCGCTGCCCATGTTCAGCGCGCAGGGCGCACTACCAAGTCATGCAATGGAACGCCGATCAGCAGCGCCACCAGGATGGAGCACAGGACGATGTAGAGCGTGAAGCTCACAGGAGTCATCACCAATGCCTTGATGACATTCCATGCGCTCTTGTGGTGAAGCGCGATGGTGGCCCAGATGATCACACCGAAAATGATGAAGAAATTGAGCAGCTGGATCGCTGGCCACACCACCGTGAGCGGAAGTAAGGTGGTGGAGATGAGCAAGTAGGTTCCGGCAGCGAAGAGATAGTGTACCAGCCGCTCAACCCAACTCAATTGGGTGCGCATGAAGAGCATGCGGTCGAACGTAGCGAGGACGATCGTGAGGATCGGGAGCAACAGGTTCACGTTCTTGCTCATCCAGTGGTTCACGCGCATGGCGCCGGTTTGCACTGAAGGGTCTCCGCCCGCTGCGGAGACTGCGCTATCCACGGGGTCCCAGTTCAGCACCCACCGCATGATGTAGTAGTAGGCCACGCCGAAGAGGAAGTAGCGCACCGGTGGCGTGAAGGCCTTGCGCTTGCCGACGAGGAAGGCCCGCGTGAGTTTCGCTGGTCCGCGCAGGAACGTCAGAAAGGTGCGCGGCAGCGGGGCATCCACGTTGTAGAGCGAAGAGACGAAATCGCCGATCACCTCGGCCAGCCGCACGCCCGGCTTCATGCGTTTCTGCCCGCATGCTGGGCAGAACGCGGTATCGAAAGGCTCGCAGCAATTGGCGCAGGGCTCCATGGGTTCTCCCGCAAGCGGGACGGGCAAGGTATAGGGCGAATCGGATGCGCTATTCCCGCACACACATTCCGCAGCGATTCAAATAAGGACAGCGAATGATGCAACACCCTCACTCCCGCCCATACACCGCCACGCACTCCTTCAGCAGCGCCCACCACGGCAAGGCGCGGCCTTCCTTCGCGAAGCCCTTCACTTGCCCGATGCTGCTCACCCAGGTCACATCAAGCTCCGGGATGTGGTACATGTTCACGCCGAAGAAGCCGCTGTGCCCGATCATCGTCAGCGAGTCGAGGCCGGTGACGCCCGAGGGTCTCGCGTCGAAGCGGATCACGTCGATGCCCAGCCCGTAGTTGGGCGAATGGTGCGTGAGCATCAGATCCAAGGTGCTGCGCTCGCGGTAGAGCTCGCCCTTGGCCAGCGCATTGATGAAGGCCCAGCATCGGCCGTGCTGGAAAGCATCGCGCCGCCGCCGAACTCCACCGAGGGGTGCAGCACTTCGGTGACATCGCGTCGGCCGTGGTACTGGTGCATCATGTGCGTGTAGCTGCTGTCCCAACTGTCGGTGTAGGTGTCGCGCAGGCCGAGGGGCGTGCAGATGCGCTCTTGCAATTGGGTGTTCAGTGGCGCGCCGCCCGCCTGCTCCACCACCAGTGCGAGCAGCAGGTAGCCCGTATCGGAATAGTGGAAACGGCTGCCCGGCATCGCCGTCTTGCGTTTGGCCATGCCGTGCCGCACGGTGTTGCGCAGATGCCCCTGCGGCGTGTGCGCCTTGCGTGGCCGCAACTGCGTGCGCAGCAGGAAACGCCAATCGTCGAAGATGTAATCGGACAGCCCACCGGTGTGCGCCAGCAGTTGACGCACCGTAATGGTGTGGCCCAGATCGCGGCCCTTCACGCGCACCAGCGGACGCACCAGCGCATCAGGGAGGTAATGCGCCACGGCGCTATCGAGCCCGATGCGGCCCTGCTCCACGAGTTGCAGGGCAAGCACCGCCACGAAGGTCTTGGCCACGCTGGCCGTCTTGTAGCGGTGACCGGCAAGGCTGGTGGTGTTGCGCTTGCTCACCTGCCCCAGCGCGCCATCGAAACGGTAGTGCGCGCCATACCGGAAGTGGAACTGGAAGTTGTGACGCTTGTGGCGGCCGTTGGGCTTCATCCAACTGGCCATGCGGTCTTGGGCGAGGGAGTCGAGCCGCGCATCGAACTGCGGGAATGCTGGTGCGAAGAGCAGGGCGGCTATGAGCAGGAGCGGTGCGCGCATCTCAATTCGCTTGTGCCAGCCCCTTGATCACCACCTCCGCCTTCTTCGCGCCAACAGTGGCGATCACATCCTCATCCATCGCCTCCTTGATGCCCTTGATGCTGCCGAAGCGCGTGAGCAGTTTCTGTGCGGTGCCGGGGCCGATGCCGGCGATGGACTCCAGGCCCGTTTTGATGATGCGCTTGCTGCGCTTGCCGCGGTGATGCGTTATGCCGAAGCGGTGCGCCTCGTTGCGCATGTGCTGGATCACCTTCAGCGAGGAGCTGCGCTTGTCGATGTGCAGCGGCACGGAGTCGTCGGGGAAGTAGAGTTCCTCTAGCTTCTTCGCGATGCCTACCACCGCGATCTTGCCGCGCAGACCGAGGCGATCGAACACATTGGTGGCGGCGTGCAACTGCCCTTTGCCGCCATCGATCACCACCAGCTGGGGCAGCGGCTCGCCCTCGGCGATCAGTCGCGTGTAGCGGCGCTCAACGGCTTCTTCCATGCTCGCGAAATCGTCGGGGCCTTGCACCGTTCGGATGTTGAAGTGACGGTAGTCCTTCTTGCTGGGCTTGGCATCCTTGAATACCACGCATGCGCTCACGGGGTCGGTGCCTTGCGTGTTGCTGTTGTCGAAGCACTCGATGTGGCGCGGCAATTCGCTGAGGCGGAGGTCCTGCTTCAGCTGCTCGAGGATGCGGTTGGTGGCGGCTTCTGGATCAACGAGCTTCTCCTGCTTGCGCTTGTCGAGAAGGAAGTACTTGGCGTTGCGCTCGCTCAGTTCCAGCAGCGCCTTCTTGTCGCCGCGCTGCGGAATGGTGAAGGCGAGGCCAGGCACCTCGATGCCGGGGTCGAGCGGCACGATGGCCTCGGGCGCAGAGCTCTTGAAGCGCTCACGCAATTCGGCGATGGCGAGCTGCAATAGTTCGGCTTCGGTTTCTTCGAGCTTCGGCTTCAGCTCCACGGTGATGCCATGCACCACGGCGCCGTCGATCACGCGCAGGTAGTTCACGCAGGCACCGCCGGCATCGATGGCCAAGGCGAACACGTCCACATCGCCGATGTCGGCATGCACGATGGTGTTGCGCGCTTGGTAGCGCTCCAGTTGCTCGATGCGCGTGCGCAGCACTTCGGCTTTCTCGAATTCGAGCGCGTCGGCGTGGATGTGCATCTGATCCTTCAGCAGGTTGGCCACGCCGCGCGCGGCCGCGCACGATCTGGCGGATCTGCTTCACGTGCGCGTCGTATTCAGCCTGCGGCTGAAGGCCTTCGCACGGGGCCTTGCAGTTGCCGAGGTGGAACTCGAGGCAGCGCTTGTACTTCTTGCGCTCGATGTTGCGCTCGCTGAGGTCGTAGTTGCAAGTGCGCAGCTTGTACATGGTGTTCACCAGCTCCACCACGGTCTTCATCACGCGGCTGCTGGCGTAGGGGCCGTAGTACTCGCTGCCGTCGTCCTCCGGATTGCGCATGCCCTCCACGCGCGGGAATCGCTCGTTGCGGATGCGGATCCACGGGTAGCTCTTGTCGTCCTTCAGCATCACGTTGTAGCGTGGCTGATGCTGTTTGATGAGCGAGTTCTCGAGCAGCAGCGCATCGAACTCGGTGGCCACCACGATGATGTTCACATCCGTGATGTTGGCCACGAGCTTGGCCGTCTTGCCGGTCTCGAACTTCTGCTTGTTGAAGTAGCTGCTGACGCGGTTGCGCAGGTCCTTAGCCTTGCCGATGTAAATGATGCGCCCGCTGAAGTCGAGGAACTGATAGACCCCCGGCTGGTGGGGCAGGAGGCGGACTTTCTCGCGGACGTCGAGCGGTTCCATGGATCGCAGCAGACCCGCCTTAAGACCAGACGACCGCCGTGCTGTAGGCAGAGAATTGCGGATCCTTGGTCATGACCGTCAAGTCTTCACAAGCCGCCTGAGCCACCAACATGCATCGAAGGGGTCCCGATGATGGAATGGAAGCTTGGCACTTTCGAGCATGTGCCGCTCAGAGATGGGCAGGACCTCGAAGCCTGTCTGACGGATCAGCAGGAAGATGTGGTCCAGGCCGGTCTTCAGATGCAGCTTCCCGATAGAGTGCTTGATGCTGATCTCCCAAAGCGAGGCAGCGCTCACGAAGCAAGCATTGCTGGTTGCTTTCGCGATGCTTCTCGCGCGCTCCGGAAGGGATGGGTCTTCCGTGATGAGCCACAACACGGAATGCGTGTCGAGCAGGACCCTCATTCCATGTAGGGCTTCATATCCTCCAAGGGCTCGTCGAAGTCGGGAGGAATCTCAAGCAGGCCCTTGGCCAGTCCCAGCTTGCGCTCTTTCGGATCCTCGGGCAATCGCGTGAGGCGCTCCATCAGGAAGGCGATGAACTCCATTACCTGTTCACGCACATCGGCAGGAAGCGAAGAGAGCTGGGTGAACTGGAAGTGCGCGCTCATGCCACGAAGGTAGCGTCAGTCGCGCGGTTCGTCCAACAGATACCTTGGCGACCTCGAAGAACCCAGCACATGCAATTCACCGCAGCCCAGATCGCCCAGCTCCTGCAAGGCACCGTTGAAGGAGACCCCAACGCCACCGTGAGCAAGCTCTCGAAGATCGAGGAGGGCGGCGCGGGATCGCTGTCCTTCCTGGCGAATCCGGCGTACACGCAATACGTCTATGACACCACCGCGAGCGTGGTCATCATCGGCAAGGCATTCGAGCTCAGCGGTCCGGTGAAGACGACGCTGGTGCGCGTGGCCGATGCGCAGGGCGCCTTCGCCAAGGTGCTGGAGATGTACAACACCATCAAGCTCGACAAGAAGGGCGTGTCGCCGCAGGCGGTGATCAGTAGCGGCGCCACGCACGGCGACAACTGCTACATCGGCGCGCTGGCTTTCATCGGCGAGAACGCGCGGATCGGCAGCAACGTGAAGATCTACCCGCATGCGTACATCGGCGACAACGTGGTGATCGGTGATAACACCACCGTCTTCGCCAACGTGACCATCTACTCCGATTGCGTGATCGGGGCGCGCGCGATCATCCACAGCGGCACGGTAATCGGCAGCGATGGTTTCCGCTTCGCCACGGGCCCCGATGGCGGCGCCAAGATCCCGCAGATCGGCAACGTGGTGATCGAGGACGATGTGGAGATCGGCGCCAACTGCGCCATCGACCGCGCCACGCTTGGCTCAACCATCCTGCGCAAGGGAGTCAAGTTCGATAACCTGATACACATCGCGCACAATGTGGAGGTGGGCGAGAACACGTACTACGCGGCGGGCGGCGTGGTGGCGGGCTCCACCAAGATCGGCAAGAACTGCATGTTCAGCGGACAGGTGGGCATCATCGGCCACTTGAAGATCGCTGACGGCACCATCATCGCGGCGCAGAGCGGCATCAGCAAGGACACGAAGGCGGGCGAAGCCTACATGGGCTCACCGGCCTTCGAGGTGCAGAAGTACCGCAAGAGCTACATCCACTTCCGCAACTTGGATAAGTTGGTAAGTAGGCTAGAGAAGCTGGAGAAAGGCAGAGGCCTAGGCGATTACCTCCAGAACGGGACCTCGTTGCGGCACTAACTCGACTGCGCGAAAGCGACAGCCCCCAACTTATAGCCAAGGCCGCTTATGGCAACTGCTCCTGCCGTGTAGTCGTGGGCACGTTTCCGCCCACATTCACCAGAATGGGATCACGATCGTTGTTCTGGTTGGTGTAGCGCACCACGCCATCGAGGTTGACGTCCTCGCTGAAGTAGCCAGTTGTTGTGGCCGTGGGAATGCTGCCGCCGATTCGCACCAGAACAGGGTCGCGGTCATTGAACTGGCCGGTATAGCGCAACGTGCCGTTGCCATCGGTATCGCCCGCCCAGAGCGCCGCGATGGAGCCGATGATCTTGCGCGCATCGGTTCCATAGGTGGCCAAGGCCGGATCGCCGAGGTTGATGCTCACCGGCCCTGTTCCGAATGCGGATGCCGCATTCGTCATCGCGCCCAAGTGATTGCGATGCCATACGGCCACCTTATAGCTGCCGCGCGGCGCGTTCGGGAACCGTAGCGGTTCTTCGCCATTGGGCATTACAACCTTGCCGTTGGCCAGAAGCATGGCGGCGCGCTCATCAATCGCATTGGCATGGTTCGCGGCGCTGCGCAGCTGCACCATCACCCAATCGACCGGAGCATTGGAGCCGGCGCGATCCATGAGGGATTGGCTCGCCGTTGCTCCCAAGCCATAAGGGTCTTGGGCAGGAATCAGCCCAGCAGCTTTCAGGTCGGTGCGCATGGTGGTGCCGTTCAGCGGGCCTTCGAGGAACATCGTCAACGCCAGCTCGCTATCGCCATCGGTGTAATCGAAGATGCCGTCCATGTCGCGATCAACGCCATGGCGGATGCGCGTGCTGGGATGCACGACTGTCCATGTGAGCGGATTGCCGGCCTGTGCATGCGCGATGAGCGCGGCGTGCGTAACCGCTGCGGCGCCATTCTGATCGGGCTGGTAGTTGTTGCTGCCCAGGTAATAGAAGCCACGGCTCTCGTTGTTCCAGCGGCCCTTCACCACGAGCGCGTAATCATTGGGGTATTTGTTGGTCCATGCGAGCAGGCTACCAACACGTCCCGTGCTGCCCACGCTGCCATTGATGGTCATGCGCATGCCCACTGCTGGCAGGGCATCTTGCGCCGAATGCACCAGGTCGAAGCCATAGCTCTGCGGGCTATTGGCCTGCGTGATGCCACCGCTCCAGCTGAGCAGCTCAGGCTCATAATCGCCGAGATAATGGTTGGTGCCGGTCTCATTGAAGAGGGTCTGCATCACGCCATCGCTCATCATGCCGAATCCACTCGTGCATTCGTTCGTGTTGAAGAAGAAGCCATTCTTGCGGTATGCGCTCCGCAGGTCGGGCACCATGTTCGTATTGTTGGTCATGTTCACGATGGGCGGGCTGCCTGCGCCGCTGTTGCTGCCATTGCCCGGAAGATGACCACGGCCGCTGCCTGTCTGGTGGCAGTGCGAGCAGTTGATGTTCACGGAGACAAAGAGGCGCACACCAGCCGTCGGGATGGTCTGGAAGGTGTTGCCGGTGAAGCGGACGCGATTGTTCATGCGCTCAACGGTGGCGGCAATGAGGCTCGTGTCCGGTCGAATGGTGCGGTAGGGATTGGGCACGTACCAGGTTGCGGCGAGGAAATCGCTGAACTCCTGCATGCCCACCACATCGAGCGGTGCGCTCAAGCCTTGCGGATCCTGGAAGGCACCGGCGAAATCATGGAAAGAGTTTTGTCGCCGCGCCAGTGCAACTTGCCTGTTCCGCGGTTGATGATGTCGATGAGGAACTGCGTCGTCTTCAATCCCTTCATCGGATGGAAGGTCTTGTTGCCAGCGGGGTCATTCACCGTGACCATGTTTCCCGCCGGGTTGCCAAGGTCCCAGGCCAATCGGTCCCAACGGCCATCCACATGGCAACTGCCGCAGCTGATGTGGCCGTGACCGCTGCCGAGGTGCGTGTCGTACAGGTGCTTGCGCCCCACCTTGATCACTTGTGGCGTGGGGTCGAAGTAGGAGGTGCGCGCTGTTTCCTTGCTCGAGGCCAGATCAATCGTGCTCACGCTGCCGCCGAACTTGTTCAGCACAAAAGCGCGCCCGCTGGATTCGTGGATCACGATGCCCGTTGGTCCTTCGCCCACCACGATCGGGTCGGGGCTCGTTCGTGCGCCCAGTGCATTGATCATGATCACGTTATTGCTGCCCATGCCGGTTACGTATGCAGTGCTGCCATCGGCCCGCCATGCGATCGCGCGCGGATCACCGATGCTCTGCTTGCGCAGCGCCGGGGGCGAGCTATGCGTGCTGTAGTTGATGTGCGGGTTCAGGTCGGTGCGCGTGACAGCGCCTGCACCCAGGAATCGCGAGACGTTCACCGTGAGGAAGTTCCCGCGCAGATTGGGTTCGAAGCGCTTCTCATTGGTGGCATCTGTGCCTACGACGAACACCTCGCCTGTGGTTGGCCGCACGCTCATCGCCATGAGGATGTTGCCTAACGTCTGCTTATAGGTGGTGCTGGCCGTCGTGGGCGTGTTCGCATTGATGATGGCGACGTCGCGGTCGGGCATGTCCCAACCGGATTGACGCACCCCGCCACCGCCGCTCACGATCGCGGTCCAGTTTCCGCCATTGTCATCCATCCATTGCCCAGCAGCGTTCTTCCGAACCACCATGCTGTTGTTGCCGGGAGGCGCCGGGTTATTGGGGTTCATTGGCGGGTTGAAGCCAGCGCCGGCATTGGGCACCGGAGTGGTTCCGCCATAAGGCCCGGTTACGCGCGCCACATCGTTCGCGATGGTGGTGCAGCCGCCCTGCGGAGAGCAGAAGCCACCAGCATGGAACACGTTGCCGGGCACCACCGTGGTCTGGTTCCCGCTCTCGAAGAAGGCGCAATACACCGTGGCGCCATCGGTGCTCACGGCTAAAGCCCTTGGCTGCTCGCCCTTGAGCAGCACGTTGGTGGGCGCGGCATTCAGATCCGACAGGTTGAACACCTGTACCATCTCTTGCTCGGCACAACTCACGAAGGCTTTCATTGGGCTTCCAGCGAACACCACATCGGCAGGCTCGTTCTCGGTGAGCAGGCTGCGCACGGTGGCTTTGAGCGTGAGGTCAACGATGCTCACCTCATCGCTCACCTGGCACACTACCCAGGCTTCGTTGTTGGTGCGCGCGCGAACCGTTACCGGATCGAGGCCAACAGGGATGCTGGCGTTGTGCACCAAGCCGGCTGCTGACACGTCGAACCCCTCCAGCGTGTTGTTGCCCGTGTTCACCGCCAAGAGCCTCGTTCCATCTGGCGTGAGCGCCAGCGGGTTCACATGCGCCGATTCGAAATTGGTGAAGCTGTTAACCGGGACGCCGCTGCCAATAGCCTTCGTTGTTCCTGCGGGTTCCTGCTTCTCTTCGAACGCGGAGAGTCCTGCGAACAAACCAATGCACGCTAGGGCGATGATGGGCTTGCGGTTGACTGTAAAGAAGCGCATGGCGGAATCGTATTGGTGCGCGATCGAGCGGGAACCACGCACGGTATGCTGAATGGGCGAGGCAAGCTAACCCCTTCGGTCGTTCGAAACAAGCGCCCACCTGCCCGCAAATTGCGGTTCAGGACCCATGGATGCGATCAGTACACCATCAACCTCGGCTCACTCATCTCCTCCATCGCGTACTTCACGCCTTCGCGCCCCAAGCCGCTGTCCTTAATGCCGCCGTAAGGCATGCTGTCGATGCGGAAGCCCGGCACGTTGCCGATGATGATGCCGCCTACTTCCAACTCGTCGTGCGCCTGCTTCATGTGCGCGACGCTATCAGTGAAGACACCCGCTTGCAGTCCGTAGGTGCTGTTGTTCACGTGCGCGATGGCGGCGCTGAAGTCGGCGACTTCTTCCAGCACAGCAACAGGGCCGAACACTTCTGCGCAGCTCACTTTCATGGTGTCCTTGGTGCCGGTGAGCAAGGTCGGAGCGTACACGTTGCGCGGATGCATCTATGCCTTTCCGCCAGCGAGCAATTGCGCGCCGCCCTTCACCGCTTCATCCACCCAACTGCCGATCCGCTCGAAATGCCCCTTGTCGATGATGGGGCCGACCGTCACGCTCGCATCGCCCGGATCACCTGCCTTCAATGCGGCGTACTCCTTCACGAGCTGATCCCGGAACTGGGGGAACACGCTCTCCACGGCATAGATGCGCTGCGCTTATGCAGGTCTGCCCGGCATATACGTTCGCGCCGATGGCAACGGTCTTCGCGGCAGCAGCGAGGTCGGTGCCTTCGTCGATGATCACCGCTGCGTTGCCGCCCAGTTCCAGGGCGAGCTTCTTCTTGCCGCAGATGTTCTTTAGGTGCCAACCCACCTTGTCGCTACCGGTGAAGCTGAGCATGGCCACGCGTTCGTCCTTCACGAGCTTCTCGGCCACGGGCACGCCGCACATTAGCACGCTGAAGGCGCCTTTCGGCCAGCCGATCTCTTCCATGAAACGTGCGAGCACCAAGGCGCACAACGGCGCTTGCGGCGAAGGCTTCAGCACAACAGGACAGCCCACGGCCATTGCTGGAGCCACTTTGTGCAGCACCAGGTTCAGCGGGAAGTTGAAGGGCGTGATCGCTGCGATGACACCGATGGGGAAGCGCTTGGTGAAGGCCGTTTTGCCAACGCCAGCGCCGAAATCCATGGGCGTGATCTCGCCGCCGAAACGCAATGCTTCCGCCGCCGCCGTGCGCACCGTGGTGATGCTCCGCGCGACTTCGATCCGCGCCGCGCCGATGGGCTTGCCGGCCTCCTTCACCATCAGCTGCGCAATCTCTTCTTCGTGCTTCGCGATCAACGCGGCCAGTGCTTCGAGCTTCGAGCTGCGCTCACCGGCGCTCATCTTCCGCAACACATCGCGGCTCGCATAGGCAGCGGCGATCGCTTCTTCCATCTGCGCCTCCGTGGCATGAGGGATCCTGCCCAGCTCGGTGCCGTGGCACTTGTCAACGACGGTGTTGAAGCTGCCATCGCC
>JADJOG010000018.1 GCA_016713865.1 Flavobacteriales bacterium | reverse complement strand
GTCGATGAAGGCGCGGCGGGCAGCATTGACACGCTCTTCGCCAATGTACACCTGGGCCATACATCACCACGCTTCCCTTGCTGTAGTGGAGTGTGCTGCTGGTTCTCCACTTTCATCAACGGCTCTTCACCGATTCCCTCCTTGCCGCGCCCACTAGTAGGCCAGGTGTCGCGTTCGTGCCCGAGGAACTTCCGCATGGCCGGACAGCCGTACTCCTTCTCCAGCACCATGAGCGCGGTGTATTGCCGCCTTCATCTCTCGTTCATCATGGTGCTGCGCCCGTCACCGCGGACCCAGCATGATGGCCCCACCATTGGTGCGCGCCACCTCGTGAGCCTGGCATGTAGTAAACCATATCGATGCGGGCCGTATCGCGCGCAGGTCGGTGATGAAGCCGATAGCCTCGCTGTAAGGCCAGGTGCCGAAACGATTGAGCGAAGCTGCGGTAGCGCAGGAACTCGATGATGCGCGCCACATTGTGCTGAGTAGGGCGAGAAGTTGGTCGATGCATAACCGATGCGCATCGCGTATATGGCCTTCGTCATCCGCTGCGTTTGCACCATGTCGGATGATGGTGCACTTCCAATGTCACGCCGTTGGCCACCTCCTTCAAACCTCGTACCGCGCGCTCAGCACTGACCAGAAGTTGAAAATCGGCGTGGCGCACTCATAACGGAACCAACGTTTACCGCCCCTCCTTCCACTCGCGCCCAGAGCTCTCCCGGTGCGATCGCGACCTGGTCGGAGGCGGTGCTGATCGTGCAGGCGAACCGGATGTGATCGGCGTAGGCATCACTGCGGAGAAACGCCGCGCTTCAGGCAGATCGCTCAATGCGTCCATGCGTCGGTTCGGCGGCAATCCGCGCTTGCGGCGCGCACCCGGATCGGTGAGCTCCACCTCAGTCTGGTAACCGATGGAGGGCAGCAGATCACTGTTGTTGATGAAGGTGCCGTTCTCGACGAACTCCGGAAGTCCGCATCGTTGCCGAAGCCTCTTTGTTGCCATTCTGAAGCAATACCGATGCGGACGGAATCCCCTGGAGCCAATGGCTTTCCGAGGCGGAACATCCGAACGTATCGCGCCGTGTCGTTCAGGACATCCATCGCCCCTGGTATCTCGAATCGCAACTTCATCCGATCGGGCAGGCCGAACCAAAGCGTATCCACCGCGCGCGGTCCATTGTTGGTGAGCGTCAGATCAGCATGGTAGCTGATGGCACGTGCCGAGGGTTCGAGGTCGATGGAGATGTCAACCGCCGAGATGTGCGGGAGCGCTGTGTTCGCCAACGGCTTGTAAGCGCGCTCGTATTCCACTTGCAGCGCTTCCGTGTCCTGGCGTGTGTGCGATTCATTCAAGATCCGTGTGTTGTAGTAACCGAAACCCAAGAGCACGCACCAGATGCCCAGCAGACCCGCACCCGCCAGCCATGACCTACGCAATCTTCCTCCAGCGATACGCGCGCGCCAGCGCCAAGTCGTCTCTCTCCTCCTCTTACCAGAAAAAGAGCAGCCGCGAAGAACAGCACGCCCGCGAACGCCAGCCAATAGGTCTTGAAGAACAACCATGGCGCGAGGAAGGGTCCAAGCCGTTCGTGTCAGAATACCACAGCCTTGGCGAACCATAGAGCACAACGAGGTTCGACTCCACCTTGAGGAACCGCCAGATGAGCGCGTTCACCGCGAAGAGCACGATGAAAGAGCCCGAAGCCCGCGTACTTGTGATGCACCAACATCTGAATGGCGAGCGCGAGCAAGGACCAGAAGGCGAACGCGACCAGTCCTGGCCGATGAACGAGGCGAAATAGAGCCAGAGCTGCAGGCGTGTATATCCCATGGCCAACTGTGTGCATATGCCCGCGAAAGACATCAGCACGAGCACGAAGCCGCCGATAAGGAGCAAGGTTGTCAAGTGCGCCAGCACCCTCCAGCGTGAGCGCACCGGTAGCGCATGCGCGATCCCATCAAGGCCCATGTCGCGGTCGCGCCAGTACACTCACCACTGTAGTAGGTGATGATCACTACGATGAAGAGCATGGACAAGCCCCGCAACAACTCCGTGACATTGCCAGGTGACCGGCCACGAGCGATTCCCGAATGCCTGGTTCACTTCGCTAATGCGACCGCGCACATGAGCAGACCCAGCCCGACAATGATCCAGAACACCGGATCGGTAGATGCTCCCGAGATCCGATCGCATCAGTCGGCCGAAACGCCTCCAACGCGAAGAACCTGCGTGCGAAAGACTGACGACCGGAAGCTCGGTATTCATCCGCCCACCATCCTGCCCATCGGCAACAGGTCGAGCGCTGGACCTGCGTTCAGTGAACGAGAACCGCCAATACCCCAATACGAAAACGATTGCCCCAATGGCCAGCCAGAGCAAGCGATTCACGGTCAATGCCCCGACAACTGGCAACAGAGACGTGTTGCTGTCGTGCACGCTCAATAGCGTGTCACCTCGTCCAAAGCCTTCACACCGAAAGCGATCGAGCAACGAAGCGAGCCATGTATTATCCACCTCGGTGGCGTAAGCCGTCGCCATCACATTGAGCACCACCAATGCGATGGAGGTGACGAACGCCGCCGCTGAGGAACGCACGAAGGTGGCAACCGCGAACATCACCGCGCTCTGGAAGGCGATACTGCTCACCGCGAACCACAGGAATGCCTGCGCGTGTACCACCCAGTTGTTCGGCCCGAAGCGAATGGCATCTCCGTACGGGATCCAACTGCCCGCAACCAATCCCGCCGAAATACCCATCGTGGGGATGAGCGCCACCAACGTGCTACCGAGAAAGCGACCGAGCAGATATTGCCGACGTGTGACCACCGTGCTGAACACGATGTCCGACGTGCGATGAGCGAAGTCCCGAATTGCCGTCGCGTTCACGAATGCCGTGACCATGGGCAGCCAGAGGAAGGCCAGGTTGGCGTACAGCTCGAATACATGACGTGGCGAGTTCACATGCACCATCCCTGGGCTGCCCACACCTTCGCTCTCGAACACAGCCAGCGCGCATGCGAAGGCGAACGCAAGCCCGAGGAATACCCAAAGCAGCGGCTGGCGGAACCAGAACCGCAGTTCAAAGAAGATGAGGCGAAGGATCATCCCGCGACGTGAGCTTGGTTCGCGTGAATTGCGCCGAAGAACACATCCTCCAAGCTCGGCTCCGTGCTCACGAATCCATTGCCTGGATCGCCGGCGCTCAACACGTGAATGATCGGTCGGCCAGCAACGAGTTTGTTGCTGATCAGGGCATGGCTGTTGGCGTATTGCTCCAACTCATGCTTGCTGATCGCCTTTCCCACACACTTTGCCACGCATGGATGCCAACGCATCGTTCGGCGCTCCGGCGAAGAGCAAGACGCCCTTGTTGATGATCGCCATGTTCCCGCACAGCTCCAGCACATCTTGCACGATGTGCGTGCTGAGAGATCACCCACGACGTTCTCGCCGATCTCCGTGAGCAGGTTGTAGAAACGGTTGCGCTCGCCGGGATCAGGCCCGCCGTTGGTTCATCCACAATGATGAGCTTGGGCTCGCCGATCAGCGATTGCGCGATACCGAATCGTTGCTTCATGCCGCCGCTGAAGCCTGCGATACGCCGGTTGCGGTGCTCCCATAGGTTCACCCTGTTCAGCAATGCTTCAACCAGTTCCTTTCGTTCCCGACTATTCACCACGCCTTTCAGCAGGGCGATATGATCGAGCATTTCGTAGGCGCTCACACGCGGATACACCCCGAACTCCTGCGGCAGGTAGCCCAGCACCTTGCGCACCTCCTGCTGCTGCTTCAGCATCGATATCGCCGAGCATCGCTCTGCCGCTGTCCGCTTCCTGCAACGTGGCGAGTATGCGCATGAGTGTGCTCTTGCCTGCTCCGTTGGGCCCCAACAGCCCGAACATGCCCGTGGGGATGGTGAGGCTCACGTTATCCAAAGCCTTCACGCCGTTCGCGTAGGTCTTGCTCAGGCCGGAGATGACGAGTTCCATGCGGAGTTCGGTGTTGATTCCTGCGAAAATGCCGAATGACCCAAGAGAGAACGGTGTGATCACATGAGCGGTTGATTGTGTGACTTGTCCGGACGGCCAGTCGTGAGGCTCGCATAATCGGCCCTCTACTTTCGCCACCATGCGTCAACTGCTCCTTGTCCTCACGATTGCCACATTCACTCGCGTCGGAGCCCAGCAATGGAACTGGGCCGTCAGTGCCGGCGACGGCAGCAACGCATCAGTGTTACGGTATCGCCACCGACAGCCAGGGCAATGTCTATTGGGCGGGCAGCGTGCGGGGAACATCCCAATTCGGGTGCGGCACCATCACTACAGGAAGCAACACGGCCGGCGTATTGGCGAAGTACAATGCCGCCGGCACTTGCCTTTGGGTCCGCAGCGTGCTGGTCACCTTCGATGATGCCTTGGCCTACGACATCGCGATCGACGCGGAGAATCGCATCTACATCACGGGCAGCTACAATGGCACCGCGAATTTCGGCGACGGCATCACCTTGGGCTCCTATGTCGGCGATGACATCTTCGTTGCGCGATACGATGTGGATGGCACCTGCCTGTGGGCACGCCGCGCAGGCAGCAGTTCCAATGATGAAGCACGAGGCATCGCCGTCTCAGCGGAAGGCGATGTCTTCATCACGGGATTCGTCGGAGGCTTCACGGTGCGTTTCGATCCGCTCCAGATCGCGAGCAACAACCAACGGCAAATCTTCGTGGCGAGCTACGACAGCACGGGCACACTGAATTGGGCCAAGCTCAGCACGGGCATCGGGCAAACGAAGTCGAGCCGAGGCATCTCGGTGGCAGGTGATCGGTTGTTCATCACCGGGCAATTCAGTTTCGCCATCGGGGAATTCGACGGGCTGCCGATCTCGACGACATCGAACACCGGTAAGGCCTTCTTGCTGGCCTGCGACCTCGATGGCAACGCGCTTTGGGCGAACAGCTACGCCTCTGGCGACCACGAGGGCATGGGGATGCGGCCGACACTCTGGGCAATGTGTTCATGGTCGGCAGGCTGTGGGGCAGCATGTTCCTGCCCGATGACACCCTCATCTCTACGAGCAACAACGATGACTTCATGATGGAAGTTCGATGCGGATGGCAATTACCAATGGGGCAAGAGCACCGGATCCGCGCAACGCGACCTTGGTTGGAGGGCTGCTGCGGATGGATTGGGCAACGTGTACGTGGCCGTTCAGTTCTCGAACACGGTGGACTTCTTCGGCACTTCGCTCACCAGCATCGGTGGCGAGGACATCGCGATCATGAAGATGGATGGTGAAGGCGATGTGGTCTGGGCGCAAAGAGCCGGTGGCTTTCAGCGCGACGTTCCGCTCTGCATTCATCGGCAAGGCGCTCCACCGCACCAATTGTACTTCGGCGGATACTACTGGGGCCTGGTCACCTACGGCAACACCACCATCGACGATGTGTCGAACGGCGATGCGATGATGGTCTCCGCAACGGACACCACCTTCGATGTGAGCGCGATCGCCGCGGATGTGTGCCCCGGCACGTGCAATGGCGCGATCACGCCCTTCATGAACGGCACCTCGCCCTTCACCTACCTGTGGAACACGGGCTCAACGGAGTCGGAACTCGTTGGCCTTTGCCCTGGCCTGTACATCGTTGAAGTGACCGACGCGAACGGACAGGTCATCATCGACACCGTGTACATCGAAGAGCGCGTTGATCCAGGCTACACGGTGCAATTGCTGTTCGATTCGCTCTGGACCACCGGCGGTACGGCGTGGCACTGGTACTTCAACGAGAGCACATTGGTGAGCGATAGCGCCTCCACCATCGCCACGCAAACAGGCGACTACCACGCGATCGTGACCGATGCCTTCGGTTGCTCATGGAGCACGGCTACGGTGCTGGTGGTGCTCAATACGGGCGTGGAAGAAGCGATGGCGTCTTCGTTGCGAGCCTTCCCGACCCCGGCCTCATCAGTCCTCTTCATCAGATCATGCGGGCGCTGCAACACAAGCAATGCTGCTGAACGCCTCAGGGCAGCAAGTGCTCGGCTGCGTGTTGCGAGCTGGGCGGAATGCTGTGGATGTGGAAGGGCTGGCGAGTGGGCTTTACTTGCTACGAACGGAGGGAGGAGAAGCGGTGCGGGTGGTGGTGGAGTGAGGGCGAGCCTCAGCTCCTCCTATTCGCCAACAGCACCGGCGCCTGCCCATCAAATGGGTTATCCATCCTTCCTATGCTGCGTGCATCCATGCCTGCCGCGCGCATCACCGTGCGGTCGCCGAAGCGCTTGCGGATCCTGTCCATCGCTTGGTAGAGGTTCATCGCTTCCTCGGTGTCGGTGAAGGCATCCATCTGGTGGCCGCCGCCCACAAGATGACTGAAGCGCACGCCGATCAAGCGGATGCGCTGCCTGCGATCGTACAGCTTGCGGAAGAGTTCGTGGATCACCGGCAGGATGATGTGATCGCACGCCGTGTAGCCGATGCGCAGCTGCTGCGTGTGCGTCTCGAAATCAGCGTAGCGCACCTTAACGGCCACGCAGCTCGTGAGCTTCTGCCCCTTGCGCAATTGGAAGGCGAGGCTCTCGGCCATGGCTGTGAGCATGCCGCGCAGTTTCACCACATCAATGGTATCCTGCGCGAACGTGCGTTCGGTACTGATGCTCTTGCGCTCGTGCCACGCGATCACGGGGCTGTCATCGATCCCGTTCGCCTTGCGCCATAACGTGGGACCGTGCTCGCCCAGCAAGCGCTGCATCAGGTCGATCGGCAGCTCCTGCATCGTGGCGATCTTCATCACGCCCATGCTGCGCAGCAGGTGCGCCGTCTTCTCGCCCACGCCGGGTATGGCCTCTATGGGCTTCGGCGCCAAGTAGGGCTTCTCCGTGCCGCACTCCACTTGCTTCTGCCCGTTGGGCTTCGCATCGTCGGTGGCCACCTTGCTCACCGTCTTGTTGATTGAGAGACCGAAGCTGTTCGGCAGGCCCGTCTCCTTCTCGATGTACTTCTTCAGCTCCGTGGCCAATTTCATCGCGCCGAAGAATTTCTCCGTGCCGCTGAAGTCCACGTAGAACTCATCGACGCTCGTCTTCTCGAACAGCGGCACCTGCTCGCGGATGATCTCCGTCACCTCGTCGCTCTTCTTCATGTACGCGCCGCTGTTGCCGCGCATGATGATCGCTTCCGGGCACAGCTGCTTCGCCATGCGCATGGGCATCGCGCTGCGCACGCCATACTTGCGCGCCTCGTAACTGCAACTGGCCACCACGCCGCGATCGCTGTCGGCGCCGATCAGGATCGGCTTGCCGTTCAGTTCGGGATGATCCAATCGCTCAACGCTCACGAAGAAGCTGTCGAGGTCGAGGTGGAGGATGGTGCGCTGGCTGTTCTTCATTCGCCATTCATCATTTTACATTCTACATTTTTCATTCTTCTATTGGCGCTGGGCCATGTCGACCCTCCGGGTCGACGGTACGGGTGTGTTGAATCAGGATCAGTGTTTGGCCGCCGGCCGGGCTATCCGCTGAGCCTGCCCCGGCCTACGAGCCGGGGCTACTATCCCTGGCGGGCTGACGCATATCCCGTCGATCTTGTGGCCAATAATGTAGCGCGTCCGGCATTCTGCTTCGGCGCCCGAACCTCCTCTCCGCCTCGTTGTTCACCCTGCGCCAGCGCAAGCCCAGCGCCTACATTTGCCTCCGAAGCCTGTTTAGACCGTTTCTAAACAACAGGAACCCATGATCAAAGTCTCCGAACCCGCCAAGGCCGAAGTCACCAAGCTCCTCGGCGAAGAGGGCCGCGGCCCCAACCACTTCGTGCGCGTAGGCGTGAAGGGCGGCGGCTGCTCCGGCCTCATGTACGACCTCGTGTTTGACGACCAGATGAAGGACGGCGACAAGGTCTTCGAGGACAACGGCGTGAAGGTGGTGGTGGACAAGAAGAGCCTGCTGTACCTGCTAGGCACCACCCTCGATTTCAGCGGCGGCCTCAACGGCAAGGGTTTCCAATTCATTAACCCCAACGCGAACCGGACCTGCGGGTGTGGGGAGAGCTTCAGCATCTGAGTATGGCGCCGACATCCCCGATACGCACCCGTAGCGTCGACCCTCCGGGTCGACCTACCATGTGATAGCCAACCGAAACATGGCACAAGACACCGACGATATCCTCCGCGAGGTCACCGAAAAGGAATACGCCTACGGTTTCGTCACGGACATCGAGAGCGAGAAAGCCGAGAAGGGCCTGAACGAAGGCATCGTGCGTTTCATCAGCGCGAAGAAGAACGAGCCGGCGTGGATGCTGGAGTGGCGCCTCGAAGCCTTCCGCCTGTGGCAGAAAATGGAAGAGCCTGAGTGGGCGCACATCCACTATCCCAAGATCGATTACCAGAACGCGTACTACTACAGCGCCCCGAAGAAGAAGCCGCAGCTCAACAGCCTGGACGAAGCCGACCCCGAATTGGTGAAGACCTTCGAGAAACTGGGCATCTCGCTCGAAGAGCAAAAGCGCCTGGTGGGCGTGGCGGTGGACGTGGTGTTCGACAGCGTGAGCGTGAAGACCACCTTCCGCGAAACACTGAAGGAGAAAGGCATCATCTTCTGCAGCTTCAGCGATGCCGTGCAGGAGCACCCCGACTTGGTGAAGAAATACCTCGGCAGCGTGGTGCCCCGCACCGACAACTACTTCGCCGCGCTCAACAGCGCCGTGTTCAGCGACGGCAGCTTCTGCTACATCCCGCCGGGTGTGCGCTGCCCCATGGAGCTCAGCACCTACTTCCGCATCAACGAAGCCATGACCGGCCAGTTCGAGCGCACGCTGCTGATCGCCGATGAGGGCGCGTATGTGAGCTACCTCGAAGGTTGCACCGCTCCCATCCGCGACGAGCATCAGCTGCACGCGGCCGTGGTGGAACTGGTGGCGTTGAAGGACGCCGAGATCAAGTACAGCACCGTCCAGAACTGGTACCCCGGCGATAAGGAAGGCAAGGGCGGCATCTACAACTTCGTCACCAAGCGCGGCCTTTGCCTCGGCGAGCGCAGCAAGATCAGTTGGACGCAGGTGGAGACGGGCAGTGCCATCACGTGGAAGTACCCCAGTTGCGTGCTGAAGGGCGACAACAGCATCGGCGAGTTCTACAGCGTGGCCGTGACCAACAACCGCCAGCAGGCCGACACCGGCACCAAGATGGTCCACATCGGCAAGGGCTCCAGGAGCACCATCGTGAGCAAGGGCATCAGCGCCGGCCTCAGCAACAACAGCTACCGCGGCTTGGTGAAGACGGGCCGGGTGCCAAGGGCGCGCGCAACTTCAGCCAGTGCGATTCGCTGCTGCTCGGAGACCGCTGCGGCGCGCACACCTTCCCCTACATCGAGAGCGAGAACCCGACTGCGATGGTGGAACACGAGGCCACCACGAGCAAGATCGGCGAGGACCAGATCTTCTATCTCAACCAGCGGGGCATCGAGACCGAGAAGGCCGTGAGCCTGATCGTGAACGGCTACTGCAAGGAGGTACTGAACCAGTTGCCGATGGAGTTCGCCGTTGAAGCACAGAAGTTGTTGGCTGTAAGCCTTGAAGGATCTGTAGGATAACCGAAGTAGTGTCGACCAACCGGGTCGACCTACGCATCATAAGCGACGACGACACAATGCTGAAAATCTCAAACCTCCACGCCAACATCGAGGGCAAGGAGATCCTCAAAGGCCTGAACCTGGAAGTGAAGGCCGGAGAAGTACACGCCATCATGGGCCCGAACGGATCCGGAAAAGAGCGCCTGGCCAATGTGCTGGCAGGTCGCGAAGAATATGAGGTCACCGAAGGTTCAGTGACATACCTCGGCGAGGACCTGCTGGAACTGGCTCCGGAAGAGCGCGCCTGGAAGGGCATCTTCCTCGCCTTCCAGTACCCGGTGGAGATCCCCGGCGTGAGCAACATGACCTTCCTGCGCACCGCGCTGAACGAGACGCGGCAAGGCAACGGCGAGGCGGAACTCGGCGGCAAGGACTTCCTCACCCTGGTGCGCGAACGTGCCAAGCTGGTGGAGATGGACGCCGACCTGATGAACCGCAACCTCAACGTGGGCTTCAGCGGTGGTGAGAAGAAGCGCAACGAGATCTTCCAGATGGCGATGCTGCAACCCAAGCTCGGCATCCTCGACGAGACCGATAGCGGCTTGGATATCTGACGCGCTGCGCATCGTGGCCGGTGGGTGAACAAGCTGCGTTCGAAGAACAACGCCTTCATCGTGGTGACGCACTACCAGCGCCTGCTCGACTACATCGTGCCCGACGTGGTACACGTGATGGCCGATGGTCGCATCATCAAGAGCGGACCGAAGGAACTGGCGCTGGAGCTGGAGGCGAAGGGATATGATTGGGTGAAGGAGATAGCGTGATCGATCAGATGATCAGAAAATCAGACGATCAGATGATGAAATGCCATCCTCCGGCAGCGTCGACCCTCCGGGTCGATACAATGACGAATACCTGGCGATGACAACCGCAACAATGAACGACCCCAAGACAACGGTATTGCCGTTGTTGCAGGCCAGCACCTGGCCCGGCGCTGCCGAGGCATTCGCCCAAGTGCATGCATTGGCCATTCCCACCAGCAAGACCGAGGCGTGGAAGTACACCCGCGTGGGCAAGCTGTTCAACCAGCCCTATGCGGCACCGAATGGTGAAGCGAACGTGGCACTGCCCGCCCGCCTTCCCTTCGAAGCCACACGCGTGGTCTTCGTGAACGGCCATTTCCGCGCTGATCTGAGCGATGATCTCAAGAGCCAGAAAGGAATGGTGATCGACAGCCTGCAACACCACCTCTCACACGGTCCCGTGAAGGAACATTACGGCACGCTGGCACCAACCAACGAGCGCCTTTTCACTGCCATGAACACCGCCGCTCCGACAGACGGTACGATCCCGTTAGTCTCAAGGGCGGGGCGCGGAGAGTTTATCCATGTGCTGCATGTGACCACGTCGGCGCGCCAGGCGATCCAACCGCGTGACCTCTTCATGCTCCACGAAGGCGCGGAGGCGGAAGCGATCATCGAGCACATCGCCCTTGATACGCCTGAGGCTTTCGTCAACAGCGTACGCGAGTGCATTGTGGGGGCGAAGGCGCGCGCCCTCACGATCCACAAGTCCGCACGAATCGAACGGACCAGCGAACATCAGCTTTGAGGGGTGCGTGGATGCCAAAGCCATTGGCGGCATCAGCACCACGACACTGGATGGCGCAATCGATCCGCAATGAGGCGAAGGTGTCGCTGGCCGGTCCGGAGGCTGCATGCCGAACCGAACGGCGTGTACCTGCTGAACGGTACCACGCATTTCGACAACCACACCTACATCGGTCACGACGTGCCGGACTGCACCAGCGACGAGCTCTACAAGGGCATCGTGGCCGGCAAGGGCACCAGCGTGTTCAACGGCAAGGTGTACGTGAAACAGGACGCCCAACGCACCCGCGCTTACCAGAGCAACGCGAACATCCTGCTGGGCGACGATGCCAAGGTGTACACCAAGCCCGAACTGGAGAGCTACGCCGACGACGTGAAGTGCAGCCACGGTTGCACCATCGGTCGCCTGATGAGAAGGGCCTGTTCTACCTATGCAGCCGCGGGAGTGAGGCTGAGGCGCGCAAGCTGATGGCCCATGCCTTCATCACCGAGGTGGTGGAACGCGCAGAACGAGGAGTGGAAGGCGGTGTTGACGAAACACATCGACAACAAACTCGCTCAGCTGTAACCGCGGTAATGCAATTGAACCGCAGGGGGCGCAGAGGACGCAGAGAAATGCAGAATGTGATGGACCGAACGATCATCCATGCGAAGGGTTCCTCTTCTGGGCTCCCTCCGCGTGCTCCGCGCCCTTTGCGGTTAACGTATTCGCATTCATGAACTCCACTGCGGTCAAACCAGTCTTCGACGTCGCCGAGATCCGCGCGCAGTTCCCGATCCTGAAGGAACTCGTACACGGCAAGCCGCTGGTGTACTTCGACAACGCCGCGACCAGCCAGAAGCCGCGCCGCGTGATCAAGGCCGAGAGCGCCTACTACGCCACGTATCAACGCCAACGTGCATCGCGGCGTGCACACGCTGAGCACGAAGGGCCACCGAAGCTCAGGAGGCCGCGCGCGAGACCATCCGCAGGCACATCAACGCGAAGCATGCGCACGAGGCGATCTTCACTAGTGGCACCACAGCGAGC
>JADJOG010000017.1 GCA_016713865.1 Flavobacteriales bacterium | reverse complement strand
ACCAGAAGGCCGGAAATGAGCGCCATCCGTTGAAGGCGTATGGACCATGGGGGCCTATCGTGTGGGCATGGTGCGCCAGCCGAAGATCCTTCTCGCTTCGATGCGCATCCTGAGTTCGCAGAACAAGAACTGAAGCCCGGCATGGTGAAGGCTTAAGGGCAGCAGCAGGCCGATGGTCGATATGCAGGTGCCTATTTCATGGGCGCATCATTCGCGGGGCGATGTGGAAGCCACCCTGCTCGGCACCAGCGGTGGCTTGTTGGAGATGAACGGCATCTGGCAACGACAACAGCCCGTTGTTCAGTTCACGCAAAATGGAATCGATCCATCTGCGCGTGCTCGATGCCGAAGCACCATTCCTCGTGCCGCTGAGCCTATCGAACGCTCTACCTGCGCATCCCCTCGTTCGCCTTCGAGCAGAAGACGATGATCGATAGCGTGCTCGCAGCCAACGATGCACTGATCCGGAAGACGGAGAACTTCATCATCGACATACGCAACGGCACCGGCGGCAGCGATGCCAGCTATGCTGGTCTCATACCATACCTCTATTCCGGCCCCATCCGTTCGGTAGGGGTGAAGCTGTGGTGCACCGAATTGAATGCCGCCGGTTACGAGTCGTACGCCGATATGTTCGGCCGTGATACGAGGATGGTCAGCGCTGCGGAGATCGCCACGCGGGGATGCGCGGCGCACTCGGCACCTGGTTGGAGATGGATGCACAGCCATGGTCGGTGGACAGCTCGCATACCGCGCTGCCGTTTCCGCAACGCGTTGGCATTGTCTGCAACGAACGCAATGGCAGCACCGACGAGCAGTTCTTATTAGAGGCGCGCACCAGCAACAAGGTGAAGCTCTTCGGCAGGCCCACCTTCGGCACGCCTGATGTCTCGAATATGCGTCAGGTCGCTTCGCCCGGATGGCTGCTTGAACTCGCTTCACCATGAGCATGAGCCACCGCCTACCGCACATGCCGGTGGATGTGATGGGCATTCAACCTATCATTTCTTGATGAAGGCATCCCGGTGATGGAGTGGGTGGGTTATGTGCAGGGCGTGATGGAGGGACGCCGAATTTGACACTTCAATGTTTGACTCGTGTGGCGCGTAGAATGCCCGTCCGGCATGGGGTTTCAGTTGTTGATGGCGAGAAGAAATTCAATGCGCGGCATCAGTGGCATCGGTCGCGCTGTATCATCAACGAAGCGACGGATGAACACATTAGAATGAAGCTGGGTTCACTGTGTACCTCGTGAGTTGGAATTACTCGCTAAAGGCAAGGGGGAAAAGGAGATGTACTTCGCGAGCTATGCTTGATCTTCACCGCGTGATCAATCGGCTCGTTACGGTCTTCGTCCAGCTATGGCGCACATCCCGGCTTCGGTTCGATGACCCCGTGCTGGAAAACGCATTCTGGGTGCAGCATGATCGTGCATCGGTCAACCTTGTCAGGGTTGCCTGGGCTATGGCGATCGTCCAGTTTGTTGTCATCGGCACAGTGCTGCTTCGAACGGTCACCTATGGCCATGGGGTGATCTCTTTCGCCTATTTCGGATCCGCCATCCCTGTCATTCTCCTGGCGTTCGCTTCAACATTCGTTGCCCGACTCGACCGCTGGAGACATGCGGTGATTATGGCCACATTGGTTTTGAGCACCGTGGTCGTCAATGTGCCTTTCCAATGGAGCGATGCTCCACAGGGGTGGGTCCACGCGGCCAATATCCTCATGGTCTGCTTCACGTTCGGTTTCGTGGCTGTTCGGTTCCGTCTGGCCATGATGCATGCCGCTTTCATCACCCTCCTGTTCGAGTTCCAATTGCATATGCGTCCAGGTTCGGACACGCTGCATGACCTGTACGCTAGCACATTCTACTTTTCTGTACTCGCTGTTTCGGCTTTGGCAGGCTTCCTGCTTGAACGGAGCCTAAGAAGGAATTTCCCTGCAATCCATTGAATTGGTGAACGCTCAGGTCAAGCGATCGTGCACGCGCACAGAGCGATGACCTTTGCTGAACATCCTGCCGAGGAGGTGGCCGAGGAGCTGAAAGTAAAGGGTGAAGCGGAAGCAAGTACTTCGGATAAAGCCACCATTCTCTTCACGGACTTCAAGGGCTTCACGCAAATGAGCGAGCTGCTTTCGCCGCAGGCGCTGGTGGAGGAACTGAACACCTGCTTCAAGGCTTTCGACAACATCATCACCTCGCGCGGCATCGAGAAGATCAAGACCATCGGCGATGCCTACATGGCAGCAGGGGGCTTGCCCGATCCGGAGCAGGGCTCGCCCGCCGATGTGCTGAGCGCAGCTTTGGAGATGCAGGAGTTCATGCAGCGCCACAAAGCCGAACGCGAAGCACAAGGCAAACCCTACTTCGAAATGCGCGTGGGCATCCACACCGGCCCCGTCGTGGCGGGCATCGTGGGCGTGAAGAAGTTCCAGTACGACATCTGGGGCGATACGGTGGAACACGGTAAGCCGCATGGAGTCATCCGGCGAGGTGGGCAAGGTGAACATCAGCGAGGCGACCTATGTGTTGGTGAAGAACGCGGTGATGGCGGACGATAACACGCAACACGCAACCCGTCAACCCGCAACACGCCCTGCATTCACCTTCACCCCCCGCGGCAAAGTGCAGGCGAAGGGCAAGGGGGAGATGGAGATGTACTTTGTTCAATCAACATGGACAGCGCACATGACATCGAACACATCACGCATGAGAAAGCCCTTCATCAGCATCGTTTGCGGTGCGCTGTTGTTCTGCACTGGTGTGCACGCGCAGAACAAGGCCTTGATCGACTCCTTGCGCGCGGTATTGAACGGCCCGCTACCTGACACAACACGCATCGTGGTTTTGTACGACCTGAGCTGGGAGCTTGCTGATGCCGGGGACCATTATCGGCAGGCGAAAGGCAGTGGTGCGGCACGGATGGCGCTCGCCATCCGCACCGGCCCGGTGAACGCCAGGGCGAACGCGTTCAACATCCTGGGCGAGATCGCTCAACGGCTGGACGATTACCCGAAGCACGACGTTGTTTCTCCGAATGCCTTTCGGCTGAAACCAAGAGACCGGGAGGGAACGCAACGTGGCCGGTGCGTTGAACAATATGGCCAACGAAGCGCAAGGAAGGCGACCTGGCCGGCGCCCTGAGCGACTACTTCGCCGCCGTGGCGATCAATCAGCGCCTGGGCAACGAGGACTGGCTGGGAAAGAACTACGACAACATCGGCACCATCTACCTCCGACTAGGCGATCACCCCAAAGCCTTGGACCACATGCTGAAAGCTCGCGCTCCGCGAACGGATCGGCGACGCGCCCGGCATCGCCACCTCGTACAGCAACCTGGGCTTATTCTACCAGCAACAGTCCGACCTGAAAGAGGCCTTGCGTTACACCCGGGCAGCCTTTGAAGACACGGAGGAGATGGACGACCCGAACGGAATGGCGATCCCACGATGAACATCGCCAGCATCCTGAACGACCTGGCACATGCGGCCGCATTGAAGGAAGCCGAGGAGGCCATGCGCATCGCCAGGGAGACCGGTGCCCAATACATCTTGGTCGCCGCATACGCCTATGCGGGAAAAGCCTCACTGAAGGACTCGCGCAGGATGCCGAAGCGCTGCGCGCGTATGAGGCGGGGCGCGCCTTGGCGGAACGGATCGACGACCGGAGCGACCAGGCCGGAGCTCACCCTCATGGCCGTGTCGGTGCGTCACCCGGAGCAAGCGGTACGACGCATCGCGCAGCTACTCTGGGTTCCGCCATCGAAGTGGCGCGCACGGTAGGAAGCCGCGAAATGCTGTCGACCGCATACCGCGAACTGGAACGGTTGCACAGCATCAACGGCGATTGGAAAGGCGCCTACCTCGACCACCGCATGCATGTGCTGTACCGTGACAGCATCTACAATGCCTCGAACACCGAGGAGACCACGCGCCTGCGGATGCAATATGACTTCGACAAGCAGGAAGCGGCCACCCAAGCGGAACAGGAAAAGAAGGATGCGTGACGCCGGAGCGCATCCGCCGCGACCGCAGCGCAACGGCCCCGCTGGGCTTCGCCGTAGTTCGGGATCGTGTTCGCGGTGGTGGACCCGAGCCGCCGCCGCCGCATCAAGCAGGAGCATGCACGCAGCGAAGCACTGCTGCTGAACATCCTGCCGCAGGAAGTCGCCGACGAACTGAAGGCCAAAGGCCACGCCGACGCTAAGCACTTCGCTCACGGCCACCATCCTCTTCACCGACTTCAAGGGCTTCACGCAAATGAGCGAGAAGCGCCGCAGGCGCTGGTCGCGGAAAAACTCAACACCTGCTTCAAGGCCTTCTATCACATCATGGAGAAGTACCGCATCGAGAAGATCAAGACCATCGGCGATGCCTACATGGCCGCGGGCGGATTGCCCGACCCGAAGCACGGCTCGGCGGCTGACGTGGTGCGCGCGGCCCTGGAGATGCAGAACTTCATGAAAGCGCGCCACAAAGCCGAACGCGAAGCCGTCGGCAAACCATATTCGAGATGCGCGTCGGCATCCACACCGGTCCGGTCGTCGCAGGCATCGTGGGCGTGAAGAAATTCCAGTACGATATCTGGGGCGATACGGTGAACACGGCCAGCCGCATGGAGAGCAGTGGAAGTGGGAAAGGTGAACATCAGCGAGGCGACGTACGCGCTGGTGAAGGACCTCGGTCGTTGCCGAAGACGGTGTAGCGCCCAACCCGCAACACGCAACCCGTCAACCCGCAACATGGCCCGGCATTCACCTTCACCCCACGGGAAAAGTGCAGGTGAAGGGGAAGGGGAAATGGAGATGTATTTCGTCGCTCTTTATCGTGATGTCGCGCCCCTCCTCATCCTCTTCTTTCTGCGCCACAAGACAGGCATCCTTCTGCCAATATGTCGACTCACTGCTTCTTCCAACTGGGACAGTACGAGGCGCGACACCGTGCCCAAGTGATCTGAACTTCAACATCGGCACCCAGTATAACAGTAGTTCACGGAACAGCGTATCTGAAGCGCAGCATTGTATCTGCTCGCGAATCTCCGGATCTGCGTGAACCGTGTTCGGGGCTTACGCGCAAAGGGTTTTTCCGATCGCTCCTGAGCGCCCCTGGCTTGGAATTACGAAGCAAGGGAATATCGTCTGGAAGCGTTGAACTTGTATCGGGAAGCAGCAACTTTTGAGCAGCGTGCTGATAGCGAAGCTGATACATTGCTACACAGAACCAAAATGGGCGTCTGTTGTTTCAGAATGCGGTGATCGAAAAGGCGCGTCGTACCAATTACCGCATGCTTCCAGCTTGTCAGGGCGACTGCAAATCAAGTGGCCACCCGTGGTGGCCTGCTTCCCTTAGAGCGCGTATGGCACGCCTATTCGTTGAAGAGGCGTTGGTTGTTGCGGATATCTAACTTTGAGCGAAAGTCTGGAAGGATTCAGGACGTAATGATCAGCTCGCCGGTGCATTACCGGTTCTGGAACTTGGCCTTCAGCTGGAGGCGCAAGGCGATATACCGGCCAGCTTTGCATGGCTCGATCTGTGCTGGTCAGAAAGCCGACGCTTGACGTAGTTCTTCAGTCGTAACAACGCCGGCTCCTCCTACCTTCAACCTCGCACGGATATTGGAAGAGTGACCGCCGGCGGAACCGAGGCGTCACCGCCTTGGGATAGTTGTCTGGCTTTTTTCGAACACCGGGCCATGGAATACTATTGCCAATGCTTGCAAGTGGTCGCGGCAGCATCGCATTGTCATTGAGGTCGGCCGTAGGCGATGGCCGTGCGGAACTTGAACGGGCCTTGGAGATTGCTCGAGTAGTTGGTCAAAACACGAACCCGTGATCAAAGCAATGGATCGAGCTCGGTCGAACTCTGCGTTCTGGCTCCGGGGGAGACGGAGCTCGCATTGCGCATGGCAGATGAATGGCAAGTGCTTACGGATAGCGTGAACGCCATGGATGCGAGGAGTGAAATGCTTGCGATGGGATTCAAGAGCGCGATGCGCGCGGACAGTCTGATCAACGTCACGGAGAGGGAAAGGCAGAGCGCGGAGGGTGAGGCGAGATTGGCGAAGGAGCGCAACCGGCGCAACTTGTTCTCTCCCGTGCTACCTCCGCGGGCGCCTGGGCGTATTCGGGCTTGTCGTCGTTCGCCAACGCAATAGGATAAGAAGGGAGCACGACCGTAGCGAGGCCCTCCTGCTCAACATTCTACCGCAAGAGGTTGCCGCGGAACTGAAGGAGAAAGGCAATGCGGATGCGAAGCATTTCGATAGCGTGTCGATACTCTTCTCCGATTTCAAAGGCTTCACACAGTTGAGCGAACAAGTGACACCGGCGGAACTGGTCGCGGAGTTGAACACCTGCTTCAAGGCCTTCGACGGCATCATGGAGAAGTACCGCATCGAGAAGATCAAGACCATCGGCGATGCCTACATGGCCGCTGGTGGACTGCCCGATCCGCAGTACGGTTCACCCGCCGATGTGGTGCGCGCTGCTTTGGAGATGCAGGAATTCATGCGCGCGCACAAAGTGGAACGTGAAGCACAAGGCAAGCCCTACTTCGAGATGCGTGTTGGCATACACAGCGGACCCGTTGTCGCGGGTATCGTGGGCGTGAAGAAGTTCAGCTACGACATCTGGGGCGATACGGTGAACACGGCCAGCCGCATGGAATCGTCCGGAGAGGTTGGAGAAGTGAACATCAGCGAGGCGACGTATGCGCTCGTCAAGGAACAGGCTGGAAGCCTGTTCGACTTCACCCCGCGCGGTAAAGTGCAAGCGAAGGGCAAGGGGGAGATGGAGATGTACTTTGTCTCGAACGCATGTGCATTATCCCTCGCTTCATCCCTCTTGCGCTCGCGATCGTATGTGGGTTCGCAGGCTCCGCCCAACCAAGCAACACGGACTCGCTCTGGCGGGTGTGGGCAGATACCTCTCGTGCGGCTGAGGATCGCTCCGAGGCGCTATTCGAGCTATTCGAAACTGATACGAACCTGACCGCTGCCGCTGCAGTGTCCCGGATCATGCCGATCCGGGGCGCCGATACGCTCTCACGCGCCTACGTCCTCCAATTCGGGATCGCACGTTATGTGGAAGGCGTGGACCATGGCGCACATGCGCGGTATACGGAAGCATTTTCCGCTCTGCGCCAGGCTGCTGCAGGATTCAAGCGCATCAACGCGCTGATGATGGAGTCGATCACGAACAGGGCGATCGGTCAACTCTTCGTGCTGCTCGGGCAATTCAACGCGGCCGCCAATTACCAGACTCAGGCGCTGAAGGGGGCCGAAACGCTCGGTGATACCACCACCATTTTCCTGGCCCTGTCCGACATCGCGTACGCATACGGCCAGATGGGCGACCTCCTTCGAAGTGAACAGACGTACAGGCGATGCTTGGAACTGGTCACGGGCCGCGATTCGGATCTGGAATTCGCGACGCTTGCGCGCCTTTACAACTACGCTGGCGCCTCCCCTACGGCCTTGTCTGCCGACACGTGTCTCCAACGGGCCAAAGCACTGGTTGCGCGCGCAGAGGTGACCAATGGCAAAGAGAGGCTGGCCCATATGGAGGCCCTCACCTTCCTGAAAGCAGGGGAATGCGATAGTGCGCTGGTACGCTGGGAGCACCAGCTTGCTCGCCGTCGCAACGCGCTTCGGCCAGACCCTGTCTGGATCAGCTACTCGCTTTCCTTGTTGCAGGAGCGCACCTCTGTGCGCAACGGTACAAACAAGCTGTTCAATGCGCGATGGAGGGCCTCTCCATAGCCCACGAGCATGGCTTGGTCAAGGAAACCATGGACAACCTGAAGCCACTGGCAAAGGGGTATGAAGGTCTGGGCGACGACCGCAATGCCTTGCGCACCTGGAAGCAGTACTATGCGAGAAAGGATTCGGCCGATGCCACGAGCTCGGCGGCGAATCTTTCCGGCTCCTTGCTCGCAGCGGATTTCGCCAAGCAGCAATTCGCGGACAGCCTGAACATTGCGCGCGATCGCGAACTTGAACGGCGGACCGCGGAAGCGAACACTCAGCGCGAGCGCACCCGGAGGAATATCTTCCTTTTCTCGGGTTTGGGCCTGCTTGTCTTCGGGGTCATCGTGTTCCGCCAGCGCGGACGGATCCAGAAGGCACTGCGCCGCAGCGACGAACTGCTGCTGAACATCCTGCCGGAAGAAGTCGCGGAAGAACTGAAAGAAAAGGGTCACGCCGATGCGAAGCACTTCGATCAAGTCACGATCCTGTTCACAGACTTCAAGGGCTTCACCGAAGCCAGCGAGAAACTCACGCCGCAGGAATTGGTCGAGGAACTCAACACCTGCTTCAAAGCCTTCGATGGCATCATCACCTCACGCGGCATCGAGAAGATCAAGACCATCGGTGATGCGTACATGTGTGCGGGCGGCTTGCCTGTACCAGCGTCATCCACACCGGCAGGTGTCGTTCGCGCGGCGCTGGAGATGCAGGCCTTCATGATCGCCCGGAAGAAGGAGCGGGATGCGCAGGGCAAGCCAGCCTTCGAGATGCGCGTTGGCATCCACACCGGTCCCGTGGTCGCTGGCATCGTAGGGGTGAAGAAGTTCGCCTACGACATCTGGGGCGATACGGTGAACACAGCGAGCAGGATGGAGAGCAGTGGTGAAGTGGGGAAGGTGAACATCAGCCAAGCAACGTATGAATTCGTGAAGGAACAGGCTGGAAGCCTGTTCGACTTCACGCCGCGCGGCAAGGTGCAGGCGAAGGGCAAGGGGGAGATGGAGATGTACTTCGTATCCAAGGTCTGACCCGACCCCGTTTTTCCCGCCCTGTGTGATATTGCGATCCCCGACAAGAACCCCTGTTGGATCGCTGAACCGCATGCACGTCGACCTCACCTACCTCGAACGCCTCTTCAAAGGGGACCGGTCGCGCATGGAGCAATGGGTGCGCATCTACTTGGAAGATGCTCCCGGACAGTACAGCGCGCTGGAAGAATGCGTGCAGCGCAATGACGCCCAAGGGCTGGCGGCGACGGCCCATGAACTGCGGCCCCACGCGCACTACCTCGGGGCAAAGCGCTTACTGGAACTATTAGAGCACGTGGGGAATGAAGCGCGTGCATCCGGAGCTACGGCCTGTGCTGCCACCGTGGATGAACTGGTGGCATTGGGCTCCGCGATCGAAGCCGAGTTGAGGAGCCACTTCGCGATCACATGACCGCGATTCAGCAGAACTGGTATAAACACCGGGTGCTGAACGAGCGGTAGCGCACGATCTTTCGGCGATGATCCGCCTCGCACTTGCCGACGACCAACGCCTTTTCCGCTACGGCATGTCCATGCTGCTGCGCGACATGGCTGGTGTACAGGTGGTGCTCGAATGCGCCAACGGCGAGGAACTACTCACCGCGCTGAAGACCGCGCCGGTGGACATCGTGCTGCTTGATCTGGAGATGCCGGTGCTCGATGGCATCGAGACCACCAAACGCATCAAGCAGGAGTTCCCGCAGGTGAAGGTGCTCATTCTCAGCACGCACGACGAGGACAAGTTCATCACCCATTTGATGGAGCTTGGTGCGAACGGCTACATGCTGAAGAACGCCGAGCCGGACGAGATCGATACGGCGATCGGTCGGTGCATGCGAACGGATTCTATTTCAGCGAGCTGGTGAGCCGCGTGATGCTGCACGGCCTGGTGAAGAAGAAGCAAGTAAAGCCCACCTTCAACGAGATCGATCCGCTGAGCGAGCGCGAACTGGACGTGCTGCGCGGCATCTGCAAGGAGCTCACGACGGCCGAGATCGCCGAGAAAATGTTCGTGAGCCCACGCACGGTGGACTTCCACCGGAACAACCTGCTATTGAAGACCGGAGCGCGGAATGCGGCCGGCCTGGTGGTGTACGCCATGACCCACGGGATCTACACGCCATGATGGTGCGTGTGCCGCGATCCTTGCTGCTGTTCTTGCTTTTGGTGGGAAGCGGTGTGCACGCACAGTGGGATACGCTCTATCTGCCCTTCCGCGCGCTGACCATAGAGGAGGGCCTCTCGCAGGGCATGGTGAACGCGATCATCCAGGACCGGGCGGGCTTCATGTGGTTCGCCACCAAGGATGGCCTGAACCGCTACGACGGATACTCCTTCACCGTGTTCCGCCACGATCCGGAGGACACGACCACGGTGCGCGACAATACGATCGAGGCGCTCTATGAGGATCGTGCAGGGCTGATCTGGGTGGGCACCAACAGCGGGCTGGACGTGTTCGATCCCGCGACGGAGGTCTTCCAACATTTCCCGTGCGTTGATCGGTCATCCGGCCCGCCTGCTGGTAAGGCACGCTCTCTCATGCCGATCGGTAGCGCCCAATGCGCTACAAAGGCCATCACGCAGGACGCCGCCGGGCATCTTTGGGTGTCGATGGGCCAAGGGCTGTACCGGATCGGTCCGGATCGGAATGGATCATCTGGGGTGGGACCAGGCGCGGAAGTTGATCTCGTAGGGGTGTTCCCGGGCGTGAAGTTGAGCTGGATGTCCGTGGATCGATCGGGCCTGTTGCGCGGCACCTGGACCTTGACCCGGACGGAGCTGGACGTATCCGCCTTCACCCTGGATACCCGCGATGAAGCACGCATCAAGGCCATGATCGCCGATCCGCAACTGCTGCCGTCCAGCCCGATCGCTGCCGGACAGGGAGCAGAGGACCTAGCCGCCTTTGCAGCCGATACCGACCGACCGCTCAACTTTTGCTTGGGTATAGCGCTGCTGGGAGCGCGCGTTCCCGCGAACAAGACGACCACCACGCTACAACCCGTCGGCTGGATGAATGTGGTCCGTCCGACCACCGATGCCCATGGAGCGCTATGGGCTTCGGACCATCGCCTCTTTCGCTACGACCCTCGGACCCGGCGTACAACGCGCCTGTTGCCGGCATCCTCCGACCTGAGGCTCGAACCGCTGCTGGTGGTTTGTCTGTTCCGCGATCGCACGGGCGTGCTATGGATGGGAACGAACGGTTACGGCGTGCTGCTGTACGACCCGCGCGGGAACCCTTCCACACGCAACCATTACCGAGCATGCGGATGATGGCACCCTTGCGCAACGGGAGGGTATTGGCGTACACCTGGTCACCCTTGTACTACATCTTCCAAGAGCCGGACATCACGCCGTTCCCCGCTGACATCCATGGTGAGGGTTGGAATCATGACACGTACGAACCCTATGTGGTGGAGGAAGCGTCGGCATCACGGTTCCTCAGGGACCGCGGGGTGCGCTGGTCGAACATCGGGGATGCGCTCACCCGGTACGACGATGGGGACGGAAGCTCACAGCGCTTTGCCGATCCAGAACTCCCGGTCCGCTTCCCGCTCCATATGCAGGGTGATACCCTGATCAGCTTCGGGAGTACGAAGACCTTCGGCCGGTTCAACACGCGCACCAAGCGGTTCAGCAGCATCCCCTATCCCATCCCCGCAGAAGGTGGTTCATTCGAGTTCGTTCAGGCCATCAACCGGGACGCGCAGGGCATCTTCTGGCTTTGCACGATGAAGGGCCTGCTGCGCCTGGACCCCAACACCAATGGGTGGACCCATTACGCGAGCGACCCCAAGGATCCGCAATCACTTTCCGCTGACGTGATCTTCTGCCTGCTGGATGATCCGAGCGACCCCAACGTCCTCTGGGTGGGCACCAATGGCGGCGGCCTCAATAAGTTCGACAAGCGCACAGGGAAGGTGCGGCGCTACAGCACCACCGACGGCCTGCCGAACAACGTGGTCTACGGCATCCTCGCCGATGACGACGGCCAGCTCTGGATGAGCACCAACAAGGGTCTTTCCGCCTTCGACCCGAGTGCCAGCACCTTCCGCAACTATGATGTGGGCGATGGCCTGCAGAGCAACGAGTTCAACCGCTACGCCTATTGCAAGCTGGCCGATGGCACGCTGTTCTTCGGTGGTGTGAAGGGCTTCAACTATTTCCATCCGCGCGATCTGGCGGTGGACAGCACGGCCAGCATGATCCACATCACACGGATCAAGTTGATCAACAAGGCCATCGACCATCGCCTGCCGGGATCACCGTTGCGCGCACCGGCGTACCTGAGCGAGGGCATGACCATTCCGCACAGCACGAACATGATCACCTTCGAGTTCGCGAGCATGGAGTTCAGCGCACCCGAGGAGCACCGGTACCAATACAAGCTGGTGGGCTTCGACCCGGATTGGATCATGGCCGGCACGGATCGCAGCGCCGTATACACCAACCTTGATCCGGGCACCTATACGTTCCGAGTGCGTGGCGACAACCGCGATGGCCTCTGGGACACCAAGGGCACCACCTTCCAACTGACCGTGTTGCCGCCGTGGTACCGCACGTGGTGGTTCTATGCGCTGTGCGTGCTCGCTGTCGGAGGGGGCATCGTGCTATACATCAGATCACTTACCCAGCAGAAGAAGAATCTGGAGCGCACCGTCGCGGCTCGTACGGCGGAATTGTTCAAGGCCAAGGAGCGCGCCGAGCACAGCGAACGGGTGAAGCAGCAGTTCCTCGCCAACATGAGCCACGAGATCCGCACGCCGGTGAACGCTATTTCAGGCATGAGCACCGTGCTGCTGCGGAAGGAGCACCTGCCCGCGCAACAGGAACACCTGGATGCCATCGCCACCAGCAGTGAGGCCCTCTTGGGCATCGTGAACGAGATCCTGGACCTGAGCAAGATCGAAGCGGGCAAGCTCCATTTGGAGAAAGTGCGGATGAATCCGCGCAAAGTGATCCACGACGTGGTGGGCGTGATGCGTTACCGCGCCGAAGAGAAGGGCTTGACCTTGGATTCAGCAATCGCAGACGAAGTGCCCGTCGCCGTGATGGGCGACCCTACGCGCTTGCAACAAGTGCTCATGAACCTGGTGGGCAACGCGATCAAGTTCACCGAGCGCGGATCGGTGCGCATCACGCTCGACCTGCAGGATCGACTAACCGACGCGGTGATGCTTCGCGCGACCGTCAAGGACACCGGCATCGGGATCACACCAGAACGCTTGGCGTACGTCTTCGATGAGTTCACGCAGGCTGAAAGCGACCACACACGGCGCTTCGGTGGAACAGGCCTGGGCCTCACCATCTGCAAGCGGCTTGTTGAAATGCAAGGCGGCACCATCACGGCAACGAGTACGGTAGGTCAAGGCAGTGTGTTCGTCTTCACCATTCCCTACGCGAGCACGACCAGCGAAGTTGGCACCATGCAGCCTGACGATCAACAACTGACAACTGACAACGACCTCCACGACCTCCGCATTCTCCTCGTCGAGGACAACAAGCTGAACGTGCTGGTGGCGAAGGAGGAATTGTCCGACGCCATCAAGGGGGTTGTCGTGGATGTGGCGGTGAACGGGAAGCTCGCACTGGATAAATTGCAGGAGAACAACTACGACCTGGTCCTCATGGACGTGCAGATGCCCGTGATGGATGGGTACGAAGCCACGCGCGCGATCCGTGCCTTGGTCGGAGAGAAGGCCGGCGTCCCCATTCTGGCAATGACCGCCAACGTGATGCAGGCCGAAGTGCAGCAGTGCCTGGATGCGGGCATGGACGGCTTCGTGCCCAAGCCCTTCAAGCAGACGGAGTTGGTGTATGCGATCCGAAGCGCGATCAGAAGATCAGAGAAATAGACGATCAGGAAGATCGCTCCTTGCTGGCAGCATGACCGCTTGCGTCTCGCGAACCCATTCCATTTTCTGGTCCTCTCATTGTCTGATCTACTGGATAATGAGATCGAGTTCGGGAGGGTTGCCGGTTCGTTAGGCATTCCATTATCTGATGGTCTGATCATCTCATTGTCTGGTCCCCTCGGAAGAACTGGTATTTCTACTAGGTGTGGGGTGGAACGGTCGGGGGACCTTCGTCCAAGCTGGATCAACCCAATCGACCATGAAACACGCGCTACTCCTCTTCGCCTTGATCGCCACGCAGGCACAAGCCCAGATCATCTACACGGATGTGATCCCGGATGCCACATACACGGGCACCAACGATACTTGCTCCCTAGATCTGGACAACGATGGGAACATCGACTTCCTGATCGTGCAACGCACGGTGAATGCACCGTGCCCTAACGGCCCTGGCCTAAACTGCGTAGCGACCAATACAAGGCCGCGTAGTTGGGTGAATATCACACCCCAAGGGACCAATGCTGTGGTAAATGCGGCCTCCTTTGCTTCACAACTTCCAGAGTGGCAGGCGATCGCCCCTGCTTTGAGCTGGAACAATGCGGTTGCTCAGGTCCTGATGACTCAGGGTTCACCTACCTGCATCATGTCACAATTTGGGGGGCTTGGCCAATGGGTCTGCAATCTGGGATCGTTCACTGGAGCATGGTCGGGTGGCGCATCCGTGAACTCCCCCATGTTCCTCGGTCTGCAGTTCGATATCGCTGGAAGCACTTTCTATGGTTGGGCCCGCTCGAGCATTCCCGCTAATGGCACGAGCTTCACCCTGATGGACTACGCATACAACAGCTTGCCCGGTGAAGGGATCCTGGCTGGGGATATGGGTTCGATCTCCACTGGCATTACAAGCAGCGCGCTCCGGGGCATGCAGCTATCGCCCAACCCGTTCTCCTCCACGTTGAACATAGCACTCCCCACCGGAACACCGGATAATGTACGCTGCAGGGTGCTCTCCTTGACCGGCCACGAGCTTCTCACTCGCACGGTCGCAGCCACCATCGGGCCTTCCTCCATCACCCTCGATCTCGCGTCGCTGGCGCCCGGAACCTACCTGCTGGAAATGCAAATGGACGGCGAACGGATCGTGCGGAAGGTGGTGAAGGAGTAGCGGATGATCGGTTCGACTTCAATTCGGAATACCAAAAGCTTGACACCATGAAACACGCCTACCCTGTCCTGCTCTCCGCGCTTCTGTTCGCTGGCACCGCTGCCCTGCCCCGGCAGGCAGGCGCGCAACCCACCATCGACCAAGGCAACTTCGCTCCCAGCCCGGGTGAGTCGTTCGTACTGAACGCCAGCGCCTGGATGGATCCCGGTCCCAGCGGCGCCAATGTCACTTGGAACTTCAGTGGCCTGGTGATCGATAGCGCCTTTACCTATGCGTACGTGGATCCGGCCTCGACACCGATGACCGATAGCTTCCCCACCGCCACACTGGCGATCGCCGAGGGTAGTGGCTACGCCTACCGCTCCTTCGACGCCACGGGTGGCTACTACCTCGGATACCACATTGACCCAGACTGGGTGGTCGACTACCAGGATCCGGAAATGACCTTCCAATTCCCGTGCACGTATGGCACGCAATGGGTCGACGACCTCTTCGCGGACTACGGGCACCCTTCGTGGTTCTATGCTGGTTCGATCAATGCCGAGGCTGATGGCTATGGAACCTTGATCCTGCCCTATGGCACCTTCACAAATGTGCTTCGCCTGCATCTCACCAGGAGCTACACCCTCGAAACCCCGTGGCCGGAAGATCAATTCTACGAGGACGACATCTACTATTACCTGCGGCCCGGCACGCACTACCCAGTGGTGGAAGTGTATTCCAACAGCGCCGGCGAAGAGGGATCATTCCCCACCGTGACCACGGGCGTTCGCTGGCTCAGCGATCCCTTTGCTGGGATACAGGGAGCCGTCGCGTCCGCGAATACGCTCGTTGCTGTTGCGCAAGGCGATGGCCTCGTTCGCCTGGATCTATCGCTGAACGCAGGCGGAGCTGCCACGATCGATGTGATCGATGCGGCCGGACGAATTGTCGCACAGGATCGGTTGGGCCTTGGCGCGGGAGCAAGCAGCCATACGCTTGCCGTGTCGGCGCTCAGGCCCGGACTTTATACCGTGCGCATGCTCCTGAACGACCAGCAGATGACGACACGGTTGGTGATGCCGTGAGCCGGATCCAAGAACCGGTATTTCTACGAGGTGTGGGGTCAAGCAGGCCCTGCACCTTTGATTCTACGCATGAACCAAACTCTTCACACCATGAAACACGCTATACTCCTTTTAGCCTTGATGGCCACACAGGCGCACGCCAGATCATCTACACGGATGTGATTCCCGATGCCACCTACACGGGCACCACCGACACCTGTTCCCTCGATGTGGACAACGATGGCAACATCGACTTCCTGATCATGCGGGGCGCACTACAAGCCCCCTGCCCTGGCAGCTGTAATCCTTCAGGTACAACCACAAGGCCTCGTCGTTGGATACGGATAACACCACAAGGGACCAATGCCGTGGCGAATTCGGGCTCGTTCCCTGCACAGCTTCCACTCGGACAATCGATCGAACCAGGGCTGATATGGAGCAATGCAAGTGACCAGGATCTAGTGCTGCAGAGCAACCCAGGCTGCCGCCCATTCCAGCTCCAATTGGTGTGTGTGTCCGGGAACCAGTTTACGGGATCATGGTCGGGTACCGCATCCGTGGATTCGTCCAAGTTCCTCGGCCTGCGTTTCGAAAGCGCGGGGACAACGTACTATGGATGGGCACGCTTGAGCATTCCTTGGGGGAGCTTCGCGACGGACGGCGAGAGCTTCGTCTTGAAGGACTACGCCTACAACAGCGTGCCCGATGAGGCGATCTTCGCAGGAGAGACCCAATGCACCATACCCTTTGGACTATCCGTGAACACGGTGGATTCCAACACGGTGACCTTCACGTGGCAAACGTTCAACACCGACACCTTCAACCTTCGGTACCGGCCAACGGGAACCACCACCTGGTCGGTGATCGACACGGTGACCACGACCAACTTCACCATAGCGGGTCTTGCCGGTTGCACGGAGTATGAATTCCAAGTGGAAGGATTGTGCGATGGCCCGCCAAGCGGCTACACGGGCGTTATCCACACCACGGATGGTTGCTGTTCTGTGCCCGGTCTTGTTACAGTGGGCGTTGTGGCCGCCACCAGCACCACCGTGTCGTGGGGCGGCGTAACGGCGGCCAATAGCTACGATGCGCAGATCAGTGCGGATGGCGGAACCACCTGGACGCTCATCTCCGGCATTCCGTCCAGCGGCTACACCTTCACCGACCTCGACTCGTGTACCACGTATGTCGTTCAAGTGCGCACGGTGTGCAACGGCGGCACAACGGATTGGAGTACCACGGTCACCTTCAAAACCTTTGGCTGCGGTTCATGCCTCGACCTGACCTATTGCCCCAGCATGGGAATGAGCACCGTGGATGAGTGGATCGCTCGCGTGGCGGTGGGCACCTTGGACAACCAGTCCGGCGCCAATGATGGTTATGGCGATTTCACAACGCTAGGTACCGACCTGCAGATCGGTCAAGGCCATACCATCACACTGGCACCGGGCTATTCCTTTGATGTCTACCCCGAGTACTTCAAAGTGTTCCTGGATTTAGACCAGAATGGCAACTTCAACGGCCCTGGTGAATTGGCCTACAGCTCCGGCATGGTTGGTAGTACCGTCACTGGCACTCTCAACATTCCCGCAAATGCGTTGGTGGGCAGCACCCGCATGCGCGTGATCATGCTTTATGATGACCCTACGGCCGTGGGTTGCACGAACGGCTACGACTACGGCGAGACCGAGGATTATTGCGTGAACCTGGTGAATAACACCACCGGTGTGGGAGAAAGCCCCACTGCCGGCCAGTTGCACGTGTTCCCAACCCCTTCACGTCCACAGTGACCGTCTCCATGGGCATGAACAAGGCAGGCGTGGTCACTTGCACGGTGCGTGCGTTGACCGGCCAAGCTGTTCTGATGCGAACGGCGGCAGCGAGCAGCGGTCCTTCCGCCATCACCCTGGATCTCGCATCGGTTGCACCTGGTACCTACCTTCTGGAAATGCAGATCGGCGGCGAGCGGATGGTGCGGAAGGTGGTGAAGGAGTAGCTCCCGCGAAGCGGGGGAGTAGCCATGGTTATGTACTGGTAGCATATGCCACCACGGTATTCGAACCGGCCCCGTCGTCGCGGGCATCGTGGGCGTGAAGAAGTTCCAGCACGACATCTGGGGCGATACGGTGAACACGGCATCGCGCATGGAATCCTCCGGGGAAGCGGGACAGGTGAACATCAGCGAGGCGACGTATGCGTTGGTGAAGGACTCGGTCGTTGCCGAAGTCGGTGTAGCGCCCAACACGCAACCCGTCAACCCGCAACACGCCCTGCATTCACATTCACGCCGCGCGGCAAAGTGCAGACGAAGGGCAAGGGGGAGATGGAGATGTACTTCGTGCAGCGCGGCATGGACCCATGGCCCAAAGCCGTGGACGTGCTAGCCCGGTTCTGAGCATGACATTCGCTCACAGTTCCGACCTTTCGGCAATGTCACGCGCGCACCTCCTTGCGTTGGGAGTTCTCCTGGGTATCCAGATGAGGCCCGGTGATGCATGCGGGCAGGGAACACCGGCACCGCTCAGGATCGATACCCTCGATCTCGCTTTCTCCAAGATCACCATCAACGAGGGGTTATCGCAGGGCATGGTGAGCGCCATCGCGCAGGATCACCATGGCTTCATGTGGTTCGGCACCAAGGATGGTTTGAACCGTTACGATGGCTACAGGTTCACGGTGTTCCGACACGATCCGGCGGACACTACCAGCCTGCGCGAGAGCAACATCAGCGGTCTGCACTGCGATCGCCATGGCCGTTTGTGGGTGGGCACCTCCACCGGGCTCGACCTGTTCGATGAGCGTACCGAGCGTTTCGTCCACTTGCCGATCCATCATCCCCAGGGCGATTGGGGCGGGGTGGTCCACATCGTGCTCGACGACAACGGCGACCTGTGGGTGAGCACCACCTCCACCTTGGTGAAGCTCACGTTCGCCGAGTCATTCAAGGACTGCACGTTGCCCGCCTTCACCACCACCTGGTTCGGGCGCGGCTATGCCACCGTGGGCCGCACGCGCGATGGGCACCTCTGGGGCAACATCAACGAACACACCTTTCGCATCACGCCCCGGCATGGTGAAGCAGACGTGGTGGACACCATCGGCCGCATCGCCTACTCCGACGCCTCGGTGCAGTTCGGTGCGCTCACAGTAGTGGAGGACACGTTGCGCAACGTGCTCTATGGGATCCATCAGAACAGCATCGTTCAGGTGGATCCGCGCACCGGGCACCTCACCTACCTCCTCCAGGACAAGCAGAAGCTGAACTGGCTGCAAGCGCTCAACCCGGTGGTGGACCGCAAGGGCATGCTCTGGTTCTGCACCTTCCAGGGCTTGTACCGATTCGATCCGCGCAACCGCCAGCTCACCCTGGTCCGCGCTGCGGACCCCGACATGCGCGGGCTCTTGGTCTCCCTGAAGTGGTCCAGCTTCGATCGCAACGGAACGCTCTGGGTGGGCACATCGGGCTATGGGTTGATCAAGTACGACCCGCGCAACGAGCGCTTCAACAATTGGCCGACCTCGAGCGTGCGCGCGCTGGCCTCCACCCATGACGGGCAGGTGATCCCTTCCTTCTACGACGACTACCTCACCGTGCTTGACCCAGTGGAGCGCCGCAGGACCCTACACATCGCGAACGCCCACCAGCACTGGCCCGCGATGAGGAGCCAGCTCGCCACCGAATTCGCCGACATGACCGTGCAGGACCGCGACGGACGATTCTGGTCGTTCTTCGCTTACGGCACCCTCACCTGCTACGATCCGGGCCACGATCGCATGGATCTTGCGGCCGGAGATCTCGCCCGGGGTGCGCGACGGTGGTTTCCACTTCCCGCTTTACATCGGTGCCGACAGCGCGTTGTGGTGCGGCGGCGACAAGGCATTGTGGCGCGTGAACACACGAACGAAGACCTGCACGCCCTATGCCTGGCCGGTGCCTGCGGTGAACAACCCGTATCCCTTCGTTACCGCGATGCATCAAGGGTCCGATGGCGTCGTGTGGGTGGGCACGGTGAAAGGCCTGTTGCGCGTGGATCCCGCGACCAACGCATGGCGCACATACATGCACGACCCCAAGGACAGCTCCTCGCTCTCCGCACCGACCATCTTCTCCATCTGCCCCGATCCCGCCGATGCGCTGAACGTGCTCTGGATCGGCACCAATGGCGGCGGCCTCAACCGCTTCGATGCGCGCACGGGGAAGTTCACGCGGATCACCACCCGCGACGGACTGCCCAACGATGTGGTGTACGGCGTGCTCAGCGACGACCAGGGCAACCTGTGGATGAGCACCAACAAGGGCTTCGCCCGTTTGGATCCGCGCACGAACACCTTCCGCAACTTCAATGCGGGCGATGGCCTGCAGAGCGATGAGTTCAACCGCCACGCCTATTGCAAGGACAAGAGAGGATGGCTCTACTTCGGGGGGGTCAGCGGCTTCAACTACTTCAATCCGCGTGCGCTGGAGCAGGACAGCACGCCCGTGGAGGTGCGCATCACGGATATCCGCCTGATCAACAAACCGGTCGAGTTCGGTTCGCCCGGCTCGCCCTTGCAATTGCCAGCGCACCTCAGTGCAGGCATGGAGGTCCCTTATAGCGCGAACATGGTCACCTTCAGCTTCGCGGCCATGGAATTCGCCGCGCCCGAGCTGCACGAGTACCGGTACATGCTGCAGGGCTTCGACGCCGATTGGATCGATGCCGGCAAGGAGCACAGCGCCGTGTACACCAACCTCGATCCCGGCACCTACATCTTCCGTGTGCGCGGCCGCAACCGCGATGGCATCTGGGACGAACGCGGCACGTCCTTCACGCTCACCGTGCATCCGCCGTGGTGGCGCACCTGGTGGTTCTACATGCTGTGCGGCATCGTGGTCATCGGCGGCACGCTCCTGTACATCCGCAGCCTGCGCATGCAGAAGGTGGTACTGGAGCGCACGGTGGCCGATCGCACGCGCGAACTGAGCCGCGAGAAGGACCGCAGCGAGGAGTTGTTGAAGAACATCCTGCCGGAGAACGTGGCCAACGAACTGAAGATCCGCGGCACGGCCGAAGCGAAGCACTTCGAGCAGGTCACGGTGCTCTTCTCGGACTTCAAGGAGTTCACCCGTGTGAGCGAGCAGTTGAGCGCCGCCGAATTGGTCGAAGAGCTCAACGTGTGCTTCAACGCCTTTGACCGCATCATGGAGAAGTACGGCGTGGAGAAGATCAAGACCATCGGCGATGCGTACATGGCCGCCGGTGGTGTGCCCGACCCGAGCGGCGGTTCGCCGCTGGCCGTGGTGCTCGCCGCATTGGAGATGCAGGAGATCATGCGCGAGCGCCAGGCTGAACGTGGGACGCAGGGCAAGCCGACCTTCGAGATGCGCTTGGGCATCCATACCGGCCCGGTGGTGGCGGGCATCGTGGGCCGCCGCAAGTTCGCGTACGACATCTGGGGCGATACCGTGAACATCGCCAGCCGTATGGAGACCACCAGTGATCCCGGCGAGGTGAACATCAGCGAGGCCACCTACCAACTGGTGAAGGGCGAGCCGGATCTCCTCTTCACGCCACGGGGCAAGGTGAGCGCGAAGGGCAAAGGCGAATTGGAGATGTACTACGTGCGCGCCCGATCCATCCAGGCAGTTGTGGAGGCTGAACCGGTGAAACACGCGGTGCCCGTTGATGCCGTTGCGTTGACCTCATCCGGTCTACCGCCAAAGGCGGATGCGGGAGCTGCAACCGCGCTGCGCGATGTGCGCATCCTGCTCGCCGAGGACAACGAGTTCAACGCCATGGTGGCGCAGGGACATCTGGAGGATTGGCTGCCCGGAGCGCGGCTCACTCATGTATTGAACGGCGCGGAAGCCTTGGAGGCGGTGCGCAACAGCAGCTTCGATGTGGTACTCATGGATATCCAGATGCCGGAGATGAACGGCTACGATGCCGCCAAGGCCATCCGCGCGCTGACGGGCGACAGGTCGCACATTCCCATCATCGCCATGAGCGCCAACGTGATGAAGGCCGAGATCGACCGCTGCCGCGAAGCCGGCATGAACGCCTTCGTGCCCAAGCCCTACAAGAAGGAGCAATTGATGCAGGCAATTGAAGGGTGCATGGCATCCGCTGAACGCGGTCGTGCATGAAAGGCAGCGTTCTCATCCTGAGCGCCACGCTGCTGATTGCATCGTGTGATTGGGCACCGCATGATCCAGGCGGGCAGCAGCGGAAGCAGTTCGTGCCAGCCCAAGGCCGCGTCACGCACATCACCGTCGCCAACGCACCGGCGACCGCGCCTCTCGCACCAGAGATCGCCAAAGCTGCGCCATTCGCGCCTGCGGAGGGTGGGCCCATCGCGCATATCCGCAGCTTCTCCACGGACGACGGGCTGCCGATGGACGACATCCCTGTGCGACGCGCGCGCCCAATGGCATGCTCTGGTTCGGTACCAACGGCGCTGGTGTCTCGCGCTACGATGGGCATTCGTTCGTCAACTTCACCATGGCGCATGGGCTGCCGGACAACACCATCCTTTCCATCGCAGCAGCAGGCAATGGCGACATCTGGATCGGCACCAGCACCGGAGGTTTGTGCCACTTCGATGGTCAACGCTTCACCACCTGGAACGTGCCGGGTGCAACCGGGCTGGGCAAAGGCTTCTCGTGCATCCGCGAGGGACCCGATGGCGTGATCTGGTGCGGCACACGTGGTCATGGCATCGTCCGCATCGCCGGTGGGCAGCGGGATGTGATGCCGGTGATCCATCCGCAGGGCAGGGACCAAGTGCGCGACATCGCATTCGCGCAGGGCGCGATGTGGGTGAGCACCTACGCCGGTATCGCGCGCTTCGACGGTCACGTGTTCCAAGAAGTGAAGGATGCCAACGGCAGCGTGCTCAGCGATGCAGAGTCGATGGCCGTGACGAAGGATGGCACGATCTGGCTGGGCCACGTGTCAGGCGGTTTGACGCGTGCAACGATGCAGGGCGACAAGATCCAACTCGAGCACATTGCGCTGATCTCCGACGAGACGGTGAAGGTGAGCCAGTTGGTGACCGATGGCAACGACCTCTGGATCGCGAGCACCACGCATGGTGCCTTGCGCTACTCACCTTCCGGCAAAGACTCCGACAATGTTGGCGATCGCTCAGCGACGGTGAAGAGGCTCAGCACGGCGAACGGCCTGCCCACCGATCAGCTGCTTTCGGTGGTGCCGGGTACACGGGGTGATGTGTGGTTCGGCACGCGCGGCGCGGGTCTCGTGCAGCACCGGGGTGCAGCTTTTTCCAACTACCGCGGGATCAAGCCCATCAGCCTGGCCCAGGACATGAACGGCGTGCTGTGGATCGGCACCACGAACAGCCTGGCACGATTGGATAGGCGCGGCTTGCAGGTGCAGCAGGGATCCTTCGGTGACCGCGGCTGGAACTACTCTGTGAGCATCGACCCCATGGACCGCGTGGGTTTCGGCCGCAACATGGCCGATCCGGGCAAGCAGGGAATGAGTTGGTTCGACGGCCGCGATCACCACGTGATGCAGCCGATGGAGCTGCGCGCTCACACCGATTACTTCTGGACCATGCACGACCGGAAGGGCCGGCTGTGGGCGGGTGGCCGGCATGGCCTGGAACGCTGGGCCGATGGCATGCGCACCACGTGGAGCACCGCCCAAGGTCTTGGCAGCGATCTGGTGCTCAGCGCCATCGAAGATGATGCGGGCGCGATCTGGGTGGGCACTGATGGCGGCGGAGTCTCGCGCATGTCGGGTGACAGCATCACCACATGGACCACCACGGAGGGCCTGCCGAACAATGTGGTGTGGAGCGTGCTGCAAGAAGCGCGAGGCACGCGTTGGATCACCACGCTCGCCGGCCTGTGTCGTTTCGATGGACAGAGCTTCATCACGTACACCACACAGGATGGATTGCCGGATGACAACATCAACCAGGCCCTGCTCGCACGCGATGGCAAAGCGCTCTATGCGGGCACCTTGAACGGCTTCGCGGTGATCACGGGCTGGAAGGATGCGCACGGCAACGTGCGGCCATTCGATGCGCTCGATGGCTCGCCCAACGACAGCGCGGCGCGGTATGCCCCGGTGCTCGAGGTGTACAACACGGCCACGGGCTTCCCCGTGAAGGATGTGCAGACCGCCGAGCACGCGCTCTTCGAGGACCGCCACGGCGTGCTGTGGGTGGCCACCGGCAGCGACAAGAGCGGGCTGGTGCGCTTCGACCGCAAAGCCATGCAGCACGATGCCGAGCCCATCCGGGTGGAACTGGTGAGCGTGGCGCTGCACAATGAGCCCACCTGCTGGCACGCGCTGGACGCGAACGCCGACAGCGCGACGATCGACCAGCAGGAAGCCATCGCCTTCGGTGCCACGCGTGCGGAGGAAGCACGCCTGCGCGACCGCGACCGTTTCGGCGGCGTGTCCTTCAGCGGGATCGCCCCGCACTTCGCGGTGCCGCAGGACCTCGTCCTCGACTATCGCAACAACCGAATCGCCTTCGGCTTCGTCGGCATCGAGACGTCTCGGCCCGAGCTGGTGGAGTACCAATGGAAGCTGGAAGGCTACGACAGCGATTGGAACGCACCGACGCGGAACACCAGTGCCACTTACGGGAACATCGATGAAGGCGACCACTCGTTCAAGGTGCGCGCGAAGAGCCCCGATGGTGTTTGGAGCGAACCGCTGGAATACCGCTTCCGTGTGCTGCCGCCATTGCATCGCACCTGGTGGGCATTCGTTTCATACCTCATCCTCGTCGCAGGTGCCATCGCCTTCATCATTCGACGCCGCACGGCCGTGCTGAATGCACAAAAGATCAGGTTGGAACGCACGGTCTCCGAGCGCACGGAGGAGTTGCGGGTGAAGAAGGAGGAGGCCGATGAGCAGCGCGAACGCGCCGAGTTGAGCGAGAAGGCCAAGGAGCGATTCCTGGCGAACATGAGCCACGAGATCCGCACGCCGATGAACGCGATCATGGGCATGAGCGAGATCCTGAAGAACCGCCCGCACGCCCCGGAGCAGGAGAAGTACATCAACGCCATCGCGCAGAGTAGCGAGAACCTCCTGGTGATCATCAACGACATCCTCGATCTCACCAAGATCGACGCGGGCCGCATCGATTTCGAGCAGGTGCCCTTCGAGCCGCGCACCGTGATCGGCAACGTCCGGGACATCCTGCAGTTCAAGGCTGATGAGAAGAGGATCGCCCTGGTGGTGGAGTTCGCGCCCGATGTGCCGCGGACGCTGATCGGCGATCCCACCCGCCTGAACCAGATCGTGATGAACCCTCGGCGGCAACGCGATCGAGTTCACCGAACGCGGATCGGTAACGATCCGTGTTCATTGTAGCGTCGAGCCACCGGGTCGACCTACCCACCCGATATTGGTGATCGACGTGATCGACACCGGAATCGGCATCCCGGAGGACCGCGTGGACAAGATCTTCGAGGAGTTCACGCAGGCCTACAGCGACACCACGCGCAAATACGGCGGCACCGGGCTCGGCCTCACCATCAGCCGCCGGCTCGCACAGCTGCAAGGCGGCGATGTGACCGTGAGGAGCGAGCGGGATATGGGTAGCACATTCACGGTGCATGTGCCTTATGTGCTGCCCAATGACATTGTCGCATAAGCTCTTTCGTGAGCCGCGAGTGAGGAACAGGTTGCCTTTGCCATAGCCGATGCCAGTTTGCTTCGGTGCGCTGAAGGCCCACGGGTCGCATCCACAACGGTCCGTTCATGGCAGGAATCGTAGGCTTGAAGAAATTCCGATAGGACATCTGGGGCGATACCGTGAACACAGCGAGCCGCATGCGTCTTCGTCCCGATTCATCGGGAGAGAGTGGGAAGTGGGGGAGTAGAACGTCAGCACGGCTTAATGTCGATTGTTGAATGGATACGGGTGCATTCACCCATTCACCGACTCCAATTCACCTTTTACCTGCATTCATCGCGAGTGGTATTCACGGTGTCTCCGTGCCTATTGCCCGATCCGCGTAGCGGTGGCCCGGCCCCTGTACCTTCGCCGCCTTCCATGAAACGCGCAGCGGCTGTTCTTTCGCCTGTTGTGGTGGCAATCCTGCTGCTGCTCGGAGGCTGGGCTTATCTGCGGTCCTATACCCGGCACGATGCCCTCATGCGGGTGCCCGATTTGACCGGGGCCGGTTTAGAGGAGGCGCAGGCGCTGCTCGGAAAGCGTGATCTCATCGGCGTGGTGATCGATAGCGTCTACCAGGAAGGCAAGCCCAAGGGAAGCGTTGTGGATCAGGATCCGGATGCAGGCATCGAGGTGAAGCCAGGCCGCAAGGTGTACCTCGTGCTCAATGCCAACCAGCCGAAGATGATCGACATGCCCAAGCTGGTTGATCTGAGCAAGCGGCAGGCCTTGAGCGTGCTGGAGATCCTCGGCCTGCGCGTGAAGGAATTGCAATACAGGCCGGACAATTGCGTCGATTGCGTGATCGCTCAGCTTTACAAAGGGCAGCCCATCGCGCCGGATGAGCGTATCCGTCGAGGCGAGGCCATCACCTTGGTCCTAGGAGGTGGTGAGCGTGGCGAGCGCGTTCCGGTGCCCGATCTCATCGGGCTCACGCGCAGCGATGTGCAGCTCGTGCTGAACATGGCGTCGCTCAACCTCGGCGTCGTGGTCGAATGCCAAGGGTGCAATACCGTTGCCGATTCAGCGTTCGCGCGGGTGCGGCGCCAATCGCCACAGGCCGGAGCCGCCAATCGCATCACCTTGGGAAGCGCCATCGATCTTTGGCTCACCTCCGATACCACGGGCTTGCGGCCAACACCCGGCTGGAACGACCCCTCACGCTACACCGCACCTGATAGTTTATGAGCATCCACCAACGCATCACCATCGCCTTCGCGTTGTTCTCCTTGGCCCAAGCGCGGGCCCAGCACGAGGTGCTCACACCGTTGAGTGCCCGTCCCGTGCATGAAGTGCTCGAGGCGCAGCGGAAGTCCGCTGGCACCAAGACGCATTTCATCTACCAGAACCTGCCGCAATCCCTGCCGGTGCAGGACGATTTCTCCGTTGACCGCACGCGCAAGCGCTGGGCCCAGCCAGGCGACGCAGGTGTCTCGTTCAATTCCACCATCTATCAGATCGAGGCGGGCGGGATCTCCACATGGGACATGGAATACAGCAGCACGCCCACATTCCTGTACACCACTGACCTCACGGATCCGCCAACAACGACTCAGACGCAATTGCCTACCATTTCGATCACGTTGCGTCAGCTGCTGCCATATCCGCCAACGGAGCAGACCATCACGGTGTGGCCAGCCTACAATGTATTCGATACCATCCAGAGCCCATCGCCTGATGTGTTCCCCATTACAGCCGACATCGTGCAGGATTCACTGCTCGTGTATGATGTGCAGCCGGATCCGCGCACATTCATCAATCCGGATAACACTGTGGTGCCGCTGGTCCTATGGGAGGACGATGACGTCCATGTGAATGGCACTTATCCGATTGACCCGCCGACCATCGGCGTGGCCACTTTCGATGGCCTGGCTCGCAATGGCTACCCTTACGACTTCCCGAACTTCGCCGCTTCTGGCCTCGCCGAACACCTCACCACCGTACCCATCAACCTCGCCACCAATCTGCCCGGCGACTCGCTTTATATCAGCTTCTTCTATCAGCCGCAAGGCCGAAGCGGAGATACATCGGTGCAGCCCCGCGATAGCCTCGTGCTCGAATTCTGGGCTCCTGAGGAAGAGACCTGGTACCGCGTGTGGCGCACCCCCATACGTCCCGCTTCAGCCTTTCGAACAGGTGCTTGTGCCCATTCGACTCACCAAGTTCCTGAAGTCCGATTTCCGCTTCCGTTTCCTGAATTACGCCACGCTCAGCGGCTCATTCGATCATTGGCACATGGACTATGTGCGCCTTTTCGCTCAGCGCACGTTCGATGATACCCGCTTGATCGACGTGGCCTACGTGATGCCGGAGAGCACCTTGCTCGAGACGTTCACCAGCGTGCCTTTCCGTATGTATGCCGCGGCTCCAGCGGCGTACATGGCCGCCACGGCCGCTGAGGATATCAAGAACCTTGATGTGGACGCCTTCATCCGCTTCGGCATGAGCGCCCGTGAAGAGAACGCCGGTCCGCCATTCGCCTTCGACAATGGCTTGAACACGAGCGGCAATGGTTTCTCCACCTTTCCAGCGCGCATCCGCTCAACAGCGCGCCGAACAACTTCACCTACGATGCCTCCCTGAGCACCGACGATGCGTTCTGGCGCGTGAAGTTCTGGTCGCAGGCTGGTACGGATATCAATCGCTACAACGATACGATCACCTTCATACAGGAGTTGAGCAATTACATGGCCTATGACGACGGCAGCGCCGAGATGGGCTATAGCATCACCGCGCCCGGTCAAGTGGCCTATCGATTCGATATCGTCGGTGAGGATTCGATCCGCGCGGTGCGCATGTATTTCAATCCGATCGCCAACGATCCCCAATACTCGCCGAATCCGACGCAGGGCAGCTTCCTGGTCACGATCTTCTCGAGCCTTGACCCGCCAAACAATATCATTCATCAGAACTTCAGCTTCTCCGTGCCGCAGTACCGTACATATGGCTTGAATAAGTTCATCGAGTATCCGCTGGATTCGGTTGTGCCTGTGTCCGGCACCTTCTACATCGGCTGGACCCAGTCAGACAATACGCGGCTGAACCTCGGCTTCGATCGCAATCGTAACAATCAGAACAAGGCTTTCCGCAAGACCGGCACGGCCTTTCAACCCATCAGCTTCGAAGGCTCTTTGATGATGCGGCCGGTTTTCGTCTCCGCGACGGATCCTTTCACGGGCGTGCGTGAACCTGCTGGTGCATCGTCGTTCGAGCTCTATCCGAATCCGGCTGGTGATGCTGTTGCGATAGCTGGCGAAGTGAAGCCCGGTAGCCGCATGCAGCTGATTGATGCTACTGGGCGTATCGCGCTCGATGAGTCTGCAGCGATGGGGCGGTCCTTCGCCATCTCGGCACTTGCTGAAGGGCTCTATCTCGCCCGGCTCCTGGATCCGGATGGAACCCCGGCTGGTGCAGGCAGGCTCCTTATCCAACGATGATGAACGAGGAGCAGGTGGAGCAATCGGGCGATGAGTCCGAGCTGTACGAGCATCACCGCATCGTTTGCGATCCGGAAGCAATCGCTGATCAGGCTCGATAAGTTCCTGTTCGATCGCTTGGCCAATACATCGCGCAGCCGAATACAGGCTGCAGCGAAGGCTGGCAGCGTGCTGGTGAACGAGAAGCCCGCGAAACCCAGCCAGAAGGTGAAGCCAGGCGATTCCATAAGCATCGTGCTGCCCTATCCGCAGCGCGAGGTGGAACTGCTCCCGGAGGACATCCCGCTGCGCGTGCTTTACGAGGATGAGCATCTTGTGGTGCTTGATAAGCAAGCAGGACTGGTGGTGCATCCTGGCCACGGCAATTGGACCGGCACCCTGGTGAATGCGCTGCTCTATCATTTCGGGAAGCTGCCGCCTATGCCGGGCGCCGAGATTCCCCGGCCTGGCCTGGTGCATCGCTTGGATAAGGACACGAGCGGCGTTATGGTGGTGGGCAAGAGCGAAGAGGCCTTGACGCATCTCGCACGGCAGTTCTTCGATCGCACGAGCGACCGGAGGTATAATGCGCTGGTGTGGGGCGATTTCGCGGAGGATCAGGGTGTGATCGAAGGCCACATCGGACGCAGCATCAAGGACCGCACGGTGCAACAGGTGTTCCCCGAAGGCGAGCACGGGAAGCCCGCTTTGACCCGCTGGCGCGTGGTGGAGCGCTTCCGATACGTGACGCTTGTTGAATGCAAGCTGGAGACCGGACGCACCCATCAGATCCGTGCGCACATGCAGTGGATCGGTCACCCGCTGTTCAATGATGCGGCGTATGGAGGCGATCGGATCATCAAGGGCACAACCTTCACCAAGTACAGGCAGTTCGTCGAGAATTGTTTCGAGATGCTGCCACGGCAGGCGCTGCATGCGCGCACCTTGTCGATCGATCATCCGTCCACCGGTAAGCGCATGCATTTCGAGAGCGCCTTGCCCGCCGATATGGAGGGCGTGCTTGCGAAGTGGCGCACCTACACCGGTGCCAATCCGCTTGCGGCCGAAGAAGACTGATCAGCCCCTGATGATCTTGCCGCTTTCCGTGCGATGGATGCTTCGCAATGCTTGCACGCGCCGGGGCCATTCGTGCGGATGCAAGAGGGTCATGAGCTTCTCCATCACCTCAGGCAGCACTTGTTCCTGCGGAAGTTCGGTTTCCAGGACGAGCATCACTGCCTGGCCGAGTACGGGGTCAGGCACCGGCGTGAAGTAGTGCGGGTAGGGGATCACACCAGCAGTCTTCGCTTCGAGCTGCTCCGGGAAGATCTTCTTGCCGCCGCTCAGGATCACGTTGTCGATACGGCCGAGCCAGCGGAAATGCGTGTCGTCTATGAGTTCCACGAGATCATTCGTGACGTGCTGCTTGGTGGTGAGGTGCGGCGTGTACACCACGAGGCAGCCGCGCGGGTCGCGTGCGAAATGACAATCCCCGATGGCGGTGAAAAGGTCGTCCGGCGCAGGGCCATTGATCCGTCGGATGGCCACATGCGTCACGGTCTCCGTGCTGCCGTAGCTCTGGAACACCTGCACATCGAGCTTACGGATGTCGTCGAGCAGCGCATCGCTCGCCGGGCCGCCGCCGAGCAGGATCATCTCGAATTGCCGCTCCACGCGTGCGCGATCCTCTTGTATTGCGCGATGCAGTTGCAACGGCACCATGGCGGTGAAGCGGAAGCGGTCGTCCACTTTCAGGTTGTCGAGCACGCTGCCGCGCGGATTGATGAAGTGGATGTCGAGGCCCAGGGCAAAGGCGCGCACGAGCATCATCTTGCCTGCGACGTATTGCGCGGGCAAGCAATGCAGCACGCGATCGCCGGGCATCAGGTTGAAGGTGGTTCCCGTGAGGCGCGAGCTCGCTACGAGGTCGCGCTTGGGAATGGTGAAGTGCTTCGGCGGACCAGTGGTGCCGCTAGTTGTCGCAGGCATGTTGCCATGGGCGATCAACTGCCCCATGGTCATGCGCAACTCGCGCATCCATTCCGCATCTCGCTTGCTACCGCGCTTTTCCAGTCTCTGGAAGAAGTCGAAGGCTGTTATCGATTCACCATCAACTATGATGCGCTCGAAGGCTTTGGCGATGGCAGGGTAGGGGGAACGCACGTTCATTCTTCGAGCAACGAGAGGTCCCACTCTTCTTCGGGACGATAACGCAGGAAGCCGCGCTCGGCCAGCAGAGGCGAGGGGATGTTGTTCGCATACACTTTCCCGGTGCCAAGGCCTTGAGCGGTGTTCACGTTCAGCGTGGCTGTGAATTGCGCGATCGCATTGAGGCCGATGCTGCTCTCCAGCGCCGAGGTGGTCCACCAGCCGATGTTGCGCGCCTTCGCCAGCTCGATCCATTCGCGCGTGGCGTTCCAGCCGCCCACAAGGCTGGGCTTGATCACGATGTGCTGCGGCTTCACATGTTCGAGCAGGTCCACTTTCGCGTCGTGCGTGTTCAAACCGATGAGGTCTTCATCCAGCGCGATGGGAATGGGCGTGGTGGCGCAAAGCTCCTCCATCACTTCGTAAAGGCCGGGCGCCACGGGCTGCTCAATGCTATGCACCTGCAGTTCGGCCAGTCGCTTCAACACCGCCGGTGCTTGCTGCGCGCTGAATGCGCCGTTGGCATCCACGCGCAGGGTGATGTCATCCGCGCTGTACTCCTTGCGCACGGCGCGCAATAGCTCAAGCTCATCGTCTATCCCGATCGCGCCGATCTTCATCTTCACCGTGGTGCAGCCGCTCTCGATCTGCTCACGGATGCGCTGCTTCATGGTGCTCTTGTCGCCCATCCACACGAGGCCATTGATCGGGATGCCTTGCTTGCCAAGCGTGAAGTCGGAAGGGAAGAGCGTCTTGGTGCCGCCGACTTCGAGGTCGCGCAGGCATTGCTCTACGGCGAAGCGCACGCTTGGCACGTCCACCAGATCCGTCATGGCGCGTTCGGCCCAGTTGTCGGTGCGCTCGCAGAGCTCGGTGAGCTTCAGTTTCACATCGGCGGGGAATTCCTTGCTGTGGCCGGGGAAGAGCGCCGCCTCGCCGATGCCCCTCAGTTGCCGCTGCTCTTCGCGCCACGCGATCAGGTACCAAACCGTGCGCGCGTTGATCGGGCCTTTCGAGGTGCCGAGCTCGAAGCGTGGTTGCAGCGTGCGTTCGATCCAGCGCGCTTTCATCATGCCACAAGGATAAGCCCGGCGCTGAAGGCGAGCGCCATGAAGAAGGTGGTGAGCGCGAGCTTCTTCAATTGTGGATCAAGAGACGAAGGATCATGCGCGCGCAGCACGGTGCGCATGTGCGTGCCCAAAGCGGGCAGTGTGATCAGCCAGCCCCATTGCGGCATCGAGCGGAAGGTGATCGCCGTGAATGCGATGAGGCATATGAGCGCGGTTGCGATGAGGAGGCCGTGATAGCCTTTGGCACTATCGAAACCGAGGCGCACGGCCATGGTGATCTTGCCGCTCGCCTTGTCGTTCTTGATGTCGCGCAGGTTGTTCACGTTGAGCACGCCGGTGCTGAGCAGGCCGAAGCCGAATGCGGGCAACAGGATGAGAGGCTCGAAGTGCTTCGTGTGCAGATAGAAGGTGCCGCACACGCCAACGATTCCGAAGAAGAGCAGTACGCTCACATCGCCCAGGCCAGCGTAACCATAAGGGTTCTTGCCGAAGGTGTACTTCACCGCCGCGCCGATGGCAAGCAGCCCGAGCAGGAGGAACACGAGCGTGGTGACTGAAAGTCCAAGTGCCGTGATGATCAACGTGACACCACTAACAAAGGCCAGTGCTCCACAGATGAGCATGGCGCGCTTCATTGCGGCAGGTGAGATGGCACCACTCTGCACGGCGCGCTGCGGACCCACACGCTCCTTGTTGTCGGTGCCGTGCTGGTGATCGCCGAGGTCGTTGGCGAGGTTGCTGAGGATCTGGAGGAGGATGGCGGTGAGGAGGGTGAGGGATGTGATGATTCGCAAATCGGGTCCAACTGCTGCGTAGAACGAGCGTTCATAGCCCAACGCGCTCCCTACGATGATGCTACTCACAGCCAAGGGCAGTGTGCGCAGGCGGAAGGCGGAGAGCCAGTGCTTCATATCGGCCATGTCAATCGCGCAGCTTCTTGAAATACTCCCGCAGCACCTTCGGGCTCAGCTCCGCATCTGTGCGCACTACAAGAATCGCTGGCTTCGTGTGTTCGATGTAGAGCCACTCCAATCCTTCGCGTAGTGCATCGGCATCCTTCGCTTCGCGCCATGGCAATTCGAAGGACTTCACGAGTGCGAGCGGGTCTCGGCCGTGCGGCGCCTCGAACCACTTGAGCAGTTCCGGATTCTGGTCAGGCCCTTCGATGTAGCGGAAGATGTTGCCGCCGCGGTTGTCAATCACGATCACGCGCAGGAGCGGGGAGAGCTGCGCATTCCAGAACGCATTGCTGTCGTACAGGAAAGCGGTGTCTCCGGTGATGAGCGTGGTGGGCCGCCTCGATGCGAAGGCGCTGCCCACGGCGGTGCTTGTGCATCCATCGATGCCGCTTGTGCCTCGGTTGCTGAACCAGCGTAGTCCACTCCTCCGATCGAAGAGTTGGGCGTAGCGCGCGGGCGTGCTGTTGGCCAGATGTACATCACTTCCATCGGGGATGTGCTGGAGGATGATCTCGCTCGCTTTGAGGTCGCACCAAGGCGTGTCGTTCAGGATGTTCTGGTGGCGCTCGCGTGTGCGGTCATCCACCATGCGCCAGGCCTCGCCGTAGATGCTCTCACTCGGCTTCACGCTGGCGGCGATTTGCGCGAAGAAGACCTCCGGACTCACGGCGATGTCGTGCGTGAGGCTTTGGTAGGTGTCGTAGTGCCGCTGCCCCGCATCGATGTTCCAATGCTGCTCTGGTTTCCACTTCCGCAGCAGGCCCTTGATGCGCTTGCTCACAACCGCACCGCCGAAGGTGATTAGCAAATCGGGCATGAGATCGTTCTCGTTCGTCTCGTTCACGCCTTCGATCGCGCGGTCGATGCAGGTGATGAAACTCTCGTCGTCGAGGTTGCTGGTGGCCTCTACCATCACGGTTACCTGTGGAAGTGAAGCCAGTTGATTCAATTGCTGTTTCAACGCATCGCTCCACTGCCCTTGACCGCCGAGCACCATCACCTTCTTGCTCCGGTTCAGGTTCGCGATGAGCCAACGCGCATGCTCGGGCAGGACGAAGGACTCGGTCAGCACTTGGGCGATGGGCCTGGATAACGGGCTTCCAGCCCGTTCGCGCTCCGCGCCCAGCAGGCTGGAAGCCTGCTGATCCAGGCCATACAACGGCTCTGCGAAAGGCACATTCACATGCACCGGCCCCGGCACTGGCAACAGCGTGGCATCAATCGCTTCGTTGATCAAACGGCCGCCATGCCAACGTGCGAGATCATCGCTTGCCAAGCGCGGCAGCTGCACGCCCTTCTTCATGTGCAACGCGAGCACGCCTTGCTGCCTGATCGCTTGCCCTTCGCCTTGGTCGACCCATTCCTCCGGGCGATCGGCGGTAATCACCAGCAGCGGGATGCGCTGGTAAAACGCCTCGGCGATGGCAGGGCCGTAGTTGAGCACGGCGCTTCCACTGGTGCATATGAGCGCGACCGGCGCGTGCAGTTGCTGTGCCATGCCCAAAGCGAAGAATGCTGCGCTGCGCTCGTCGATGACTTGCATGCACTGCATGCCTTCTTGCTGCGTGAAGGCGATCACGAGCGGCGCGCTGCGTGATCCCGGGCTGATGACCGCATGGCGGATGCCTTTGGCAGCGCACAGTTGCGCAAGTGCCGCAGCGGTGAAATGATTGGAGGTCTTCAAGTGAAAATAGGCTTGTCGCGCAACCGGCTGGAAGCCGGTTGGCCCCGGCCGCGAAGCTATCCGGCAGCGCGTTGCGCGTCGATGAGGTCGAGCCAGGTGCGCGCCTTGCGCTCCACTTCATCGCATTCGCGGTCGGGATCCGAGTCGTGCGTGATCCTTGCGCCGACATGCAGCAGTGCTTGATTATCGAACAGCTCCATGCAGCGGATGTTCACGAAGAGGTCGGCGTCTTCGGCGTGCATCGGACCCCAATAGCCTGCATAGAGTACACGGCTTCGAGGTTCAAGCCGCCGGATCAGGTCGATAGCAGCATTCGTCGGAGAGCCGCCAACCGCCGGTGTCGGATGCAGCGCCTTGGCGAGATCCAACACGTTTGTTTCAAGCAGCCGGCCTGTAATACGCGTGTGCAAATGCGCAACAGGCCCGGCCTGCTTCACGATCACATCGTTTGCACGCAGTTCACGCACGCCTGCCTCTTGCATTTCAGACATGATCATGCGGGTCACGATCGCCTGCTCTTCGCGTTCCTTCTTTCCCCAATCCAGCGCTGCATTCGGCGCCAGCTCCAATGGCATCGTTCCGGCGAGTGCGTCCACTTCAACTTGCCTCCCTCTAACGGCGAGCAAGCGTTCAGGTGAGGCGCCCAGCCAAAGGCCGAACTGTTCTGTTTGCGCAATGGCGATGAAGGCATCTGGCAGCGCCGCGTGGCAGCGACGAAGAGCGCCCTGATGGAAAGTCCGTTCACACCGGCATCGATTGTTCGCGCCAGCACGAGCTTCTCCGCGATCCCGCTTTGAATGGAAAGGGACGACCTGTTCGACTGCGCGCGCGTAGCCTTCACGATTCAACCCGCGCTTGGTTCCATGGCTTCCCGCTTCGTTGCTCCGTGCCCGTGTTCAGAGCGAATCAGAGTCCAGAAGGAGCCTTCGTCAGGCCGAATATGCCGGCCCGGGCCATCAATCCCATCGAACGGGGCCAGCACGAAGCAACGTTGGCCCGCATGCGGCGGACGGAGCTGCTCATCGTGCTGGATGTACACTACTGTCTGCTGTCCCGGCAGTCGGAATGCCGCGAACGTGGCGTTCCGCCGAAGTAGCTCGTCGATCAACGCAGCACCGCTCAACGCCGCTCGATGATGATGTTCGTGAGGCGGCAGATGGCGCAGAGCTCGCCGGCCTCGTTGCGCACCTTTAATGTCCTATATACGTGGTACGGCCTGCAGCAGCAGTTCACCGGTTGCGGTCACTTTTCCGCTGCGAACGCCTTTCAAATGGTTCACGTTCAGTTCGATGCCAACGGTGTCTTTGCCCTCAGCGCCAACGAGCAGTGCAGACCCCACGCTGCCCAAGGTCTCGGCTAAGGCAGCGGTGGCACCACCGTGCAGAAGGCCCATCGGCTGCACCGTGCGGCGGTCAACCGGCATGGTGGCGCAGAGCTGGCCATTCTTGTCCACACTGAATCGGATGCTCAGATGCGAGATCAGGGTGTGCTCGCAGAAGGTGTTGGCTTGTTCGGCTTGTAGCGCGGTGAAGGGCATGCGCCAAAAGTACCAGCCAGCGTTTGGCTAGGCCGTTGTCCATCTTTGCGGCATGGCTGGCGACCGCATCCTGCTCGTTGAGGACGAGCCCACCTTGCGCAGCACCTTGAAGCTGAACCTCGAGCTCGAGGGCTATTCGGTTTCCACGGCGCAAACAGGCCCAGAAGCGCTTGAGCGACTGCGCGGGGCGCATTTCGATGCGGTGATCATGGACGTGATGCTTCCTGGAGTGGATGGTTTCAATGTGGTTGAGACCGTGCGGCTCGAGGGCAATACCATGCCTGTGCTTTTCCTCACGGCACGAAATGCACCTGCTGATCGCATAAGGGGGCTGCAGGCAGGAGACGATTACCTGAGCAAGCCCTTCGATCTTACAGAACTGCTTTTGCGTGTGGGTAAGCTGGTTGCCAAGCGAACAGAACCCATTGCAGATGCCGCCACAAGCGTTTTCACCTTCGCCGGAGGCCGAATCGATTTCGGCAGCTATGAGGCAACAGGGAAAGATGGTGTGATGCGCCAACTGACGCAACGCGAGGCCTTGCTGCTGAGGCTCTTGGTCGAAAAGGCTGGGGAAGTGGTCTCTCGCGAGGAGATCCTGAGGAAGGTTTGGGGCTACAACGTGTTCCCCACCACGCGCACCATCGATAATTTCATTGTTGCCTTTCGGAAGTGCTTCAGTGACGATCCGCGCCAGCCCCAGTATTTCCACTCTGTGCGGGGTGTTGGCTACAAATTCACTCCGTGACTGATTTTTTTCCAGGGGGGACGGGCAACCCTCCTTTTGGTGGCCCGTCTAGCTCTTAACCAAGGCCTTCTTCCTGGTCTTGGGCTGGTTCCAATCATTCCTTGCAGGTTTACCGCGCAGGGGTCCTTGAAAAAGGGCCCCTGTTCGGTTTCTTGGCATTTCCACATTGGCCTCTAAATCAGAACAGGCCATTGCGGCCCTCGGGGCTTTGCGTCTATATTGCGGCGGCTTCAAGGAGAAGTCACCCGAAAACAATCACGCGATGAAGTTCACCAAGACCCTCTTCACGGCAATTCTCGCAATTGGCATGGCGCCGGTAATGGCCCAGTCAGCTGGCAATGTGGATATTGGCCTTTACCGGAACGGCGATAAACTCGAGGTACGGGCGCGTCCGTCCGGTGACTTCGATGGAATCTTCTCAAGCTTGGTTTTCACGATCCGTTGGGATCGCTCGAGCGGAGCCTCCTTGGGCACCATTCGACAAGAAGGAGCAGTCACCCAATTCCTGCCTGTGATGAAATCTGGTGCGGTTCGCGAGAACGGCGCATTCAATTATCAGGTATACGCGGGGTTCGGGATAATGCCGGTGAGCAGCTTCGATATCACGATGCGAGCTGGGCAGGAGATGGTGATCGCAACCATACCGGTTACTGGGAAAGGTGAATTCGAGCTCGTGAATGATGCTTTCACCGCAGAATCAGCTGTGAATGCCAACTACTACGTCTCATTGGGTGGTCGCGACCAGACCGGCATTATCTACAAAGGCTTGGCTTCGGCGGAGGAAGATGGTTCTGTGACGATTCTTCCGAACCCGAATCAGGGTCGCTTCACCTTCTATTTCTCTGTGCCTAACGCCACGGATGTCACTGTTGAGGTGAGCAATGCCATCGGGCAGTCTGTGTTCAATGAGACGCTTCGCAATTTCGAGGGCACGTATCGTAAGGATATGGACCTCACCAGCATGAGCAGTGGCGTGTATTACCTGAAACTCACCCGTAACGGTGAGACGACCACACACAAGATCGCTTATCGCTAAGGCCGTAGTTTCGATTCAGGAGCGGGGAACATCGGTTCCCCGCTTTCATTTTCATCAAGCGCAAGCGATGCAGTTATCGGCATCGACTTTATGAGCGAACGGTATAGCAGGGTTCATGATATCATCCATGACGCGCTGCACCATGTTCTCCAGGGCGGGCAAGTCGGATCTACGTATGATCGGACTTCCATTCACGAGCAGCCAGTGCACGCCCTGCGGTGCCGGTTTGCGCAATGTGACCAGTCCGGCCTGAAGGCGTTCCAATTCAGGGCTGGCGCCAAAGCAGAGTATCGCATAGCAGACCAACTGCACGGCCATGTTCATGCTGGCGTCAAGCACAACGCTATCCTCCAGATCGATCTTCAGCTTGCCCGGGTCCGCCTTTCCGGTCTTGATATCCAGGACACAGCACATTCCTGAGCGCATGTCGATGCGGTCGATGGTGCCAGCGAGGCGAGCGCCATTTGCCATCAAGGCCGAGTGGCGCTTCTCAACGTCCAGAACAATAGTCTCTTCTTCCTGAACTCGTCGTTCTTCCTGTTCAAGAAAGCGGCAGAGCCCGTGAACCGCCATCTCGATCACAAGCCGATTGCGACCAGTGGTGAGCGTGTCAGGCGGATGACCGGATTTGATCAGATGCTCCATGAGCAGAGCATGCGCCTCAGCGCGGGCTCGTCCGATGAAGCCGGGTGTGAGCCGCGTTCCAAGTTTGGGCCTGAGCATGGTTTCCAACGTAGCATGCACAGCGCTGCCTATGTGGTTCATGGCCAATTGCCCATCGTTCATCTCAGCCTCACGGAGTCCGAGCATGTATCGCGCATGGAAATCGAGCGGACAGCGAAGCCAGTGTCCTAGTGCAGTAGGTGAGAATCCCTTCGACGCCATGGCTTGCAATTGGCGCATGACCGCAGGCGATTTGGCCACACTGATAGCTAGGCCTGACCGCGCTGCGACGGGCGCCGAAACGGCATGGTCTGCCATCTGGGTGGATTCATTCTCAGCGAAGGCGTGCTGCCACATCGTAACGAAGCGCGACCGTTCGGCGCCTTGGTCGTTTGAGACATGCGCAAGCGTGATGCGCTTCGCGCTGTGGAGAAGTCGATGCACGTGATAACTAATGATCGCTTCGGCATCGGTGCTCGCGGGCAAGCCGAAACGTTGCCTGATCTGGTTCGGTATCCAGGAGGCCGGGGGCTCCAACCCTGAAAGAGATCCTTCACTGGCGCTACGGATCAACACATGCGCGTGATCCAGTGCACGTGTTTCAAGCATCCCCATCACTTGCAGCCCCTTGAGCGGTTCGCCGTGCAGGGGAGCTTGTCTCGTTGCAGGTCGCGCAGGCGCATTGTGGCGTATGACCTGATATCGGGGATGCCGCCCAGAATCGTAATGCATGAACGGTCGAAGACTTCACGAGAGCGTGCCATGGTGAAGAGCGACTCTTGAGCGAGGCTATCGCCACTGCGCGCTTGCGCGGCCCAAGCATGCAAGGCCTCCAGTCGGTGGCTGTGCGCTGTCACGCGCGTTGATGGAACAAGCGCATCGAGCATTGCCCGTTGTGCTGATAGCCCAACACTTGCCGTGCGTATCTCCTCAAGCGACGTTGTTCTCCCGCTGATCCGCTTCAGCACGTCGAGCGTGCTTTGACTTTCGTGCAGGTAAGGATGCGTGATCAAGGCCTCGAAGTCAGTGCGCAGGAAACGGCCGGCTTCATCAGCATGTTCGAGCAGATTGAACCAAGACCTCTCCAAGGTTGATCCAGGTAGATCTTTGAGTGCGATGCCCATGGTCACATTCAAGGGTGCGATCTCCGCAGGAAAGCACTCGAGCATCGGCATCAAGAGGTTCTCATCCGCGAGGATGATCACGGCTTGATCACGATCAGAAGGGGCCAATTCAGCGGCCCACTGTGATGCGAAGCGCGACATAGCGGCCTCATCCGGAACCGCAACCGCATCGATCCGCCTGGACTCCATCCTGACGAGGTCCTTCAATGGCACGGAACCTTCGCCAAGCCTGGCTATTGACCGTCGCAGGAATCGGCCTGCAGCGTTTCGCTCATCATCGAGGTAATAGCGATCAGCATCCCATGCAAAGTGGCTCAGCCCTTGGTTCTTCAATGCATCCGCTACGGCCATGAGCGCTGGGTCCATAGCATTCAGCCCTGCGAACCACACGTGTTTCCAAGGTGATCGCCATGCAGCCTGCGATACCCGCTCCGCAGCCACCCTGGCAATCAGGCCATGATGTCCTGCGCGCATCGATCGGCATTCCTTGTCGAATGCTCTATGAAGCTGTCCCATGCGCTGCCAGCGCTCCATTTCCATCTTCTGCGCGCTTGAGAGGGGCTTGGCCTCGAGGAAGCTCCAAGCTTCAAGCTCATGGTAACTGCGCAGGTCGCGATATAGAACATCCAAGTCGAGCAGGTGGCCATCAGCGTCGCTGAAATCGCTCAATGTTGGCGGGGCCCAGGCGACGAATTCAGACAATGGCTCGATTTGCGCGCCTACCATCTGCTCGTATGTCTTGTACAAGCGAAGTACAGCCTCCGTAGCGTCAAAGAGCCGGAATCCTGCGATTCGCGACATGAAGCCGCTGGGTTCCGTCAGATCCGGACTCCAGAGCGGACCGCCATTGGCTTGAGCGAGGTACTTTCGCAGGTGAACGCCAGCACGATGACTTGGCAGCACTACTGCCACATCGCGCAGGTCCGTTCCGGTTTCTAGGAGCTTTTGGGCGAGTGATTCAAGGAAACGCATGAGCGCCGGGGAAGATAGGTTCCACGTTGATGGTTATCCGGCTTATCGGCGGATGAAGGGGACGGGGCGGCTCTTCCGTATTGATGGGCCACGCCGATTCTCCGAGCTTCAGCCTTTGGGTAAGCACTGGCTCATGCACGAGGTTGATGCCAGTGCCTACCCGGAGCAGGTTCGAGTGCAAGAAATGCTCTTGTGCGCTGGTGGCGCCTACGAGATCGCGGAAGCAGGCGAATGGGAAACAGCCTTATCAAAGGTGCATAAGCCGCTCTGAGGCATGTTCAGGCAACCAACCTCCGCTGCATGCTGTCCTAGAACCATGCTGCGATGCGCTTGGGTCTTCTGTGTTTCGATATTCATGACCAGCACCGCCTGCGCCACCCATATCATTGGAGGGGAGATGCATTACGACCGCCTTGGGAATGGCCAATACCAAGTCGTGCTGAGACTTTATCGCGATTGCACCGGTGCGGCCTTCGATGCATTGGCTCCGATTGGCGTTTTTGACGGTGTTACGGGTGCGTTCGTGCAAGTGCAACAGCTCGCTTTCCCGGGCGCTACGCAGGTTCCGATCGTGCTCGATTCACCCTGCCTTACGCTGCCCCCGGACATTTGTGTTGAGACTACCACTTATTCCGGAACATTCAGCTTGCCGGACAATGCCAATGGCTATGTGCTTACATATCAGCGTTGCTGCCGCACATCGATCATCTCGAACTTGCTGAATCCCGGCGATGCCGGTCTCACGGTAACCGTGCGAATTCCTGGGACGCCGAACGCAGTCAATAGCTCGGCTCGCTTCAATGCGTTGCCGCCGATCGCGCTCTGCTTGGGGGCCGCACTCGCCTTCGACCACAGCGCCAGCGACCCGGACGGCGATTCGCTGGCGTATGCGCTGTGCACGCCATATGATGGAGCCAGCTTTCTCAATCCGAATCCGGCAATTCCGGCACCGCCGCCTTATGTCCCTGTGAACTGGGGCGCTGGTTACTCTGAGAACTACCCGATCGATTCGGCTCCGGTCATCGGGATCGATCCTGTAACCGGCCTTTTGACATTGACTCCCAATGTCCAAGGCAATTTCACGGTGGGCGTAATGGTTCAGGAGTACCGCAATGGAGTGCTCCTGAATGAGGGACGTCGGGATTTCCTTTTCAAAGTGGTGCCCTGCGATGCACAGGTTGCAGCAGCCATTCAACAGCGCAGCCTGCCAGTGAGATTTGCGATGACCTCACGTCGCATTCGGCAATGCTTCGTTCGGGGCATCGACCTGGCATTGGGATTTCGGCGTGGATGGCAGTGATGCCGATACGAGCTCGCTATTCAATCCTGCCTTCACTTTTCCAGAGTCGGGCACCTATCTGGCCACTTTGATCGCCAACCCCGGAAGCACGTGTGCCGATACGGCAACCGCTCGCTTCACGGTGAATATCCCGCCCGTTCCATTCTTCGATGTGCCGCTGCCGATGTGCGGAACGCCGTCAGTGGTTCTCGCGGCCAGAGGCTTGTATGGCCCAGGTGCCTTGTTATCTTGGCAGTTCGCAAACGGTGCCATGCCCTCCACGAGTTCCGATAGCCTCGTTACCGTGAACTTCCCTGCTCCTGGGAATAATCCAATCACGCTCACAGTGACAGAGAATGGCTGCACGGGTTCTTATGTATCGACGGTAACGCAATATCCGCTACCCAGTGCTGCTTTCACACAGGCCCCGGCGTCGCCCTTGCCACTCGGAACAAGTGTTGTGTTTACCGACGCAAGTGCTGCGGTTGGAGCGCCCATAGCGCAGTGGTCATGGATGGTGAGCGGGGGCGCGCTGCCGTCAACTGGCTCAATCGCGACTTGGGTGGCGAATTGGCCCGGTGTGCATCCGGTCTCGCTCATCGTTTCGAACGCATTCGGTTGCACCGATACAGCCTACGCGACCATCATCGTGACTGGCGACCCCATCCGGATTCCGAATGTTTTCTCACCCAATGGCGATGGGGTGAACGACAGGTTCGTGATCGATAACATCCAATACTACCCAAACGAGCTCACCGTTTTCGGTCGATGGGGCAACAAGGTCCTTGAAGCACAGAACTACAAGAATCAATGGGATGGCGATGGCCTTCCCGATGGTACCTATTATTTCGTGCTGCGGATGGAGGAAGGCGGTGAGCATTCAGGCCACATAACCTTGCTCCGGTAATCTGATGATCGCGAGCTTCCGATATATCGCCGCGATTTTCATGAAGCTAGGCGCCGCGTTAACGATGCATGCCACGCACATCATCGGTGGCGAGATGTACTACGAGCACCTTGGAGGCAATCAGTACCGCGTGACCTTGCAGTTGTATCGGGATTGCGCCCGGATAACACGAATAACACGGGCTTCGATGCGCAGGCCCAGATCGCGGTGTACCGCGCGAATGGAAACTTCGTGGAGAGCGCCTTCGTTGATTTCACGCAGGAGATCACGGTGCCGGTGGTGCTGAATGATCCGTGCCTCTCGGCGCCTCCAACGGTATGCGTGCGGACCGCGGTGTATGTGCACGTGTTCAATCTACCTCCAATGGCCGGTGGCTATACGATCGCATATCAGCGATGCTGCCGAACGCCTGCCATGGTGAATCTCGCAGGTCAGCAAGGGCTCACTTGCGCGGTTACCATACCTGGTCCGCCGAACGCTGTGAATAGCTCAGTGCAGTTCAGCGACCTGCCGGCCATCGCGCTTTGCCTGAATCAGGACATGGTGTTCGATCAGAGCGGCACGGATCCCGATGGCGATGTGCTCGTTTATTCGATCTGCGCACCCTTCCAAGGAGCCGATGCCTTTGATCCGGCGCCGATGGCTTCGCCGCCACCCTACTTGCCCGTGAACTATGCCAATGGCTATTCCGGCACGAATCCGATTGACAGCAGCCCGCCGATCGCCATCGATCCTGTCACTGGATTGCTCACCGTGCATCCGACGCTTCTTGGCACTTTCACGGTTGGCATATGCGTGGAAGAGTACCGGAACGGTGTGCTCCTGAACACGGCCCGGCGCGATTTCATGTTCCGTGTAGTGCTGTGCGATGCGAATGTGCAAGCCGCGATCGCCGTTCAGACACCGACCCAGGCGTGCGCTGGCCTCACACAGGTCTTCAGCAACCAGAGCGTGGGCGCGCAGTCCTGGTCGTGGGATTTCGGCGATCCCAACACGACTGCCGATGTGAGCACAGCCTTCTCTCCGACCTACACCTATCCTGCGCCGGGGACCTATTCTGTGACACTGATTGCGAACCCGGGTGCGCCATGCGCCGATACCACGATCGCCAATTACCTCGTGGCGCCTCCGGTGCAACCGACCTTTCTGCCTGCATTGGCATGCGGTCCATCCGTGATCACATTGGAAGCAACAGGCCAGTTCGATCCGAGTGCCGTGATCAGCTGGGATTTGGGCGCTGGCGCTACACCAGCGGTATTCACTGGCAATCCGGTAACAGCGCAGTTCAACCCGATAGGAGCGCAGCCGGTCACAGTAACCGCTACGGCCTTCGGGTGCTCAGCATCGTTCACTACTAATGTGCAGGTTTACCCGCAACCGCAGGCCGCATTCGCCGAGCAGATTGAATTCTGCGAGTCGCTCACGCATATGTTCCAGAATCAGAGCATGGATGCCACCGCTTACGCATGGGACTTCGATGATCCTGGCAACGGAGCGGATCAGAGCGCCGTGGCCGATCCCTCGTGGACATATTCAGCACCGGGCTTCCATACCGTGATGCTGATCGCAAGGAATGGCCCGGTGTGCGCCGACACGCCTTCAGAGTCTTCGATGTGCATGTTCCGCCTGATGCCTTCTTCTATAGGCCTTCGATCCGCTGTCCGGGGCAAACCGCATTATTGACCGCGCTTGGAGCGGCCGGTGGCGGCGCGAGCATCACTTGGGACCTGGGTGGAGGCGTGCCGAGTGATGCGGTAGGGGCTAATACGCAAGTCGCGTTCATGGCTGTTGGTGTTCACCCGGTAACATTGACGATCACGGAATTCGGATGCACTGCGCAATTCACCGATTCAATCACGGTGTACCCATATCCGGTTGCCGATTTCATCAATGGTTCGCTTGCTTGCCTCGGACAGAATTCCCGTTCAGCAGTCTCAGTACTGCTTGGACGCCCTTCACGCTCCAAGGGACCCTTGGCGATGGTACCATGCGTACCGATAGCGCCTTCAGCCATGTGTACGAATCGGCAGGGACGTATCCTGTAGGGCTGACGATAACCACGAGCTCCGGTTGCATCGCATCGATAACAGCATACCGGCCCGGCGCCGTAGTGGTTCATCCCAGTCCCGTTGCGGCTTTCGTGGCATTGCCAGACGAGGTGAGCCTGTTGCAACCGAACATTCAGGTCGATGACTTTTCGTCCCTGGCAGTGGAATGGGGTATTGGATTGAAGGGCGGACGTTCAGCGATTCAAGTGTCCAATACAGTTTCGCGGAGCCCGGGCAATACATCATCACGCAACTGGTGACCACAGAGCATGGGTGCACCGATTCCACCTCGCGCCTGGTGATCGTGAGCGATCATCTGTTCAATGCGCCCAATGCATTCACGCCCGATGGCGATGGGAAGAACGATCTGTGGCGGCCGATCGTGGTGGGTGCCCGCGAGTACGAACTCGTGATTTACGACCGATGGGGCGTGGAGCGCTTCCGAACCAGTGACACGGAGGCCGGCTGGAGCGGCGATGACTTGCCCACTAGCACCTTCGTTTACACCGCACGGGTGAAGGAGTGGGGCGCCCGCTCCAAGGATTACATTGGGCACTTCTCGCTGCTGCGCTGAGTGCTAGCGCGCCATGTCCACGTGCGGGAGACCATCCAGCAGGTAGTCGTCGCTGGTCCGCAAGAAGCCGAGGCTCGCATAGAATCCTTCCAAGTAGGTCTGCGCTGCCAATGCGCACTTTTCGGTGCCATGCGCGAGCGCTGATTCCTGCATCGCGATGCGCATGAGCTCGCGTGCGATGCCACCGCCACGCTTATCGATCCGCACGGCCACGCGGCCAATGTGCGGCACGCCACGTTGATCCGGTGGCAGTATGCGCGCGCAGGCCACAAGTTCACCGCGCTCGTCCTCCGCGATCACATGCAGGCAATCAGGATCCAAGCCATCGATCTCAGGATAGATGCACTGCTGCTCCACCACGAAGATCCGTTCGCGCAGCAGCAGCAGATCGTGGAGCTGATGCAGCGAAAGACTGTAGAACGGAAGCGTGCGGATGGTGACGCTCATGAAGTGACAGGAATGAGTTCGCCGGATCCCAGATAGAGCAGCGCGCCTTGACCCTGTGAGAAGCCGAGTCGACCGAGCAGGTGCATGTAGCCGCGAACTTGGTCGTGATGCGTATCGGATGGTGCCCCGGTCTTATAGTCGAGCACGCGCGCCTGCGCACCATCGAGCATCACCCGGTCAGGCCTCAACGTCCGGCCATCGTCGTCGATGATAGCGGCCTCGGTGCGCACCTCGCTGCCCGCACTGAACCAAGGCGCCACATCCGATCGGGAGAGCAAAGCGTGCAGGCCATCGAAGAGCGCTTCGGGGTCCACATTGCCGAGGATCCCTTCGTCCTTAGCCCTGTCGATGGCTGAGCGCAGATCGTCGAGGCCGATGACCTTGCCGAGGACCTGGTGCGCGATGTCGCCCAGTTCGCGCGCTGCAACAGGGTGATGCGGGTCCCATTTCGCCGGCGCATCGCGTTTCATGCGAGGTTGACAGCGCTCTGTGCTCGTGGCAACGGGTTTGAGCATCTCGGTACGCGATGGCGGAGCCTCTCTCCATGGCTGTGTCCGCGAACCGGAAGTCCACGTTGGGCCGCCACCATTCGACTCCATCCATTGCAGTAAACCAGTGGTGACTTTATCAGCGCGAGAAGCTGAAGGCATAGCATAGAGCCTTTGCACCGGTCGTGTGAAGGCGACATACAGCAGGTCCAGATTATCCATCATCGTCAAGTCCTCTTCCTCCGTCAGCTCAGGAATTCCAGCATTAGCAAGTTTCGCATCGGGCTTCACGAGCGCGTAGGGAAGGCCGGTGATGGCTTCGGTGCTCGTTGTCCAAAGAAGGTCACGCTGCGAAACGGCCATGCGTGTGCTGGGCATGATCACTACCGGGAATTCGAGGCCTTTCGATTTATGGATGGTCATCACTTGGATCGCATCGCGGTCCGGCGGCGGCGAAAGGCTGCGGTCGCTGCCTTTCCGCTCCCAATGCTGCAGGAATCCGGACACCGTTTGGCCATGATCCTTCGAGAAGGCGTGCGCCTCATCGATGAGCGCGAGCGCCCGTGCATCCAAGCCTGGATCAATGCCGATTATCCGGAGCAGATCAGCAACCAGCGCGCTGAGCGTGGTGCGGACCGATTCGGTTCCATCCGTTCGCAGCATCCCGCGCACCTCGCTTAACGGATCTATCACGGCTTCGCTGCCGCCAAAGGGATCCACGGTGAGCGCGCCATTGGGAGCTTGCAGTTGCGCCATCCGCTGCATCACTCGGGATGCTGCTGCAGCATCGGCCTTATCGAGCACGCGCAGCAAGTCGATGATCGTTTCGGTAACGACATCGCCACCCAGATGAAGCCCGTCAGGCGAAGTGATGCGATAGCCCGCGGTTACCAGGGCTTGAGCCATTTCTTGCCCCCTGATATTGCTGCGCACCAGCACAGCGATATCGCCCGGGGCGAAACCGTCAGATATGGACTCCCAGATGCACCTCAGCATGAACTCGGCCTTGCGGTCCTTCGCCGTATCGCCGGTGATCGATGCATCCAAGCACTCGAGATGCACGAGGCCGGGTTCCTTCTTGAAAGGCCGCTGCTCGTGGTGGTCGTAAACGGACTTGAGGGAAGGGGAGAGATTCGCCTTCAGTGCGGAGAAGAGCGCGTTGTTGAACGCGATGATCTCCGGTGCAGAGCGATGGTTGTCTGCGAGTGGTGCGATGGGCGCATGATGACGGATCAGCGCCTTCTCATGTTCAGATCGTTGAGGGTCGCTCGCCATGCCGAACAGGTTCGGGAGGCTCTGGAACAAACGCGCTTCGCCATTCCGCCAGCGATAGATGGCCTGCTTGGCATCGCCAACGAGGAGGGCTGAACCACCGGAGGCCAATGCATTGGTGATCAACGGAAGCAGTGTCGACCATTGCAGGAGAGAGGTGTCCTGGAACTCGTCGATGAGATAATGCTGATAGCGCTCGCCCAATCGCTCATGGATGTAATGAGCGGGCTCATCCTTCACCAATTCCGACACTAAGCGGGTGAGGTCGCTGAAGAAGGCAACGCCGTCATCTTGTTTGCGCTGTTCCAGGCATCGGCCCAATTCGCCCAAGGTGAAGGCGGCGGGCAATTGCCGCAGGACAGCGCGGCGAGTGAAGTATGCCGCTTGCCCTTCCTCAAGCATGGCCATGCCGCGCGATAGCGATTCGCGCAGCGCGGGCGTGATGCGTGCCAACCGGCTTGCCGCATCGGGTGCGATGGAGCCGCTTCCCCAATCGTCCTTATCAAGCACTTTCAGGACATACGAATTGGGAGTATTCCAATCCGTGTCGAAGGCGGCCAGTTTCGTGAAGAATCCATGGAATCCGCTGGGGCCTCGGTTCAGGTCGCTGACATTCAGTCCTTCGTTTTCGATCAGTCGCAAGGCCGAAGCACCAAGCTCCCGCAGGCGGTCACGGAATTCCTCGTTCGCGTTATGAAGCCGCGCGATGATGCCTTTAATGGTGCGGATATCCGTTTCGCGCAGTGCTGCGAGCCCTGGCATGGCATCCTCTTTCCCGAGTTGCAGGCTGAGGCGTTGCAGCGGCGCTCCAGGATCCCATGCCTCCTCATCGACTAGCAGCTGCGCGATGGTGGAGGTGAGCATTTCCGTGACATCCGGATCGGTTCCTGTTTTGGCCAATAGGTCATCCACAGCGCGGTCGCGGTACCACGATTCCTCAGTGGTCATGCGCAGGTCGTGATGCAGGCGCAGTTCTCGTGCGAAGGGTCGCACGACGCGACGTGTGAACGAGTCGATCGTGCTTATCGCCGCATCACCCCAATGATGCAACATATGTTCGAGCACGGCGGCCGCGCGCTCTTTGATTCGTTCGTCGCTTGCACCGGTGGTCGCGCGCAGGTGTGCGGCCACATCGTTCATCGCAGCATCAGTGATCCGCCTCTCGCCAAGCGCTCGAGGTAGTCGATCACGCGCGCTTTCATCTCAGCGGCCGCCTTGTTCGTGAAGGTGAGGGCCAGCACCCGGCGGTACGCGGCGGGGTCATCCGTGCGCAAGCAGGCCTCCAGGTAATGCTTCACAAGCGAGTGCGTCTTGCCGGCGCCGGCGCTGCTTCTGAGCACGCGGAACATGACGCGATTCAGTGACGGTGTCCGTCAGGCTTCAACTTGAGGTTGTGGCCGAGCTTCTCCTTCTTGGCGCGCAGGTATCGCTCGTTATGCGGATTGGAAGCGATCTCGATGGGCACGTTCTCGGTGATCTCGAGCCCGTAACCGATCAGGCCGGTGCGCTTGCGCGGGTTGTTCGTGAGCAACCGCAGTTTGCTCAATCCGAGGTCGTGCAGGATCTGCGCGCCAACGCCGTAATCGCGCGCGTCCATGTCGAAGCCGAGCATCAGGTTGGCCTCCACGGTATCCGCGCCTTGCTCTTGCAGCTTGTACGCCTTCAGCTTGTTCAAGAGGCCGATGCCGCGCCCTTCCTGCTGCATGTACACGATCACGCCTTTGCCTTCGGCCTCGATCATCTGCATGGCTCGGTGCAGCTGTGGGCCGCAATCGCAGCGGCAGCTGCCGAAGATGTCGCCGGTGACGCACGATGAATGCACCCGCACCAGAACAGGCTCGTCAGGTGCCCAGGTTCCTTTCACCAGCGCCAGATGCTCTTCGCCGGTGGTGGTCTGCTTGTAGGCGATCAGGTCGAAGTCGCCGTGGCGCGTGGGCAGCTTCACATCGATCTGGCGCTCGATGATGCGCTCGGCGCGCATGCGATAGGCCACCAGGTTCTCGATGCTGACGAGCTTCAAGCCGAAGCGTTTGGCGATCACGCGCAGTTCGGGCAGCCGCGCCATGGAGCCATCGTCATTCATGATCTCCACGATGAGGCCTGCTGGCTCGAAGCCCGCCAAGCGGGCAAGATCGATCGCAGCTTCAGTGTGACCTGTGCGGCGCAGCACGCCGCCGTTGCGCGCTTTCAGCGGGAAGATGTGACCCGGGCGCGCGAAGTCGCCCGCTCGCATGGCCGGATCGATGAGGGCGAGCATGGTCTTGCTCCGGTCGCTCGCGCTGATCCCGGTGCTGGTGCCATGGCCCTTGAGATCCACGCTCACGGTGAAAGGCGTTTCATGCAGCGCGGTATTGTCGCGCACCATGAGGTCCAATTCCAGTTCCTGGCAACGTTCCTCGGTGAGCGGCGCGCAGATCAGGCCACGCCCGTGCATGGCCATGAAGTTCACCATCTCTGGCGTGGCGTTGCGCGCCGCAGTGATGAAGTCGCCTTCGTTCTCGCGGTCCTCGTCATCCACAACGATTACGGCCTTGCCGGCGCGTATGTCGGCGATGGCTTCTTCGATAGGGTCGAATCCGTTCTCCATATGCGATGCGTGGCGGCTAAGGTAGGCCGGGTGCGGTGGGCGTTTGGCCGCTGATCACGCGGTCGAGGTCCATGGCACTGCGGTCCCAATCGAAATGAGCCCGCACGAAATCGTGTCCATTTCGGGCAATGCGCTCGCGCTCGTCCGGGTTCTGGAGCAGGCGGATGATTAGCGTCGCATATTCCTCGGGCTTCTCGCCGATCAGGATCGCCTCGCCGGGTGGCGCTCCTACCGCATTGTTGGCCAGGGCGCTGGTGATGCATGGCTTGCGCATGGCCATGGCCTCGAGCAATTTGTTCTGCAGCCCGGTGCCGATCTGCATGGGAGCCACGAAGAGACGCGCCGCCGCATACGATTTCCGGATGTCCTTCACCCAGCCAGTCACGGTGATCAACGGGTCGCGTTCAGCCAATGCGCGCACGCTGGCGCTGGGATCCACGCCGCTGATGAGCAAGCTGGTGTTGGGCAAGGCTCGCCGTACGATGGGAAGCACCTTCTGCACCAGGTAGAGCACGCTGTCGATGTTAGGCGGGTAGTTCATGTTCCCGGTAAAGAGCAGGTCGTAGCGCGGCTCTTCATCCTGCGGCGTGAAATGGTCCATATCAACGCCATTGGGCACAACGGACATTCGGTCGCGCCAAGGGTGATAGATGAAGTCGCGATCCTGCGCGCTGATGATCAACGCATGGTCGAACTGGTCGAACATGAGGTTCTCGTAACGGATCAGACGGCGGGTCTCCAGGCGTAGGATCGGCTTCAGGTAGAAGTGGGAGGTCTCTGTGCGGCGCTCCATGCCCTTGCTCAGGGTATCCATGTAATCGAGCGTCTTGCTCAGGTCGTAGCGGCGCCGCACGTATTCCGTGGTGCGCACGAGCTGGCAGAGCACATGGTCAGGCTTGATGCGGTCGATCGCCGCATCGATCCGGCGCTGCGCATGCCGATGATGGAAGTAGACCACCTGCACTGGCAGGCGCGTGAACACGGCGGTGATCAACTTCAGCATGATTTGCCAGCGCCGCAAACGGATCACCTCGATGCTGGAGCAGAAAGAGGCCAGGTGTTGCACATGCGCCGGGTCCGTCGGGGCATCGCTCAAGCAGAGCAGGTGCACCTCGTGCCTCCGGGCCAAGCGCGATATCAGGTGATACGCACGCAGCTTATCGCCCTTCTCCAACGGGAATGGCACGCGGCTCAGCAGCACCAGCAGTTTCATCGCTTCAGCAGCTGCTTATAGAACGCAGTCAGTTGCTGCACGATGGGCTTGTCGGAGTACCGCCTCTCAACCAGCGTTCGTGCATGCTTGCCGATGTCAGCTGCGCGCTGCGGATCATCGTGCAGGGCGATGATCGCATCGGCGAATTCAGTGGCGCTTTCCGCTAGCACGATGTCCTTGCCATCGGTGTGCGCGATGCCTTCAGCGCCGATGGCGGTCGATATAACCGCTTTGCCCATGGCCATTCCCTCGATGATCTTCACCCGCATGCCGCCGGCGCTGAACAGCGGCACCACCATCACCTGCCGTTCGCGCAGATAGCCCACGGCGCTCTTCACGCGCCCTTTGATCACCGTTCCGGGGTGGTCGCCTTCTAGCAGGTCCTTCGGCATCTTATTGCCGGCGAGGTGCAAGCGCGCTTCAGGGCGCTTGCGGAGCACTTTGGGCCATACGTTCTGCAACAACCAGCGTATGCCTTCTTCGTTGGGGAGCCAATCCATGCTTCCCAGATGGAAGAACACCGGCTTGCGGCGCCCGCTTGGCATTTCATCGATTGGGTACTCCTCTGGGTCAACGCCGAAGGGGATCGTGGTCACAGGTGTGCGCGTGCCGTGCGCGGTGTAGTGCTCCGCGTCGGCCGGGCTGATCGCGGCCACACCGTCAACGCGATCGAGCACGGCCAGCTCGTACTCCTTCAATTGCTTGGCCAGGTAGCGGCGGTAGGGCCGTTTGATCGGATTGCGTTCGCCTTTGGCGATGCGGTCCTGGATCATGTACTCCAGGTTGTGCGAGCGCAGCACGATCGGCGCGCGTGTGTAGCGCCTGATGGTGGCTATGTATGGCGTCATGAATAGGCTTTCGACCTGCACGAGGTCGAAAGCTTCCTCGCTCAACAGCCTGATCAGGCGGATATCCATGTCCGGCGAGAAGAATCGGCTGATGTTGTAGTTGTCGGCGGTGAGCAGGTCAGTGAAGGCGTCGACAACATTGATGCTGGTGTCCACGAAAATGCCCTCTATTCGGGTGTCGCGCACATAGTCCTTCGGCAGGTCGGCGGGCACCAAAGGCTGCTTGGGCGTGCTGATGCAGAGCACTTTCACGGAATGCCCAGCGCGGAGCAGGCCACGCGTGAGGTTGTGCATGGCCTTGCTGCCGCCATCGATGGGCGGGTAAGGGGGCTTACTGCAGAGCTGTAGGATGCGCATTCCGGCGCAGGGCGGAACGTAACCGCTCCCAGCCGCGATGATACGCATCGCGCTCGAAGAGCGGGCTGTCAGTGCTCGCCTTCCACGTGATCCAGAGGCCGATCGGGAGCAGGACCATCGAACTGACCCACATGCCGGGCCAAGCGCCCACCTCGCCGGCGATCACGAGTTTCTCGGTGGAGAACGATACGATGTGGAAGATCAGGAAGAAGATCACGGCGGCCACCACTGGGAGTCCCATGCCGCCTTTGCGGATGATCGCGCCCAAGGGAGCGCCGATCAGGAAGAAGATCAGGCAGGCCGCAGCGAGCATTGGCTTGCGATGCCATTCCACGGCGTGCTTGGCCAGGAGGGAGCGGCGGCCATCCATCTCGGTGGCGGTGTTCTCCATGAACCGCGCATTGGCCCGCGCCATATCCATGGCCATGTTGAACACCCCGGCACGCTGGTCGAATGTGAGGCCGCTCAGGTAGGCATGCATCGATGTCTCCGCCCCGCCCGTGTTGTCGCGCATGGCGAAGGGCCTCAGCAAGGCCAGGCTTGTTCGAGCATGGGCGAGCTGCTCTGCGCGCCTGTCCTCCATGCGTTGCCGCAAGCTGTCCATGTTCGCGGTCAGCTGACTCATGGTGAGCATGCGATAATTGTCCTTGAACAGGTCTTCGTCCGTTCGCTTCAGGCCGAGCCCGCTCAGGTCGATGGCCACCTTGTCCTTCACGAAGGTCCCACGCACCAATGGGCTGCCTCCCCGTGTGCCGGTGCTCAGGCCCGATTCATCGTACACGCGGCCGTTCTCCAAGGTCAGCAGCAGGAAATGCCCATTCGCGCTGCGCTGCATGCGGCCTTCCTTTGCTCTGATCACGGTGGTGCCTCGCGCGTTGCTGCGATGGTCATAGATGAGCACATCGGTGAGCTCGCCGGTGTCGGCGTTCTTGTCCGAGACCCGGATGCTGAAGCCCTCGATGCCGTTGTAGAAGACCCCCGGCGTGATGTTGAGCGCCGGCTTTTTCTCCGTCACATCCCACAGCAGCGATTTGAACTTAAGGTTCGCCACGGGCAGGAGGTTGTTGCTGAAGTAGAACGATCCCACCGAAAGAACGGCCACGAATGCACCCAGTGGCAACAGGATGCGGGGCAAGCCTAAGCCAGCTCCACGCATGGGGATCAGCTCGCTGTTCTCGCCCAGGCCACCGAGGGTCATGATCCCGGACAACAGGATCGCTAGTGGCAGTGCCAGGGGCACGAAGCTCGCGGCAGCATACACCAGCAATTCGGCCACCACGTGCCATTCAAGACCCTTTCCCATGAGGTCGTCAACGTACTTCCACAGGAACTGCATCACCAGTATGAAGACCACGATCACGAACGCGATGGCCAGAGGGCCCAGAAAGGCCTTCACGATCATGCGGTGCAGGGTCTTTATGCGCGGTCGTCAGGGCACATGCCCTTGGGGCGCGAAGATCATGCGCCCAGCACCCGGATGAGATTCGCGATCTGCGAAGCCCACAGGTTGCGGGTGGCGGTAACCTCATTGGGCCAGGCATGATCGGTTACGATCAGGGCCACCTCATTGGTCATATCGTCAATGCGTATGCGGAACTCGAAGAAGGCCGCCGCATCGTCGTCATCGTTCCGGTGGAAGCGGATCACCTCCGGGGCTTTGCGGCCGATCATGGTCACGGATTCCTCGTCGGAGCCCCAACGGAAGGTGTATTGATCACCACGCACATCCACATCGTCGCAATACCATTCGCTGTACCCGCTGGGCGAGGAGATGAGCTCGAAGAGCACGTTGGGCGCGCTGTGCACCATGAATTCCATGACAACGCGGTCCTTCAACGGCTTCTTCTCGGCCGCCTTTGACGCGGGCGCAGTTTGCTCGATCGCAACCTGTTTGGGCACCGCCGGAGGAGCGGTCGACTTTTTCGGAGCCACGGCTGGGGCGGGCTTTGCAGGTGTTTTGCTTGCAGCTTTCGCGATTGGAAGCTTGATCTGCTGCTTGGCCGGAGCGGCTGCAGGCTTGGTTGGCAACGCTTTCTTCAGCGCAACCGGCGCTTTCTTCTTCGGCGGTGCCGGCTTGGGTTTCGCGGTTTTCGTTGGGACTCTCGCAGGGGCCTTCGGCTTCGTTGCCTTCACCTTTTTCTTCGCAGCGCTCTTCGCCACTTTCGGTTTCGCCGGTGGACGGCTCTTCGTTGCGGGCTTCGAGCTCTTGACCTTCTTGGCCCCGGCCGCAGGTTTGGATTGGCGCCCTTTCGATGGTAGGGCTCGCTTAGCGGCTTTGGGCTTGGCTGCCTTCGCGCCAGCGCTGCGTGGGGTTTTCTTCTTGGCCATGGGTTCGGTAGGGAGGGTGCGGCGAAAGATAGAAGTGTGTTTTTCCTATGCAAGCTGCGCCTTGCGCCGCGATCCTATATTTGCCGCCCCTTGGTAAAAACGCCTTGGGCCTGGCGCGGTAGCTCAGCTGGTTAGAGCGCATGATTCATAATCCTGAGGTCGGGAGTTCAAGTCTCCCCCGCGCTACAAAAGGCCACCCGATGCGGTGGCCTTTTCCGTTTTCTTAGCGCGCATGAATGCGAAGGGGCTGATCCTGGTCTTGTGCGCGGCAGGGTGCGCTTCCGTGCCGCCCTTCGAAGAACAGGGCATCCGGGAGGTGCTCGCCGATCAAGAGGCAGCCTGGGACCGAGGCGATATCCCGGCATTCATGGCAGGTTATGCCGATAGCATCTGCTTCATCGGGTCCAAGGGCCGCACTTGTGGCAAGGAAGAGGTCACGCGCAATTATCAGAGGTCGTATCCCGATCAGGCTGCCATGGGCGATCTGGATTTCACCGTGCTTGAGGTTTTCCCGGCTGGTGCCCAGCATGCATGGGCTGCGGGGTATTGGCGCTTGAAGCGCGCATCGGATACCCTGAACGGAGGTTTCTCGCTGCTCTGGCAGAAGCAAGCGGAGGGCTGGCGCATCATCCGCGATCACAGTTATTGACGCCGCACGTGCTCAGCTCCATTGGACTCACACCATTGATCGTAGGGCTTGCCGCGCTGCTCTCGATTCTGGCATTCAGCAATCAGAGGCTGTTCGCCGAGATGCTTTTCGAGCCATTCGTGATCAAGTCGCGCGGCCAATGGTACCGGTTCATCACGCACGCGTTCATGCATGCCAATTAGCCGCACCTGCTCGTCAATATGGTGGTCCTTTACGGCTTCGGTCAGCATGTTGAGAGCGAATTCGCCCTGAAACAAGCCGTGCCTGAGCTCTCGTTCGCGGTCCTTTATTTCGGGGGTGCGGTGTTCGCGGCGTTGCCCGGCTATAAACGCCATGTGCATGATCCAACCTATCGTGCGGTGGGTGCGAGCGGTGCGGTAAGCGCGGTGCTTTTCGCGTACATCATTATGACGCCATCGAACAAGATCTCGTTCCTGTTCTATCGCGAAGGCCTTCCGGCTTGGGTCTTCGGCCTGCTTTACCTTATCTATAGCTGGTATATGGATAAGCGCAAGGAGGACAATGTGGCGCACGATGCGCATTTCTTCGGCGCCATCTTCGGCATCGTGTTCATGGTGGTCACGGATCCCGGCATCGTTTCCCGCTTCATCGATCAGCTCATTGGCGCATGAGCGGCAAACCCTTCCTCTTCCTCGACCGCGACGGCGTGATCAACCGCGAGCGCGGGCAGCACACCTGGCGCAATGAGGATTTCGAGGTGCTTCCTGATGTGCCCGAAGCGCTGGCTTTCGCGCGGCAAGCAGGGTATGGGCTTGTCGTGATCACCAATCAGAGCGGTATCGGGCTTAGCCTTTATGGTCATGCGGACGTTCAACGATTGCACCGGATGCTGCAAGATCAGTTGGCCGGGAATGGGGTCTTCTTGGACGATATCCTTTATTGCCCGCACCACCCCTCGAAAGGCCGTTGCCTGTGCCGCAAACCGGGGTCGCTCCTGCTGGAGCGAGCGATCGCCAGGCACGGGATCGATCCAGCACGGTCGATCATGGTGGGCGACCGGCCACGCGATGCCCAAGCTGCCGAGGGAGCGGGGTACGCCCCGTGCGCTGATCGATAGCAATGCCCCGTTATTGGAACTGCTGAAGCGCGAACTTCGCCCCGCATGAGCGAATGGGTCGATCTCAACGGCACGCTGCACCCGGCCGATAGCCCCGTGCTTCGGCTCGATAACCGGGCCTTCCATTTCGGCGATGGGCTCTTCGAGAGCATCCGCGTGATCAATGGGCGCGCTTGTTTTCTGGATGCGCACTGGGCGCGCATGAGCACCGGTGCCGATTTGCTGCGGATCACCTTGCCCGCAGGCTTCACCCGTGAGCGGTTCGGAGAGGCCATCGCGGCAGTCGTTGCCAAATCGGAGATCAGCAGCGGGCGCCTGCGCTTCACCTTGTTCAGGGGTGGCGGCGGTTATTACCGTCCGGAGCATGATCAAGGCAGTTATGCGATAGAGGCGTTCTCCTTGAAGGATGCCTCCTATGCGCTTAATCCGAACGGCTTGCTCGTTGATATCTGGCCGGAGATGCGCAAGCCGGTGAACGAGCTCTCGCGGCACAAGACCCTCAATTGCCAGTACTACATCATGGCGGCGCTTTGGAGCCGTGCTCGTGGCCTGGACGATTGCCTGCTGCAGAATGATCGCGGCAATATCATCGAGAGCAGCGCGGGAAACCTGTTCATCGTGAGCAATGGCGTGCTTTACACACCTTCGTTAAGCGATGGATGCCTTGGCGGCGTCATGCGTGCGCAGGTGATCAACCTCGCGCTGGCCAATGGCATCAAGGTGTATGAATGCTCGCTGAATCCGCAGAACCTGCTGGCCGCTGATGAGCTGTTCTTCACCAATGCGATTCAAGGTTTGCGCTGGGTGGGCGGCTATCGTACCAAGCGCTACGCGCACAAGCTGGCCGGCGTGATCACCGAGCTGCTGGTGACTTCGACGTCTAGTTAAGTCCGGGATCCTCCGGGAAGTTGGCCAAGGGCGCGAAGGCTTTGCCCATGCCGCGTAGCGTGTCGCGCCAGATCGCTTCGGTGCGCTGATCCATCACGCGATGCTTGCTGGCGCGCGCCACAAGCCAAGAGCGGTCATTCAATTCCTTCTGCAGCTGATCAGGCCCCCAGCCGCTGTAGCCTACGAAGAAGCGCACTTGCTTGGTGAGCTTCGGGTCCGATGCCAGGATCGCGCGCAATTGCTCGTAATCGCCGCCCATGCTCACGCCATCAACCACTTCAACGCTGCCCGGCACGCGTACTCCAAGCGTGTGCAGGAAATAGAGTTCTCCGCTCTGCACCGGTCCGCCGATTCCCACGCGGGCATTCACCGGCGGGAAATCTTCCATGAGCTCATTGATGGTGAGGTCCATGCGGCGATTGAGCACGAAGCCGAAAGAGCCCTCGGCATTGTGATCGCATAGGAGCACCACCGTTCGGCGGAAGTAGGGGTCGGGCAGGAAAGGCTCGCTCACCAGCAAGCGGCCCTTCGCTGGCGGGTGCGGGTTATCCGGCTGGAAGTCGAGCAGGTCGGGCATTGGTGCAGCAAGTTATGCACTCGCACGCTGCCTTCCAGCATGTGGCTGCCAAGTCGGCGCGGGTATCTTGGCCGCGCTTAACCGTGTGTCCATCATGAGCCAAGACAACAAGCTGCATCATCGCTCCGAGTATGAACGCGCCTTCCTCGATGAAGCCGATGCAGGCAGCGATCCGTATGCGCTTTTCGGCCGATGGCTCGACGACGCCATCTCCGATGGTTTACCCGAGCCGCACGCCATGACCTTGACCACCATGGGCCAGCTCACGATCAGTTGCCGCGTGGTGCTCCTTCGCGCGTTTGATGCGCAGGGTTTCGTCTTCTATACCAATCACAACAGCCGGAAGGCGATGGACCTGGAGCGCGATCCGCGTGCGGCGCTCAATTTCTTCTGGCCCATGCATGAGCGGCAGGTTCGCATCGAGGGCCGCGCAGAGCATGTGAGCGCCGCTGAGAGCGATGGCTACTTCCGCACACGGCCGCGTGAGAGCCAGATCGGCGCTTGGAGCAGTGATCAAAGCCGTCCGGTTGCCGATCGGCAAGCCCTGGAAGAGCGTTTCGCGCGTTGGCAGGATCGATTCAAGGATGAAGCGGAAGTGCAGCGCCCGATGCATTGGGGCGGCTTTCGCGTGAAACCCGTGAGGATCGAATTCTGGCAAGGCCGCCCCAGCCGCTTGCATGATCGCATCGCTTTCGAGCAGATGAGCGACGGGAAGTGGCTCCGCGTGCGCTTGCAGCCGTGACCCCAGCTCAATGAATGAAGAAGGCCCCTGCGCAGCAGGGGCCTTCGTTACCGTGAGTGATCGTTGCTCACTCTTCCGATTTCTTCGGAGCGGCCTTCTTGGCAGCAGCCTTCTTCGGCGCAGCCTTCTTGGCGGCGGCCTTCTTCGGCGCGGCCTTCTTGGCAGCGCCTTTCTTCGGAGCGGCTTTGCGAGCCGCGCGAAGCGCGTTACGCTTGCTCGGACGGCTCTTTCCAGCGCTGCCCAAACGACGCTTGCCTTTTTTCGACTTCTTATCGCCTTTGCCCATGAGGAATGGTGTTGTTGTCCGGCAAATGTA
>JADJOG010000016.1 GCA_016713865.1 Flavobacteriales bacterium | reverse complement strand
AGAAGCAGCTTTGCTTCACTGCCGACGAGGACGCAGAGAGGTTCTTCGACTGCCCAATGAGCGGGGAGCAGTATGTCGCGCTACTAGGGAAGCAAGGGGATCTTTGAGTCTTTGCAGATCAAAGTTGGAACTGTGCTTCTTTTGTTGAAGCCGAACGCCCCCGCCATGGCCGACAAGTTCAACACGTACAGCTTCGCGGAATACCAGGAGAAGTTGATAGACTTGCTCAAAAGGGTGACGACGGTGAGTGTGGGGACGATGGACGTGGTGGATGTAATGCAAACCGCGAAACGCTGAAAGGATGGTTTCACGAATCAGAGCAATACTGAACCATCCCGTTGGATACACAGCGGTCGGCGGTGTACTTGCGCTACTCCTGTGGGAACTTCTCAAGCTCTTAGTTCGCGCACTAGAAGCGCTGAACCTGAGCGGGCTTCAGAGCGCACTGGAATGGCTCGCTAGAATGCTAGCGCATCCAATTCCATTAGGGTACCTGATTGTTCTTGTTGTTGTGTTCGTTACCCTATTCTGGACCGTACGAAAGCGATTCGATCGGTGGTCTACGAGGTTCATTTCTCGCGAAGTGACAGACCTCGAGGTTGGTCTCAAGTCTAACCGAAACCCCGTTAGATTCGAGATGCGTTGTATTGGCTGGAAGCCTCCGACAAACCACGATGTTGAATACCCCATTGACCGGAATAGTCGCTTACGCTTTTCACTCATGCAGATCCAGCCCGCACAGAACTATACTTTCTACATCAGGTTCTGGTCGGAAGGATTTGCACCCCGTTGGATGGGAATCACCAATAGAACAGGCACGCATTACACTTCGAAGAACAGGGATGAGGTCAGCTTATATGAGACTGACAATGCACGGCCGGGGATCGAGATCCACCTTCTCGAGCTTATCCGGACAAGGTTCCCTGACTTCGCCGACCAAAAGCCGTTGTCGACCGCTTTAGGCCTCCGAGGTGATGGAGCGAATCTGAAGGAAGTCATCATCGCAATCGAACTAACTTGACGAAAGCAAATGTCCACCACCAGCGAGAAGTTCAACACCTGCGCTTCGCGGAGTACAGGGCCCTATCAACACGATGAGCGATCTGAAGACCTGTTTCAAAGCCGTCGATTACGATCTGTCATCGCTGCTCAACTACATCGACATCGGTGATATTGGCCTGCCGGACATCCAACGGCCGTTCGTATGGAGCAATGCCAAGGTGCGTGACTTGTTCGACAGCATGTACAAGGGGTTCCCTGTTGGGTACTTCCTCTTCTGGGAGAATGGCAACACACAAGGCGCCAAGAACATCGGCGTAACCACCAAGCAACGCAGTGCTCCTGCGCGCTTGATCGTGGATGGGCAACAACGCCTCACCTCCTTGTACGCGGTGTTCCGTGGCGAGAAAGTGCTGGACGAGGATTACAAGGAGCGACGGATCGAGATCAGCTTCCGACCGCGCGACGGCAAGTTCGAGGTGACGGACGCCGCCACGCGCAACGACCCCGAGTGGATCGCAAGCATCAGTGAGCTATGGACCAGCGGCAAGAGCAGCCGGAAGATGGTGAACGATTTCATCGACAAGCTCAAAGCGAAAACCGACTTGAGCGAGGATGATGAAGAAGCCATCAGCCACAACCTGGACCGGTTGTTCGATGTGCAGAAATTTCCCTTCACAGCCTTGGAGATCGCTCCCAATGTGAACGAAGAGCAGGTGGCTGACATCTTCGTTCGGATCAACAGCGAAGGCGTGAAGTTGAACCAAGCGGACTTCATCCTAACGCTTCTTTCCGTGTTCTGGGATGATGGCAGGCACGCTTTGGAACGCTTCTGCCGGGAAGCACGGCAGGCACCAACGGAAGGTTCCGCACCATCGCCGTTCAACCACCACATCCGTCCCGACCCTGACCAACTGTTGCGGGTATCCGTTGCCCTGGGTTTCAACCGCGGCAGATTGAAGAGCGTGTACCAAGTGCTGCGGGGCAAGGACATCGAGACCGACACATTCGACCCGGCGCTACGAGCCGCGCAGTTCGCCGTCCTGGACGAAGCGCAAGCGCATGTGCTGAACCTGACGAACTGGCATCAGTTCATGAGCGCTTTGGTGGGTGCAGGGTACCGCAGTGGCGACATGGTGAGTTCCCAAAGCGCATTGCTCTATGCGTATGCGTTCTACCTCATAGGTCGTATCCGCTATCAAATGCCGGAGCGTGACCTGCAGAAGCTAATCGGCCGATGGTTCTTCTTCAGCAGCCTCACGGGTCGCTACACCAGTTCGCCGGAGACCATCATGGACGGTGACCTGAACCGCGTGAAGGAGGTGAAGGACGCGGCAGGCTTCCACCGTCTGTTGGACGATTTGATGACCAATGAGCTGACCAACGACTTCTGGGCCATCACACTACCGGCCAACTTGGATAGTTCCTCTGCGCGCAATCCGGAACTCTTTGCATACGTGGCGGCGCAGAACCGCCTGAATGCACCAGTGCTCTTCTCACACAAGAAGGTCAACGACTTGATCGACCCAACGATCAAGACCAAGAAGAAGGCATTAGAACGGCACCACTTGTTCCCGCGCAAGCATTTGGAGCGCCAGGGATCACGGACCTAAGCAGATCAACCAGATGGCCAACTACGCGCTTCTGGAATGGCCGGAGAACATCGACATCAGTGATGACGCTCCAACGGCCTACGTGCCAGTCGTGCGAACGGTTCGCCGCTGGTGTTTGGTCTGCAATGCACGAACTGCATGCGTTACCGACGAATTGGGAAGCACTGAGCTACGATGAGTTTCTCACCGAAAGGCGCAAGTTGATGGCGCAGATCATCCGTAGGGGATACGAGACGTTGCAGTGATCTATACCAATGCGGAAAACTAGTGCCCCCATGATCGCCGTGAAGTTCAAACATCTGCCGCCCTGCCACCCCGCTGGCGCGGATCGCGATCCGTGCCACACGCTTACTGCTCTTTCCTGCGTTGGCTAGTTCGGTGGCATAGGCATCGCCGTCCCGTCAAGCCTTCCGTCGGCCCGCTTGGTTCTACACCCGTACCCGCATTACAGCCGTCGCCTCTGCTCCATGGCGTTCACGTGTCATTGGCTGACCCTTCACGCTACCTCCGCCCGCAGATCGTGCTCATTCGCCTCGGTGATCCGCACCTCGGCGAAGTCACCCACACGCAGGTAGTTGTCCTTCGTCGGGATCAGCACCTCATTGTCCACCTCCGGTGAATCGAACTCAGTGCGTGCGATGTAGTGGCCGCCTTCGGCTTTGTCAACCAGCACGCGGAACACCTTGCCCACCTTGGCTTGATTGAGTTCGAGGCTGATGCCGCCTTGGAGTTCCATGATCTCCTGCGCGCGCTGCTCCTTCACCTCAGCGGGCACATCGTCCTCCATGCTGAAGGCGTGCGTCTGCTCCTCGTGGCTGTACGTGAAGGCGCCTAGGCGGTCGAAGCGCATGCGTTCGATCCAGCGCAGGTTGTCTTCGTGATAATCTTGTGTTTCGCCAGGGAAGCCACTGATGAGCGTGGTGCGGATGGCGATGCCGGGCACCTTGTCGCGGATGGTGTTCACCAGCGCTTCGGTCTTCTCCTGCGTGATGCCGCGCCGCATGCGGGTGAGCATGCGGGTGCTGCCATGCTGCAAGGGCATATCGAGGTAGTTGCACACGTTGCTTCGCTCGCGCATCACATCCAGCACGTCCATGGGGAAGCCTGAAGGAAGGCGTAGTGCAGGCGGATCCACTCGATGCCCTCCACATCGCTGAGGCGGGCAACCAGCTCATCGAGGTTGCGCTTCTTGTAGATGTCGAGGCCGTAGTAAGTGAGATCCTGCGCGATGAGTGATCAACTCCTTCACCCCCTTTGTTTGGCCAAGTTGCCCGCGTTGGTCACAGCTGTTCAATCGGCGTGCTCACGTGCTTGCCGCGCATCAGTGGGATAGCGCAGAAGGAACACTTGCGATCGCAGCCCTCGCTGATCTTGAAGTAAGCGAAGTGCGCCGGTGTGGTGAGCAGCCTCTCCCCCACCAGTTCGTGTTTGTAATCAGCCTTCAGGGTCTTCAGCAGGCGTGGCAGGTCGCGCGTGCCGAACCAGGCATCTACTTGAGGAATCTCATCCTTCAGTTCAGGCGCATACCGCTGGCTCAGGCATCCCGTCACGTACACCTTCTCCACTTCGCCGCGGTCCTTGGCGCTGGCCCACGAGAGGATGGTGTCGATGCTCTCCTGCTTGGCATTCTCGATGAAGCCGCAGGTGTTGATCACCACCACGTTGTGGTCGTTCCGTTCCGACTCGTGCTCCACCGCAATGCCGCTGGCCTTCAGCTGCGCCATCATCACCTCACTATCGAAGGTGTTCTTCGAGCAGCCGAGGGTGACCACGTTGACCTTGGTGCGCTTGAGTGTGCGGGCTTTCATGAGCGCGCGAAGCTAGGGGGATGAAAAGCAAGCGCCCTGCGAATTCCTTCTGTAGGGCGCTCGTATCGTATCGGATCAATTGAAGGTGCCGGCGAACCACTTCTGGAAAGAGGCGCCCATGATCGGAGCTTGCTTCATCTCTCCATTAACGGCCGAGATCAGGCCCATCACCCACATGACCAGTACCATGATGTACCCAACGCAACCAACCACCCATCCGATGAATGGGATGATCATGATGATGCTCATGCAGATCGAGCAGAGCATGATGCCGAGGCCTTGGCGCAGGTGGAATGCGCCGAGATTGGTCTTCTTGCCTGGCTGATTGTGGATGATCAAGGCCACGACGAAGCCGATCAGTGATAAGTAAGCGACAATGGCAACGGTCTTGTCCTCGCCAGACTTGGGGGCCGAAGCCACTGGTTGATTCGATTCCATTTCGTGTTTGTTTGGGGTTGCGGACGAAGATAGAAGCCCGCTATTTGTGCGCAAGCGGGTTATGCCAACGATCTTCACACCCGCGCGAGATTCAGCCCAGTCCACCGATGATTTGGCACAAGCAGACGATCATCCGTGCCATTACCGTTGGCGCGTTCATCCTGGCGCCCGTGCTCATCGGCCTCATCAGTTTGGATTGGGTGGAGTCGGGACCGACACTGTGCTTGCATAAGCGCTTCACCGGGCTCGATTGCCTGGGATGCGGAATGACCCGTGCTATCGTCGCCCTGCTTCACGGGCAATTCACAGAGGCCATCGCGTACAACAAAGGCGTGGTCCTGGCGGGTCCGGCACTTGGATTCTTCTGGCTCAAGGGGTTTCTCTGGCATGCACGCGAACTGCATCGCGGAATCACCGAATCCTACTGAACCGGAACTACCCCTTGAACATCGCCTCCACGAAAGCCTTCTTCTCGAACACCTGGAGGTGATCGATGCCCTCGCCCACGCCGAGGTACTTGATGGGGATGCTGAACTGGTCGCTGATGCCGATGGCCACGCCGCCCTTGGCCGTGCCATCGATCTTCGTGAGCGCGAGCGCGGTCACATCGGTGGCCTTCGTGAACTGCTTGGCCTGCTCAATGGCGTTCTGTCCGGTGCTGGCATCGAGCACCAGGAGCACCTCGTGCGGCGCATCGGGCACCACCTTGCGCATCACATTGCGCACCTTAGTGAGCTCGTTCATGAGGCCCAGCTTGTTGTGCAGGCGCCCAGCGGTGTCGATGATGACCACATCGGCCCCCTTTGCTTTCGCGCTTTCAACGGCGTCGTAGGCCACGGCTGCGGGGTCGGCATTCATGCCCTGCTGCACCAAGGGCACACCCACGCGCTCGCTCCAGATGCGCAGCTGATCGACCGCTGCTGCGCGGAAGGTATCAGCAGCGCCCAGCATCACGCTCTTGCCTTCTTTCTTGAATGCGTTGGCCAATTTGCCGATGGTAGTGGTCTTGCCCACTCCATTCACGCCCACCACCATGATCACGTATGGCTTGATCGCGGGGTCCGCAGGGACCGGATCCTTCATCAATGCAGTGATCTCCTCCCGCAGGATCGAGTTGAGCTCGCCGGTGCCCACGTACTTGTCGCGCTTCACGCGCTGCTGGATGCGCTCGATGATGCGCAGGGTGGTATCAACGCCTACGTCGCTTCCTACGAGCACCTCCTCCAAATGGTCCAGCACCTCATCATCGACGCTGCTTTTGCCGGCCACCGCCCGTGTGAGCTTACTGAAGAAGCCCTCACGCGAGCGCTCGAGCCCGCTATCCAGCGCCTGCTTTTCGGCGGCTTGCCGCCGCTTCCTTCTTTTTCCCGAATAATCCGAAGAGCGCCATGGTAGGGCTTAATGCTCGAAAAGGCCGTCCCGGCTTGCCAGGAAGGCCTTTTCGTTCAAGGTTGATGGATGCTACTTCGCGTTGGCGAGCTTCTCGGCCTCATCGCTCGGAAGCACTTGCTCCACGAAGCTGTATCCGCCGGATTCCTTCTTCACCATACGGATGATCTTCGTGAAGGTCTTTCCGCCTTCCTTCTTCAGGGTTGCAACGGTCTTCTTAGCCATTTCAGTTCGGTCTTAGGCGGTGATTACTTGATCTCCTTGTGCACGGTCATCTTCCGCAGGATCGGATTGTACTTCTTGAGCTCGATGCGCTCAGAGGTGTTCTTGCGGTTCTTGGTGGTGATGTAACGGCTGGTGCCGGGTTGCCCCGAGGTCTTGTGCTCGGTGCATTCGAGGATCACCTGAACGCGGTTGCCTTTCTTGGCCATGGCTCTGTGGTGCTAGCAGTGGTTGTTCAGGCGGCAAGGAAGCCTTTCGCGCGGGCGCGCTTCAGGGCTTCGGCGATGCCGATCTTGTTGATGGTGCGCATGCCAGCAGCGCTCACGCGCAGGCTCACCCACTTCTTCTCTTCCGGCAGGAAGTACTTGCGGTCCTGCAGGTTGGGCGCGAAGGTGCGCTTGGTCTTGATGTTCGAGTGGGAGACCTTGTGGCCTACGGTCACTTTCTTCCCGGTGATCTGACAGACTTTCGACATGGCGTTCCGTATTGCGGGCCGCAAATGTAGTCAGATTGAGTGAAGTGCAAACTACTTGAATAGAAGGCTATTACATTTGGCGGCGTAAAACCCTGTCGAACACCGCAGGGCACGCATCCGTTCAAAGGCCGCCTTCATCGAGCCATGCGCAACGCAGAATCCTGGCGGCCTACCCGGTTGATCAAGAATCAACGTACCGGCGAGTTCATCCTGAACCGCCGCCTAACCTATGGCGGCTCGCTGTATATCGCTGAAATCCAGAGGAAAGCATACGTGCCACTCATTCAGGCCCATTTGAGCGGCCGCTTGTTGGATGTGGGCTGCGGACCGGCACCGTACTACGAAGTCTACCGCGATCGGACCTCTGAGGTGATTTGCGTGGATTACCCCGGAACCGTGCATGGCAAGGCTAATCTGGACCACGAACAGAACCTGAATCTCGACCGCACCCTTCCCTTCCCTGAGGGGCATTTCGATTCGGTCCTGGCGAGCGACATGATTCCGCACATGACTAGGCCTGACCTGTTCATGGCCGAGATCGCGCGTTTGCTGAAGCCCGGCGGCAAGGCCATGGTGAGTTCCACCTTCATCAATTGGATCGGTGAGTTCCCTTACGAGTATTCGCACCCTACAGGCGCGGGCTTGCGGGTGCTGGCCGAAGACGCCGGATTGCAGGTGATCCATCTCGAATCCTTCGGCGGCCACGCCGATGTGTTCTTGGACACCTTGAATAAATTCTTCCCTTCGGGGATCGGCAATCGATTGTTCCTGCTGTTCGCGAAAGTGGTCGGCTGGACCGGTTGGCCAGAGCGGAACCGCAAGCGAACCAAGGATCGTTATTCCTTGGGAAGCTCGATGGTGGTGCAGAAACCAGCTTGATCCAGGAGGCATCAGGCCATGATGCGGCGCAGCATGTTCAGTGTGGCTACGGCGCTCCGCTTGATCACAAGGTCCTGGGTTCTGGGGAAATAGACTTTTGCGGCCTGCACGCCTTTGGGGCCTGCCACGGCAATCCACACTGTGCCAACGGGTTTCTCCTCAGTGCCACCATCGGGCCCAGCCACTCCACTAAGGGCGATGCTCCAATCGGTCTTCAATGCATGGCGAACCCCGGATGCCATGCGTTCCACAACGGGCTGGCTCACCGCACCGTTCAATTCGAGCATGTCGCTGGGAATGCCCAGTTCTTCCATTTTCACGGCGTTGGCGTAGCTCACCACGCCACCGATGAAATAGGCCGAACTGCCGGGCACACCGGTGATCAAATGGCTCACGTAGCCTCCGGTGCAGCTCTCGGCAAGCGATAACGTCTGGTTGCGTTCCTTCAGCATGCGGCCAACCACTTGCTCCAATCGCTCCTCCCCTTCACCGAAGATCAATTCCGGGATGAGGCGGTAGAGTTGGTCGGCCTTGCGGGCCACGCGATCACGCGCTCCAAAGGGATCGTTGTTGGCATACGTGCTCAAGCGCAGTTTCACCAATCCGGGGCTGGGCAGGTATGCCAGCTTGATTTCGTCCTGCGCAAGGCTATCCTCCCAAGCGGCAATGCGCTGCGCGAGATGACTTTCGCCCAATCCGGTGGTAAGGATGGTTCGGTGCACGATGGTAGGCGGATTGAAGGTGCTCCGCAGCTCAGGCAGCACATGCTTCTCCATCATGGCCTTCATCTCGTAGGGCACGCCCGGCATGCTCACGAACACACGACCATCCTTGTTGAACCACATGCCGCTGGCGGTGCCGCGGTCGTTGGGCACTACGGTGCAGGTCTCCGGCAGATCGGCTTGCGCCAGGTTCACCTCCAATGGCTCACGGCCTATGCTGCGGAAGAAGCCAGCGATGGCGGCTTCGATGTGCGGATGCCGCACGAGACGCGTTCCGAAGTACTCGCACAGCACCAACTTGGTGATGTCGTCCTTGGTGGGGCCGAGGCCACCGGTGATCAGCACCACATCGGCTGTTGCGGTGGAGAGCGTATCGATGATGGCTTGCCGGTCGTCGCCGATCACGCGCACGCGCACCGGCCGGATGCCGATGAGCGAGAGCTGCTCCCCCATCCATCCGGCGTTGGTGTTAACGGTCTGCCCAATGAGCAGTTCGTCGCCGATGGAAATGACCTCGGCGGTGATCTCTCGTTTGCTCATTGCTCCGGGTAGCCGAACACCTGTTCCTTGGTGAGCTTGGTTACCGGTCCGAGGCGTTCCAGGGCGCTCATATCCATGGCGCTCTCCTTACCGATGACCAAGAAGGTGTATGGCCGGCCTTTGATCTCCTTTTCGAAGAAGGCCCTCATGTCCTTGATGGTGATCCCGGGTATGCGCTCGAAGCTGGTGCGCCGCACATCGTAATCGAGACCCCGCCGTTGAGCCGCGTCACAGTTCCAATAGATGTTTTCCTTGGTCACGCGCGTGCTGGAGATCACCTTGAGCGCGCTGGTCTTCGCACCTTCGAACTGCGCTTCGGCCTCCGGCATCTCGTTCATCAGTTTCAGCATGGCATCAACGGCATCGGGGAGCTTATCCGCTTGGGTGCCGATGAAGACGCGCACGTAGTGAGCCTCATCCTTCTTCGCGGGCGTGGTGTAATTCGCACTGGCCCCATAGGCGAGCGCCTTCGCCTCGCGGATCTCTTGGAACACGATGCTGCTGAGGCCGCTTCCGAAATACTCATTGAAGAGCGATGCATAGGGCAGCTTGGCCACATCGAAGGCCTCGGCCTTGCTCACGAAGAGCATCTCGGTCTGCACCATGTCGTGATCCACGAAGAGCACGCGGTTCTCTTGCGTAGGCTGCTCCTTGAAAGCGATGGCGGCAGGCACCGGTTTCAGTTTCGTGGGCATGCGGTGCTTCTTCTTGAGGATCGCGGCCACTTTATCGGCGCTGAGCTTGCCGTAATAGAACACGGTATGCTCATAGTCCATCAGCCCCTTGATGCGCTTGATGAGGCCATCTGGCGTTAGCCCGAGCAGCTGCTTCTCGTTCAGGATGGTGTTGAACGGATTGTCCGCACCGTAGCGCGCTTGGTTGAAGAGTCCTTGGTAGAGCAAAGTGCCCTTCTCCTTCATGCGGTCCTGCCTGGCCTTCGCGATATCCGACACCAAGCCTTCCAGCGCTTCCTTGTTCGGTTGCGCGTCGGCGAGCAAGTTCTCCAGCAGTTCAATGCCCTTCTCGATGTTGGCCTCGAGGCCGCTCAATGTCACGTAGCAACGGTCATCGCCAGCGAAAACATCGATGGATAAGCCAAGCTTGAAGAGTTCCTTCTTGAGCTCGATCGGGCTGAGCTTGCTGGTGCCCAGGTATGGCAGGTACTCTACTGCAACGCCCAATTCGCGATCATGGGTGGTGCCCATATCAACGATGTAGCGCAGGCTGAAGAGGTCGTTCGTGGGGTTCTTTACAACAGCCAGGCCAACGCCGCTTGCCAATGGCTTTCTCGTGATCGCTTTCTTGAAATCGATGAACTCCGGTGCCACGTTGCCCGTGGGCATCTTCTCCCATTCGGCGCGCCAAGCGCTCATACCATCGCGCTTGATGTCGATCGCCGTGATCTTGGGCTTGCTCACCTTGTGCGCTTCCTTGTTCACGCCCACACGCTTGTACACGACCACGTCGGGCTCCGCGATGCGCTTCCCGAGGAAGGCGCTCACATCCTCCTTGGTCAAGGTGGCCATGAGCTCGTGCATCGCCACCACTTCCTTCCAATCCTTTCGCAAGATGAAGGCATCGGTCATGGTGCCTGCGCGGCGGCTATTGTTCTCGTTCATGAAGCGGATCTGCTGCTGCTTCTGATTGTTCACCACGGCACCGATGAGCCAATCGTCAAAATCACCTTCCATCAGTTTGCGCGTGGCGTCTAGCAGGAGATCGCGCACCTCTTCCAGGTTCTGCCCTTCTTTCGGCTTGCCGGAGAGATTCAGTTCAGAGTAGTCAGCTTGAACCGAGGCATAGGCGTACGCTTCAAGCACTTTCTGGCCTTGAATGAGGTCGAGGTCGATGATGCCTGCCGTGCCATTGCTCAGCAATCCGCCGATGAGCTTCAGCATCGCATCGTTGCGAGCCGAGTAGCCGGGGAAGCGCCAGGCCATGGTGATGGATTCGGCCTCGGGCCCGAAAACCTCAGCATTCCCTTGCCCCGGTGGGCCATCGATGAATTTGAAGCCGGGCACCTCCTTCCTCTTCCATTTGCCGAAATATCGATCGACGAGCGCGATGGTCTTGTCGTAGTCGATGTCGCCGGCGAGGATCACGGCCATGTTGTTGGGAACGTACCACGTGTTGAAGAACTCATGGATCTTCACCATGCTGGGGTTCTTCAGATGATCACCGGTGCCGATGGTGGTCTGTGTGCCGTACGGATGATTGGGATAGAGCAGCTCGCTCTTCTTCTGCCAGGCTTGTCGGCCGTCGTTGTCCTGACCACGATTGAACTCTTCGTATACCGTCTCCAACTCGGTATGGAATAGGCGCAGCACGCATTCCTGCATACGCTCGCTCTCGATGGCCATCCACCGCTCAAGCTCATCGCTGGGGATGTCGTTGATATAGACGGTGCGCTCCGTGCTGGTGTAGGCGTTGGTGCCGCGCGCGCCCAGCTTCTTGATCATCTTGTCGTACTCATTAGGCACCGCGAGAGCCGCTGCCAATTGGCTCAGACTATCGATGCGGCGATAGATGCGATCGCGCTGAGCGTCGTCAACGGTGCGCCGACGCTCCTCGTAAGCATCGCTGATCTGCACAAGGAGCGCGCTCTCCTTCTCCCAATCGCTGGTGCCAATGCGGCTGGTGCCTTTGAAGAGCATGTGCTCCAGGTAGTGGGCCAGGCCGGTGGCATCGGATGGATCGTTCTTGCTGCCTGCGCGAACAGCGATGTTGGTTTGCACCCGCGGGGCATCGGCATTGCGGCTGAGCCACACCTGCAGGCCGTTGTCGAGCGTGTAGATGCGCGCCTCGATCGCGTCGCCCGGCACGCTGGTGTAGCTGTACTTCTTCTGCGCCGATGCAAGCACCGGGAGCATGAGCAGGAAAAGAATCGTGTTGATGCGCATGGTCGTTCTGAATGGGGCGGGAAGATGCGCAATCGCGACCACCAAGCCGATGGTCATCCGTGCATCGTGGGCGCCGTGCCATAGCGGCTCACCACCTCAGCTTCGTAAGCGAGGAATTCCTTCCAGCGGCGGTCCACATCAACGCGGCCGCCGTGACGCCGCGCGAATCCGATGAAAGTGGCGTAATGCCCGGCCTCGCTCTCCATCAGATCGCGGTAGAAGGTCCGAAGCTCCTCATCGGGGCATTCCTCCGTGAGCAGCTTGAAGCGCTCGCAGCTGCGCGCCTCGATCATCGCGCTGAAGAGCAGGCGATCCACCAGCCGCTCGTCGCGATCGCCATCCTTACGCACGAATGCCATCAGTTCGTTCACGTAGTTGTCCTTGCGCTCAGGGCCGAGCTCCCAGCCCCGAGCGTGGATGCGTTCGACCACTTGCCGGAAATGATCCAGCTCTTCCTGCGCGATGCGCATCAGCTCCGCCACCAGCTCATTGTTCTCCGGGTAGCGCGTGATCATGCTGATGGCATTGCTCGCGGCCTTCTGCTCGCACCAGGCGTGATCGACGAGGAGCGCGCGCAAATCCTGTTTCACGAGGTCCGCCCAGCGCGGGTCGGTGGGGAGTTGGAGTCCGAGCATGTGTTTTAGCCCGCGTATAGCAGGTGCTGCGAAGGTCGCAAAAGACAAAGGCCCCTCGCTTTCGCGTGGGGCCTTCGCATTCTGAGGGGGTGTGCCTTAGGGCTGCACCACGAGTCGCTCGGTGAACTGCTGCTCGCCAGCGGTGATGCTCACCGTGTAGAGGCCAGCGGCGAGTTCGCCGTTAAGCTGCATGATGGTGTTCACGAGGCCATCCTGGGTCGCGATCGTGCGTGCGATCACGCGCTTGCCGAAGGCATCGTAGATGTCAACGCTCACCGTCTCGATCGAGGCATCGACTCCCGTGAGGTTCACGAAGAGCTGATCGCCACGGTTCGGGTTCGGGTACATGCGAAGCTCGCTCGCGCCGCCTTCCAGGGCCATGTTCTGGTTACCGCCGCCCTGCACGCAGTTCGGGGTGCTCAACAGGCACACATCGCCCCAGAGACTGCCGGTGTGGCACCAGGTAGCGCCATTATCGAAGCTCGCGCGCACATCCACCTCGTAGGTCTTGCCGCAGGACAAGCCAACTGTGTTCACCAGGTATTGGCCGGTGGCGCTGGTCTTGATCAGTTCGAAGCTCTCGGTCGGGATGCGGAAGCGGAACTGGTAGCGGTTGGCATTCAGGTAAGCCGAGCAGCCAGGCTGCAGGCGACGCACCGGGTTGGCATACACGTAAACGTTGCTCGCGATCGCCTTGGTCACGCCGCAGCTCAGGAACTGGGCATTCGACTGGTTGTACAGCTTCGTGCGCGGGCAGGTGGCCTCGGCGTTGTTGATCATGAAGCGGCAGGCAGGTCCCCAACTCTGGGGCACGTTGTTCACGATGCCGCGCACCTTCACGTTGTAGAGCACGCCATCCTGCAGGTGGTTGATGGCCGCCCACGGTGCCGATGGGTTCGAGGTGGCGGTGTTGATCCGGAAGCTGGTGGCACGGTTCGCGGAGCTGAGGCCGTTGTTCACGTTGCGCTTCTGGATGCGCTTGTAGCTGTAGCCGCCGTTGGGGTTGTACCACCACATCTGGTAGCCATTGTCGTTGTCGGCAAGCGTGTTGCTGAAGTTGCCCACGGCTGGGTTGTCATTGGCCACTACGTACTCCGGCGTGCAGGTGGTGCGCCAATCGTGGCGATCGCACGCGGATGTGATCAGGCGGTCCGTGCCGATGGGCAGGCAGAAGCCTTCGCCACCAGCGATCTGGCTGATTTGGCCGCTGATGAAGCCACCACGTGCGAACTCATCGTAGCGGTTGTCGATCAGGCGCTGGGCGCTGTTGATCTTCAGGATGTAGCCGCCGCCCAGGATTCCGGCGCCGCCATCATCCGTAACCACGAGATAGAAGCAGCCATCGGGCAAGCACGTGCCCTGTGAGCCGCTGCCCAACAACGCACCGCCATTGCTCTGCACCAGAATATTGGTGCCTTGCTCGTACAGGTCCCAAGTAAGGTTGCCGGTGTTGTCCGACTGGTAGAGGAAGTCGATGTCGGTGGTACACGGCACGCCAGCGCAACCGCAGGCGGGGCTAGCCCCGAGCACATCGAGCACGGTGTTATTGTTGACATCGTCGCAAGGATCACCAGGGCACCGTTGGTTACCGTGGGGCATACGTCGCAGGCATCACCGTCGCCGTCGCTATCGCCATCCGCCTGGCTGGGGTTCGCAACATCAACGCAGTTGTCAACATCGTCGCAGACGCCGTCGCCATCCGTATCGGCAACACATGGGACCTCGGGCGCGAAGGCAACGCCCCTGAACACCGTATTCGCGGCAGCTGTTGCAATGGTGCTAGGCGTGCTGCCCGCACAGGTGTCCACGATCCGCACCAGGCGGTTCGCCGATACCTCGGACGTTGTCGCATAAATAACCGGGTTCGATCCACTGAAATCAACTTCAAGACCCCTTGCACCTTGAGTTCCGCCAACGCCCAGCGTGTAGCTCAGTGTCCACACTCCTGAAATCAGATCCCAGCGCTGCACGCCACCACCACTGGCGAAAGCACGGTCGTCGGCGATGTAGCAGATGGTGGTTGCAGGGTTGAAGGAGAACTCGTACGAGCTGGCGGCGCCACCAGTGTTCACCACAACGGTGCTGGTATTCCCTGAACCGGTCGGGAGACCTGTTCCAACGGCCCATACACCACGGTTGGTGCCAGAACCGGTGCTGAAATAGAGCTGGCCGTTATGCACTTCCATCGCGCGGGTATTCGTGACGGTGGTGCTCACGGTGGCGGGAGTGCCTGGTCCGAAGTACAGGATGCCAGTGATGGGGCCAGCACTCCAGAAATCGGTGCCTTGGCTGGCCGCGCCCCTGATGCTGTTTCCGCTGAACGCGGTCGCACTTGTGACTTCACGGATGAAGCTCGCACCGTTATCCACGGTTCCTATCGCGCGATTCACCGCAGCTGAAGTGCTCCCGCTGAGATTGCTCGCGCCGGGCAGTACTTGTGCATAACCGCTAAACACGAGCTTGGCTTTATCAGCTGATCGCGAGAGCAAGCCTTCCGTGGTGGCCGTGCCGCTCACGACCAATGGTGTGGAGCCAGAAGAAGGCACAGGGATATCGACCGTGCTGGCGCCAGCCGAGGTGAATTCGCGCAGCACAACGGGATTGCCCGTATTGACGAGCGATCCGTTGCCGTCGCCTGCCTGAAGCACCACGATGTTCCCAGCGGTGAAAGTCACCGGCGTTCCAATACAAGAGCAATTGGGCTGGTAGGTGTCGTTGATGGTATTGGCCTGTCCATCGTTGCAAGCAGAACCGGGAATGGCTGATCCGCCCGGTACGCCGAGGCAATCCAAGGCTTGGCCAACACAATTGCAGCCGACTTGCCAGGTATCGTTGCCTGTGTTGGCATTGCCATCATTGCATGGGGTACCTACCAGAGCGCTTCCTCCGGGCACACCCAAGCAATCGATCAACTGGCCAACGCACTGGCATTGGTTGTTCCAGGTGTCGTTGCCGGTGGCTGGATTCTCATCGTTGCAAGGCGTGCCGGGCAATGCAGGGCCTTCAGGCGTGCCTTCGCAATCGACAGCTTGACCAGCGCAGGTGCAATCGTTCTGCAGCACATCGTTGATGGTACCGCTATCACCGTCGTTGCATGGTGACCCGATCGTACCGGTTTCTTCAGGACAATCGTCGCCGGCCACGGCCACATAACCCTCGGGCTGTGTACAGGCTTCTTGCGTATCGTTCGGATCGCCCAAGCCATCGGCATCGGCATCGGCATACCACGTCGTGGGCGCATCGAAGTTGGCATCGCCGGTGGTGAACACGATGGGCGTGGTGCCGGATGTCGGGTTCACCGTGCTGCCTGCGCCAGTCCAGGTGCCAGTGGAACTCAATCCTGAGCAATCCACGATCGCGCCGGTGGCTGTGCTGCGCTGCTCAATGCGGCGGACGCCATTGGGCAGGTTCGTGGGCAGGTAAGCTCCCCACCGACCCGCCTGGCCTTCCACATTGGGGCCGTACCAAGTGCTGTAAGTGGTGGTGATGCCATCATCCTCGGCCCAGGTGCCCCAGATCGGCCGTCCGCTGCCTGCTTCATTATCATAGAGGAAGACCATGTTCTCCGCAGCCGCGCTTGAGTTCCCGCGAGCCGCTCGCGCGCTGCTCGTTGGGATGATCATGCGAATGGTGTTCGAGCTGCGCACCGAGTTGGCGATCGAGAGGCCTCCGAATCCGTTGTTCAACTGGACATAGAAGTACACCTCATTGCCGTCGTTGAATTCGGCATTGCCCGTCGGCACCATGCTGAACCAGCCCGTGTAGCTGCCATTCTCATCCGTGGTGAATTCGCCGCAACGGCTCGACGTCGTGAATTCGTCGTTGTCAAGCGCGATAGCGCCAACACTGCGCGCGGAGGTCTGCCCAACGATATGGCCAAACGCACCTGCGGCATTGTTGATCGCATACATATTGCCTGCCGAGGTCGAGAAACCCAAGCTCGGGTTCGTGCTTGCTCCCGTGATGTACTTGTAAGTGCGATCAGGCACCAGGTTCTGCAATTCCATACGGCACACGTATGGCAACCGCGTGCCTGTTGTACCGCCATTCACGGCGTAGCGCGGGAGGATCACCTCATTCAGCACCGCGGGTTCGGTGATGGGCAGCGAAGGACTATTGGCGCCATTGAGCGCTGTCGCGGCCGCCGATAGGATATAGCTGCCCGGCGCATCGAAACTGATGTCGTTGAAGGTGGCCGAACCATTCACGGCGCTTTGCGTGAGCGTTCCACTGATGTTGCCCGGGCCGCTGAGCACGCTGATGGTGATCGAGCCCGCGAATTCGGTGGCCACGGTGGCATCGCCACGCAATGCTTCCACATTGAATGCACCGACGACCTGATTCGTAAGGCCCGAGACCGGCATGTTCGCGAACGTCGATCCTAGAGCGGCGCCAAGAACATTGAAGGTAGAACTCAAGCCAGCCGCGAGCGCATCGCCAGCCGTGACTTCGGCACGGAGCACCAGATCCGTTTCGGCAACATCATACTCAAGGCCGGTTATCACCACGGAGTTCGTGCCCGCGAGAATGGTTCCCGTGAGAGTCCCGCTCAACGTGTTGAAACCAGCGTCGAGCGAGATCAGCACATCGGTATTGGCCATCACATCCTGCGGATTGCTGTCATCGTCCTGCGCCTGAACGGTAACACTGAATGGCGTGGCCTCGATCACGTTGCCGCCACCGTTGATGCTGGTGAATGCAAGTTTGGTTGGTGCGATGGCGGCGACGCCAACACCGCTAACCGGCACCAATTGGCTGGTAGCGCCAGTGCTTGAGCAGGTAACGTTATCGCTGTAGGGAATCGCAGCCAGCGGGCTGAAGCGCACATCAATGGTGGTGGCCCCGACATTCCCGCTGCCAAGGTTGATGGAGGAGGTGGAGAATGCGGCAACACCCGTGCGAATGGTGAAGCCTGCTGGCGGGGTAACGATCAAATCATTGGCGAGCCCGATGCCTTGGGCAGTGAATGATGAGCTCGCGCTATGATCGCCAACCTGAGTATTCGGGAATGCTCCGCTGAAGCCTGTCATATCTACCACGATTGCGGGCGTGATCGCGCCGAAAGAGCCGCATCATCCAACCGGAATGTCCCTGTGGCTACAGCGGGTGAGCCACCATCGGCGCGCGTTGTTCCGAACGGGTAGAACCGGAAGGTGACCATGCCACCAAGGCCGGTGATGATGGGTGAAGGGAAGGTCCAAGTGAGCGTTGTGCCGCTGGTCGGATTGGTGCTCACAGCCATATCAACCCTGGTCGAATTGAAATTGGCCGGAACCGGATCCGTACTGTAGGACACGATCAACGAATTCGGAGCGGTTGCGCTGGCCTGCCGGAAGAACGACAAAGACGTGAGGTTCAGCGCGCGAGAGCCATCCGCAGTGATGTTGAACTCGATATAGCTGTTGTCGTTGCGCGAAGCAGTGACATTCAGCGTTGTGCTGTTCAGCACATTCCCAGCGGCAGTGCAAGTGATCGTATTCCGCGTGAATGCGGATACCGTTGCACCACTCAACGGAATGGCCGTATTGCCCGGAGTTGGACAGCTGCTTGCGCCGGTAAAGGCTTGCGTGAAAAGCTGGGCACTCACCCCATTCGCCGCCAGAAGGCAGAGAAGGGTTGCGATGCCGAAGCAGGTACGGGTGAAGTTCAATGTGTTTTTCATGTCGTGGGGTTAAGGCAAGCTCGAGCGTGAAACCGCTTTCTGGCGGGTCACGAATCTCCCCCGATCCGGCCAACCGGCAAGCACCCGAAGGCAACCTTGTTGAAAACTTCAGATCAACCTCACTGGCGCACGAAGCGCAGGGCCTCCCGCCCAGCATCGGTCGCGATGCTCAAGGTGTAGATGCCCGCAGGCAAATCGGCAACCGGAAGCTCCGTCCGGTCGGTATCAGCTGCTTTCCGATAGCGCCCAATCACACGCCCTGTAGCGTCGGTGAGCGTCAATTCAGCCTCGTCCTCTCCCATCCCAGCTACGTGCAGCACGCTCACTGCCGGGTTTGGGAACACATAGGTGGTTCCCAAGTCCCCTTCGAACCGCACCTGCACCGCATCGCTCTCCTTCCGTGCTCCATCCGAATCGGTCTGGCGCAGCTTGTAGAAGGACACCCCGGAATAGGGCGAAGGGTCATACGCCTCATAACCAATGGCGCTGCTGCTGTTCCCGGCTCCATCTACTTGGGCGACTTCTTCGTAGCGGATGCCGTCGCGGCTGCGCAGCACGGTGAAGTAGTCGTTCTCGCGCTCCGAGGCCGTTGCCCAATCCAAGCGGACACGGTTCTGAACGGGCCGTGCCGTGAAATGCAGCAATTCGATGGGCAGCGGACTGAGGATATTGCTCGAGGTGAAAGGGCCGAATGCTGAGACCGCATCGGCTATACCGTAATAAGCCGCAGCTGAACCGGCTAGCTGGGTCTCCCACAACTGGCCGGACACATTCCAGCGCTGCGCCAAGAGTGAGAAAGGATCATCGTATGGCGCCACAGGCAATTCGCTTGGCGCGTAGGTGAAGGTGAGTTGTGCGGTTGGAGTCCCGGTCACATCAACCTGCCAGAAGCGATCAACGGTGGCGTCGCGGTTATCAGGCAAGAGCAGATTGTACTGACTGCCCAGTGAAGTGACCAAGGTCGGGGTTGTCGGCCAAGGAAGGTTGTCTGGTGGCGTGCCATAGGTGGCCATGGTCACGCTGCCCGCATTCCCGCTCAGCAGGTTGAACGTGAAAGGCATATAGTTCGTCGTGGTTCCGAATGGCACCAGATGAGCGCCCAGGTTCCCTGCGATATCCCATCGAACACGGCTCTGGTTATCGGTACGCTCACTGCGGATATGGCGCGCCGTCCCGAAACCTGCGATGTTGGTTGTGAAGATCGCATTCGAATTCTGGTTCAGGACAGTGAGCAAACGCGCATTCAGATCGATGATCGCACCAGTGCCATTGAGTTGGAGCTGATTGGCCACTTGCACATTGCTTCCCTAGCATCACCAGCGGTTGTGCCAGCGATTTCTTGATCGTCCAGCCATAAAACTGCTCGCCACCAGTAGTGGTGATCGTTTGTGTTCCGGTTGTGCCGTTGAAGAGCACCAAACCGATCCCTCAACGAATCCGCTCTGATTGTAATTGGTCCAATTGCCCTGCACGGTCACTTGGAAATTCGAAGCGGAAACATTCACGACTGGGGTGCCGCTCACGTTATCGATCACCCAGTTGCCTTTGGCTATCGTGGTACCATAGAGCAGCTTAGTCCCTGTTCCGGTGAATCGGAGATTGCCGTAGCCACCGGTCACGTTGCGCACATCCTGCCCGCCTGCGCCAGAGTAGGTGGTCTGACTGCCCGCAGCAATATTGTACGTGTTATTCGTTCGTGAGGTAGTTGGTCCAAGCCACGGGCGTACCTGTAATCTCCAAATGGCCTCCGAACAACACACTGAAGGAGTGCAGAGCGGTGCCAGAGCCCGCTGCATTCACCTGTGAGGTGCGCACGTAGCCGCCATTGTTGATGACAATGGAGCACGTTGGGTTACCAAGGACATTGTTCGTAGTGGCATGCAGAATCCCTGGAATGATGACGTTGCCGTTCACGGTCAATGAGCCGCCAGCCGCGAAACCGCCGGCGCCATCCAATCCATCAATCGCGATGTTCCCTGTTCCAGCAGCGCCAGCTAATGTGAGCGTAGTACCGGCTGCAACAGTCGTATTGAAGGTGCTCGTCGCGGTGCAGCCATTGTAAAGCATGGTATTGGAACCACTACTGAACCGCAGCGTCACATTCATTCCGATCGTGAAATTCGTGGTGGCCAAAGAAGCCCCGCTTATCGGATGAGTCACGAATTCCTTCCGGATACGGGATGCGTTCGCGCTACCGCTCCCGAACATGGTGATGTTCGCACCATTGATTCCAAGGCTGATGCCATCCAAGGTGGCACCATTGCCCAAGTTGCCCTCCACACGATCTGCCCGGTATGGGCAGGCGCCACCCCATAAATATGAACGTAACTGAGGTTCGTGCCCCCACTGTTGGCATTGTACAAGCGCGCAGTGGCTTCAATAAAGAGCTCTGCGCAGTGGTAGGTGCTGCCGAACGCAGCAGTAACCGTGGTGCCCGCGAGAATCCAAACGCGGTTATTCGCATTAGGTACGGCAACAGCAGCAGAGGAACTGGCCCAGCTTACACCGTCATACACCCGCCATGTCGAAAGGGTGTTCCAAGGACCAGATGTCCACGAACCGTAGTCGCCGAGTGAATACTGGCCAAGAGACTCCTTCGCACCCAGTAGAGCCAGGAGGAAGACGAAACCAGTGAAGCACCTGCGCAGCTGCATTCGTACTGACTTAGACGCACAGGGAAACCCTTGGTTGCTAGAAGATTGCATTTTGCTGCCGGGGTTCAGCCTCGCAAACATAACCGAAGAGCATGGGCAAGCGCCAGCAGGCCATGGAACGGCGCATCGGATCGGCGAATGGAAGGACAGGATCGGCAATCGTATTGCCCTGCCACCTACCCTTGAATTGAGGTAAAGGAGATCATCAGCAAGATGAGATTTGCGTGATGCCCAGTTCGCTCAATAAGGCTTGTCGCTCCCACCCCACAAACAGAGAGGCCCCGATAACCACATGGCTATCAGGGCCTCCCCTTTGCGAATGGTTCAAGGCTATGGCTGCACTACGAGTCGCTCGGTGAACTGTTGCTCGCCAGCGGTGATGCTCACTGTGTAGAGGCCAGCGGCGAGTTCGCCGTTGAGCTGCATGATCGTGTTCACGAAGCCTTCGCCGTTCACTGCGATCGTACGGGCGCTCACGCGCTTACCGAAGGCATCGTAGATGTCAACGCTCACCGTCTCGATCGAGGCATCGACTCCCGTGAGGTTCACGAAGAGTTCGTTGCCTGCATTCGGATTGGGATACAGGGAAAGTCCTTCCTGCTTCGTGCCTCGCAGTTCGGAGTGACCGGCTCCGTTCAAGATGATGTTCTGGTTGCCGCCGCCCTGCACGCAGTTCGGGGTGCTCAACAGGCACACATCGCCCCAGAGGCTGCCGGTGTGGCACCAGGTAGCGCCATTATCGAAGCTCGCGCGCACATCCACCTCGTAGGTCTTGCCGCAGGACAAGCCAACTGTGTTCACCAGGTATTGGCCGGTGGCGCTGGTCTTGATCAGTTCGAAGCTCTCGGTCGGGATGCGGAAGCGGAACTGGTAGCGGTTGGCATTCAGGTAAGCCGAGCAGCCAGGCTGCAGGCGACGCACCGGGTTGGCATACACGTAAACGTTGCTCGCGATCGCCTTGGTCACGCCGCAGCTCAGGAACTGGGCATTCGACTGGTTGTACAGCTTCGTGCGCGGGCAGTTGGCCTCGGCGTTGTTGATCATGAAGCGGCAGGCAGGTCCCCAATTCTGGGGCACGTTGTTCACGATGCCGCGCACCTTCACGTTGTAGAGCACGCCATCCTGCAGGTGGTTGATGGCCGCCCACGGTGCCGATGGGTTCGAGGTGGCGGTGTTGATCCGGAAGCTGGTGGCACGGTTCGCGGAGCTGAGGCCGTTGTTCACGTTGCGCTTCTGGATGCGCTTGTAGCTGTAGCCGCCGTTGGGGTTGTACCACCACATCTGGTAGCCATTGTCGTTGTCGGCAAGCGAGTTGCTGAAGTTGCCCACGGCTGGGTTGTCATTGGCCACTACGTACTCCGGCGTGCAGGTGGTGCGCCAATCGTGGCGATCGCACGCGGATGTGATCAGGCGGTCCGTGCCGATGGGCAGGCAGAAGCCTTCGCCACCAGCGATCTGGCTGATTTGGCCGCTGGTGAAGCCACCTCGTGCGAACTCATCGTAGCGGTTATCGATCGGGCGCTGGGCGCTGTTGATCTTCAGGATGTAGCCGCCGCCAACGATACCGTCGCCGCCATCATCGGTAACCACGAGGTAGAAGCAGCCATCGGGCAAGCATGAACCTTGTGAGCCGCTGCCGATCAACGCCCCCCCTCCGAATTGCATGAGTAGATTGGTGCTTTGCTGATAGATGGCCCAATTGAAGTCGTCATTGCCGTCGGCTTGGTACACGAAATCGATGTCAGTGGTGCAGCTGCTTGTAGGCGTGCCGATGCATGAGCAATTGGATTGGATTTCATCGTCTACGGTCAGGTTGTTCCCGTCATCGCATGCTGTTCCGGGCTCTGGTCCGCCAGGGCACTCGTCTTCTGCATCGCAGGTGCCATCGTCATCGGCGTCAGCGAAGGTTCCTGCGCAATCGCAGTTCGAATCGTACACGTCATTCACGGTGCAATCGTCGCCATCGTCGCAACTAGTTCCGGGCTGGGCAGGTCCACCAGGATTCCCTTCACAATCCTCATTCAGCAATGTTCCGGCGCAGATGCAGTTCACTGTAACCATGTCGTTGAACGTGCTCGCACTGCCATCATCGCAAGAATTGCCGGGCACCAGGTTCGCAAGGAGCGGGCAGGGGTCGAGCGCGTCGCACAGTCCATCACCATCGGTATCAAGTGATGCGGTCGAGGTGAATTGCCGTGTGACCGGAACGGACCAGGTGCCGCTCTCACTCGCAAAGCGGATCGCGAACACGTGCGTGCCTGCTGTGAGACACAGAGGGATATTGCTCCCCAGGTTCACGGCCGTTCCGGCGGAAAATGCTCAGACTACGCGGTTCGCAATATCGTCATCGATCCAGTATTCATACCCGACCACATCACCTGTATTCCGCGTGAAGATCCGTGAGACCGGCACGCTGTACACATCGTTCGTATCCTTGAATTGGATCGTGACCGTGTTGTAATCCTTGGTGAGCGCGGGCAGCACCAGGTCGCTCAGAAGGTTCACCTGCACATTCGGTCCGATGCCCGAGACGGTCACGCCAGAGGGATCATCATTGACCCAGTAGCGGTACTCTCGATCTGTTGGGCCTGCAGCTGGAACATGGCCAGCAACGCGGGCAAAAGCAGGAAGCGCTTCATGGCCTAGTTCGGTTGTGCGACCACCGTGATGTTCACGGGCAACTCGCTGTTCGCATTCGTGCTGCTGCCAATGGCGGCGCTGCTCACATGCGGATTGAAGGGGACCCCAGCCGGTTTGAAAGGCGTCGGGGATCCGTAGATGCCCACGTCGCTGCCATCGGTCGCCATGCCCACACCAGCGCTTGTGGCCTGCAGGTGCAGATCATCATCCCAAGTGAAGTTGTTGTCGGCTTCATCGATGAAGATGCTGTTGGCCGCTGCGCCCAGAACATTTCCGGTAGATGAAGCACCTGCCGTCATATTGCTCACAAGCGCCGTGCTCACTAGCAGGTTGTTGATCAGGATGGCGCCGTTGCTCTGCCAGAAAGGCGCTGACGTTCGCGTGTAGATCGAATTCTCGGAGGTGAAGCCGCCGCTGTTGCCGATACGTGTGCCCAAGCCGATGCAGTGGCGCAGGGTCAGGCCGCCGCCGCTGAGTCCGCTCACCTCCGCACCGGTGCCCGCTTGGTAATCAAGAATGCATCGCTCGAGGGTAGCAACTACGCCTGGCAAACCGCCTAAGGTGAGGTTGAACACGCACTCCTTGAAATCTGTGCTGGATGGCAGGCCGGGGTTGGTATTGCTCGTACCCAGTGAAACCGGCCGTGTGAAGGTGCATCGTTCGAAGATGATGTCCTGCGATCATCATCCAGCGAAGTGGTACCGTAGACGATGCTGCCCGCTGGGGCGCGAAGATGATGCCGGTGAAGGTGCTGCCACTGGCTCCGGTGGTGATGGCGATGCTACCAGCTTGAGTGCTGATGGTTGTGATGCCAGTTGCCGCTGTGCTATCCTGGGCCGATGCCCGCGCCAAAGAAGTGCAGCGTTTTATCAAACAACAGGGCCGATGCGGAATGAAAGGCCCCACCGCTTAGGTAGACTTTATCGTTCGGCTGCGCGGCAGCAAGCGCGGCGTTGATCGAACTGAAGACTTGGGGCGCACCAGCGCCTTGCACAACGATTCGTGGGGGCTGGGCTTTCGTTAAGCCAGCGAGCAGGCCCATGCCGAGCAGGAAAAGGGTGATCCGAGATTTCATGTGGTGGTCTGGGTTTGGTTGAAGGGGTTTGATTGATGCACATCGGGGCCGATGCAAGGATGTGAACAGTTGTCACGGCTTCACGAACCGCGAGGTCCATGCACCATGTTCGCCCGTCACACGCAACAAGTAGCTGCCACTAGCCAGTTCGCTGATGTCCCAGTTGCGGTAAGCGGTTCCGCTCACGCTCCAGGAGTTCAGGTCGCTCACCACGGCACCGCTCAGGTCCAGCACTTCCAGCTTCAGGGTGCGCGCGGCATCGCTGCTCAGGCGCAGGCCGAGTTGGTCCGTAACCGGATTCGGGAAGAGCAGCAAGTCCGTGAGGCCGGGCAATTCCACCACGCTCACATTGCTGCTGAAGGCCGTTGTGAGCGGCACGCTCCAAGTGCCATTGGCGCCGCTGAACCGGATGGTGAATGTGTGATCTCCGGCAGGCACGCCCGTGGGCAGGTCTGCGATCAGGTCCACCGCGCCGCTGGGGCCGATAGAGCCGCTCGTGCTGTTCGCGATGTCGTCATCGATCCAGTACTCGTAGCCGTTCACCAGGCCGGTGTTCTTCACGAAGACGGATGTGGTTGGCACGCTCCACTCACTATCCGCATCGCGGAACTGGATGGTGACGGTGTTGTAGTCCTTCGTCAGCGTGCCGGGGTCGATGAGGCTGTTCAGATTCACCAGCGCGTTGGGTCCTATGCTGGCCGTTGTCAGCGTGGCGACATCGTCGTTCACCCAGAAGCGATAGCCCGTGAGCGCGTGATTGCCACGCGTGAAATGTTTGGTCTGCGGCACGCTCCAATCGCCATTGCTGTCGCGCACTTGGTAACTCACACGGTGATAACCTGGAGCCATCGAACCCGTCGGCCAGTTCGCCGCCAGCGTCAGTTCATCCGTGGCGGCCACGCTGGTGGTGACGGCACCTGCGACGTTGTCGTCGAACCAGTAGCGGTATCCGCTGATCTGTTGCGCCTGCACGCTGCCATCGCAGCGCGATCAGGCAGTATCATCATGCTGCGCATCGCCTAGTTGGGTTGCGCGGCTACGCGGATGTTCACCGGCAGATCACCGTTCGGGTTGGTAGCGGGCGCGATCGTTGCGCTGCGGAAGTGCGGGTTGTAGGGAACGTTGCCCGGCTTGAAGGGCGATGAAGTACCGTAGATGCCGATATCCGTGCCGTCAAGACCTGCTCCAATGCCCGGGCTGCCCGGAAGGAGATGCAGGTCGTCAGAGAATTGGTAGGCGTTGTCGGTCTCGCTCACGAAGGTGTTTGCCGGTGTCTGGCTGTAGATTGTGTTCGTCTCAATGTTCCCGCTGGAGTTGCTGAACATGCCGGTACCGTTTATGATGCAATTAGTGATCTGCACACCGCTCACCTGCCAGAGCGGGGCGCCGGCGTACGTGAACACGCAATTCTGCACCAATGCGTTCTCCGAGTTCTGCAACCGCTGGCCGAGGATCACGCTGTTGCTCAGGACCAGACCACTGGGCCGGAACAGGTTCAGCGGGTTGCTTTGTACTACGCAACGGTTGATCGTAGCTGCACCTCCATAACCGGATACACCATTGTAGAAGATGCACTCGTTGAAGGTGCTGCTGGAAGAGCCGGGTTCGGCTGCTGCGAGGCGGAAGAATTTGAAAGAGCACCGCTCGAACAGCATGCCCGTTGGGTCATCATTGGCGATGCTCGTGCCGTAGTAGAGCTCGCCCCCGGGATGAACCGGATGCCCGTGAAGCTGCTTCCGCTGGCTCCTGTGGTGAACGTGAAATCGGTGGTTCCGCTCGTCGTGAGGATCGTGGCTGTGGTCGCGTTGGTGCTATCCGGATGGATGCCCGCCCCGATGAAGTGAAGGGGCATGCTCAGGGTGAGGCCTGTGTCCGCGAGGAATATTCCGCCGCTGAAGTAAAGCTTGTCGTTCGGCTGTGCAGCTGCAACAGCATCATAGATGTCCGTGAAGACTTGCGGCGCACCGCTGCCTTGCACAACAATGCGCTCTAGCTGGGCATGCACTGCGCTTCCGCAGAGGATTGCGCCTGTCAGTAGGGAAAGGGTCTTGATCCGCATGGGGTGTGATGTTGGGTTTCAGTTGTACATCGGAGAGGATGGTTCGATGTGAACACAAGCAGGCGCATTTCCTTAGATTCAGGAGGCATGTCGCATGCGCGATCTCACCAATGGCGGGAGATAGCCTTGAATCAGCGCTCGATAACCACAAGCTGTTGGTGCAGCAGGCGGCCTTCCTGGGTACGCAATCGAGCAGCGTACATGCCCGCGGGCATGTCGGCGACATCCAGCGGAATATGAGTGCGAGCCGTTCGCAGCATACGTCCGTCCGTTGCATAGAGCTCCACTACGGCGGTGGTCGGGAACCCGGTGAACTGCAAGTATTGGCTTGTAGGATTGGGATAGATGTAGGCGGCGATTCGCGCAGCTTCATGTAAATCAGTAGTGAGACTCAACACGTAAGGTTCCTGGCCAATGGTGCTCATGTAATTCGCGCGGAAGAACAAGTCACCATTGCAACTCAGCATCGGGCCTGAGTTCGACAAGGGGTTAAGCGCATCGCTGCCCGGATAAAGGACCTCTTGGCTGCCGGAAGCGCTTCCATCCGTGCGCCAGAGCTGACGGCTGCTGCCATTGTAGCCGGAGAAGTACAAGAGGCCATTGTGGCTGCACAGGTTCTCGGCACTGGTGTAAGCCGGGGTTGGCAATGGCAAAGCCATTGTGCCTGCCTGGGTGCCGTCGCTCTTCCAGATGTAGTTGCTAACGATGTTGTACCCACGCATATAGAGCAGGCCGTTGTGCGCGGTCAGGTACGCGGGAAGGCTCGAATTGGTCCCGATGTAGATATCCCTCACGACACCTGTGCCTGCTATGGTCCCATCCGTAGCCCAGAGTTCATCGCCGGTGGCGCTGGTGCCAGCACGGAAGAAGACCAGGTTGCCCACCGCCGTGTAGCTGGTGGGCGTGGTTCCAGAGCTTCCGGGGCCTGGGATGGTCTCTGCGATCATCTGCGTTCCGGCGAGGGTGCCGTCGCTCATCCACGGCTCCGAGCCGTTCGTTCCGTCGGATGCGGTGAAGTAGATCTTGCCTGCATGCGACATCGGGTTCTGGAATCCGCTGTTGTTCGGCCCCGGATGAATGTCCATGAACAGCGTCGTGCCCGCCGCCGTGCCATCGGTGCTCCATAGCTCCCTGCCAGTGTCCGTTGCATGGCCGCGGAAGAAGATGCGGTCGCCAAGTGGAACGAAGTAGATCCATTCCAAGAGGCCGGGGACGTCGGCCAGGGTGAGAGCCAGTTGGGTGCCGCTTTCGGTGCCATCGGTGGTCCATAAGCGGACGCCGTTCGCAACATCGTTGGTGGTGAAGTAGATCGCGCCATCCACATCCATGAATGTAGCCGGGAATGAGGACCCGCTGCCCGGTTCGATGTCCTTCACCATAACGGTGCCGGCCTCGGTTCCGTCGGTCTTCCAGAGCTCGGTGCCGTGAACGCCATCGTTCGCACTGAAATACACCACGCCGCCGATGCAGGTGAATCCACCCGGATTGCTCGCGCCGTTGGGATTGATGTCCTTGAGCAGGACGGGGACCTGCGCAAGGGATGCCGCGGCAAATACCACGGTGCATGTCAATTGGGTAATAGTTCGGGCGTGCATGGTGCGGTTGGTTTCGCAATTCCATCGAGGAGCATGACCCATGTGAACGATCGCTTATCCGATTTCATTCGGCGTTCACATTCCCGCCCCTCCCCGATGATGTGCTCGGAGGGCAGGCCAAGCGCTTGTCCGCAACCGGAACATGCGGCACCTGAACCGATCTCCGTATTATCGTGCACCGCTTCTCTCCCACTGTGGAAGCAACAGCCGCCGACACCCTCACCGAGCCTTCCTGGGCTTCGGGGCTTCGCCGCAACGATGCGGCCACGGTGCGCGCGCTCTATCAGCAGCACTTCCCGGTCATCAGGCAATACGTGATGAGCAACAGCGGCACTTCGGACGATGCGCAGGACATCTTCCAAGAGGCCATGACGGTGCTCTGGCTCAAAGCGAAGGAAGGAGCGTTGCCCGCAGGGAGCGAGCCCGGCGCATTCCTCTACCAGGTCGCGAAGAACAAATGGCTCGATGTGGTGCGGTCGGCCGCGCATAAGCACATGAAGGTCATCCACGACGATAGGAAACTCGATGTCCGCGCCGAAGCACCGGACGATACCGAGGAGAAGCTCCTGCGGCTGCGGGAGGTCTATGGCAAGCTCGACGAGAAGTGCCGTACGGTGCTCGATCAATTCTACTTCGAGCGCAAGGACCTCGTGACCATCGCCGCAGGCATGGGCGTGGAAGAGGAGAGCATCCGCACCATCAAGTATCGCTGCATGATGAAGCTGCGCGCCTCGCGCAAGGCCATCGCTGGCGAAGAACTCACCGACGAATCATGAGCGCACTGGACAAACCCACCTTCGAGCAGATCGAAGCCTACGTGCTCGATCGTTTGGGTGCCGATGAGCGCCTGGCATTCGAGCAGCGCTTGGCAACCGATCACGCACTGCGTGCCGAAGTGAAATTGGAACGCGAGAACATCCTGGCCATAGAGCTGGGCGGCATGGAACGCATGCTGACGGAGGTGCGCGGAGAGCAAACACCGCAGCGCCGTCAGAGCGGAGGCTGGACCACCTGGCTGAAGTACGCGGCGGTCGTGGCCGTTCTGCTGGGTGGCGCTCTCTGGTTCACGCTTCGCCCAAGCACGAATGAGCGCGTGTTCGCTGCGCATTTCACCCCGGATCCGGGCCTCCCCGTGGCCATGGGCACTACCGATTCGCACGCCTTCAACGATGCCATGGTAGCCTACAAGCTCGGCGACCACGATGAGGCGATCGGCAAGTTCACGACACTGCTCCAGGACGATCCCGCAAGCGATACGTTGCGCTATTACATCGGCTGCGCTGAACTGAACGCCGGTCGTCCCGAGCGCGCTGCGCCGATGCTCATGGCCGTGGCCGAACAAGCGAACTCCGTGTTCGCCGGCAAAGCGCGTTGGTACGCTTTCCTCGCGATGGTGCGCAGCGGCGATCGGACAGGTGCCGAGGCGATACGATTCGACGCGGGCGATCCGTATGGCATGAAGGCGAAGGCCGTGCTGTCCGAATGGGAGTAGCCATGCGCGTGATACCGGCCCTGGTGTTCTGCTGGTGTGCTTCGGCAGCAAGCGCACAAACGGATCCCCTCGCCGTTCGCCATGCACGCATCAGTGATCTGCGGCAGCGCGAGCAGCATACGGAGCTTTTGAAGCAAGTGGAGCGGCAATTGAATGAGGCGGTCGGTACGCCTTGGCAGGATTCCATCCATACCTACGCCTTCACCTTCGGCCGCGCGGCGTGGAAGTCCCAAGACGCTGAGGCTGGCATCGCTGCTGTGCAACGCATCATCGATCTCGTTCAACGTTACGACAAGGATGCGCTGCATCGGCTGAATGCGCTGGAAGCGAAAGGCAAACTGCTCCAAGGCATGGGCCGCATGAAGGAATGCATCGCCGCTGATTCCCTGGTCCTAGCCTTCGCCGATGCGGACCCTAATGTGCCGCTCATCAGGCGGGGCATGGCAAGGCAGCGCCTGGCATCGGACTACGCGCAGATGGGCGACCATGAGAACAGCTTGCGCCACTATACCCGGGCACGGGACATCTTCGCCAAGTCAGATACGCTATTGGCCTTACTGATGGGTGATGCCTGCAGCGGCATGGGTGCAGCGTACTGGCATCTGGGCGATACGCGCAAGGCCGATGAACAATACGGGCTCGCGCTCTCCTACATCGAGCAAAGCACCGATCCGAAGCGCGACTTCCGCATGGCGGGCACGCTCATCAATCGGGGCATCCTCTGGCAGAGCACCGGTGATCTCGTCAGAAGCAAGGCCAATTACCTGGAGAGCATCAGGCGCTGCGGCGCGGTGGCCGATACCGCCCGTGATCCGCAGCTGCGCGAAGAAGCCATACTGGGCCGCACGCGTGGCTATGTGAACCTGGCCACCGTCTATTTCGCCATGGGCGATGATGGCCGGTCGCGCCATTTCCTCGAACTCGCCCTGCGCGACCGACAGGCCATGCTCGAGCCCGATGATCCAAGGCTCCTCGGCGTGAAGGACCGCCTGGCCGATGTGGAGCTGCAGGCGAAGAACTTCGCGAAAGCAGAAGAGTACGTGCTGGCGTTCCTGGAAGCCTGCGAGAAGTACTACGGCACGCGCAGCAAGGACTACCTGCGCGCCTGTTCCAAACTGGGTGTGGTGCGTGCAGGGCTTCAACAGGACAGCAAGGCCGATTCGTTGTTCAGGCTGAGCATCGCGCTGCACCTGAAGCTGGATGGATCCGCCACGAGCATCGAGTTGGCCAGTGCCTACCGCCGGCATGCTCAGTTCTGCATGAGCCGCGGTCGCTGGTCCGAGGCGGTGCATGATCTGGAGCAGGCGTTGACCATTCTCGAGAAGGTCCATGGCCCGCAACATCACCAAGTGGCCGGTTACCTCCTTGCGCTGGCGGAAGCGCGCTTTGGAGCGGGTGATGCACAGGGAACACTGCAGGATGCGGAGCGTGCCATGGCCCTGCTCACTGATCGGAGCGATGCCTTGAAGAACAGTTCCGTGCCACAGGCATGGCCGCAACCGAACCTGCTGCCCGACGCGATCTACTGGAAGGTGAAGGCCGGGAAGGCATTGGGGATCGATGCAGCGGATCAATGGCGCAGCGAACTCGACCTGAGCGTGCTCGCCCTGCTGCGCAACAAGGCCGTTTACCAGGACGAGGGCTCGAAGCTCGGCTTCATCGGACAGGAGAAGGTGGTGTTCGATCTGGCCATCGACCTGGCCGCCGATGATCATGCACGTTCCCGCTCGTCGGCCGATCTGGATCGTTTCCTCACGCTCGCCGAAACGGACCGTTCAATTCTCCTGAAGAGCCGCTTGAACGAGTTCAGCAGCATCCGCTTCACCGGTGTTCCGGATACGGTGCTCATGCGCGAAGGCCAGCTGGTGGCGGCCTTGGAGATCGACCGCGATGACCTCGATGCCGTGACGGGGCTGGCCGAACACGAGCGTGCGTTGGCCACCTTTCTGGAGCGGCTCAGCAAGGACCACCCGCAGTATTTCGCGATGCGCTACGGCGAGCCGTCAATCACCTTGCAGCATGTGCGCGGCAAATTGCTCACCCCTTCGCGCGACCTCCTGGTGTACGCCCTCACCGATGAACATCTGCACATGCTGGTGGTGGGCAGCGACACCGCTGCGCTCGTTCGTGCTTCGGTACAAGGGGTGGCGGAAGCCGTCTCCACCATGAACGCGGCGATCGCTTCGCGGGATCGCAAGGCTTACGCACGGTCAGCGCATGAGCTGTACCAGCTCGCCTTCGCACCGGTGGCACCGCTGTTGCGCAAGACCGAACTGCTAATCGTGCCCGATGGCGATCTGCACAAAGTGAATTTCGAGACACTGCTGTTCGAGCCCCCAACGGAAGGGAACAACGTGGAGCGCATGCTCATCCAGAAGCACGCGATTGCCTACCTGCTCAGCGTTACCACCGCCGTGCAGTTCGCCGGGTTGAAGAAGGAGCCGTCGGGAAAGGTGCTGGCCTTCGCCCCCGGCTTCTCCGATGAGCTGAAGCAACACTACATCGCGCAAGTGCCGGATACCGGAGCCATAGACCACAGTTACCTCGACCTCGTGCGGCAACCGTTCGCGGTGAGCACTGCCGAAGCGCTCGGCTCCATGGTGAATGCGCGCGTGCAGTTGGCGGCGGAGGCCAGCGAACAGCGCTTCAGGGAGATGTCATCGCGTCACGGCATCCTGCACCTCGGCACGCACGCCGAGATGAACGCCACCTCGCCGATGTACTCGCGGCTGGTGTTCAGTAAGGATGGCGCGGGCCTGGACCCCGATGCCGATGGCTACCTGCACGCCTACGAGATATACGAGCTGGACCTGCGCGCGCAACTGGCCGTGCTCACCGCCTGCGAAACGGGCGCTGGCACCGCCGATGTGGAAGGTGTTCGTTCCTGGGCTACAGCTTCGCGTACGCTGGTTGCCCCAGCTTGGTGATGTCGCTATGGAGCATCGATGAGAAGAGCAGCTCCGCGATCATCGCGCGCTTCTATGAGTTGCTCGCCGATGGATTGCCCAAGCACGTAGCACTGCGCCAGGCCAAGCTCGATCACTTGGCAACGGCAGATGCGGAACTCGCCCTCCCCTACTACTGGGCTGGGCTTGTGCTCGTGGGCGATGTTGAGCCGGTGAGGATCGGCGGCACCATACCAAAGCTCCTGTGGTGGGCGCTTGCGGTGCTTGCGCTGCTCTTCGCGTTCATCTGGCTGCGCAAGAAGCGCAAGTCCTGAACACCGGTTGCGGGAGCAATCTGGATTGGCTCCTGCCCTACTCGACCATGAATCGCGCGGCGCGACCATCGTGCAAACGCAGCCAATAGAGTCCCGGTGCGAGTGACTGAACGGAAACCGTTCGGCTAATCGAGAATTCCAGCACACCTCGCCCGAATGAATCGAGAACGCGGCCACTTGCTATGTGCTCCCATTGCAGCAAATCGCGCGTCGGTTGCGGCCACACGCGAAAGCGATCCATGGTTCTTGATTCTGAGATTCCGACCGGATTGTTGCTCGCGCCGGGAGTCGGCTCATCAAAGGTCACCCATGGCGTACCGCCATCGGTTTGGCGGCCATAGCTCACGCCTTCGGCTTGCGGCCCGAAGCTCACGGTCAACAATGGTCACACCATCAGGCCCAACAAGCACGAGATCCTCGCCGTTGGTGCTGCTCAAGCTGAAGTTGGTGTGCAGGTTCCCTTGCGCGCTCTGGTTATCGGCCCACACGAGCAGCCAGCCGTTCGCGGGAACAATGGCATCGGTTCCCGTGGTGCTGAAGCGGTACTTGGTGAGGTCGGCCAGCGCATCGCTCACATACCAGCCAGCAAGGTCCACAGCAAAGTTGTTCGGATTGAAGATCTCGAACCAGTCATCGGCCTCATTGTTCTCATCAACCGGGCTGCCGCCATTGAACGCTTGCAGTTCATTCAAGTATAGCGTGGGCAGGCTTCCGGCGGAAGTGACGCCGCTCACTGCAACGACCCAGCCGTTGGTGCCGGGTGATGTGAGCTGCACTTGGCCGCTGCTCGCGCCGGGCGCACTGTTATTGAGGCGCACCCACACCGTGGCGTTGCTCAGCGTGCCGCCAACAGGCGAGAGGTCCAAGGTGGTGCCGAAACCGAAGCCTTCATTCAAGCTGATCTGGTAAGGCGCGCCAACGGTGACGTTCACATCATCGTTGAGAGCGCTTCCGCTCACGGTGAAGGATGAGGGAGCGGATGGCGAGCCCAGGCTTTGCGCGAATGGTGCAAGGCTGGCGGTGCTGGCAGTGAGCACGGGGCCGCTCGCATTCTGCGCGGTGATGGAGATGTTGGTCAACGCGAATTCATCACGCGTGCCGCTGCCACTGATGTCGTCTCCCACCCAGCGCAAGTACATGAAGCCGCCGTTGGCGATCGAGAATCCGTTGATCGTCACGCTCACATCGGTGACTTCCCATTGCGGCACCGCATCAGCGTCGGCTGGCGAGGCCACTTGGCTGCTCGCGATCGGCGCATAGCTTCCTGCTTCATTCGTGGCGGACCAATAGAGCGTGAAGGAGTTCGAGCGCGCCATGTCGTTGAACACGCCGACCTGATACGCCACCGCCACTTGCTCCATGGCGCTGCCCGTGTTGTTCTGTACGCGCAGGGTGATGTTGCCCGCCGTGAAGTGCCCGCCCGTTGGCTGGAATCCGAATGCGAATTGACCATTGATGGCCGTGGCATTCGCGCCGGTGAGCATCGCGCTTCCTTCCGCATAGCCATTGCCGGTAGGCAAAGTACCAGGGAAGTTGCTCGCCGTGCCGATTGCATTCGCGGTGCTGCCATCGTAGTAATAGTCCCACGCATCGGTGTCCAACTCGCCGGCCTCGGGGCTTTGCGAACCCATGGTGGGCAAGCATTGGAACGATCCGTTGTTCACGCCATCCACCGTGTTGGTGAAGTCGATCACGAGCGGTGCGTTGAGCGCGTTGAGGGATGCTTGCGCGGCCAGCAGCGCGGGTGCGCCGATGGCGATGAGAAAGAGTTGCTTGCGAAGGGTCATGGTTCGGTTCATCGGAAGAGGTATTGCACGCCAACGCGCGCTTGTTCGGTCCAGCGGAGCGGGTCAACGGTGGCCTCTTCTTCGAGGATGTGCCACCACTGGGCCTTGATCATCACATCGTTGCCGCGCACCTGGTAGGCAATGGCGCCGCCCAACCGTTGCGAAAGGCCGGTGGCGAGGTCGTTGAGGTTGAGCTCCTCGTATCGCACGGAAAGGATGGTGCGCAGCTTCTTGTTCCACCAGTTGGCTTGCGCGTAGTAGCCGCCCGCCATCACGTAGCCTTCGTGCTGATCGCGCGACAATTGTTGGAACAGCGCGCTATTCGCGGCGGAGGGCTCGAGGCGCATCATGTGGCCTTCCACCTGCACGCTGAAGCCCTTGTACATGGCCGCGATGTCGCCGCCCACGGTGGTTTTCTTGCCATCGATCACCTTGATGTTGTACTCACCCGCAGAGAAGGAAGGCAGGAATGCGCCGGGCGGTTGCGCCTTATCCGTGTAGCGCGCATTCACGCCCACCGCTACCATGGGCACGGGCACGCGACGGTCATCGATGTCCACCTTTCGGAAGCGCGAAGGCCAGGAGGCTTCGATGCGGCCGATGTATTCCAATTGGCCGCTCGGGTCATTATCGCCGCGCAAGCTCGTTTCGCCCAGACCGGTGTAAATGTCGAGGTATGGGATGCCCTTGTAGGTGACGTTGGCATCCATGAGGCCGGGGTTCTCCGGATCGATGATCCCAGCCGAGGCCTGCGCGAGATCGGCCATGTCGAATTGCAGCTCGTAGTTGAAACTGTTCTTGTAGCGCCCCTCGAATTGCAATTGCGCATCGCGGAGGTTGAAGCGGTCCTTGCGCTTGTTGGTCTCGCCTTCCTTCAGGAAACGCTGGTTGTAGTACATGCTCACGCCGCCGGTGATCTCCAGCACGTGGTCGCCGTTGCCCAGCGTCACTTGCGCGCTGGCTTCTGCGCCGATCAGCAGCGCGACGATGATGAGGCTGCGTTCAATGCGCATGGCCGGGCAGTTCATAGGTGTACAATCGCTGGCGGTCGTCGCTGAGCACATGCAGCTTGCCGTTGCTGATGGCCATGCCTTCCGGATTGATCACGGGCACGCTCCAGCGCGCGGTGATGGCATAGCTCATCGGATCGCAGCGCAGCACTTGCATATCCATATCGCTCAGCAGCCACAGTTGGCCATCATGCCATACGGCGGATGAGATGTCGCGCACGCCGGCATCGAAGGGCACTTCGTTCACCACGCGCATCTGCGCGTCGAGCTCGATGATGCGCACCGGGTCGCGCTCGGTGATGAGCAGGTAGCGCTGCTTCACCGGGTTCCAGACGATGGCCTCGTAACCGCGATTGCGTCCGCCGTGATAGGGTATGGTCAAGCGGCGCACAGGTTTCAGATCCGCGGTGGTGAGCCAGATGATGTTGCGCGAGCGCTCGTCCACCACGAAGAGCGTATCGCCCTGGAGCAAGATGCCTTCGAGGTCGTAGGCGATGTTGCGCGCTTCGCGTATCACGCGGCCATCGGCGCCGATCTCCATCACGTGCCCGTTGTCGCTCACGCAGTAGAAGCGGTCGGTGCCCGGTATCGCGGCGATGTCGCTCGGCTCCGGCAGGTGCACATTCACCCAACTCGTGCTTCAAGCGCTCGACTCTCTTGCGCGTTGACGTGTTGCGCAAAGCATAGGAGCGCAAGCAGCAGCGCCGCGCCGCCCCTCAACCAGAATGCGCTCATGGGTTCGGCGCGCCCGGCGTGGGATGGGTGAAGGTGACCCAGTTGTCGCCGCCATCGGGCGATCGCCCCAAGCTGGCTCCGGGCGTTGACCATGGGCCAAAGGCGTATTCGTCCACGACGAATTCAGTCGTGTCGCTCTTGTAGTAGATCACGAGGTGCTCGCCCGCGCTGCTCAGAGCGAAGTTGGTGTGGATCTGCGTCTCAAACGTGTTCAGGTTGTCGCACCAGATCACCAGGTGGCCGAGCGCGGGAATGGTCACTTCCGGCAGCTCATACTTCATCGGAACCGAAGGCCCGCCGTCCGATACGAACCACTCGCCTGCTTGCAGGGTGAACGCTTCCGTGCGTGTGTTGTAGATCTCGAACCAGTCCTCTGCCGTGCCGAATTCATTCACGTTGGTGCTGCCCGCTGCAACGAGCTCGTTCACTTTGAGCAGGCCCTGCGTGATGACGATGGATCCATTGCTGCCGCCACCTGTGCGTGGCGGGAACGTCCGGTCCTTCACGCATGCGGCAAGCAATGGCAGCGCTAAGAGGAGTGTGCGTCGTTTCATTTCGGCGGCGAACGTATCCGCGCCGTTTGGCGGCAGTGTTAGCGTGCGGCTAACGATGCGTGAACCCAGTCTATCTGGAAAGTCATCTGATCGGGAAGCTGTTGTTAAGGACCAAAGCGAGAGGCCCGTCACACTGGGTGACGGGCCTCTCACTGAGTTATATCGCTTTCGCTACTTCTGGATCACCAGGCGCTCGCTGAAGGTGCTGGATCCTGCGCCAAAGCTCACCATGTACATGCCGTTGGCGAGGTCGTTCACATCGAGCACGGTGTTCACGAAACCCTCGCCGTTCACCGCGATCGTGCGGGCGCTCACGCGCTTGCCGAAGGCATCGTAGATGTCCACGCTCACCGTTTCAACCGAGGCATCGATTCCCGTGAGGTTCACGAAGAGCTGATCGCCACGGTTCGGGTTCGGGTACAGTCCCACGCTTCGCTCGGACTGACCGGCTCCGTTCAAGAGCATCTTCTGGTTGCCGCCGCCCTGCAAGCAGGCAGGAGTGGTCAACGTGCACCCAGATCGGGGTCTGACACTGAGTTGGGGTTAGGTGTTGCACCAAGTAGCGCCATTATCGAAGCTCGCGCGCACATCAACCTCATAGGTCTTGTTGCAGCTCAAGCCAACGGTGTTCACCAGGTATTGGCCGGTGGCGCTGGTCTTGATCAGCGTGAAGTTCTCGCTCACGATCCGGAAGCGGAACTGGTAGCGGTTCGCGTTCAGGTACGAAGCGCAGCCGGGCTGCAGGCGACGTACCGGGTTGGCGTACACGTACACGTTGCTCGCGATCGCCTTGGTCACGCCGCAGCTCAGGAACTGCGCAGTCGACTGGTCGTAGAGCTTCGTGCGCGGGCAGTTGGCCTCGGCGTTGTTGATCATGAAGCGGCAGGCGGCGCCCCAAGGCTGGAACGCGTTGTTCACGATGCCGCGCACCTTCACGTTGTAGAAGTCGCCATCGACCAACTGGTTGCCCATGCATTGATGCGGAAGTGGCAGGCGCGGGTAGCGCTGGCAGCAAGGCCGTTGGTGGTGCTGTGGTACTGGATGCGCTTGAAGCTGTAGCCGCCATTGGGGTTGTACCACCACATCTGGTAGCCGCTGGTGTTGTTGGTAACGCCGTATTGAGCGGTTACCAGCGGATTGCCATTGGCCACCACGTACTCCGGCGTGCAGATGGTGCGCCAATCGTGGCGGTCGCAGCTGGCCGTGATCAAGCGGTCGGTGCCGATGGGCAGGGTGAAGCCTTCGCCGCCAGCGATCTGGCTGGTAGCGCCGCTGGTGAAACCACCGTGGCCGAACTCATCGTAGCGGTTGTCGATCAGGCGCTGGGCGCTGTTGATCTTCAGGATGTAGCCGCCACCCACGATGCCGTCGCCGCCAGCATCGGTAACCACCAAGTAGAAGTCGCCATCAGGCAAGCAAGTGCCCTGCGTGCCGGTGCCCACCAAGGAGCCGCCGCCGTTCTGCACCAGGATGTTGCTGCCTTGCTGGCGCAGTTCCCAGAAGAGGTCGTCGGTGCCGTCAGCCTGATACACGAAATCGATGTCGGTGGAGCAAGGTGTGCCGGCGCAACCGCAGGTTGGGCCAGCACCAATCACGTCGAGAACAGTGGTCGAGAAGCCATCGTCGCAAGCATCACCGGGCTCGGCATTAGCCAAGCTGGGGCACACGTCGCAGGCATCGCCCACGCCGTCGCTATCGCCATCCTCCTGACCGGGGTTCGCATCATCAACGCAGTTGTCATCATCGTCGCAGATGCCATCACTATCGGCATCAGGCGCGAGAGCTCCATCAGCAGGTGAAAGGCTCACAACACTGCGACGCGTGTTCGAGGTGGTGTTCGCACCTGCGGGCCAAATGCCATCGGCATCGGTGATCGCGCTCACGAAGTTGTTCTGTGCATCGCGCAGCTCGATGCGGCGCACGCCATTCGGGCTGTTCGCTCCGATGGGGATCACCAAAGCGTAATCGCCAATGGTGCTCGGCGCGATCAGTCCGAGGATCGCGCGGACGCTTGCCGGATGGTTAACGAGGTTGTCGGTGGGCGAGGTGCTATGCGTCGCGATGGCTTGGCGCGTCATGTTCACGCTCAAGGGCGCGCCCGTGCCGGCCACGTTGTCGAATGCGAGAACGTAACGGCCACCGATGCAGATCGGTCCGCTGCCGGTGAGGTATGCACCATCATCGCTCGTGGCTCCCGTGAGTGCGGTGGGCGCGATGTCAAGCGAGGTGAAGGTGGCGCTCGTGACGAAGTTGGGGTTGGCCGGGAAGCTCAACGCTTGCTTCGCATACTTGATACGCAGGTTGTGTACTTGGCCGCCGCCGAAGCGCGTGCCGTTGCCGGTGGCCTCCATGAATACCCAGACCGGACCGCTGCTGCCATTGGCATCCGTGGTGAAGGCATTGTTCACGGTGCTGCCGCTGAAGGCCGTTCCGTTCCACGCGTTGCCTGCGCCGAGCACTGTTGCGGCATCGCTCGTGAGGCCGATGCCGAGATCAAGCTTATACACCTGATTCGGCTCCAGGTTGTCGAACTGCAGGCAGGCTGATAGCGGAGTGCGATTGGTGTTTCCGCCAGCTATTGTCTTGCTGCCGATGTATTGGGGCATCACCAACTCGGTGAGCGTGGGCAGCAGGGTGATGAGGATGCCGGGGCTGTTGCCATCATTCAGGCCACTGGCCGTTGCGGTGAGGATGTAGGTGCCGGGCGTATCGAAGCTGATGCCGCTGAAGGTTGCCGAACCGAACACGGCGTTCTGCGTGAGCGTTCCGCTGATGGCGCCGGGGCCGCTGAGCACGCTGATGGTGACCGCACCGGTGAATTCGTTGGCAACGGTCGCATCGGCGCGCAGCGCTTCCACTTGGAAGGTCGACCGATGTGCTAACGATGCCCGTGAGCGGAAGTTCGCGAAGCTCAGGTCCTGAGCGGCACCAAGCACATCAAAGAGACCGGAGAGGCCGCTGGTGAGCACATCGCCGCTGGTGCGCACTGCTTCCACTTCCACATCGGTGTCCGCGATGTCGTAGGTGATGCCGCTGATGATGGCGCTGTTCGTGCCAGCGAGGATGGTGCCCGTGAGCGTTCCGCCCAAGCTGCCTGCGCCGCTAACCAATTGATGCTGATGTTCGTGTTGGCGAGCACGTCCTGCGGCACGTTGCTGCCATCCTGCGCTTGCACGGTGATGCTGAAGGGCGTGTTCTCGATCACGTTGCCACCGCCGTTGATGCTGGTGATACCCAGTTGCGTGGGCGCTACAGGAGACAGGGTGGTCTCGCTGTTCGGGTTGTTGCTTGCGGTGGTGGTGAGGTAGAGCGTCTCGCTGCCCGTGCCGTTGTAGCCGTACACGCGTACCCAGTAGGTGGTGCTCGGGCTCAGGCCGCTCACGCTCACGCTGCTGCCGGTGCCGTTGAAAATCACTTGTTCGCCACTACCGCCATAGACCGGGTTGGCGGTGGGATCGGTTCCATTGGCCGGTGCCGTGAAGCGGTTGCTGGTGTTGATGATGGCCACGCGGCGTGCGCCGTTGCCGTTGGTCCAGCTCACGTCGAAGCTGCTTGTGGTAATGGCTGCGAAGCTCACTTCGCTGTCCTGCACGGTGGGAGCGCCCGCACCGGTGAAGCTCACGTTATCGAAGCGCCAAGTGCCGCCCGTAGCAGCCGTGCCTACCGCATTCGCCTGCCTGAACTGGCCGGTGGTGCTGTAATGCGCGGCGAGGATGCGCACACCGAAATCGGGATTGTTGTTCGCGCCGGTGATGGCCGAGAAGTCGATCACGCGACGGCCCCAAGAGTCGCTCACGTTCGAGCCCGCCGGGTTCGATGCGTCGATGCGGCCCAGGTCGATGCCGCCCCGGTTGGTGCAGGCGCTGTTGTCGTAGTTGGTGTTGTCAACATCGAGGTTGGTCCACGTGGTTCCGTTGGGCGTGTGTTGGATGCGCGCCGTTCGGGTGCCCGTGTTGGAAAGACGATGGTCGTAAGCGAGCTTGATGTTCGTATAGCCCACGGTGGAGACACGGAACTCAACACCCGACGATTCGTTGGTGGCGCCTGGATTCGCCGGTCCCGATGGCCCAGGCGGTGGTGCCGGATGGCCTGCGAGCAACCTGTTGTGCTTCCTGTTGCTGTGGTGGCGCCGGTCATGCTGCCCACCAGTGCCGATGTGCCGCTTGCAGCATTGGCTCCGCTGTTGGGCGTGGGGTTCGCCGCCGTGCCAAGGAGCGGCTCGTAGGTCCAAGTGGCGATATCGGCTTGCGCGTACGCGCCTGCGGTGAGGGCCGCACTCGCGAAGAGCGCCGCAGCCACGCGTTTCGTGATGCTGCGTAAGGTCAAGAGTTTCATGTTCCGGGGTTGTTTTTGGGTGGGCCAAAACAACCCCGGCCATGTGGCTGCTCAAGAGCCTCCGCGTTATCATTCCATCATGATTCCGTTGCTGGAAATCGATGCCATCATGAAGCGAGCGTTAACCGCTCAATGCACGATCACGCGCTGCGCAGGGATGCGGGCATCGTCGCTGCGGAGCACGTAGGCGCCGCGCGGAAGCATCGCCACATCGAAGCTCGCGCGACCATTGCTCAATCGTTCGCGCAGCACCAGGCGACCAGTGCCATCATGCAATTCAAGCATGCTGCTCGCATCGAGGTCGTCAAGCATCACATGCACGCGATCGCTGGCCGGATTCGGGAACACGCTGACGCCGACCGATCGATCGAATCGCACAGCGGCGACCTCGCTCAACTCGGTGCTTCCATCCGCATCGGTCTGGCGCAACCGGTAGTAGCTCACGCCGCGAAAGGGTTGTTCATCACGCGCGTTATAGCGGAGCAGTACTTGGCTATTGCCCGCTGCATTCACGCGCAGCACATCGTCGAAGCGGATGCCATCGCTGCTGCGCTGCACGGTGAAGTGGTCGCTGTTGCGTTCCGATGCGGTGATCCATTCGAGCTCCACGGCATCGCCCTTCGCAAGAGCGGTGAAGCCGAGCAGCTCAACAGGCAACGGCGAAAGCACAGGTGTGAGCGTGAACGGACCGAAGGCCGTGACGTTGTTGGCGATGGCGAGATAGGGTAATGAGCCGCCGCTCTCGAATTGATCTTCCACAGAGAGCCAGTGCTGTTCCAACGTTGCGCCCGCAGGCTGAAGGCATCGTTCCAAGGAGCAGCGGGAAGCTCGCTGCCGCATAGGCGAAGGAGAGGTGAGCGAGTGGTGCACCCGTCACATCGACCTGCCAGAACCGATCGACCGTGGCGTCCCGGTTATCCGGTACAAGATTGAGCGTGCCTTGCAGCGATGTCACGGTATTGGGTGTGGTGGGCCAGGGAAGATTGTCTGCAAGCGTCCCATAGGTGGCCATGGTCACCTGGCCGGCATCGCCGCTAATCAGGTTGAAGGTGAAAGGCGTATAAGCAGCCGTGGTTCCGAAGGGCACAAGGTGCGCGCCCGTGGTGGTGCCGATGCTCCAGCGCACCCGGCTCGTATTGTCGGTGCGCTCGCTGCGGATGTGACGCAGCGTGCTGAATGCGCCACTCGATGCGATTGCGCCCGCTGCTGGATTCTGCATCGTGAGCATGCTGCCGTTCAAATCGAGGATTGCGCCGGTGTTCAGTTCCAGCACGGTAGCCACGCTCACGTTGCTCATCATGGTCACCACAGGGTTCGCGGCTGACTTCACGATGCGCCAGTTCCAGAACTCCTCGCCACCAATGGTGTTGATGGTTTGTGGTGCGGCGGTGCCATTGAATTGCACCAGGCCGTTTGCGCTCCACGCAAGCCAGCTTGGCCATAGGAGCTCCGGTACCCTGCACCGAGAGCGTGAAGTTGCTGGCCGAGACATCGAGCTGCGCTTTCCTGGATGTCGAGGCTGCCTTTCACGAGCGTTGCGCCGCCAAGAGGTCTTCACGCCGGTGCTGCTCACGCGCAGGTTGCCGTAGCCGCCGGTTACGGGGCGCACATCCTGCCCACCGTTTCCGGAGTAGATCGTCTGGCTCGTTGTTGCGAAGGCGTATGTGTTGTTTGTGGTGCTATAGAGCGTCCAAGCCACAGGGGCGCCCACGACCTCCAGTGTGCCGCCTGCGTTCACCGTGAGCACGTGCCCCGCCGTGCCGCTCGCGCCCGCATTGATCTGGTTGCAGCGCACATAACCGCCGTTGTTGATGGTGAAGCGGCATTGCTGCGCCACGTTCGTGTTGTTGGTCAACAGGTAAAGCACACCGGGAATGATCAGCGTGCCGTTCACCGTGATGTGCCCGCCGCGCGCGTGGGTGCTGGCGCCATCGACGCCATCGATGGCCACGTTGCCGAAGCCCACCACGCCGCTCAGGTTCACCGTGCGCCCGCTGTTGATCGTGACGTTGAAGATGGTGGTGCCATCGAAGTTGTTGTAGATCATGGTGTTCGTGCCGCCGCTGAAGCGCAGCTGGATATCCATGTCGATGGTGAGGCTGGTGTTGGCGAGCACCGTTCCCGTGACCGGGTTCGTGCTGAAGTTCTTGCGGATGCGCGCGGCCTCGAACTGACCCGTGCCATCGAGCAGCACGTTGGTGCCTTCGATGTTGAAGCTGATGCCGTCGAGCGTGGGGCTGTTGCCGATGGTGCCGTCGCAGCGGAGCGTGGTGCCGTAGATGGTCACGTAGCTGAGGTTGGTGGGGCCCGTGTCGTTATTGAAGAGCTTGCCGCCAGCTTCCACCGTGAGGTTCATGCAGTGGTACACCGTGCCGAAAGTGGCAGTGACGGTGTTGCCGTTGCGGATCCACACATTGTCATCGGCATTGGGTGCGCCTTGCAGCGCTGTTGGAGCAGGCGATGTGGCCAGGCTAACGCCGTTGAAGACACGCCAGGTGGCTAAGGTGTTCCAAGGGCCCGTGTTCCACGATACGTAGTCGCCGGTGGCGTATTGGGCGCTTGCCGAAACGCCGAAGAGCATGACCAAAACGAACAGCAACGCCCTGCCTGTACCCGCGATTGAATGCCTTGCCATATGCCCCATTTTCATCGGCGGCAAAGCAACCCCAGCACTATTAAGGCATGATTAGATCAGATCATTCACCATTTGAAGCGATCGTTAAGTCGATGCCAGCGGAAAGCGAAGAGAATTCTTTCAAGCTCGCGCTTGAGCCGAGGTGATCGAGCGCGGGCCGTGCCGAACATCGCTCGATCAACCTACTCGTCTTGAGGCGGAGTCTCCATCGGGTTCTCCTCGATCGGCTCCTTGTGCTCAGGCACCACGCGCTCCGGCAGGTTGGTTACGAAGTTCTCCGACTTCAATCCCGTGTTCATATCGATAGAGGTGACCCTGAGCGTGACATCGCCTGAAGGCCCCCCTATCTGCGTGATGGTGCGGGGAAAGCGCACGCCGCCTGCTTCCTGGTAGTCGCTATAGTCCGTGGTGATCGCCATGGGCTGCCCTCCTCGACCGCAGCTCCACGCGACGCAGTTTCAGGCCACTCTGCTCATCGAAATAGTCACCCACGGTGCCGCCTGCAAACAGGACCATATGCACCTTGAGCACGGGCTTGCCATCGATGCTCGTGCGGCCGCTGAGCGTAGCGCGTTCGACCTCCTTGGCATAATGCAGCTCAGGAACCGGATGGCCATTGAACCGCACTTCGGCCAGATCATGATCCTCGAGTTCCACGGTGCCCATGGCGTTGCGACGCAGGCCGCGCTGTCCATCAAAAATCTCTTCCTGGATCACGGCGCCATTCGCCTTTGCCTGTGAGCGGAAGAGACCATCGGGACCATACCACTGCATCACTTCAACAGGCGTTCCGGCCATCTCTGTTGAAAGGCCCATTCGCATATCCTTGATCCGTGCAATGGCGGCCCGCCCACCGATCGCCTCGAGATGGCGCTCGATCACTTGCTCAGCCGTGCGATCGCGCACCGGCTCGAAGGTCTCAACGTATCGATCGCCATCAGCATCGAGCTCCATCACAGGCTGCCCCTGATTCCAGCTGAGCGGCGCCAATCGCGCTTGAAGCTTGTTCTTATCCCCAACCACAAGGATCACCGCGTTGTCCGGATGCAGGAAGGCTTCCGCAGCGGCTTGGACATCGTCGCTGGTGATCGCATCGAGGCGCTTCAAGTAGGTGGAGTAATGATCCTTTGGCAATTCGTTCAAGTAGGTATTCAGCGCGAAGCGCGCGATCGTGCGCGGATCCTCGAGATTGCGGCCGAAGCTTCCGGCCATGAACTGCTTGGCCAAGTCGAGCTCTTCAGTGGTCACTTTGGTGGTGCGCATGCGCTCGAGCTCCTTCATCATCTCAGCCACAGCGCTATCGGTAACGGCGGTGCGCACGCTTGCGCTGGCCGTGAAGTAGCCGTTGAATCGATCGCTTTCCAGGTTCGCGTAGCAGCCGTAGGTCCAGCCTTTGTCCTCGCGCAGGTTCTGCATCAGCCGCGCATTGAACACGCCGCCGCCGAGTATCGTGTTCATCACCTGTGCGGCCAATGCGCGATTGTCCTTCGGATGCAGGTTCAGCGGGAATCCGATCCGGATGATGGACTGCGCTGCGCCCGGCCGATCAACCATCACCACGCGGCGTGGGCCGCTGGGCACCCTAGGCTTGTCCAAGAAACGCACTTCGCCGAAACCATCAAGGGTCTGGGTGCCATCCTCGTGCACCACCACGTACCGCTGCGACGGCTTCCAGTCGCCGAAATGGCTCTTGGCGAGGGCCTTCGCTTCCTTCTCATTGATATCGCCCACGAAAACGAGATAGCCGATCTCGGGGCGGAAGAATTTGGCATGGCATGCGGCAGCTTGCTCGCGCTGCAAGGTGCCGAGGCTCTTCGTTGTGGCGATCTCTCCGTACGGATGGCTCTTCGAGAAGATGGCCGCTCGACCGACTGCTTCAGCGATGGCCGATGGATCATCCTTGCGCTGCTTCACTTCGCTGGTCATGCGCTGGCGCGCGCTCTGGAATTCCTGCTCAGGGAAAGCCGGATTGCGCACCACATCGGCGAACAACGGAAGCATGGCGCTCAGGTGCTTGCTCAGCACGCTTGCATAAACCCCTTCCGGGCCGGTGGCCAGCTGAGCCCCCATACGGTCGATGCGCTCATCGATATCGGCCTTGCTGTGCTTGGCAGTTCCAGCGGCGAGCAACTCGTCCATGAGCTCTATGGCATTGGCATGCTTTTTTTGCACTATCGGAAACATATCGAATCGCACCTGAACGCTCACCAAGGAGAGCTTCCGATTCTCGACCACGATCACGCGCAGGCCATTTGGCAGGGTGAAGGTCTTGTGCTCGCCCACATGCACTGCGGGCGGCTGTGCGGGCACGGGTGGTTTGCTGCGATCGAGCTGAGCGTTCATGATCAAGGGAAGAATGAGCAGCGCGGTGCAAGCCGCGCGGCGCGCTGTTGAAGAAGTGGCTTTCATGTTGAGAGCGTTCATGGCGGTGTGCGACTCAGGGTTGCTTGGCGCCAACCGGCAGGTAATGCAAAGCCACGCGGTCGTTTCCGAAGTAGGTGCTGGCCGCGCGCTTCAGGTCGTCGGGAGTTAATGCCAGGTAACGATCGATCTCGGAGTTCACCAAGCGCGCATCGCCCATGAGCATGTGGCAGCGCGCGAGGTCGCTGGCGATCCCCGCGATGCGCGAACGGTCCTGCACGCTCTCCATCTCAAGCTGCGCCACCAGCTTGGCGAATTCATCCTTGGGCACACCATCGCGCTTCACGCGCTCTAATTCGGCTTGCATGGCCTGCTCCAGCGCGGCAGCGTCAACTCCGGCATTGGCGATCGCATACAGGATCGCGAGGCCGCCTTGCTCGAATGGCAGGTTGAAGGCGCCGGTGGCCACGGCCTTCTGCTGCTGATCCTTCAGCGCGATGTTCAATCTGCTGCTGTTGCCGCTGCTCAGCAGCCGGTTCAGCAGATCCACGGCGTAGTAGTCCTTGCTGCCCGTGGGCGGAATACGGTAGCCCAGCACCACCGCCGGCAATTGGATGCGGTCGTGAACCACGCCGCGCCTCTCCCCTTTCAGCGGTGCTTCAACCACGGAGGGCTGCACTACGTCAGCGCCACGCGGGATTTCCTTGAAGTATTTCGTGGCCAGGGCCCGGGCCTGCGCGACATCGATATCGCCCGCGATCACCAGCACCGCGTTGTTGGGCACGTAGAATTTCTTGTAGAACGCCTGATAGTCAGCCTCGCTCGCGGCATTCAGGTCTTCCATGAACCCGATCGTGGGCCATTTGTAAGGATGGGTATCGTAGGCGCGATCGAGCACTTCGAGCAGGATGGTTCCATACGGCTGGTTCTCGTACCGCTGGCGGCGCTCCTCCTTCACCACCTCGCGCTGGGTATCAACGCCCTTCTGATCCACCTTGGCGTGCAGCATGCGCTCGCTCTCGAGCCAAAGGCCGAGTTCGATCTGATTGCTGGGGAGCACCTCATAGTAATAGGTCCTATCGGCCGTGGTGTTGGCGTTGAGCACGCCACCGGCGCGTTCAACGTGCTTGCTGAATTCGCCACGACCGATGTTGGCGCTGCCCTCGAACAGGAGATGCTCAAAGAAGTGGGCGAAGCCGCGGCGGGTGGGGTCCTCGTTCTTGCTCCCCACGTGGTACATCACGCTCACGCAAACGATGGGCGTGCTATTATCCTGATGCAGGATCACGTGCATGCCGTTATCGAGATCGAATTCGGTGTAGGCGATGGCGCTGCGTTGCGCCGTGGCTGTTGCTGCGAGCATGAGGGCGAGCAGGGTGATGTTGGTCTTCATGGGAGCCCCCGCGGAAATGCGGGTTTTCAAGGGCGCCGAAGGTAACGAGGTGCCTGTTGCCGTGACATGGTGCGATGGGGTTGCGGAGGGGGCTACTTTTCGCTCGTGGAACTGCCGGCAATTCAACCATCTTCTCGTTATCAGCCTCGCCTTCGCGCACTGCGCTACCTGGTCACCTTCATCGCGCCTGCATGGGCACTGGTTGGCTTCTTTGCCCATGGCGCATGGACCTGGGCCCTGCCTTTGCATGCCTTCGTGCTGGTGCCTTTGCTGGAGCTGCTTGTTCGCCACCGGCCCGACAATCTCACTGCGGATGAGGAAGCGATCGTGAAGGATGACCCGCTATTCGATTGGATGGTTTATGCGTTGGTGCCGGTGCAATGGGCCCTGCTCCTCGTTTTCCTGGTGCAAGTGGCCGAACCCGGCCTCTTGTGGTGGGAGACGGCTGGACGTATCGCTAGCATGGGAATCCTTTGCGGCATTTATGGGATCAACGTGGCGCATGAGCTTGGGCATCGCGCGAAGCGCTGGGAGCGCGACATGGCCCGCGCGCTGTTGCTCACCAGCTTGTACATGCACTTCATCATCGAGCACAATCGCGGCCACCACAAGCGCGTGGCCACACCCGAGGACCCCGCCAGCGCGCGTTACGGTGAATGGCTCTATGCCTTCTGGCTGCGCAGCCTTGTCTTCAGTTTCGTAAGCGCATGGCGGATCGAAGCCGGCCGCATGCGCAAGGCAGGCCTCGCACCCTACGGATGGCGCAATGAGATGCTTCAAGCCATCTGCTGGCAGCTTGGATTGCTCGTAGCCATTGTTACCACGTTCGGCCCATACGTGACCGCATACTTCGTGATCGCTGCGCTCGCTTGGCGCGCTGCTCTTGAAACCGTGAATTATATCGAGCACTACGGGTTGCGCCGCACCCGTGATGCGCAAGGCCGCTACCGCCGCGTGGAGCATGTGCATTCCTGGAACAGCGACCACCTGCTGGGAAGGCTCACCTTATTCGAGCTCACGCGCCATAGCGACCACCACTGGAAAGCGAGCAAGAAGTACCAGACGCTGCACAGCATCGACTCCGCGCCGCAATTGCCTACAGGCTACCCCGGCACCATGATGCTCAGTCTTGTTCCGCCGCTCTTCTTCGCGGTGATGCACCCTCGCCTGCGCACCATTGCTGAGCGCGAAGAGGATCTGGAAGTGGGTTGATAATTGGCGGTTGCTATCAGGTAGGTGGCATTTTGCGACAGGCAGTTGGCAGTTGCCAAGACCATTCCTCTTGCCATTACCTCCTGCTCCTGCTTCCTGCCCTTGCCTCCTTCTTCTTCATTTCATCGAACAATCGAGCCTGCCGACCCGTAGAACGCGCGCCTTCACCGCCACCATGGAAGCGAAGACCATCGAAACCACGCTTCGTGATTCCTCTCGGGACCTGCTCACCGTTCTGATCAATCGGTTCGAGCAGCGCCGCCGTTCGCTGGTGCCGCTCCGCGAGAAGCGTCGCGCTGAACTGCGTGCTGGCGATGTGGCTCAGTTGGCCGAAACCGAACATGTGCGCCGCACTGAATGGCGGATCGATCCCGTGCCGGACCAGCTGCTAGAGCGCCGTGTGGAATTGGTTGGAGGATGCACGCGCAGCGAACTCATCAACGGGCTGAACGCCGGTGCGAAGAGCTACATCGCCGACCTGTGGAACTTCACCTGCGGTGATGCGTGGAGCATGCTTCGCGCTCATCGAGTGCTGGAGCGCGCCGCCAAGCTCGACCTCGCCTACCTCGACCCAGCAGAAGGCCGTGTGAGGGCCAATCCGAAGTCATCAACGCGGCTGATGATCGCGCCGCGTCCGTTGCACGTGCTCGAACCGGGCGTGCTGCATAAGGACGAACCGGCACCAGCCGCGCTCCTCGACCTTGCCATGCTAGGCACCCACGCACTGCGCCCCATGCGTGAACGGCAAGGCGGCCTATATCTGGTGCTTCGCGATGTGCATGGCCACCGCGAGGCCCGGCTTTGGGCACAGCTGTTCGATGAGCTCGAATCGCACCTCGACGTGCCGCGCGGATCGATCCGCGCCACCGTGATGATCGATTCAATCGCTGGTGCATTGGAGGCCGATGAGATCCTCTTCGAGCTGATGCACCACGGCGCTGGGCTCAGCATCGATCCGCAAGGCTATGCCGCCGATCACATCGCTCTGTTCCATGGTCCGGAATCGCCCGTGCTGCCGGATCGCGAGGCAATCGGATTGAATGCGCCTTTCCTGCGATCCCAGGCGCTCCACCTTATCGGGGTGTGCCATCGGCGCGGAGCGCACGCCATCAGAGCGCCCAGTTTCGTGCTTCCGCCGCTCGACCCCGCGAAGCTGAAACCTGATTACCAGGAGATGCTTGCTGATAAGGAGCGTGAGGCCGCCGATGGCTTCGATGGGACCATGGTGGTGCACATCGATACGGTGAATGCCGCCATCGCGCAATTCAACAAGATGATGCCGCTGGCCCATCAGCTCAATTACGCACGCGAGACAGCGATCGCTCCAGCCGATCTGGTGCAGCGCCCTGCGGGTGCCATATCCGTCGAGAGCCTCGTGGGAGCGATCCGCACCATTCTGCGCTCGCTCGTGTACCGCTGGCAGGGCAACGCCTGGGTGGTTCAAGGAAGCCGATTGCACGATCGCTCATCGCTTCGTCTTGCGATCCGCCTGCTCTGGCAATGGTGTCATTCGCGCCAAGGCGTGATCACCGCCACGCAACTCGAGATCAAGCCCGACCTGCTGCGATACCTAGTGCGCAAGGAGGCCGATAAGATGTTCGCCGAGGCAGATGTCCGTACCAAGAAGCTGGTTGAGCAGGCGGTGCAGCTCGCACTGGACCTGATCCTCGGAACAGGTGCCATTAGAGCCGCAGGCCTGAGCCGCCTACATTGCCCCCGTTAACGCGGATCAACGGAATGAGCGCTTGGATCGCTGTTGAGGATCAACTGCCCGATGATGGGCAAAGGGTGCTCTGTTTCCTTCCTCAGAACACGATCTATCTGCCAGGGAAATCCGGAGCAACGGAGAACCGCCATGTAGTGGTCATGCGGTTCGCCAAGGACTTCTTCCTGACCAATCCGAGCAAGACCGGCTACTCAGGTCCGCCCCATTTCTGGCATGGCGAAGGCACCAGCAACCGCTTCTTCAGCGAGGTATCGCATTGGATGCCGCTCCCCGGACATCCATAACGATCACTTCAGGATCTCCAACAGCTCCAGCTCGAATACGAGGGTGCTGTTCGCAGGGATCTTTCCACCAGGAGCGGCTTGTGAACCGTAACCGAGCTCGCTCGGCACATAGATCTTCCATTTGCTGCCAACCGGCATCATCTGCAGCGCCTCCTGCCAGCCTTGAACGAATCCGTTCACAGGATACTCAATGGGCTTGCCCCTTTCAACCGAGCTATCGAACATGGTCCCGTTGATCAAGGTGCCATGGTAGTGCACCTTGACCTGCTCCTCCAATTTCGGCTTCGCGCCCGTGCCCATCTTGATCACCTCGTATTGCAGACCGCTACCGGTCGTGGTCACCTCCTTTCGTTTGCCATTCTCAGCGAGGAATTTCTCGCCCGCGATCCTGTTCTCCTCCCCTTGGGCCTGTTCGGCCTTCATCTTCTCGGCCTGCAGCTTCATCATATACGCTTGCACGACCTGCTGCACTTGTTCCTCGCTCATGAGCGCATTGCTATCGAGCGCGTCGCGCATGCCATTCGACAAGGCCAGCACATTCACGTTCTCGAGCTTGTTGCGTTTGAAGTTGCCGCCGATGTCAGCACCGATGGCGTAGCTCACGGAATCGATCTCGGTTGAGAGGATCGCGCGGTCCTTCTGCCCGTTGGAGCAGCTGGCGATCACGGCGGTAGCGAAGAATGCGGTAATGATGCGGGTGGTCATGGGTGCGGTTAAGGGCGGCGAATGTAGCCGATGGAGGCGGCCGGTCAGGCAGCGGGATCTCGGTTAGCGCAGGAGCCCGCGCAGCGCCTCCTTGAATTGCTGGAACCGGTACAGATCGTTGTGGCGGGCACCTTGGATCACCATGGCTTCACGATCCACATGCGAGGGCACCTCGGCGTAAAGCTTCAGGGCGCAGGCCAGCGGCACCACATTATCGCGCGTCCCGTGGAAGATGCGCACCGGACAGCTCACGCTCCGGATCGCTACATCGTTTCGGAACGGATAGCGGATCAGCCAGCGGTATGGGAAAAGCGGCACCTGCGACCAGCTCACGTCGATCAGGTTATTGAATGGCGTCTCGAGGAGCAGCATGCGCGGTGCGCGCAGTGCCGCCACCGGCGTGGCGAATGCACTGCCCAACGAACGTCCGTAAAGTGTGATATTCTTCTGGCCAACCTGGTCCTAGCCAATCGAACCAAGCCACGGCATCTGCCAAAACCGCGGCTTCACTCAGACGCCCTGTGCTCTTGCCATAGCCGCGCGGGTCGGGCATGAGCACATCGTGACCCAAGGCCACGAAACGCGCCGCCTGCCTGCCCCAGCGCTTCAGATTGCCGGAATGCCCATGGAAGTAGAGGACCACGCCCTTGGGTTCGCGCGCCTTGAACCAGAGCGCGTGCAGCCGCGCGCCATCGGGCCTATCGAGCCAGCATTCGGTGTAGCGGCCGCCGAACCTGAAGCGGTAGCGCAACGCCAGATCATAGCGCAGGAAAATGAAGCGCTCTTGAAAGAGCCAATAAAGCAGGCACAAGGTCGCATAGCACAGCGCTGCGAAGGCAAGCGCGCCAAATAGCCAAGTCATGCTGCTGTTCGAATGCCGTGCCCGGCCAAGCCCCTCCTAGATGTGGCTGTAATTGGGCGCCTCCCGGGTGATGAAGACATCGTGCGGGTGGCTCTCCTTCACACCGGCCGATGTGATGCGGATGAAGCGAGCACTCAGCAGGGCCTCCATATTCGCCGCGCCGCAATAACCCATGCCCGCTCGTAGCCCGCCAACGATCTGGTGGATCACTTCGGCCAGCTTGCCCTTGTATGGCACGCGGCCGCTGATGCCTTCGGGCACCAGCTTCTTGATATCGTCTTCCATATCCTGGAAGTAGCGGTCCTTGCTGCCTTGCTGCATGGCCTCGATGCTGCCCATCCCCCTGTACGCCTTGAACCGGCGGCCTTCGTATATGATGGTCTCGCCCGGGCTCTCTTCAACGCCCGCGAACATGCTGCCCACCATTACGGTGCCCGCGCCTGCGGCCAGCGCCTTCACCACGTCGCCCGTGTAGCGTATCCCGCCGTCGGCGATCACCGGAACACCGCTTCCGGCGATGGCGCTGGCGCAATCCATCACAGCTGTGAGTTGGGGAACGCCTACACCAGCGATCACGCGCGTAGTGCATATGCTTCCCGGCCCGATGCCCATCTTCACGCCATCAGCGCCCGCTTCAACCAGCGCTCGCGCCGCTTCGGCGGTCGCGATGTTGCCCGCGATCACCTCCACTCCTTTGAACGCCGCCTTCACCGCGCGAAGCATCTCGATCACGCCCTTCGTATGCCCATGCGCGGTATCGATCACAAGGGCGTCGACCCCTGCATCAACCAAGGCCTTGGCGCGATCCATGGAATCGCCAGCGATACCGATGGCCGCGGCCACACGCAGGCGGCCGAGCTTGTCCTTGCAGGCGTTCGGGCGCTGCTTCAGCTTGATGATGTCCTTGTAGGTGATCAGGCCCGCGAGCTTTCCAGCGGCATCAACCACGGGCAGTTTCTCGATCTTGTGATTCTGAAGGATCTCCTCAGCCTGCGCCATGTTTGTATCGGGCTTCGCCGTGATGATGTCCTTGGAGGTCATCACCTCTTGCACCGGCCGCGCCATTTGCTTCTCGAAGCGCAGATCGCGATTGGTGACGATTCCCACCAGATTGTTCTCGCCATCGATCACGGGGATGCCTCCGATGCGGTTCTCGGCCATCAAGCGCAACGCATCGCCCACGGTGGCCTGCCGATCGAGTTTCACCGGATCCAGGATCATGCCGCTCTCAGAGCGTTTCACACGGCGCACCTCTGCGGCCTGCTCGGCCACCGACTGGTTCTTGTGTATGACACCGATTCCACCCTGTTGCGCGATGGCGATGGCCAACTCAGCATCCGTCACGGTATCCATCGCCGCGGAAACGATCGGCACGTTCAACATGATGCCGCGGGAGAAGCGCGATCGCACATCAACCTGCCGGGGAAGCACCTCGCTGTACGCGGGCACAAGCAGCACATCGTCATATGTGAGCCCCTCCCCTACGAACTTCTCCATAGCCTGCTGCCCGTTGCCCAACGAGCCTTCGGCGGCCTTCGTGCGGCCAGCCACTGCTGTTTGTTCCATGCACAAAGGTAGGCAGCCGCGCGCGCCGATCAATCGCTCTCCGCGATCAAGGTCACTGTGCCTCTCTTCTCCACCAATTTGCCAGCACCATTCCGCACAGAACAGTAATAGGCATAAATGCCAATCGGCATCACTTGACTGCCGACAACCCCATCCCACCCTTCCTCGGGATCCTCAGTTTCCCATATGACCAAGCCCCAGCGATTCGTTATGAGCAGCCGGTAATGGAACACTTCAGTGAACCCGATCACTGGCTTGAATATCGGGTTGTAAGCGCTGCCAATGATGAAGGCATTCGGGATGAAGACCAGCTCCGACTGAAAGGCACAAGCATCGTTGCTGACCGAGGTCGCGTCGATTCCCGATGGATTCCCGGCTTCGATGGCCTCTACGCGGTAACAGAAACGACCGGTGAGTTCAACGAAGGCGTTCACATCATCCACGTATTCCCAAGGTGTCGGCGGCACTATGGCGATGGCCTCAAAAGGACCATCAGCCACGCTCCTGAGTATGCGGTAACCAGCCACGATACCTGCCCATTCGACATAGCCGTTCCATCGCAAGGTGTTCACTCCGTCGAGGTTGGCCGAGGCCTGCAGAACGATGTTCGCGCCGATATTGCTGGTGAAAGCCGGCCGTCGGCAGCTATCGAGCACTTGCATCCTGTACTGGTATGCATTCGTTGCCGGTTGCACATCGCCATCGGTCCATTGGATCAGCGGACCGGCCGTTGCCGGAAACGACCTCACCGTTGTGAATGCCCCGCCATTGGTGGAGCGCTCGAGCCGATAGCCACCGGCCTCTGCCGCATAATCGACGCTGTCGACCACGAGGATCCTGTCGTGACCGTGACCGTGCGCAGGTAATTGGCCTGGGGAACTGCCGGGTAGACCGTGAATCGGCAGGCCTTGTTCGACAATGAAGCGGCCAATCCGTTCGGGTGGATGGCTTTCACCAATGCGCAATAGGTGCGACCGGGCTCCACCTCGACCATATGCTGCGTGGCGCTTCCAGAAAGATTGGCCACCACTGCCCACGGGCCGCCATCGACGCGCAATAGCACCTGATGCGATTGGGGCTGCCAGCCCACGTAGGGCGTCCACGTAATGCGCATGCTGCCGGCGCATCGTTCGTAATCGGTCTGCGCGAACATGGAGAAATGCGACGGTCCGGTTGGACTGATGTTCGGGCTGGGCGGAGTGCCCGTTTGGCAGGAATCGAAGGCAGCAATGGTGAAGCCCTCAGGCCCGCCGAATGGCCAGCTATCGAGCCATTCGTAGGAGGTGTTGCCCGCGCCGAAAATGGTATCGACGATGACCGCACCGCCTGGTGCGTTGTAGATGATGAGATAGCCTTGAGTATCCAGTTCGGGCGGTTGCGACCATGTGATGGTCGAATGGTCCGACAAAGAGTCAACACTTACGGCGATGATCACCGGGATCGAAGGTGGGGTGACATCCAAGAAGACCTCGCCATCGCGATTGCTGAACGAGGTGCAGCCACTGCCGTCGGCCAATCCGACACGGAAGGTGAGCGAATCCTCACAGATGGATACCGGCCACTGATAAGCGAAAGTGGTTGTCGGCACAGTGGCGATCTGCGCCCAAGAACCTACAGGATACTCAAGCCAAATGGAGAAAGAAGCCGCTGCCGATGGTTCCATGGCCGCAGCGTTCCACGAGAGATTAGCGCTGCCCAGCGGCGTGCTTTGGAACACCTGCAGGAAAATGGTCGCCACGGTGTCACTCGGAATCGATGTGTTCGGCGGCGGTGATGAGGAGACCGTTGTAAGGAAATAGAACTGAGGACCAGCGTTGGCGCCCGCTCCAACATGGAAATAGCTCGTTGAGCCGCATGCTGGCGTTGCTAAAAGGTTGAAAGGACCCGCAGCATCAATGGCATGCCAGATTTCAAGCTGGGCGCAGTCGCCGTCGGGGTCCGAAGGCAAAGTCCATGTGACAGTGACATCGCCAGCTACGCTCACACTGGCACATCGCGGGGCAGGAGGATCCAGGATCACGGCGTAAGCGGCAGCAGGAAAACCGAAGCCTGAAAGGCCGATGGCGAGAACCCCAATCACGCGAGCGTACCCGATTGGCATGATGCCCAATAGACGAAGCGCTTCTATCCGATGTTGCCGCATGAGTTAGGCAGTGAACGGCTTGAGGTGTGCCAAACGCATGCGCGCCACCTCATATTCCGTCATGATCGAATCGACAATAGCCTCGGCCGACAAGGTCTGGTTGATACGCGCCGCCACTTGGCCAATCTCAAGTTCACCTTCGGATAAATCGCCCTCGAACATGCCTTTCTTGGCCCTTCCTCGCCCAAGCAATGCCTTCAGGTCATCAATCGTAGCCCCTTGACTGTAAGCAGATTGAACATCGTCGAAGAATTTATTCCGCAGGAGGCGGACCGGGGTGATCTCCTTTAAAGTCAGAAGCGTTTCGCCTTCACCGGCATCGGCAACCCGTTGCTTGAAATCCGGATGCGCGGAACTCTCTTCTGCACAGACGAAACGGCTACCTACTTGGACGCCATCGGCTCCTAAGGCCATGGCGGCAAGCATGCTGCGGCCATCGGAAATGCCTCCTGCGGCAATCAAAGGAACTGAAATGGCGTCGCGTACCATCGGAATCAGCACCATCGTGGTGGTCTCTTCGCGTCCGTTATGGCCACCAGCCTCGAAGCCTTCGGCAACCACGGCATCAACACCAGCCGCCTCGGCTTTGCGGGCGAACTTCACGCTGCTGACCACATGCACAACCGTGATATCATGTTCCTTCAACCGGGCTGTCCAGGTTGCGGGATTTCCGGCCGAGGTGAAAACGACCCGTACGCCCTCTTCGACGATGATCGCCATGTGCTGGTCGATATCCGGGTAGAGCATCGGGACATTCACTCCGAAAGGCGCACCCGTGGCGGCTTTGCACTTCCGAATGTGCTCACGGCGCACCTAGGGATACATAGAGCCTCAACCAATCAGCCCAAGGCCGCCAGCATTGCTGACCGCCGCGGCCAACCGCCAACCGGAGCACCAGATCATACCAGCCTGCACCAAAGGGTAACGGGTACCGAAAAGGGCTGTGATCCGGTTGCTCATGGGTTTCGTAAGCGGCGCCAAATCTAGCCTAGCAAGCCTGCGCGGAATGCTGCGCCGATCGTGGAAAACCCGCGCGCACGGCATGCGCAGAGCATCGGCTCTTGTTTCCTATGTTTGCCCGTCGTTCAAGTCCCGCTATGCGCATGCGTCAAATCTCGACCCGATTAGGAGCCGCCACCGTGGTTCTTTTCTCTGCACTTGCCGGCCAAGCCCAATACGCTTGGGATGTTGGTTTCCACTTAGGGGGTGCCAACTATTTGGGCGAGATGGGTGGCAAAGATCAGCCTCGCAGGGATTTCGTGTGGGACATGAAGCTAAGCCAGACACGCTGGGCAGTTGGAGGTTTCGCACGCCGCAAGCTCAACCGCCTTATTTCAGTGAATACAGGCTTGCTCTACATGCGTCTTCAAGGCGCTGACGAGTTCACGGAGGACTATGGTCCTCGTCGCGCACGGAATCTGAATTTCCGCAACGACATGCTCGAATGGTACGTGCGACCGGAGTTCACGATCTTCCAGGACAACGACTTGGGTGGCCGCGGCCGGTACAAGCTCGATTTCCGCTTGTTCGGTTATGTGGGAGCCGCGCTCTATTACCACAACCCGAAGGGGCAGATCAATCGCGAAGGTGATTTCTATGCGCTGCAGCCGCTCACCACGGAGCTGGTCGATTACTCGCGCATTGGGTTGGCCATTCCTGCGGGCATCGGCTTCCACTTCACCAAGAAGCGCCGCCACCGCTTCGGATGGGACATGGGCTGGCGCACCACCTTCAGCGATTACCTAGACGATGCCAGCACTGTCTATGCTGACCCCGATCTTTTGCCAGGAGGCATCGGTGGAACCGCTGCGCAATTGGCCAATCAGACGGCTTTTGCCTACGCGCTTGACCCCACCCTGCCGCACCCGAACAACTATGCACCGGGCGCCATTCGCGGGGATCCCACGCATAACGATAGCTACCTGACCATGACCTTCACTTACAGCTATGTGCTGCGTGGTCAGTCGAACTTCTACCGCCAACGCTATAGCTGGATTCGCGGAAGCAAGCGGGTTGGCCGCAAGTCACGCGCGAAGTTCTGATCAGCACTTTCATGCTGAAGAGCGGCGGCCTAAGGCCGCCGCTCTCATTTCCAGGCCAGCCGGCCTATTCGATGCCGTTACGCTCGAGCCAATCGGACAGGACCACCAGCGAGAGCATGAGCGCCAGGCTCACCCGCTGATCGCCACGCTTGAATCGACCCCATAGCTCCGCCCCCCCTCCGGGCTTCAACACCTCTTTCGAATCGAGCCAAGCCATTCGCTGATCGCAAAAGCCGCTGAGCTCATTCCGAAGCCACGAGTCCCATGGAAATGTGAAGCCCATCTTGGGCCTGTTCACGACCTCGGCAGGCAGCAGGTCGCCGAGCGCGCTCACCAGCAATTGCTTTGGTGTGCGGGAACTTGAGCGCATCGCTCACACCGAGCACGTACTCGACCAGTTCATGATCCAAGAAAGGCACACGCACCTCCAAGGCATGCGCCATGCTCATCTGGTCGGCATCGCGTAGGAGTATGTTGAGGACATAGGTGCGAAGTTCACCGAGGCTCACTTGGCTCAGCAATGGCAATTCATGCCCTCGATCGTCTCGAATAAGCCCATGCATGATCGCAGCCACTCGATTGGCGCTGATGCCGCTTGGAGGCAATAGCCCTGCTAAAGCGTGATCGTTCAAAGCGAGCCGGGCAACGGGGTAGCTATCATCGATGGAAAAGCTCGGAAGCCGGAGGAACTCTCCGATCCGCATGCCGCCCACAGAAGGCTTAGCACCAGCAATGATCCGTGCCATCAATCCACGCAGACCCCGCGGGAATTGAGCCATCCATCGTTTGTTCCAAAGCGCGATGCTGCGGGCAAAGAGCGGATATCCTGCGAACACCTCATCGCCACCAAGACCGCTGAGCGCCATGGTGATTCCGGCCTCCTTGGTCACCTTCGAGACCACGTAGGTGTTCAGTCCATCGGCGCTGGGCGACCATCGCGGCGAGCGCATCGGGCAGCAAGCGCAGCATCTCGGCGGGCTGCATCCGTATGGGGTATGCTCGGTGCTGAACTTTCTTGGCGACGATCCGCGCGAATCGCTCCTCACTGTATTCCTCTTCGTCGAAGACCACCGAGAAGGTGTGCACTGGTTGGTCGCTGGCTTGCGCCATCGCCGACCACAGCGCTGCTATCGATGCCACCGCTGAGGAAGGCGCCGAAGGGGACATCACTCACCAAGCGCTTCTCCACCGAGCGGCTCATGCGATCGTGAACCCCGCGCAGCACAGCATTCGCTGGCAGCCGCTCCAGTTCACGATCAGCGCTCTTGGCCAGATCATACCAGCGCTGCACCTGCACCTCTTGGTCGCTCACGCGCATGCAATGGCCCGCCTCGAGCATGCGCACGCCCTGCACAATGGTCTCCGGCTCGTGAACGGTCTGGTAGCGCAGGTGATCGGCAAGCGCTGCGCGATTCAATCTCCGCGGCACCAAGCCTGTTGCCAGCAATGCGCGCAATTCGCTCGCGAAGAGCAGGTGCTGATCATCGCGCCACCAATAAAGGGGCTTTATGCCCATGCGGTCGCGCGCGATGAAGAGCTCATCCGTGGCCGCGTCGTGAACGGCGAAGGCGAACATGCCATGAAGCCGCTGCAGGCAATCGGCGCCCCCAATGTGCATAGGCCTCAACCAGCACCTCCGTATCTGAACCGGTACGCCATGCCGTAATGGGCAATTGGGCGCGTAGCTCCCGGTAATTGTAGATCTCGCCGTTGTAGGCGATGGTGTATCGGCCATCGGCGCTGGTGAAAGGCTGATTGCCCGCTGCCGATAGGTCGATGATGCTCAAGCGGCGATGTCCCAGCACGTTGTTGCCCAAGCGCACGACACCTTCAGCATCGGGCCCGCGATGCGCGATGGCATCGGTCATCCGCCGTCCTAATGAGATCGGGTCATGCAGCCCTTCGAGCCCGTGTATGCCCGCTATGCCGCACATCTAACCGTCCTGTTGTTGTGTAGATCGCATGAAGTGCCGCGATCAGCCCATGATGAAACGCGTATCGGCCAGGATGCGCTGCAGGCCATCGCGCAGCTTCACTGGCTCGTGGCCCAGCAGCTGCCGCATTCGGCTCACATCGGGCATGCGCCGGGTCATATCACCCTCTTCCAGCGGTGGAAGATGCACCAGCTTGCTCTTGCTTCCGGTGAGCTCGATCACGAGACGGGCCAGCTCGAGGATGCTGATCTCCACATCGCTGCCGATGTTCACCACATCGTTCACGGCCTCTTGCCGCTTGAACGCATTGAAGCACGCATCGATATTGTCGTCGATGTAGCAGAAAGTCCTGGTCTGGCCGCCATCGCCGTAAATGGTGATGTCGTCGCCCTTCAGCGCGGCACGGATGAACTTGCTCACCACGAAATCGTGACTCTGTTTGGGACCGTACGTGTTGAAGAATCGGAACACGGTGTATTCGAGGCTGAATTCTTTGTGGTAGCTGCGCAGGAAAGCCTCGCCGAGGTTCTTCACGATGGCGTATGGCAATTTGCTGTTGAGCGGCGTGGTATGCTCGTTCTGCGGGATCTCAACCGGTTCGCCGTACACCTCGCTGCTGCTGCTGAAATACACGCGCTTCACGCCGGTGTTCTTACTCAGGTCGAGCACGTTCCGGATGCCATCGATATCGTGCAGCACCATCACCGGATTGTCGGTGGTGCGCTTCACCCCTACCACTGCCGCATAGTGGAACACGTACTCCGGCCGGTAGGCGAAGAACACGCTGCTGATGTCCTCGAAGCGGTTCACATCGCATTTGATGAAGTGCAGGTTGCTGCGATCGAGCGGCAGCTTGCGCAGGTCGCCGGTGAGCAGATTGTCGACCGCCACCACTTCGTTGGCGGGATCCAGCGCGAGGCGCGCGGCCATTTCGCTGGGGATGAAACCGGCGCCGCCGGTGACGAGGATCCTGGACATGTTACGTGGCGGCGAATGTAGCCGCCGATCAGCGCCGCCAAAGCCTGCGCAGCAGCATGACGAGCAGCAATGCGAAGGCTGCCCCCCACCAGAACGCCTTGTGCAGCACGATCTGCTTGGCCAAGTAGGGCAACAAGCGCCAATTGAAGGGCTCTTTCTTGCCCACACGCCCTCGCCACCAAGCGGCATCGTAGGCTTGCGGTGCCAAGAGCTGCTGACCGGTGAGCGAAAGCGCGCTCCACCCGATCGAATCCGGATACACGTCGGCGATGAGCAGGGCGTCGCGCGGCTCATCGCGAATGGCGCATTGGATGTAGGTGATGTTGGGCGCGTGCTGCTGGAAGAAGATGCTGCTCGGGGCTTGTCCTCCAAGACTGCCGCTGATCCAATACACCTGCGCGTGCCTCGCGATCCGCTCCAGAATGGGATACACTTCCTTCTGGTAATTGGTGCCGAACTCGGAGCGGGTGTTGTCCTTGAAGAGACCGTTGTACTGAGGGTCGTCTTCGGCCCAAACGGGGCGGTGCGCAACCACGAACAGATTGCGCATTCCAATGCCGTCGGACAATGTACCCAATCGCCCTAGCTGATCGCCGGTGATCGACCCGCCTTCCAACTCTGTATTGAGCAGCAGAACCCTGTCGTAGAAAATCGTGTCGCTCTCCCGTCCGGGATTGAACGGGAGGTCGAATTCAAGGGGATCCCGCGAATCCGGGCCCAGCAGATCATGATTCCCTGGCGCGTTTAAGAAAGGAACCTTCAGCTTGCTGAAGAGGGCCTTGGCATAGCGCGCGCTGTCCTTTCGGGCATCCATGTAAAGATCACCAGTGCTGAGGAAGAGGTGCGCGCCCAAGGCATTGATGGTATCGAGATTGGCTAGCAGTGTTGAGGCTGGATACCCGCTTCGATTGGTACTCTCGCCATGGAAATGCCCGCCAATGATGATGCGGTAGCGTCCACTGCTATCGGCAGGCAGCACGTGCATCCCATTGAAAGGAGATCGCTGCGCGAGCGCACTGGTTACGATCAGGAGTACACCCCATACGATGCTGCGCGCGCGACGGATCATTCGCCCTTGCTTGATTGGTTCGCGCTGAGCTCCTTGCCATCGCGCCGCACCGAGTTGCCGTTACCGGCATCCACTTCACTGGTTCCGGCATTAATGGTGACGTTCGAGAGCTCAACGATGCTCGGTCCACTGATGCGCTCAAGCTTCTTCACAGCTACGCCGATAGCAGCTGCTTCCAACGTGCAGGTGGTCATTGTGAGCGAGCTTCCCTCCTTCACTTCCACAGCATCATCGGCAGAGCGCAAATCAACCCGCTCGAGAGCGGCCTGGCTTTGCGCGCCGAGTTTCACCCCTGCCCCCTTGCCCGCAAGGATCGCCCCCTTCGTCCAACTCACTTGGCCTCCACGCACCACAAGGCCATCATCCTTCACACCCCGCACCTCGCATCCAACAGCCTTCAACTGAGCGGCCGTCAAGGAGAGGCCATCCGTTCCGCCAGCAATCACGGTTTCCTTCATATCGATCGCGCTGCGCACCACTGTGATGTGATCCCCTTCGGTGGTTGTGGCGAAGGAGCAATGCGCGATGCTTGCTGGCGCCTGTTGCAGCACAATGCGCCCAGCACCGCTCACAGCCACGCGCTCCAGCTTCGATCGGCCATTGGTTTCGAGCAGGACCAAGTCGCCATCGTTCACGAGCTGGATTGGCGATTCGCTCAATCCGACCCACTCGATCGGTGAGCGCGAAAGGAAACGGGCACCTTGGGCTATGGTAAGTTTCAAGGGTGAAGCCGCGACCACACGGTATCCTCTTGGCAATTCCACATCGGAACCGATGCTGTGAACACCGGGTTTCAGCGTGATGGTCTTGGCCGCCTCATCGAACACAAGGAAGTCCAGGGCGCGCGGATCCTTGGCCACCGGCCGTGCGACATCGGCGCCATCGAGCAGCGCGTAGGGGAAGACATCGACCATCCGCCGCGCACTTGCGCCGAGCACAGAGCATTCGATCCGCAGATCGGCGCGCTCCACTTTGCTCATAGCGGCGAAACGCAATTCAATCGGATCGCCCGGTCGCCCGGCATTACGAATTGGGATGATGGAGAGGCCATTCGGCTCAATGCGTGTTCCATCGGCCAGCACGAGCGCATGCACCTCCAAGGGCAGGGCTTCGATCGGGACCACGTTCACACGTATGGTATCGGGCCCATCATCCTGCAAATAGGCGTGGAAGGCTTTCGGCGGATCGATCAGCTTGCGGATCACCTGCTGGTTGCGGTAGTAGACCGCGCGATCGAGTTCCTTGTATGGGAACTCGCGGTAGAGCGTGGCGCTGGCGCTGTCGAGTGCCGGCTTGAGCGCAACGAAGGCGCTATCGAGCCATTCCTTACGGCTCACACGCTCGAGGTGATGCACGTATGCGCGGAACAGCTCCGCATCGTTGAACCATTGTGCATGCAGATCCATTCCGGGATCGGCATGGCCCACGAACTTGCCGCTGCCAGCCAAGGTTCGTATAGCGCGCGAACTGAAGCTCTCGTAGCTCACGGGTTCCACACGCTTGAGCACGGGGTCGTAATAGAACTTCACATCGCTGAAGTCCATGCTGTGGTGGCCACCTACGAGGTCGAGGATGGCGTGGTGGCGCGCTATGCGATCGACATCGAAGACCTGCGAGGCGGTGAGCGAACCGCGGCGGAAGCCATCCATCAGTGCCACGGCCTCCTCGAAGTCCTTGCGCGCTTGCTTATCCGTTTCCAAGTCGCTGCTGCCGAATGCATCGAGGGCAGCCGCCTCGTAGGCCGCGAAGGGCTCATCGAAGCGCAGCTTCTCCATTTCATTGAGCCGATGCTCCCAGAAAAGCGCGGGATCATAGCGGAACAATGGCCCCTGTACGCGCCCGTTGTGGCTGAGCAGCTCAGGGCCGAAGTGCTCTTCGAAGGCATAGACCCCGAGGTCCTCATCGTTGAATACCACGCGGAGGAATCCGTAACGCAATGCAGCGACACCCTCTGCCGCCATGAGCTTGTGATAGAACCAATCGCAGAGGTAGTTGTGCGCTGGATGCTGCAACGAGAAACGGCGCATGCCCTGGAAGCCGCCATCCTTCTTCGCTATCACGCGGAAGCTCCACTTCCTGCCTTCGACATGATCGGTGAGCTTGCCCTTGATGCGCACCTTGGCTTTGAAGGATGCACCATCGGCTTCCACTTCGGCCGGCACATAGTCATTGCCCTCGGGCAGGATCACGCCGCGAGCACGGGCCTCTTCGACAACGCGCTGCAACTGCTCCAGATCCTCGTCAGATACCGAAAGACGGATGGTGATCGGATCAACGGAGAAGCTGGCCGGGTAATTCACGGCGATCTGCCGCGCGAATTCCTTCAATCCCGGATGCCGCCTGCCCTTTAGCACGCGATCGGCGGCAAAGCCAGCACCTATCAGCAACAGCGCGATCAGTAGGAGGATCCGCCATCGGCGACTCTTTCTTGCGGACTTGTTCAAGGCCATGTTGAAGGGCGGCGAAGGTAGCGGCTCACTCAAGCGGTGACCGCCGTTGGCAGCGGAGACGCCGATTCCAACTCTTCACCATCCGGAGGTGACAATTCCCTCCATTGGACGATCTCGTGCTCGGTAACCACGGTCATGATGATCACGAGCACGATTGTATAGGGATTCAGCGATCCCACGAGCCACGATTCGTACATGATACTGAAGAGACAGGAGAAGAGCACTGCGAGGCTCATGGGCACCAGTTTGCTGGCTTTCACGAAGATCAGAACGAAGCTCCGGAAGTACAGGAGCAGACCCACAAGGCCCACATTCAGCCAGAAGCTCAAGTAGGTGTTGTGCACCCCGCCTTGGTGACCCATTTTCTCCAGGTACAAGCGATTGCTGCGCATGATGAACTCGTCGTTGGCGAAGCCGCCGCCGAAGACGAAGTAGTCCTGAATGTGTATCCAGGCGAATTCCCAAGCGAAGTAGCGCCCGCTTCCTTCCTTCAATGTCCCCAATCGGAAATAATCCTCCAGGCCCAAGGCGATCACGATAGCCTCGAAGTTCGTGCTGATCACCTCCACACCGACAAGGGTCGCGACCAGGCCGATGAACCCGATCCAAGGGCTATAGGAGAAGAAGCGGTGGAAAATGAAGAACATGAGCGCGGCGGAGAGCGCTGTTCGCGATCCGGTCTTGATGATGAAGTAGCCAATGAGCGCCACGATCACCAGCCGCTCGAACCACGAAAGCAGCTTTGGATTGATCGAGGTGAGCACCATGACCAGCATGAGCATCAGATAGCAGAAGATGCCCAGTCCATTGGGGTTGCCGAAAATCCCCCTGAAGCGGCCGAGCACCGAAGCCAGTTCGAGACCGAACTGCGCGAGCACGAGGCCAGCGAGCAGGATCGATGTCATGAAGAAGATGAGGTTGCGGAAGAACGGCCAGCCTTGCCGCCTGAAACTGTAGAGCACCCAATTCGGCACGATAAGGAAGAGCAGCGCGTAGGAAAGCGTCTTCTGCAAGCCCACGAGCAGGCTATTGCTGAACAAAAGGGGGAAGAGGCTGAAAATGAAGAACGGCATGAAGACCTTGAAAACGCCGCTGAGCGGCTGATAACGGTAGGTCTCCAGCATGAAGATCAGCGCGACGGTGATCACATAGAAGTTCTTGGCCTTCTTGAACACGATCATCCGAAGGAACATGTCGTGCTCCATATCGGAGAACACGAAAATGATGAGCATGCCGAAGAGGATCTCCGGCCAGAGTTCACGGGACTTGAAGAAGAGCACTGAAAGCGGCAGCAGTAGCAGCACGGCAGCCTGATAGAAATAGCCCACTGTGAGCCACACGAGGATGACAAGGATGAGCTGGTAGTGGCTGCGCAGGAAGCTCAGCATCGCTCAGGCTGCTTTGCTATTGAGGAACCGGGCAATCTGCTCGCGCACATGTCGCTCGCGCTCTCGGGCGAATCGGCGCATCACATCCACTTCCCGCTCCCAGTCCGCATGCGCGGAAGGCTTGCGCCAGCGATCGCAATGCCGCCGCATCTCCGGTGCAAGCAGGTCGTGCATTCGTTCGAGGCCACGCTCGCACGGTTCGCTGCCCAGGTCGCCATCGAGCAGGTCCAGCACAGTGCGCGCGAATCGCTCACGGCCCATGTCGGTGCCGAGCAGGGTCATGAGCAAGCGCGATGCAGGCGCGTTACGGAGCGCGACACGGCGGAACAGGTCATCCTCTGGACCCGCCAGCGAACCGAAACCGAGATCGCTATCACCCATGGCCATGTGCCATCGGCCATCGGCGCGTCCGCTTCCGTATTTCCGATGCCTCCAGAAGCGGATGTTCTGATGCGGCCAATCCATGTTCCCGAGTATCATCTGGCTGGCCATATACGTGATGAACTCCTGCACATCGAACTCGCGATCGAGTTCCTCGATCCACCGCTCATCATCGTGCTTGCCGCGGACGGCTTCATCAATCAACCGGTTGAATTCGGCCGCGTCCTCCTCGGCTCCCTTGTACAGCACGCCCAGATCCTCAACGATGGTGATATCCTTCGGCTTCACCCCATAGCGTCGCGCCAGCTCGCTCTGATCCATGCGCGGCCGAAGGTGATGCACGCCTAATAAGCGCCATTCACATAGAGCACTACCGGCAAGGCCGGGCGATATCGAAAGGCAAGCGCTCGCAGAGCTTGTGCTGGTATGCATCGCGCATCATCGCCTTCACTTGATCGTTGCCCGCCGCCCTGATCACCATCGCTTCCATGCCAGCCACGCCTTGGCCAAAGAGATCCTCCTCCAGCGGCACATCGAACGCCACTCGCAGAGCGTGCTGGGCCATGCCACGTGTTTGCTGCCCATTGATGCGGATGGCCGCCTGCCTCGTCCACCGGACCGATCCATCGGTGCCGATCAGCTGGAGCATTGCCCGCCGCTCCCACGCTTTGCCGCGCTGGTGGAAGTTGCCCGGATACTTCCAGAACACCGGATCCTTGATGTAGGATGCTGCTAGCCGCTCCGGCGGATCGATCATGGTGTAGCCCGGCACCAGCAATCCGGTCTCATCACTGAAGAGGTCGGCGTCGGCGCTGGCCAGTGACAGCACCGGCAGATCGCCATGATCCATAGCGCATTTCGTGGCCATGGACGCTGGACCTTGCCGTCCATCGTGCATGATCTCTGCCGCGATCACGACCGATGCTTCAGGTAGCCCGGCGCGCGGATGGAACCAGCGCAGCGAAGTAGGCTGGCAGGTGCGGCGCTCAGCGGCACCTCGTGGCATTCGAGCGTCGAATCGGCTTCCGCTCGCGATCTGTATGGCCCGACCTCCATCACCTTGCGTGGAAACCCTGGCAGTACCACCATCAATGGTGCGAACGATGGCTTCTTCGCCGGCATCGCCGATCCAATGGATTGAGGGGGCGGCTCCTTGAGTTTCCGAATCGAATCGAATGGGCTGCTCGTTCTCCGGCAGGCTGATAGAGCAGGCTAAGAGCCCAGCCACGAGCCAAGGGAGCTTGCCGAGCAGGGAAACTTGCCTCAATTCCCCCATCACTTTTCGTCGGCCGCGCCTGACGTGCTTCCCACCCAGCGATAGAGAACGATGAGCAAGATGGACAAGCATGCACCCACCACGGAAGCGCCGCTGCCGCATGCCAAACCGATCACAAGCATGCCTGCCAGCACACGCCGATCCAGGTTACTAGAGCTCGACGGCCTCAGTAGCAGCGCCACAGCCACGAGCGCCAGGGCCAACGGCAATTGAGAGCGCACCAAACCAACGCCGGCGGCAAACAAGGCTGCCCAGAGCGCCGCAGAACGTGCCTGTTGCTTGCTCAACCGCGCGCCATAGGCGGCAACGACAGCCGCAAGCGCCGCTGCAAACAAGGTTGCGACACCGAGGTTCACGACGTCCCTCACGGCGAAATGCCCGAAATGATCGGCTAGAATACCTTTCCAATCCATGCTCAAGGGGTTGGCTGCCAAAGCTAAGTGCTGCATGCTGCGCGCGCAGTGTAGCCGACGACCGCCTACTTTTGGCCGAGCATGAACCGTGCGCTCCAATTGACCCTGCTGCTGGCCCCTCTCGGGTGCACAGCGCAACAGATGCAACTCGTTTCCGGCACGGTGCATATAGCGAACGGCACAACTGTCCGCATCGCCGATGGTATTTCGTGGCAAATCGCCTCAGCCTCATTGGTCGTGAATGATGGCATCATCGATCTAGGAAGCACAGCCATCATCAATGAAGCGCCTGGATCACCCATCGCAGGTTCCGGCATGGAGGTGATCGCTGCGCAACCGGGCGCCAATCAGCCTGTATCCGGTCATGGCGGCCTCGGCTTGGTCTTCAGCCAAGGAGCTGCGCTGCCCTCACTGACTATTTCTCGCGCGCACCTCCCGCGCAACGATGCCAACCTTGGCAATGGCATCGCACGGTGGTACAGCGTAGCCGGCCTTTCTGGCCTTTCGCCGAATGCAACCGTTGCCTTGCGCTATGACGACACGGAGATCAACGGGCTCGATGAAACGCTGTTGACCCTGAGCCATTCAACAGACCCGAGCGGCCCTTGGGCGGTCGCGCCTTCGACCATCGATGTTGATTTGAACGAAGCAGTAGGTCCTGCAGATGCGCAGTTCGACCATCTGACCTTGTTCGCTTTCGATCCGATGCGGATTGAATCGGCTGCCGGTTGCTGCGTTGCTGAGTGTCACACCGAACATCGTTGATGACATGGCACTTGTGCGTTTCCCATTCGGAGAGGCTCTTGCCACGCTCAAGGTGATCGACGCATCGGGACGCGTGGCTCTAGCGATACCTGCTCAAGGCCAGGCTTCATCAGTAGAGGTTGACTTCAGCGGCCTTAACGCAGGCGTGTACACGATTGCCACGCCAGATGGCCGCACCGCGCGATTCGTGAAGCGCTGACCGACCTGCTATTCCCGCGAAAGGGAAGCAAAGCCACGCGCGATGCTCGCCCAACTGAACCGCTGTTCTGCCAAGGCACGCCCTTCCATGCCCATGGCCGAACGCTGGGCATCATCCAAGGCCAATAATCGCAAGACCGCCTCTCTGAATCGAGGCTCATTGCCGGGCGGCACCAGGATCCCATTGCGGCCGTTGACGAGTTCGGCCGAAGCCCCTACATCACTCACGATGAACGGTCGCGAACGCGCCATGGCCTCCAGAACAACCGTAGGCATGCCCTCGAAGCGCGTGGGCAGTATCAATGCGTGGCACTCAGCATAGAGCCGTTCGAGCTGCTCATCGTTCACCTTGCCCGCGAGCGTCACGCCTTCAGGCAATCCATCTCGCTCCATGCGCGCCCGTTCCGGGCCATCGCCTGCGAGCACGAAGCGGACTTGCCCACGATGCGAATCACTCAATCGTTTCGCGGTCTCGATCAGCACATCGATCCCTTTGTTGAAAGCGAAGCGACCAACGAAGAGCAGATTCAACGGACCGGCATTGGAAGGATAGATTGGTGGCACCGACGGCAGCTCCACGGCATTCGGGATCACCACCACGCGTGCACCGCTTCCGCGGGTGATACGCTCGAGCATCGAGGTGAGTCCGCCGCCGAGCGACACAACCATCGCTGCGCGCCTCGCTATGCGCTTGATCGCCCAGCGGAACGGCAACCCGATCAGGCGATCCTTGATCGTGAGGCCCTGGAACATCTCGAGACCATGTGGATGCACCACCAGCCGCGAGCTGAATCGGTCAATGCCCTTCCACACGGAAAAGCCTGTGAGACGATCAGGTCAGGCAGCCCCCGATCAAGGGCATCGGCCATGCGCGCTGTAGCGCCAGAGCTCACGGAAACAAAGGCGCTCGGCATCCATGGGCGCTATGCGCAGTTCTTTGATCCCCAAAGCAGGGTCGAAGAGCGATCGTGCGTGGATGCAGCACAGTGAGAGAAACACCGGGCAGGTGGGCCAGATGCTCAGCCAGCAATCGCGAATGGCGCTGCATGCCGCCGATGGCATCAGGGAAAACGCCGTCGGTGCAGAGCGCGATGCGCACTAGGCCAGTTGAGCGCTCCATTCCAAGGGTTGCTCGCGCAGCAAGGTGGCCACCCCTTCATCTATGGTCCACCGCGGCTCCCAGCCGGTGGCACGCTTCAGCTTGGCCACATCGGCAAGCAGATGCATGCGCTCCACCTTGCGCACGCGTGCGGGATCAACCTCGATGCGCAAGGGCTCTCCCAGCTGACGCTCAAATGCAGCCACGATGTCGCGCACGCTGTACTCGATCCCTCGTCCGATGTTGAAGACCTCGCAGCCTGTGACCACGGCTCGTAGCAACGACTCCATTGCGGCGGCCATATCGGCGGTATGTATGAAATCGCGCTTCGGTTCAAGATTACCCAAGCGCAAGGTGCGTTCACCAGCCAGCACCTGCCTTTGGATCTCGGGAATCAGGTGCGGGTTGGTCTCATTTGGGCCGAAGGCGTTGAAGAAGCGGCCAATGATCGCTGGCTTGCCGGTGCGCAGGTTGAATTCGCTCGCAAGACGTTCCGTAGCCAACTTGGTGATCCCATAGATATCGATGGGGCCGAGGGCATGACCCTCAGCGATGGGGCCATCGGCGATGGGATAAACGGCGGCCGTGCTTGCCACGAAGACCTGGCGCACGCTCGGCGCAGCAGCGCAGGCATCAAGCACGCGCATGGTTCCAGTTATGTTGATATCGGCCGCTTCAGCCGGGTGCGCATTGCAGTACGGGATGAAGTGGATGGCGGCCAAGTGCAGCACCTGCGTGGGCCTGAAGTCCGCTATGACTCCTGCCACTGCCGCACCATCGCGGATATCGATGCGATGGAAATGCTCATCGGGTACCGGAGCCAAGTGCCGAGCGCCGAAAGAGAGATTGTCGATCACCGCGAGCTCGTGCCCTAGTCCTTTGAGATGCAGGCCAAGAGCCGAACCGATGAATCCAGCGCCGCCTGTGATCAAGATCCGCTCTGCCATGCGGCGAATGTAGATGGACCGACGAAGCGCAGCGGTGGCTTTCCTTTGGCGGCATGCAGGTCACCATCGTCCTCCCCTGCTTCAATGCCGAGCGCCATCTGGATCGATGCCTCGCGAGCCTGTTCGCGCAAACGCATGATCAGCTGGACCTTATCGCCATTGATGATGGAAGCAGTGACGGCACCTTCGAGATGCTGCAGGCCGCACGAGCGAGGAGCCCCTTCCCCATGACTGTGCTGGGTCAAGCCAATGCCGGTGCATGCGCAGCGCGGAACAAAGGGCTTCAGGCAGCAAGCGGCGAATACATCCAGTTCATGGATGCCGATGACGCCCTTCTTCCCGAGAAGATCGCGCATCACCTGCGCTGTGCTGAATCGAATGATTGGCCCGGCAGGGTGGTGGGCAGCGCCACGCTGCGTGCACCCGATGGGACAAAGAGCGTCGATCAGCAGAGATCCGAAGCGCGCGATCCTTGGCTCGACCTCGCCGCGCATCGCATGGGAGGCACCCCGAACAACCTCTGGCAACGCGATGCCGTGGTGCGCGCCGGCGGATGGGACGAATCGCTGAAGAGCAGTCAGGAATACGACCTGATGTTCCGTATGGTGCAGCTTGGCGCGCGCATCGCTTACGATCCAGAGCCGCTCACGGAGGTTCACTTGCAGGCTTCTGGAAGTGTGAGCACCACGAACCTCGCCGCGAAGTGGAAGCGCTACATCGACCTGCGCCGGAGGATCATCGCACACGTGGAGCAGAACGGCATTGAGCACAACAGCGGCACCATGCGCCAAGCACTATTCGACGCGATCAGGATCCTATACCCGCATGATCCAGATGGAGCCGAATCGCTTTATGCCCAGTGTTTCCCGAACGGGTACAAGCCTGCGCGCTCTGCAGCCACAGGTGCCGCATACGTGGCCTTGCATAAGCTGCTCGGATTCCGGCTGGCCAACCGGATCGCACGTGCCCTCAGGCCCGCCGCATCAGCAGCTTCGTGATCAAGAGGTTGATGCCTGGGACGCGCAACGGCAACAGGTTGTACCAGCGCGAGATGGAGAAGAGCCAGCGGCGCGGGTAGCCCTTTGATCCATGCGCCGGTGCGAATAGGATGCGCTCCAACTCCTCCAGATCGGCATCAGTGATCCTGTTCAGCTTGCGGTAGAGAAGCACCTGCAGGTGCGTGCGATGGATGATGCCCAGCAACAAGTGCGAGCGCCCAATGGAATGAGCCTGTTGCTGGAACTTGTCCTTGTAGCGCACGGCCGATTCAGCGAAGCTCTTCAGCAGGCGCATCGGCTGCAGCACCTTGCGCTCCTCGTCGATGCGGTAATAGCAATCGGGAGCGGTGAGCCGAAGCCGGAACGAACCGTTCCCTGCGAGCAAGGCCCGTGTGTGCAATTCGACATCCTGGTGCCGGGAGAAATCCGGATCGAAGCCGCCGATCTCGCGCAGGAATGCTGTTTTCCAGATCGGCTGCATGGTCTGCCAAGGCAGATCATGACGGAAGAAGCGACCCAACGGATCGCGCGTCAAAGGCACCCATCGTTGCTTCAGATCACCGGGAGCCAACCTGAACACCTGCATGGTGCTCACGGAGAAGCGGTTGCCGCTGCCCTGCATCACGCTCAGCCGGCGGGCAAGGCAATGCGGCGCCAAGAGGTCATCCGCATCCAGGAAGACGATGTAAGGCGCGCGTGCCATCGCGATTCCCTGATTGCGGCAGAGATTGGCTCCCTGATTGGCTGCATTCGCCACCACGGTGATCCTTGGATCCTGCTGAGCCAACCCGCGCAGCATATCGGCGCTGCCATCGGTGCTGGCATCGTCGATGATGAGCAATTCCCAGCGTCCATCGGTCTGCGCCTGCACGCTATGCACCATGTCGCGGATGAAGCCCTTCTTGTTGTAGCTGGGCACGATAATGCTCACAGCAGGTCCATCACCGGCGTTGTTGAACGGCGTATCGGCTGGCAATTCCGGCTCGGTCGCCATGCAGGCTTTCAGCAATCCGTAGCTCACATCAAAACGGTCCTTGGAGAAACGCGATTGCGAGAAATCCATGAGACGCCTCACCTCAGCCTCATCCGGCTTGATCATGGTCAGTGAATCACCGTCGCGCAGCACTTGGCCGAGTGATTCATCGCGCACCAGATCGCTGAAGTCCCCCACGGCTTCGCTGATGGCCACGGGCAGACCCGCACTGAGGTACTCGGCGAACTTCGTGGGCGAGGCCACTCGGTTGGTGATCCGGGCCTCACGGAGCAAGAGCCCGATATCGCAATCGCGCAGCAAGCTGCCTACTTCGCGGTGATCGACCCATTCACGAGCCACTTGCCCAGGGAAGCCTCCGATGAGCCGATCAATCACCTCGTGCGGGGTGGTCAGGAAGAGGATGCGATGGCAGGGATCGATGCGAAGCCACGGCGCAACCACGCGCTCCGCCAGCTCGAGCGATTGCCAGCTGACCGCCGATCCGCTGTACACGAGCACGGTATCGTCCTGCTTCCAGCCGAGCTTGGCACGCATCCCATTGCGCTGCCGAGGAACAGCCTGTTCAATGCTTCGGCCCAAGGTGCATGGCACAACGAGATGCCGTGTTGCCGCATAGCCGAAGCGTTCCTTCCAATGCTGCACCAAAGCGTGGCTCACGGCCATCCGCAAATCCGCGCCCATGACCACTTGCCGCTCCAGATCAGCGCTCTCGACAACCAGCTTGTCGTCATCGACCACACGGTATTCCTCCCACTCCGCGCCGTATGCCGCACGCGCATCGAAGCACACTTGCGCGAGCAGCCCGCGATCGCGCATGCGAATGGCCAACGCGCTCGCGAAGATGCCGCGGCAGATGGCGCCACTTGGCCGTAGCAGCTTGCACAGCAACCAGAGCCACACCCAGTTCGCTTTCCAATTGTGCTGGCGTGGCACCATGGGCAGGATGATCGCGCTCGGGTGGCGCCGCAGGATCTGCTTACGCGAATCGAAATAGCTGCGAAGCGACACCAGGGCAACGAGCCGCACATGATCGCCGGGCAGGGCATTCAGCCGATCCACCACGTCGGTGACCTGGCTCCAATAGACGCCGCTCGGCTGGTCGTTATAAGTGAGGTAGAGGATCAAAGCGCGCGCTTCAGGGCCGCCACCACACGCTCGGTGGCGAAGCCGTCCCAAAGGTGCGGCACGGCGCCCTTCTTGAAGGTGCCGGCATCGATCCGGTCGAGCGCATCGGAGATCACCTTGGAATCGAAGGTGATGAGCTCATTGGTTCCCTCGGTGATGGTGATGGGCCTTTCTGTGCTAGGGCGCAACGTGAGGCAAGGGATGCGTCGGAACGTGGTCTCTTCCTGCACGCCGCCACTGTCGGTGATCACCACCGCGCTGGTGGCCACGAGCCGCTGAAAATCGAAATATCCCAAGGGCTCGCACAACTTGATCGTGCCCTTTGCCATGAGCGGCTCCAGCAGGCCGAAGCGTTCCAGATGCTGTCGCGTGCGCGGATGCACCGGGAATACCACCGGGCGACGCATGGCCACAGCAAGCACGAGATCCACCACTTTGGAGAGCGCTGCGCGTTCATCCACGTTATTCGGCCTGTGCATGGTGATCAGCGCGTGCCCGCCTCGTCCAACGCCGAGCCGTTCGAGCACCGCTGAAGCGCTGATAGAGCCATCAAATGCGACAAGCGTATCGATCATGGTGTTCCCAACAAGCGTGATACGCTCCTCGGGCACACCCTCAGCGAGCAGGTTCGCGCGACCGCTGGGCTCGGTGGTCAGCAGCACATCGGCGATGCGATCGGTGAGGATCCTGTTCACCTCTTCCGGCATGCCCATGTCGCGGCTGCGCAAGCCGCTTTCCAGATGAACGAGCGGTACGCGGAGCTTGTTGGCAGCGAGCGCGCCTGCAAGCGTGCTATCCACATCGCCCACCACCATCACGGCAGTCGGAGCGGTTTGACGGATCACGCGTTCGATGCCAGCGATCATTGCACCTAATCGAGCGGCCGGTGATCCTTCGGGCACGTCTAGGAAATGATCCGGGCGCAACCCGAACTGCTCGAAGAAGACCGCGCTCATGCGTGCATCGGCATGCTGACCTGTGTGCACCAGATCGATCGAGATCCCACCTGCGTCAGAAGCCACTTGCTTGAGGCGCGTGACCTTCATGAAATTCGGGCGGGTGCCCACCACCACCAGCACCTTCTTCATGACGCGGAGCGTGTTGATATGATGTAAGGCGCGCTGGTCTGCTCACTCACTTTGCGGGCGGGAGCTCCGGCAATCGTGCAATTGCCTTCGGGGAAGGAACTGTTCACCACGCTGTTCGCGCCAATCACCATGTT
>JADJOG010000015.1 GCA_016713865.1 Flavobacteriales bacterium | reverse complement strand
AACGCGCCACCAGCTCGGCGATGCGGGCGCGGGCTACTTCACGGTGGGCGGGATGAACATGACGGGGTTCGGTAGAACAGAAGGTGGAATTGGCTAAGAGCTGAGGCATGGGACGCTAATCGCTTGAAGTGTTTTGCGTCGGTGGCGGGACGGGTCAGTTACGGATGTTATGGTTTCATTTCGGGCCGTGCTCCTTTCCCTCGCACAACGCTCACGTACGGGTCGCGTCTGGGCTGTGGTTGCCTCGGTTTGCAGCCGCTGCACTGCCTCCGGGTCTGCTCAGCCCCAGCCTGCCTGCTCGGCAGCACCGGCGCTTCGCCTTCAACAGGCTGCCGCTTCGCCCGCTCACGCGTCATGCCGACCAGATTGACTGCTGAGTTATAATTGGGCTTGCATTCACGGTCCACGCCATAACAATGAGAACCACCCATCCGATACTCATCCTTGCGATGTTACTTTTATCGCCGAGTTTCATGCTGTGGGTCAGCGCACCCGCTGATTATCGGAAACGTAATCAGCTTAGCGCCATCTTTGAGGTATCGGCACGATACCACTTCCATCCGACGCGAGGAGAGTTGCGCGTCAGTACCTGCTCGTATACACCCATCCACCTTCGCTTGAGTAAGGTCACCCGCAGGATGCGGTTTCTGTGAGCGGATTCGTGAAAGTGGATGATGGCTTTGAAGCGGCTGAGTCTTCACGCAATGGGGGCTCATTGGGCGAACCGCTGGGAACCAAGAGGACAGTGATTCTCTCCCATTCAGCCGCCTCCAAGATTTCGCACCAACTTCCGAGGTATCTCCTATTTCGAGTTCGCGACTAAGTCCCAGAACAGGTAGTAACAACACGAATATGGGGAACCAACGATACTCTGCTTGCAGCCCTCATGACTGCGGCATAGCGCCGTAGGTAGATGATCTTTCCTTCGAAGCCGCTCAACCGGGAAGAGATTGCTGCACCCACGAAGTGCTCGTTACCACGGCAGGTTAATCCCTCGAACTGCGATGTTGTTGATGAAAATGGAGAAACTTCGTCAGACGACTCTGCTTTCGCTCAGCCGTGATGAAATGCTCGGAGTTTGGCCTCATCGACCGAGAGGGTCGGTGTTGGCTAACGTCTCATCCCCCTGAGAGAGACTAGTGATGTGGAGGACCTACAGGGGTTTGGAGCATTCTCGAAGGATGTGGTCAATGGGGTTGCTACCGGAGTTGTGGCTATTGATGTACTGGGCCAACTAGCATCAGTACCCGGTGTTCTATTCATTCAAGCAGGTGAGAAGGGATCGCCGACCGTGAGACAACGCGTAACAAACTTGGGTGGATTGGGTACATCGGATTTCGGCTTCCCAGTCCTATTGGGGGCAAAACGTTGTTGTCGGTATCATAGACCAAGGATTCGACTATACACATCCAAACTTCTACAACGAGGCTGGTAACCGTATACCGCGTAAAGCGTGTCTGGGAGCAAATGTCTCTATCAGGCACTCCTCCATCCCGTTTGCACGTGGCGTGAGCTATACACAATCGGCCATCCTTAATGCCCAAAGAGATGATTGATGGTTCCACGGGCCTCGTTGGCTCAATTGCTGCTGGTGGTGGTGGAAGGTAGAACATCACTTTCCGTGGAGTTGCGCCGCAGAGCGACCTAGTCTTCGTTCAATTACGACAACAGCAGCAATAGCGGATGGAATTGCAGTATCATGAGCTATGCAAACTCTGTTGGGAAACCACCGTGTGTCATCAATATGAGCATAGGTAACACATCGGCCCGCATGATGGAATGTCCGCATTCGACCGGTATTGCGATGGGATGGTCGGAGGGGGGTGCGGTCGTAAGGTGCAGCGGCAAACGACTTAGCTCGTGCATTACCTACAGGTAGGTCATAAATATTGAGTCGATACGATCGTATACCTGTGTTCAATTCAGGTTGGGGCCCAGACAAGTGGGAGCACGACCATCGATATTTGGGGGGAATGCGGGACAGAACCACTTGGTCTTCAAGGTTATCCTTGACCCAATATCTTACGAGTTCGAGGTTGGACGCCCTGTGTCGCGGCGAACTCAACAATACCTACAACTATCATGTCTGTGACGACATCCATTCTTCCGGTACATGTCAGTCAGCATTGCGACATCCTTGTATCCACTGAATAACAAGAGGAATGTGCAAGTCACTATGATCATTCGGCGCAGATAACTCCTATCTGGGCAATGATGAGATCGTAGGTTCAATGTCCGACGAAGATGTGGGCTTGGGGCGGAGGTTAGTTTTCACGAACGCTGGCTACAACGCGCCTGTTCTATCAGGTTCAACTTCATCCACAAGGGTGAGTGGGAGGATGGGCAATGCATCATTTCAGCTGGTGCATATACCTCCAAGAATGCCTATTCTGCTTTCAGCGGTGGGTCTGGACAGATGGACTTCCCGGGTACGCAGGGTGCGATAGCCTCATTCTCAAGTAAAGGACCAACGGCAGATGGACGCACAAAAGCCGGATATTACCGCGCCGGACGTGTTTACGTCCTCAGTGAATCGTTTCGACAACAACTTCTAGCACCTCCCTCAAGCCCTTACGTGGTGAGTGGCGTTACATTTTGATGTGCAAATTCTGGTGGTACGCGGGTATGTCAGGAACTTCGATGGCAGCACCAGTGGCCACAGGTATCCTGGCATTATGGCTTGAGGCTGCTCCTTGGCTTACCCAAGCGCAGGCTAAGGCGCTTGCGAAGAACAACGCATGGACTGACAGTCGCACGGTGCAATCCGGCGTCAATGGAAGCAATACTTGGGGTTGGGGCAAGATCGATGCCCATGAGGGGATGCTGGCACTCTTGGCCACCGTCAATGTTGATGAGCAACCTGAAATTGGATCAACTCTGGTTTTTCCCAATCCGTCCAGGGGTATTGTGAACGTGTTGTTTGGTTCAACAAGGGAGGCTATGGTTGCGGAGGTGTATGATGCGAGAGGGGCATTGGTTCACACGCAGCGCATGGGTACGGTGACAGACGGGCAATACGCCCAACTTGATGTGACACACCTACAGAAGGGGATGTTTGTTGTGAGGCTCGTTTCTGTAGATGGTGTTTCAAGTACACACCGGGTAATGCTGATCGAGTAGTCCGCGTGAGGGGGCGCAGCGGCGGCCGACCGCAGGCGAAGCGCTGGTGTTGCCCGAGCGAGGAGGCGACCGGAGGAAGCCACCGCAGCCGTAGCAACACCCGCTGAGCCAAGGACGCTAAAGCGAAGAACCCGGCCCCGCCCTCTTCCGAGAAGCGAAACCGGGCGCAGCCCGTTATCGGTATGTCTGAGGGCGGGGACACCTACCTGCGGCAGGCAGGCGCCCCACACATTCACACTTCAGCTTTCGACTTCCTCGCCTTCCCATTCCCGTTCTTCTCCTTCTCCCCAACCGGCTTCCGCACCACGATCTTCCCGTCGAACACATCGATCACCTGCTCCACGCCGGGTTCCAAGGTACCGGCGATGATCTGGCGGCTCATCTCGTTGAGGAGCTCTTTCTGGATCAGGCGCTTCACCGGACGGGCACCGAACTGCGGGTCGAAGCCGGCTGAGCCGATGTGCTCGATCAGCTCGTCGCTCGGAATCAGCTGGTAGCCTTTCTCCTCGAGCTTGGCGAGCAACTGGTGCAGCTGCAGCTTCACGATCTCCCGCACATCCGCTTGGCTCAGGGGACGGAACATGATCAGCTCGTCCACGCGGTTGAGGAACTCGGGGCGCACGGTCTTGCGCAGCAGGTCCATCACCTCGCGCTGGGTCTTCTCCACCACGGCATCCACATCCTTGCGCTCCAGGTTCTCGAAGTTCTCCTGGATGATGTGCGAGCCGATGTTGCTCGTCATGATGATGATGGTGTTCTTGAAGTTGACCACCCGGCCCTTGTTGTCGGTGAGGCGGCCATCGTCGAGCACCTGCAGCAGGATGTTCCATACGTCGGGGTGGGCCTTCTCGATCTCGTCCAGCAGCACCACGCTGTAGGGCTTGCGGCGCACGGCCTCGGTGAGCTGGCCGCCCTCGTCGTAGCCCACGTAGCCCGGAGGCGCGCCGACGAGGCGTGAAACACTGTGGCGCTCCTGGTACTCGCTCATGTCGATGCGCGTCATGGCATGCTCGTCGTTGAAGAGGATCTCGCTGAGCGCCTTGGCCAGTTCGGTCTTACCTACACCGGTAGTGCCGAGGAAGATGAAGCTGCCGATGGGACGGCGTTCATCGCCCATGCCCGCGCGGCTGCGGCGCACGGCGTCGGCCACGGCGCGCACGGCCTCGTCCTGGCCGATGACGCGCTTGTGCAACTCGTCCTCCAGCTTCAGGAGCTTGGTACGCTCGGCTTCGAGCATGCGTGTCACCGGAATGCCCGTCCAGCGGCTCACCACGGCGGCGATCTCCTCCACGTCCACTTCCTCCTTGATCATCTTGCTCTCGGCCTGCAGCTTCAGCAGTTCGTCCTTGGCGGCGGCCAGTTCCTTCTCGGTCTCCTGGATGCGGCCGTAGCGGATCTCGGCCACCTTGCCGAAGTCGCCCTCGCGCTCGTACTGCTGCGCCTGGTGCTTCAGCTCCTCGATCTTGTCCTTGGCGCTGTTGATGCGCTCCACCAGCTGGCGCTCGCTCTCCCAGCGGGCCTTGAAGCCGTCGCGCTGACCGCTCAGTTCCGCGAGCTCCTTGTTCAGCTCGGCGAGCTTGGCCTCGTCGTTCTCGCGCTTGATGGCCTCGCGCTCGATCTCCAGCTGCATGATGCGGCGGTCGATCTCGTCGAGCTCCTCGGGCTTGGAGTTGATCTCCATGCGCAGTTTGCTCGCGGCCTCGTCGATCAGGTCGATGGCCTTGTCCGGCAGGAAGCGGTCGGCGATGTAGCGCGTGCTGAGCTCCACGGCGGCGATGATCGCGGCGTCCTTGATCAGCACCTTGTGGTGGCTCTCGTACTTCTCCTTCAGGCCGCGCAGGATGGAGATGGCGTCCTCGCGGCGAGGGTTCCTCCACCATCACCTTTTGGAAGCGGCGCTCTAGGGCCTTGTCCTTCTCGAAGTACTTCTGGTACTCGTTGAGCGTGGTGGCGCCGATGCTGCGCAACTCGCCGCGTGCCAGTGCGGGCTTCAGGATGTTGGCGGCGTCCATCGCGCCTTCGCCACCGCCCGCTCCCACTAGGGTGTGGATCTCGTCGATGAAGAGGATGATGTTGCCTTCCGAGGCGATCACCTCCTTCACCACGGCCTTGAGGCGCTCCTCGAACTCGCCCTTGTACTTGGCGCCGGCGATCAACGCGGCGATGTCGAGGCTGAAGACCTGCTTGCCTTTGAGGTCCTCGGGGATGTCGCCGTTCACCACGCGCTGCGCGATGCCTTCGGCGATGGCGGTCTTACCCACGCCGGGCTCACCGATCAGGATCGGGTTGTTCTTGGTGCGGCGGCTGAGGATCTGCAGCACGCGGCGGATCTCCTCGTCGCGGCCGATGACCGGATCGAGCTTGTTGTCCTTGGCGAGCTGGTTGAGGTTCTTCGCGTACTTGTTCAGTGCGTTGTAGGTCTCCTCCTGGCTCTGGCTGGTGACCTTGCTGCCTTTGCGCAGGTCCTTGATGGCGGCGATCAGGTCCTTCTTGGTGACGCCGTTGTCCTTCAAGAGCTGGCTCACGGTGTCGCCGCTGTCGAGAATGCCGATCAGCATGTGCTCCACGCTGGCGAACTCATCGCCGAATTCCTTCAGTGCGGCCAGCGCCTTGGTAAGCGCATCGCTGCTGTGGCGCGAAAGGCTGATCTGTCCGCCGCTCACTTTCGGATAGCCTTGCACGATGCGGTCCAGCGCCTGCGTCATGGCGGGCACGTTCACGTTGAGCTTCTTCAGCAGGAAGGGCGTGACGTCGGGGTCCACTTCCAGGATGCCCTTGAGCAGGTGGCCGTTCTCGAGCATCTGCTGGCCGTATCCGGTGGCGATGGTCTGCGCCTGTTGGATGGCCTGCTGGGAGCGGATGGTGAATTTGTTGAGGTCCATGGTCGAACAGGCTTCCAGCCTGTTTGGGATTTGCTTGTGTTCTATTCGTTGCCAGCCACGTCGGCCGAAGCGGTCTTGTGGTCTTCTTCGCTAACGCGCCCGGCCTATCAACCCCCGCACCGCTGAACGATAACGGCGCTTCTGGCAGGTGAAGTTCGTGCGTTGGTGCCAGAACTTCCATGGCGATCAAGTGCAACCGGCCTAATTGTCGGAAACGGATAGTGGGCATAGGCTCTATTCGAGTCGTGGCCGAAGCGGCTTCTACTTTCGACCCCGATGCAAGTCGAATTCGCGTCCATCGCTGCCGGTGACCGGCAAGCCTTCGAGGCGCTGTTCCGTGCGCATTACCGGCAGCTCTGTGCATTCGCCGTTGGCTACCTGAAGGACATGGACAAAGCCGAGGACCTGGTGCAGGACCTGTTCTTCCGGCTTTGGCTCGACCGCGAGAAGGTGAATGTGACCACCAGTGTGAAGGCCTATCTCTATGCAAGCGTGCGAAACCGATGCCTTAACGCCGTGAAGTCCGGAGCGAAGGTGCGCGCCTTGAATGAGGAGGTGGATGACCGCTTGGAAGAGGATGAACGCACCGAGGATGAGCACACCGAGCGCATTGCCCGCGTGCAAGCCGCCATTGAATCGTTGCCGGAGGAGCGCAGGAAGGTGTTCAAGCTGAGCCGCTACGAAGGCTTGAAGTACCACGAGATCGCCGCACGGCTCGGCATTTCTGTGAAGACCGTGGAGAAACAGATGGGCAGCGCGCTGAAGACCCTGCGCCTCGAGCTGAAGGACCTGGTGCCCTTGCTCCCGTGGCTGTTCTGGCTGAGCGATGGGGGCGGATAGGGGTATTGAACACCTTCGTTGTCACCATTGATAATCGGCACTGCACCTCCGGCACCGTGGACCCTCCGGGTCCACTTTGATCAATGAACGCCCCAACGCACATACCCAGCGATCTACTGGCCAGCTACGTTGCCGGTGAGGCCGACGCAACGCAGCGCGCTGCGGTTGAGGCTTGGGTTGCGCAGAGCCGATCGAATGCGGAGGAATTGGAGCGCATGCGCCGCATCTGGTCGCAATGTGCAGAAGCGATGCCCGTAGCGGATGTGGATGAGCAAGCCGCATGGGATCGCGTGCAGCAGCGCATCGCCGAAGAAGAAGGCCGTGGGCGTGTTGTGCCCATGCGTGGCGTGCGCTGGCAGCGCTGGTTGGCTGCGGCGGCGGTGGTTGCTGGTGTCTTGCTCGCGGGGCGCTGGATCCTGCAACCGAAGACCGAGCGCTATGCCGCCGCATCGGAGCATCAAGAACTGCAGCTCGCCGATGGCAGCGCGATCGTGCTTTCGCCCGGCGCAACATTGGAAGCACGCATGGGCCGCGAGCGCAGCATCAAATTGAAGGGCGAGGCCTATTTCGCGGTGCAGCGCGATGAAGAGCGCCCCTTCGTGGTGGATGCAGGGGACCTGGAGGTGACCGTGCTCGGCACCGCTTTCACCGTGGCGGCATTCGATACGGCCGATCTGATTGAGGTGCGCGTTCGCAGTGGTCGCGTGCGCGTGCTTGCGGGTGTCGATAGCCTCGTGCTCACCGCTGGCGAGCATGCGCGCTACAGCAAGTCGAGGCATATGCTTGAGCGCGCGCCCGCGCCACCGGCCGAGGTATGGGGCTGGCGCATCCTCCACTTCGATAGCGCGCCGTTGGATATGGTCGCGGGTCAGTTGGAACGCATCTACAAAGTGCGGGTGCAATTGAAGCATTCGGGATTGGCGCGCTGCACGCTCACCGCCGAGTTCGACGATGAGCCCATCGAGGCCATCCTCGGCGTGATCGCCGACACCTTCGGATTGCAGCTCATCCGCGAGGGCAACAACTACACGCTCGATGGCGAAGGCTGCTGAACAGGCCTGGTCGCACAGGCTTCTAACCTGGTCGCACAGGCTTCCAGCCTGTGCTTTGCGAGCACTTGCAGTGTTTTGCGCCTTCCTCTGCATTGAATCAGCCTCCGCCCAAGGCATCCTCAATCGCCGCATCACCGTGCATGCCGAGAACGCGCGCTTGGGCACGACGCTCAATCTCATCGCTAAGGAGGGCGGCTTCCGCTTGAGCTACAACGCTGCTGCCGTTCCCTCGGATAGCATAGTCACTTTGCATGCTGCGGATTGGACCGTCGCACGCGCGCTGCGCAGTGTCCTCCCGACTGGTCTTCCGTGGAAGGAGAGCGGCAATCACCTCATCATCACCGCCGCGCCGAAACGTAAGCAACGCTTCGAGTTGGAAGGCGCCGTTAGCAACGACACGAATGGCGCTCCTATATCGAGTGCGACGGTCTTCGAGCTACGCAAGAGCAACGCCGTGGCCACCGATGCCAAGGGCGCCTTCCGCATCGCGCTCAGTGGCGAACTTGAGCGCACGCCCTTGCTCATCGCGCGCAACGGATTTCAGGATACCGTTGTCTTCGTGGAGCGTGGCGCGCAGGTGCGCGTGTCGCTGCGACCGATCCCCGCCATTGAGCGCATCGATCCCATCTGCCACTTCGATCGCTGCGGCGTGGAGGATCTCGGCGCAACGCGATTGCTTGTGCCATCATCACGCGTTCAGTTCGCCGAGAATCTCGGATACGCTGAACGAAGAGCGATCCAGCTCTCGCTCGTGCCCGGCATGAGCACGAACGGTCCGATTGCTGGTGCCGTGGTGAATGAAGTGTCGGTGAACGTATTCGCCGGCTTCGCGCGCGGCCTCGACGGTCTCGAGATCGGTGGTGGTGCGAATCTCCTTTCGCACAACATGAAGGGCGCGCAGATCGCTGGCATCGGCAACCTGGTGGGCGGCACGGTGCAAGGCGTGCAGCTCGCGGGCGGGGTGAACCACAGCATGCGCGCTATGCGGGGCGTGCAGGTGGCGGGCATCAGCAACACCGTGTGGGACACGCTCTCCGGCGTGCAAATAGCCGGCGGCGTGAACCTGGTGAAGCGCGGCATGACCGGCACGCAGGTGAGCGGCATGGCCAATGCGGCCATCGGTGATCTGAACGGCGTGCAGGTGAGCGGCGGCGCCAATGTGGCCACCGGCGTGGTGAACAAGTCGCAGGTGAGCGGTGCGCTCAACTATGCCAAAGCCGTGAAAGGTGCGCAGGTGAGCGCTGGCTTGAATGTATCGGTCGGCGAAGTAGGAGGGGGGCAAGTGGGATTCGCGGCGAACTACGCGGGCAAGGTGAGCGGCGGGCAGGTATCGTTCGGGGCCAACGTGGTGCCCGGTGAAGTGAGCGGCGGTCAAGTGGGCTTCTGTCTCAACTATGCTGGTAGTGTTTCAGGTGGACAGTTCACCTTCGGCGCGAACGTGGTGCCCGGCTCGGTGGAGAAAGGGCAGATCGGCTTCGGCCTGAACTACGCGGGCAATGTGACCGGCGGGCAATTCAGCTTCGGGTTGAATGTGGTGCACGGCACGGTGGAAGGCGGCCAAGTGGGGCTGGTGAACATCGGCAGGCGCGTCTCAGGTGGACAGGTAGGCATCATCAACCTCAGTGATACGCTCAGCGGCGGCGCCGTGGGCCTGATCAGCTTCGCACTGAAAGGCTACCACCGCTTGGATATCGTGAGCAGCGACGCCGTGCCCGCGAGCGTGCAACTGCGTACTGGCACGCGCGTGTTCCACAACATCCTCGGCTATTCACCGGCCATCGCGCCCGATGAGCGTTGGGGCTTCCTCTACGGCTTCGGCTTCGAGCCGCGTTTCTCAAGGACCATCTTCCTCAACATCGATCTCACGGCAGAGCAGATCGTTGAGCAGCGCGAATGGGTGGACGCCGTGAACATCCTTGGGCGCTTCAGCATCGCGCCTGGCCTGCTCATCGGCAAGCGCATCGCCATCACTGCCGGTCCGATGGCCAACCTCTTCGTGAGCAATTGGCGCGATGCATTCACCGGCCTGCACAGGAGCGCGATTCCGCCAGCAGAGCTCTCCTATTCCGACCAGATGGATGAATTGCGCCTGAGCGGCTGGCTGGGATGGAAGGCGGGAGTGGGGGTGAGGTTCTGATTCGCCTTTTCTGCTGTCGGGAATAGGGGTATTCCCCGCCCTCCTTGTCCCATGGGAAACACAACCGTTCCCCATGTCATTTCAAGTCATCCGTACTGCGCTGATCATCCTCATGCTAGCCATCGCTGGCCAGCTCATCGCGCAAGTGCAAACACAATCGGTGCGCGGCACCATCACCGACGGCGACACCCGCCAGCCGCTGATCGGTGCCACCGTGCTGCTCGTGGGCAGCGACCCGCTCATCGGCGCCACCACCGACCTCGATGGCCGCTTCACCCTGGCCCCGGTGCCCGTGGGACGCATCGCGATCCAAGTACGCATGCTGGGCTACGAGGAGCAGAGCCTCAACAACCTCTTGGTGAACTCCGCCAAGGAACTCATCATCGATGTGCGCATGCAGGAATCACTGGTGAAGCTCGATGAAGTGGAGATCAGCGGCAAGAAGGGCCATGGCGAAGTGCGCAACGACATGGCGGTGCTCAGCGCCCGGAAGATCGGCGTGGAAGAGACCTCGCGCGTGGCGGGCGGCATCAACGATCCGGCGCGCATGGTCACCATTTTCCCCGGAGTGGCGGGCGATCCCACGGGCAACAACACCATCGTGGTGCGCGGCAATTCGCCCAAGGGCGTGCTCTGGCGATTAGAAGGCATGGAGATCCCCAATCCCAACCACTTCGCCGACGATGGCACCACGGGCGGCCCCATCAACGTGCTCAACAGCGATGTGGTGGACAACAGCGATTTCTACACGGGCGCCTTCGCGGCGGAATACGGCAATGTCACCAGCGCGGTCTTCGACATGAAACTGCGCGATGGCAACGACCGCAAGCGCGAGTACACCTTCAAGGCCGGCGTGCTCGGTACCGATCTCACCGCCGAAGGACCACTGCCCGGCATCGCTGGCGGCAGCTACTTGGTGAACTACCGCTACAGCACGCCTCACTGCTCGATGGCGCGGGCATCGTGGACTACATGGGCGTGCCCAAGTTCACCGACGGTGCATTCAAGCTGAAGCTGCCCACCGCGAAGGCTGGCACATTCTCGCTCTTTGGTATCGGCGGGAATAGCCACATCAAGCAAACGGAGGAAAGCGAGAACGGCGATACGCTCTGGGCGCGCAGCGATTACGGCTCGCGCATGGGCGTGGTGGGCCTCACGCACACGCTGCTGCTCGATGCGAACAACTTCCTCTACAGCACCGTGAGCCTCAGCGGCAACGGCAGCGGCACCAAGTACGAAGAGACCGATGCGCCCGGTGAAACGCCGCTCGCACTGCGCCACGAGGACGATATGTCGCGCTGGACCGTGCGCGGCACCACCACCTTGAACACGCGCATCAATGCCAAGCATAAGCTGCGCACGGGCATCATCGTCTCGTACGACACCTTCCGCGCGTTCGCCAACTCGTGGGATCACGATGCACAACGCATGAATGAGACGCTGGATCAGACGGGCAACGCGACAACGGTGCAAGCCTTCAGCAGCTGGAAGTGGCGCTGGAACGAGCAATGGTCGCTCACCAGCGGCGTGCATCTGCTGCACTATGCGCGCAACGGGCAGAGCAGCGTGGAGCCGCGCGCCGCCTTGCGCTATCAGCCTTCGACCGTGCGCGCCTTCACGCTGGGCGCCGGGTTGCACAGCCGCACCGAGAGCATCATGACCTACTTCGCGCAAGCCACCGACGCCGAGGGCCGCACCACCACGCCGAACAAGGACCTGGGCCTCACGCGCGCCGTGCATGCCGTGTTCGGCTATGAGCAGATGCTGAGTGAGGATGTGCAGTTGAAGGCCGAAGCCTACTATCAGTACCTCTACGCGCAGCCGGTTGAGAATGCCGCTGGCAGCGCGTTCTGGTTGGGCAACCTGCAGGAGTGGTTCACGACGAAGGACCTGGTGAACAAAGGCACCGGCTACAACATGGGCGTGGAGGCGAGCATCTAGAAGTTCTTCACGCGCGGCTGGCACGCGCTCGCCACGGCATCGGTGTTCGAGAGCCGCTACCGCGCGATGGATGGCACCTGGTACAACGCACGCTTCAACCTCGGCTTCGTGGGCAATGCGCTCATTGGCAAAGAGTGGAAGGTGGGCGCCGAGACAAAGAACAAGGTGCTCATGACCGGGGTGCGCTACAGCATGATGGGCGGGCAATGGCGCACGCCCATCGACCTGGAGGCCAGCCGCGCTGCCGGCACCACCAAGGAGCACGACGCGCCCATGAGCGTGAAGGGCAATCCCATCGGCAAACTTGATGCAGTGCTGGCCTACCGCGTGGGTCGCAAGAAGGTGAGCCACGAATTCAAGGCCGATGTGCAGAATGCGCTGAACACGCAGACGCCGGTGTACAACTACTACAATGGCCGTCGCGACCGACTGGAAAGCGTGAACCAATTGGCGATCCTGCCGGTGATGCAGTACACGCTGCGGTTCTGAGGCGGCGATGCAAGAGAGGCGAGGGCGTCCTGTCTGTTTCTGGCACGACTACCTTGCCCCTCACGCAACGCATCGAACCATGACCATCGAGCCGAAAGAGCATCGCGCCAGCATCGCCACCTTGATCGTGGCACGGCCGAACCTGCTGGAGATCCACTACCACGAAGGCATCGTCTTCGACCTGAAGAATGTGGCGGAGGTGCAGCTGCTGCGGCGCAGCATCATGGGCACGCGTGCCTACGCTACGCTCACCATCATTCCGGAAAGCGTCGATTACCGGATGGAGACCATGCAGGTGGACCAAGGCAAGTCTGATCGCACGGAGAGCCAGATACTCGCGAGCGCTGTTGTTGCGAAGGCCAGCATGATCGAGCTGATGACGAAGCTCTACTTCTCCTACTTCCCGCAATTGCAGCGCATCCTGGTCACCGATGACGAAGCGGAGGCGCGCACCTGGGTTGAGGCGCAGTTGAAGGAGATCGCGCTGACAGGGAGCTGACAGCGGGTGCTTAAAGCACCCGCTTCAACATCCGCAGCTTGTGCGTGTAGCGTGCCTCTTCGGCATTGAAGATGCCTTGCTGATCAAGCTTATCGATCCTCACGTGGCCGCTGCTATGGATGATGCGCAGGTCATCATCCTCATTGCGGGTGAGTACGATGCCCACATGCGTGATGCGTCCTTCGGCATTGTCGAAGAAGGCCAGATCGCCGGGTTCGCAGAGGTCGAGCAATTCCACCACGTCGCCTTCACCGGCCTGTTGGCTTGCATCACGGGGCAGGTAGATGCCCATGAGGATGAAGATCATCTGGACCAACCCGCTGCAATCGACGCCCCATGGAGTGCGGCCGCCCCATAGGTATGGTGCGCCGAGGACGGGGTGCATGTACAATTCGAGGAGATCGGCGCGCTCGAGGACAGGTTTGTGATTCGTAACGGCCTGCACGGGTACGCGATGGTTCTGCCACAGGATGCTGCCTTCCTCATAGAATGGGAGCACGGCGCCATAGGTGAGCGGCACTTGGCGCTCACCCAGATCGACGATGGTGCTCTGGTCGATCACGCGCAGGTCTGGATCGAAGTTGGGCGTGAGGCAGGGGAGAAGCTGCTTGTGCTCCACCCAGCCCTCGTATCCATCATGATCGAAACGAAGCTTGCTCCATTCTCCTTCGGTGTCGATCACTTGCGCTGTCTCGCCAAAGAGCCATTGCGAGACCAATTCGCTTCGATGGCTCGCTTCGGCGCGCACGGGCACGATGGAGAGCGGGCAGATGACGGAGTTCATTGATCCTTGCGTGTTATTGAATCGGCTCGTTATGCGTTGCGAATTGGTTCAGCACGCACACGTAGCGTTTTGATACGCAACGTGCACGAAGGATGCTCAGAGCGCCTCGATCACCATGGCGCTTGCGCCACCGCCGCCGTTGCAGATGCCAGCGCCGCCGTAACGCGCGTTGTTCTGCTTCAGCACGTTGATCAGCGTGACGATGATGCGCGCGCCGCTGCAGCCCAGCGGATGGCCCAGTGAGACAGCACCACCGTTCACATTCACCTTGGCGGGGTCCAGTCGCATGAGCCTGGTGTTAACGATGCCTACCACACTGAAGGCCTCGTTCAATTCAATGTATTGGAGGTCGCTCATCTTCAAACCGGCCTTCTCCACGGCGCGTGGCAGGGCCTTGGCAGGTGTGGTGGTGAACCATTCGGGCGCCTGCTCGGCATCGGCGTAGCTCACGATGCGCGCGATGGGCTTCAGGCCGAGGGCCTTCGCCTTCTCGGCGCTCATGAGCACTAGCGCAGCAGCTCCATCGTTGATCGTGCTGGCGTTCGCGGCGGTCACGGTGCCGTCCTTCGTGAATACCGCCTTCAGTGCGGGCAGCTTTTCGAAGTTGACATTCTTGTACTCTTCGTCCTCGCTCACAACAACATCGCCTTTTCGGGTCTGCACGGTCACGGGCACCACTTCGTCCTTGAATTTGCCTGCGGCCCATGCGGCAGAGCTGCGCTTGTAGCTCTCCATGGCGAAGGCGTCCTGCTCTTCGCGGGTGATGCCGTGCTCTTTGGCTGTATTGTCAGCGCTTACGCCCATGGCTGTCTGGTGGTACACGTCGGTGAGGCCATCTTTCACGATGCCATCAATCAGTTGGCCGTGACCGTAGCGATAGCCATAGCGCGCCTTCTCCATGTAGAAAGGCGTCTGGCTCATGTTCTCCATGCCGCCGGCCACAACGATGTCAGCATCGCCCAGCATGATGTCCTGTGCCGCCATCATGATCGCCTTCATGCCGCTTGCGCACACCTTGTTCACGGTGGTGCATGCCACCTCGTTGGGCAACCCTGCGAATTTGGCCGCCTGGCGCGCGGGTGCCTGCCCTAGGTTGGCCTGTAGCACGCTGCCCATGATCACTTCGTTCACGTCCTCGGGCTTCACTCCAGCCTTGGATAAGGCACCTTGGATGGCGACCGCGCCCAGTTTGGTGGCCGAAACGTCGGCTAGGCTCCCGCCGAAACTGCCAATTGGAGTGCGTGCTGCTGAAACGATGACGACTTCGCGTGCCATGCTGGGTGATTTTTGTGGTCGGCAAATGTAGCCGTCCGCTACCGCGCGACTTCTTCATGCGGAATGCCCGACTATATTTGCGCACCCTTGAAAAAGGGGGGTGTTCTTTTCAGCTCACGGAGAGGTGGGTGAGTGGCTTAAACCAGTAGTTTGCTAAACTGCCGTACGGGTTAAACTGTACCGGGGGTTTGAATCCCCCCCTCTCCGGCAAGGCCCGCCAGCCGGGCCTTTTTAATTAATGGGCGTAGCGTAGCCCGGTATCGCGTCCCGCCTTAGCGGCGGGAAGGTCGTCGATCGAATACGTGGACAAGGGACTTCGGGGCGTAGCGTAGCCCGGTATCGCGCCTGCTTTGGGAGCAGGAGGTCGTCAGTTCGAATCTGGCCGCCCCGACAACAAGAGAGCCGACCCATGGTCGGCTCTCTTGCATTGCATGTACACGGTGTACATCATCGAATCGGAGAGCACTGGCCGTTGGTATTACGGCCACACCGAAGACATGGCCGATCGCTTGGCGCGTCATAACGGCAACCAATCACATGCGACCAAAGGGCGCGGCCCATGGAAGGTGTTAGCCGTGCGGGAGTTCGCTAGCAAGGGCGAAGCGATGTCCTTCGATAACATGCTCAAGCGCTGCAAGCGTCGAGAGTTGGCTTTGCGCCGCATGGAAGCGGCGTAGCGTAGCCCGGTCTCGCGTCCCGCCGCGGCGGCGGGAAGGTCGTCAGTTCGAATCTGGCCGCCCCGACAATAAGAGAGCCGACCCATGGTCGGCTTTCTTGCATTGCGTGTACACGGTGTACATCATCGAATCGGAGAGCACAGGCCGCTGGTATTACGGCCACACCGCAGATTTGGCCGATCGCTTGGCGCGTCATAACGGCAACCAATCACATGCGACCAAAGGGCGCGGCCCATGGAAGGTGTTAGCCGTGCGGGAGTTCGCTAGCAAGGGCGAAGCGATGTCCTTCGAGAACATGCTCAAGCGCTGCAAGCGACGGGAACTGGCGCTTCGCCGCATGCAGGATCCGTAGTGCAGCCCTTTTTCCTTGCCACCTTTGCGGCCTTTGGTCCCGTAGCTCAGCTGGATAGAGCACCTGCCTTCTAAGCAGGCGGTCCTTGGTTCGAATCCAAGCGGGATCGCGCGTGATGAGTGGAAAGAGCATCCCGCTGTCTCAGCGGGACGGTCCTTGGTTCGAATCCAAGCGGGATCGCGCGTAGCCATCGGATAGAGCATCCCGCTGTCTCAGCGGGACGGTCCTTGGTTCGAATCCGGGCGGGATTGACGCCATTCATGGATGATGAACCCTATTTCGGGTGGGTTTGCATCCATTTTCACCGGGCTTTCCTCCACCGCTCCAGTTCGGTAATAGAATTCACTATCGCGATCAAATGCACTTTCATCAGTCGTTTGCACCTGTTGATTGCTTCCATTGACAGGCCCAAGGGTTATTAACAGCCCATTTGCGATGGCGCTTCGCCTTGTTCAGGCCGCAACCGCCTGTCTGTCGGGTGCTTCACCGGTTGGGCGGGTATAGCCCGCTGCTGGTCGAATTGTTGGTTATCAGGCTGGGTGAAACCCGCGTCCAGCGGGGCCTTGGGGCCAATTTCGCACCTGTTCAAACGCACCTGACCTCCCCATATGCGCAATCTCCTTCTCGCTCTCTTGCTGGTCTGTGTTTCAGAAGCTGGCGCCGTCGTTTACTACGTGTCGCCAAACGGTAGCGACACGAACAATGGCACAAGCACGAGCACACCGTGGAAGACCATCGAACGCGTGAACCAGCTCGGCACTGGCATCACGGCCGGCACGCAGATCCTCTTCGAGCGCGGCGGTATCTTCCGCGGAAGGATCAATATCAACGGATCGGGCACTGCATCGAATAAGATCGTCATCGGTGCTTATGGAACGGGAGCCGACCCCGTGATCGCAGGCAGCGTGCAGGTGTCAAATTGGACGCAGCACAGCGGCAACATCTGGAAGGCCACGGTGACGCAGGCCGTGAAGCAGATCTACTTCAACGGAGAGCGCATGGAGCTGGCGCGATTCCCGAACGCTGGGCAATGGCTCTTCACCAACAGCCACACGGGTACCACCACCACCGATTCTGACATCACACAGGGAAGCGGGTATTTCACGGGATCGACGTTGGTGATCCGGACAACGAATTGGAGCTATGATACGGCCTTTGTGTCGGCCCATACAGGAACCTCGCTCACGCACACCAGTACTGGCAATAACGTGGGCAACCAGACCTGGGGATATTTCTTGCGTAATAAGCTGAGCTTGCTCGATGCTGCTGGAGAGTGGTATTACGATAAAGCGACCACTACGCTGTATGCGTGGTTCCCCAACAACACCTCGCCCGCTGGCAATCTCATCGAGGCGGCGCATCAGGATTTCGGCATCTACTTCGGTTACCAGCGCCGGCATGCCCGCGTTCTCAATCTCGACTTCAGGCATCAGGTCGATGCTTCGGTGCGGATGAGCGTGACCGATAACATCGAGGTGGCCTATTGCACCATGGAGGATACCTATCGTGCGATCTACAGCACGGGCTCGGTCCAGGATTTCCACCATAATACGGTTCGCCGCACGCTGACAACGGCGGTATTCCTGATCGACAACAACAGCACCTTCACGAACAATACGATCACTGATGCCTGCCTTTGGCCGGGCTGGGGCGAAAGCAACTGGGGCTACTTCGGCCTGCGCGTGAACGGCACCGGCATGGTGGTAACCGACAATCGCCTGGAGAACATCGGATACATCGGCATCGCCGCATACACGAATACGCGAATCGAGCGGAACGTGGTGAAGCACTGCCTGGCCATCCTGAACGATGGAGGTGCCATCGCCATCGACAATACCGATGGCATGATCATCCGCGACAATATCGTGAGCGATGTGGGAGGCGTGTTCACCACGACAGCGCCGCAGATCCAGGCCTACTTCCAGATCGGCTACGGCATCTACTTCGGGAACATCACCACCACCAACACGCTGGTCGAAGGCAATACGGTTTCGGATTGCTCAACCGCGGGCATCTATGTGGATCACACGATGCTCAGTTCGGGAAACATCATCCGGAACAATACGCTCTTCAATAACCGGAAGTATCAATTAAGCATCTCCGATCACTCCAATTACAACACGCCTGGCGGTTCGCCCCCCTACTTCGTTCCTTCCTTCAATACGATCTATAGCGGCAATATCATGTATTCGCTGACTCGCGAGCAGAACTGCATGCTGCAGACGAATGTGTATGGCGCCACGCTGGTTGATTTCGGCACCTTCTCGAACAACCGTTACTTCAATCCTTACAACGAGCTCAGCATACAGATCCATCATTTCGCACCCGGTACCCGCGAGTTCTTCAGCATGGAGCGGTTCGCGGCGCAGTTCAGCGAGGACGCAGGCAGCGCCCGACATCCGTTACGTCAGGATACCTACGCTACCGTGAGCGAGCTGAGCACGAATCTGGTGGCTAATGGGACCTTCGGCACCGATGTGACCGGCTGGACAGGTTGGCCTTACAATGGAACCCTGACCCGCGATCTCACCTACCTCGATGGCGGCGCACTGAAGGCGTACCTGCCCAACAACAGTCAGTACTCCACTTTCAACAACCGGAGCTCGAATTACTTCAGCATCCAGAATGGCCAATGGTACCGGTTGCGTTTCAGCCTGCAATCGAATATCCATGGCAACCTCAATGCGGGCGTGAAAGGGCAGAGCCAGTTGGTGAACAACAACGTGATCGATGCCCGCGATGTGCCTTATGACACGCAACGCCGCGATCTGGAATGGCACTTCCAAGCCAATCTATCGGACCCCTCCATGATCCAGTTCATCCACTCTTACCTGCAGCCGCAGTATTGGGTGGATAATGTGCAGCTGCATCGCGTAACGGTTGCACCAGTGGATCCCAACGACATGCACAAGCTGTATGTGAACGAGACGGCCACCGCTCAATCGTTCAGCCTGCCGCCGGGCTGCTGGAAGGATGTGGAGGGCGTGATCCAGGGAGCCTCTTTCACACTGCAGCCCTATAAATCGAAGATCGTGTACAAGTTCACCGGCGCGGGCTGCTCCTCGCAGCAGGTCGATTGCGCCGGCGTCGTGGGCGGCACCGCAATGCCTGGCACCGCATGCAATGATGGTAACGCATGCACGGTGAACGACGCCTGGAACAGCAACTGCCAGTGCGTGGGCACGGCGAGCAGCGTGGCTGCAACCATCACGCCTGCTGGATCCACCCCATTGTGCTCCGGCGGCAGCGTGGTGCTCAATGCGAGCACGGGAACGGGCATCACCTATGTGTGGAAGCGCGATGGCACCGTGATCAGCGGCGCCACTGCCGCCAGCTATACGGCGAGCGTGGCAGGCACCTATACCGTTGATGTGACGAGTAATGGTTGCACCAGCACTTCGTCCGGCACCGCTGTTTCCGTCACACCAACACCCTCTGCAACCGTCACCGCCGGAGGAGCGACAACTTTCTGCGCGGGCGGTAGTGTGCTCCTAAGTGCTTCAACGGGCACGGGGTACACCTACCAATGGCGCAACAACGGAACGAATATCAGCGGTGCCACGGCCTCCAGCTATACGGCTTCGGCCGCAGGCTCGTATACCGTTGTGGTTACGGCGAACGGATGCAGCTCAACTTCCGCGGCCACCTCGGTAGTAGTGAGCGCGGCGCCAACAGCAGCGATCACGGCGGGTGGCCCAACGGGTTTCTGCACGGGAGGCAGTGTTGCCTTGAGCGCTTCGACAGGAACGGGCTATACCTATCAATGGCGCCGTGATGGCACGAACATCAGTGGCGCGACGGCCAGCAGTTACACGGCGTCGCAAGCTGGCACCTACTCGGTGCAGGTGACAGCGAGCGGATGCAGCGCCATTTCATCAGGAGTGCCGGTCACGATCGGCACCACGCCATCCACGACCATAAGCTCCAGCGGGTCCACAATCTTCTGCAGCGGAGGAAGCGTCGCGCTCACCGCCCCAACTGGTACGGGCTTCACCTACCAGTGGCGCAACAACGGAACGAACATTACCGGCGCTACCTCGAACACATACACCGCATCGGCAGCTGGTGCATATAGCGTAGTGGTGAACAATGCAGGTTGCACCGCCACCTCGGTCACCACCAACGTTACGGTCAGCGCATCGCCAACCGCTTCGATCACTGCTGGTGGAAGCACGAGCTTCTGCTCGGGTGGCAGTGTTGTGTTGAATGCCAACAGCGGCACAGGCTTCACTTATCAATGGCGGAATAACGGCACGAGCATCAGCGGAGCCACAGCAGCGAGTTACACGGCCACTGCTGCAGGCAGCTACACCGTGGTGGTTACCAGCAACGGCTGCTCAACCACATCGGCGGCCACCGCCGTTAGCGTGAGCGCTGCGCCTACGGCATCGATTACGGCGGGCGGCGCCACAACATTCTGCAATGGCGGCAGCGTGAACTTGAGCGCGAATACGGGCACGGGCCTCACCTATCAATGGCGGCGCAACGGCACCAGCATCTCCGGCGCCACGGCGAGCACGTATGCAGCCACAACGGCGGGCACGTATACCGTGGTCGTGTCCAACGGCGGTTGCAGCACGACATCATCAGGTGTTGCGGTCACGGTGAATGCGGCGCCAACAGCAGCGATCACAGCAGGAGGCCCCACGTCGTTCTGCATCGGCGGAAGCGTTGTGTTCAACGCCAATACCGGCACGGGTCTCACCTTCAATGGCGCAACAACGGCACGAACATCAGTGGCGCCACCGCGAGCAGCTACTCGGCGAATACGAGCGGCACCTACACTGTGGTGGTCACATCGGGCGGATGCTCGACCACCTCCGCCGGAACAACTGTGACAGTGACTAGTGTTCCTGCTGCCACCATCACGGCTGGCGGAGCCACCACCTTCTGCAGCGGAGGTAGTGTAACGTTGAATGCGAACACAGGAACGGGCTTCACCTATCAATGGCGCCTGAATGGCACGGCGATCGGCGGTGCTACCTCATCGAGCTATGCAGCGGCCGCTGCTGGCGCGTATTCCGTAGTGGTTACCAATGGAGGATGCAGCAACACGAGCGCGAACACCACTTTGACGGTGAATGCTCGCCCAACTGTTTCATGCAGCGCGAACGCTGCGGCGAGCACGGTTTCCGTATCGGCTTCTGGCGGCACCACACCGTACAGCTACTCGTGGAGCACATCGCCGGTGCAGACCACGGCCACGGCAGCGGTGTCAGCTTCAGGAACCTATACCGCGACCGTGACCGGTGCCAATGGATGCAATGCGACCTGCTCCACCACCATTACGGTCGGCGCGCCATCCTGCACAGGAATCCGCACGGAAACACAAGGTGTTTGGGGCTCGAATCCGAGCGGCTCCAATCCGGCGAACTATCTCGTGAGTCAGTTCGCGGCAGCGTTCCCCGCGCCGAACTTCCTCACGGTGGGTTGCAGCGGGCGCCTGTTGCGTTTCACTTCGGCGGAAGCGGTGAATAACACGCTGCCTACCACGGGCACGGCGGCGCTATTGCCTGCGGGCACAACGGTTGATCCGGGAGCCACGATCAGCAACACCTTGCTTGGTCACCTCACCGCGCTGAAGATCAGCGTGCGCATGGATGAATTGAATGCGGCATTCGCAGCACCATCGGTTCAATTGAAGAACATGCTGATCTCATCCGGCACCTTCTCTGGTTGGACCGTTCAGCAACTGGTGAACCATGCCGATCAGGCGATTGGTGGCTGCGTCGCGCAATACCCATTGGTCACCATCGCCTCCGCGATCGCGAACATCAATAACGGATACCAAGGCGGAACCATGAGCAATGGCTATCTCACTTGCCCAGGCAGCTTGCTCGTGCTTCAGCCAACAGGCGATGCGCCTGAGTTGATTTCCGATGGAGGAAGCCTGATCGCCTTCCCGAATCCGTTCACGCAAAGCACCACATTGATCGCCACGGGCTTGTTCCCGGGCGAGCGCTTGGTCGCCGATGTGTACGCAATGGATGGCAGCCTTGTGGAATCGATCGCGAGCGGCATTGTGCCGGATGATGGCACCGCTCGGCTCGTATGGCATGCACGCGAACGGGCTGCTGGCCTCTACTTCTGCCGGGTGGTGGCAGGCGATGCGGTGCTCACGGTGAAGCTGATGGTTGAGCGCTGATTCGCTTTGGTTCAGATCCGCTCCATCGCGCTCGCTGGCATCCAGCCCACACTGCCGTTGGGAAGGCGCACCTCGTTCCAGCCATTCATGCTGTCTCGCACTTCAACCTTCGCACCCTTGTGCAGGATGAAGAGCGGCTTGGCGCCTTCTGCCGGTTCAGCGCGAGCATCCATGCGAGGCGCCATGATGATCGCGGTATCGCGCACCGCCGAGTGCCGATGACGCGCGGCCGCAAAAGCGATACTGATCATGAGGAGCATGGCGCACATAGCGGCAGCGACTTGAGCAGCGCGACGTGCAGGACGCGAACGGATGAGTCGGCTCGAGATGATGAGCAAGCATGTGATCGTCATCAGCCATAATGCCCTAAGCGCCCATTGGTCAGGATCAGAACCGGCACGCAGTTCCTGCCACCGCCGGGCGAAGGCATGGTCAGCGGCACCTGGCAGCTTGTCCTTCACCTGACTGTTCGCGAGATCGCGGTTGGCGCGCAGGTCGGCATCGCTTGGATCAAGGAGCAGTCCGCGCTCGAAATGGAGGATCGCGTTCGGGATGTTGCCCAGCTTGTACCAAGCATTGCCGATCGAGAGTTGGAGAGCAGGTGAATCGAAGTCGGCTTCTATGGTGAGCAGCGCGTTAAGCGCGCCCTGATGGTCGCCTGCGATGTACAGTTGCTGTCCCGCTGCGAGCAGCGAGTCTGCTTGAGGCTTTGTAATGGCCTTAGCGAGCGGAGCCATGCCGATCGCGGCGGCGAACAGGATCTGGCGTGCGTTCATCGGGCTATGCGGTCGATTTGCTGAATTAGGACGAGTGCCTGATCGTACAGCTCTTCGCGCGGAAGCTCTTCCACCGGTGCGAAGCGCGCCATGTCGCAGGCAGCGATCAGCTTGACATAGTCCTTGGCCGCAGTGCGTCCTTCGTCGGTGGTCAAGCGTGCAATGAGCGCCTCTTCGGTCACGCCAGCGGCGCCCAATGTGAACTTGTCCGTGGCATAACCATGCAGTGCCTTCGAAAGCGCGCTGTAGAATTCGGCTTTGCTGCCGCTCTTGAGCGCATCTGCGGCTTGGCGTAGTCGGTGGCGCGCAAGTTTCTCGGCACGCGAGCGACGCATGGCCTCGGCATCGCCAGCCAAACGCTGCCTGCGCGAATCCCAGCCGAGGAAGCCGAGCACGAGCAATAATGGTGTTGTCATGCCAGCGATCCAAGGCCAGCTTCCGAACAGGTGCTTGCCCTTCGCTCGCAACAGACCATCGCCGGTGCGGATGAAGCGGATGTCATGGTCGAGGTCGATCACATCGGTGCGCATGGTCATCGTTGGCGCGGAGGATGGTCCACCTTCGCCAGGGAGCACCTCAACCACGAGCGGCTGGCTGCGCAATTGCTTGTAGGTGGCCGTCTTCGGGTCGAAGTAGGAGAGGCTCAATGAGCCCAGATCGAAGCGGCCATCGTGGCGCGGGATCACGGTGTATTGGAAGCCGCGTGATCCGCTCATGCCCGAGGCGTTCACGGTGATGCGGTCGTTCACCTTCGGCTCATAGGCCTCGAAGTCGCTGGGGAACGATGGGCGCGGCGCCTCGATCAGCTTGAGATTGCCTTTGCCGCTCAGCTTCACATTCACTTCGATGGCCTCATGCGCTTTCGCTTGCGTGCGGTCGGCCTGCAGGTCGAGGCTGAATTCGCCAACGGCACCCGAGAAATCAGCGGGCGCGCCGGGAGGCAATGGCATGGCCGTGAATTCGATGGCATTGCTGCGAACGTCCAAGGGAGTGCCGCGATTGAAGAAGGAGCGGTTCACCACGCAGCTCAATGTCATGGGTTCGATCCGCAGCTTCCCAGGGCGTTGCGGCAGGAGCAGCTGCTGCTTCACCAGCACCACGCGGTACTGCAGGCCGTTCACGATCTTGTCCTCCGCGCGCGCCTGGCTCGCATCGAGCTCTTCGCTCCAGAACCCGTTCAGCTGCGGTGGCGTGCTTCCGGTTTGCTCAACGCTCGAATAGCGGTTGTACACATGGTATGAGGCAACCACCGGCTCGCCCACGTATGCTTTGCCTTTGCTCAGCGATACGATGATGAAGAGGTTGGGGTCGCTCTGTTGCGCGCGCTGCACGTCGGCGCTTCCTTGCGGGGCGTTGCCTTTGCTCACTTCAATGGTGATGGGGTCCGTTTCGATCACGCCACGCATCACCTTCACGCGCGCCGGGCCGATAGTGTATTTGCCGGGTTGCGTTGCCGTGAGCACCCATGTTCGCGTGACCGTGCTGGTGCTGCGCCCGTTGATGAAGTTGAAGCTGCTGCTCTCGTGCGGACCGGCCACCACCACAAGCCCGTCCAGGTCAGGCGCCGTGAAGCGCTCCTGCGCGTTGGCTAACGTGACGGTCAGCCGAAGCTGGTCGCCAGCGGCGATCGCCGTGCGATCAACGCTCGCGGTGAAGGTGATCTCTTGCGCTAGAACCGATGCCGAAGCGATCAGCCATGCGAGCGCGCCGATGAGGAAGCGGTACTTCATGCTCACCAGTCTTTGTCGCTTGTGGATTTCCGCGCAGACCGCATGCGCGCTCGGACTTGCTGCTGCACATCCTGCTCGCGCCGGTCCAGCGCATCAAGGATCCGTTCGGCTTCTTCTTTCGTGAGTTCCCCTTTGCGCGCTTGCCGCTCTTCCCCTTCGCGCTGCTCGCCAGGGTCGCTCTCTTGGACCTGTTGCTCTTGTTGGCCGCTCTGCTCCTACTGATTCTGCTGTTGCTCCTGCTGTTGCTTTTCCTGCTACTGTTGCTGCTGCGCGGATTGCTGCTGTTGCTGCTGCTGTTGTTCTTTCATGATCGCCTCCGCCAGATTTCGCATGCGTGCATCGCCCGGGTGCGCGCGCAAGCCTTGATCCAGCGTGCGCAACGCCGCGATCTTCTCTTCCTTCACGTATTCGCGCGCCGCCTTGTTGAAGTAGTCCTCAGCTGTGGTTTGCGCGCGTGCATGCATTGAGGTCAGCAGCGCGAAGGCGAGCAAAGGGTAGGTCCAGGCGTTCATCGGCTTGCTGCGGCTTTGGTCACAAGGTCGAGCTTCTCCATGTATTCCTTCTTGCTGCTCAGGCTCGGTTCTTTGCGCAGGCCATCCTGCAGCAGCGCGAGTGCTTCTTGGAACCTGTATTCCTCAACCAGCGCATCGGCTTTTTCCATGAGCAGTTTCGCTTGGGCGCTGAGGTCCTTCTGCTGGTTATCGTTCTTGCCGCTGTTGCTACGCTCTTTCTGGCGCTTGGCCCATTCACCTTGCGCGAGCAGAAGATTGTGGCGGGCGTCATCATCATCGGGAGCGAGCAGGAGGGCCGCTTTGTATGCCTTGATCGCTTCGGGCAGCACCGTGTCTATGCGCGCATCCAACCGATTCGAGGCGCGCAGCATCGAATCCGTGCGAACGGCATGGCGGAGCCGATCAGCGATGTCATCCGATCCCGGCTTCAGGCTGAATGCCTCCTCGCGCAGCGATACGCTCGTAAGCGCATTGTATCGCGCCTCGCGCAACAAGGCATTGCCTTGGTTGTATCGCGCTATTGGACGAAGCAGCAGCGTGTCGGCTTCTGCTGCTGAGCTGAATTGAGCAACTGCCGATCGATGGTCATCCAATGCGAGGAGCGCCATGCCGCGGTCATAGATAGCACGTGCATCATGCGGTGCCGTGGCGAAGGCGCTATCGGCTTGCATGTATGAGCTGTCGTTGTAAAATGAGGCGCCCGTGCGCAGTGCGCGCTCAGCGGCACGCTCCTCAGCGGTTCCGCATGCCGCGAGCAGCACGGCGAGCACGGGGATCAGTGCGTGAGCGCGCGCCATAGCGGACGTGGATTGCGCTGCTCGCCCAGCAGCATGTGGATGAAGAGCAGGATCACAGCCAAGCCCAAGGGCCATTGGTATTGGTCGTCGTGGGCGGTGTAGCGAACAGTGCCGGTCTCGGCTTGGTCCAACTTGCGCAGCTCATCGACTATCTCCTGGATGCCGCTGCTCGCCGCGGTGGCGCGCACGAACGCGCCGCCGCCCGCGCTGGCGATCCGCGCGAGCATGCCTTCGTCGAGCCGGCTCACCACGGTGGCGCCATCGCGGCTCTTCCGGAAGCCTTGCAGCTGGCCATTCTTACGGATCGGCAACGGACCGCCTTGCGGTGTTCCCATGCCCACCGCATGTACCACGATGCCGGCCTCCTGCGCGCGCTGCGCCGCTTCCATGGCATCGCCTTCGTGATCCTCGCCATCGGTGATCACGATGATGGCCTTGCTGGCGGCGCTCTCCTTATCGAAGCATTGCGCTGCCAGATCGATGGCGGCTCCGATCGCCGTGCCCTGCGCGCTCACGGTGCTGGTGTTAATCGTTCGTGCGAAGAGCCTTGCCGCGCCCCGATCCGAGGTGATCGGGAGCTGCACGAAGGCTTCGCCCGCGAAAACCACGATCCCGAGCCGATCTCCGCGCATGCGCTGTGTCAGTTGCTCGATTGCTCGTTTCGCCGACTCCATGCGGCTGGGGCGCAGGTCCTCGCATTCCATGCTGTTGCTCACATCAACAGCGATCACCAGGTCGATTCCCCTTCGCCTTCACTTCAACCGGATGCGATCCGAATTGCGGCCCCGCGAGCGCGATCACTGCGAAGCTGAGCGCATGCCGGACCAAGAGGAAACGGAGCGTTTGACGCGTAGTGGATGTGCCCGGCACCATGCGAGCGGAAACAGCAGCACCGGCGTATCGCTTGATCGCCTTGTTGCGCCACGCGAGATCGATGAGGAAGATGACCAGCAACAATGGGCCGGCGAGCAGCCATGCCAGATGCTGCGGGCTGTTCCAGCGGAAGGCATCCACTTCGTTCTCGAGCACCCACCATGCGGCGAGCATCGCGATCCACGCGACGGCTTCCAACGCGAGTATCACGAAGGCGGCGATACCCCAGCGGTATGTCGCGGTGGCGCTCATGTCATGCTGCGGAATAGGAGCTTCTCAGAGAGGAACGACCCGAGCACGAGCAGGATTCCCCAGAGCGCGAGGCGATGGTATTTCTCCACCTTGTAGCTGAAGTGCTCCACTTTGAAACGGGTCTTCTCCAAGCGGTCGATCTCGTTGTAGATCTCCTTGAGCTTGCGCTCGTCGGTAGCGCGGAAGCTGCGGCCTCCCGTGGCTGCGGAAATGGCCTGAAGCGTTTTCTCATCAAGGTCCACTTCCACGTAGTCGAAGTGCAACGAGCCGTCGGGATAGCGACCCACGGGACTGAGGGCCTTGCCGCGTGTCCCCAGCCCGATGGTGTAAACGCGTATGCCCATGCGGTCGGCTAGCATGGCGGCATCCAAGGGCTGCACGGCGCCGGTGTTGTTCACGCCATCGGTGAGCAGGATCACAACCTTGCTCTTGGCTTCGCTGTGACGCAACCTGTTCACGGCGGTGGCCAGGCCCATGCCCACGGCGGTGCCATTCGCGATGAAACCGGAGCGGGCCTCGGAGAACAAGGTCTTCAGCACGTTGTGGTCTGTGGTGAGCGGGCATTGCGTGAAGGCATCGCCCTCGTACACCACCAGGCCGATGCGGTCGTTCGGTCGCCCGTCAATGAAATCCATGGCGACACGCTTGGCGGCTTCCAGGCGGTCGGGCTTCAGGTCACGGGCGAGCATGCTGCCCGATACATCCAACGCGATGACGATGTCGATTCCTTCACTGTGACGCTCCTCGGAGCTGTCTTCGGCTTGTGGCCGCGCTAATGCGATCAGCAGAAGAGCCACGCCGCCGCAAAGCGCCGCGAAGGGCAGCGCTCGCAGCGCTACGCGTGGGCTCATGCGTTTGGGCATGCGGTCCGTGAGCACCGATAGACGTGTGAGCGATGGCTTGCGTTGCAGGCGCCAGAGCACTAACGCGATAACCGGTATGAAGCACAATGCGGCCATCAGCCATTCGGGGTTCGCCAGCTCGAAGCGCATGCGCACGAGCACAGCGACAGCCGCCGCGCACGCTAGCGCGCACGTCACGAATCCGATCAGGAGCCATGCATCACGATTGTTGCGCATGGGCTGTTGTATCGCTTACTCTCGTTTCGAGGACGAATCGGACGGCGCCGGCCATCAGCTGCTCGTTCTCCGCTGATGTCGGTATCGCCTTGGCGAATTTCACGAGGTCGGCCGCGTGGAGCATGTTGCCCAGATGGGCTTGATGCTCGGCTCGCATTGGGCTCACCCGCAATTCCTGGAGCAGCTCATCGGTTGTGCGTTCGAGCGCTGGCACATGGAAGCGCTCTTCGATATAGCCGCGCAGGATATCGGTGAGCTGCGATTGATAGGACTTGTGCTCACCTTGTTGCCAAAGGCGTTGGCGTTCGAGTTCCTGGAGGAGGCCAAGGACGTGCTCGTGCAAAGGAATCACCGCTTCAGCTGGCGTGCTCTTTTCAGTTGGCTTGCGGCGCTTGATCAGGATGAACAGAAGCAAGGCCCCGGCCAAGACCACCGCAGCGCCGACAAGCCAAGCCGCGTGCTGGCGCATCCACCAAAGCGGGCTGAAGGGAAGTACGATCAAGGGTTTCTCCTTGCGCATGGCGCCGTTGGCATCGAGTGGCACACCGATCACGTGCAGCAGCAATGGTTCGGTCTCGGCTGAACGGTTGCCAATGGATAATCTGAAGGGTGGCACGGCCCAATATCCCGTGTCGAACGAGGTGATGCGGATGACCCTTCGCAGGATGCCGCGATCGCTGATGGTATCGATCGCGCTGGCTCCCACGATCGTGATGCGCTGCGTCAGCGTGTCGTTTAGCGCGGGCCAAACAACCGGTCCAGCGGATCCCTCCGCCTCGATGATGAGCTCAGTTTGCTCGCCTAATCGGATCTCCTGGCTCGCGAGTTCCGCGTGCGCGCTGCGGTGCTGGGCCTTTAGTCCAAGCGCGCTCACGAATAGGATGATCGCCCAAGCCCTCATCGTGCTCCTTCGCGTTGCTTGAATAGGCGCATCAGTGCGCGCACGTATCCCGTATCCGTTCCGATCACCGCATGATCCACACCGCTGCGGCGCATGATCTCCTTGCAGCGCTGCTGATGCTTCAGCGCTGCAGCGCGATAGGCGTTGCGCACTTTGCGCGATGAGGTGTCCACCCACCTCGATTCGCCGCTCTCTGGATCCACGAATCGGGCGAGCCCGACATTGGGCAGTTCCTGCTCGCGCGGATCAGTGGTGCGCAAGGCCACCAGGTCGTGCCGACGGTTCGCTATGCGCAGCGCATCCTCATAGCCTTTGTCCTGGAAGTCGCTCACGAGGAAGGCGATCGCGCGCCGCTTAATCACGCGGTTCAGGTATCCGAGCGCTTCGCTGATGCCTGTGCCAGTGCCTTGGGGGGCGAATTCGATCAGCTCCCGCACGATGCGCAGGATGTGAGCGCGGCCTTTCTTGGGTGGTATGAACTTCTCCACGCGGTCGGTGAAGAGGAGCAGGCCCACCTTGTCGTTGTTCTTGATGGCGCTGAATGCGATCGTCGCGCATGCTTCGGTTATCAGGTCGCGCTTGAGCTGCGCCGCGCTGCCGAAATCGGTGGATCCGCTCAGGTCGGCGAGCAGCATCACGGTGAGCTCGCGTTCTTCCTCGAACACCTTCACGAATGGGTGGCCGAAACGTGCCGTCACGTTCCAATCGATGGTGCGCACCTCATCGCCCGCGCTGTACTCACGTACCTCGCTGAAGGTCATGCCACGACCCTTGAATGCGCTGTGGTACTCGCCGCTGAAGATGTGCTCGCTGAGCCCACGGGTCTTCAGCTCCACGCGGCGCACCTTCTTCAGGAGCTCTTTGGTGTGTTGGGCGGTGTCCATGTGCGCGATTGCTCATGAGCGCATGTGGTTGAGTGCGCATGAGCACATGCGCTCATGCCCACATGACCACATGATCAGGGGACCTCAACGGTATTCAGCACGCGGTCTATGATGTCGCGCACGGTCACGCTCTCGGCTTCGGCTTCGTAGGTGAGGCCGATGCGGTGGCGCAGCACATCGGGGCACACGGCGCGCACATCCTCGGGGATCACATAGCCGCGGCGCTTGGTGAAGGCGAACGCTTTCGCGGCTAACGCCATGTTGATGCTCGCGCGCGGGCTTCCACCGAAACCGATCATGCTCGTGAGGTCGCCCAACTTGTATTGATCGGGCTTGCGCGTGGCATAAACGATGTCAACGATGTACTGCTCGATCTTCTCATCCATGTACACCTCGCGCACCAGATTCCGCGCGTTCAGGATCTCTGCGGGCGTTACCACGCGCTGCGGAACCGCATTGCCACCGGGCCGTGTGTTCTGGCGGATGATCAGCTTCTCTTCCTCGCGGCGGGGATAGTCGAGAACCACCTTCAGCATGAAGCGGTCTGTTTGCGCTTCCGGAAGCGGATAGGTTCCTTCCTGCTCGATGGGGTTCATGGTGGCCAGCACCAGAAAAGGCTCCGGCAGTTGATGGGTGGTGGCGCCGATGGTGACCTGCCGTTCCTGCATCGCCTCGAGCAGCGCGCTCTGCACTTTCGCCGGGGCGCGGTTGATCTCATCGGCCAGCACCAGATTGCTGAAGATCGGCCCTTTGCGCACGGTGAACTCCTCATTGCGCTGGCTGTAGATCAAGGTGCCGATCAGATCGGCCGGGAGCAGGTCCGGTGTGAATTGAATGCGGCTGAAGCCCGCGTCGATCGCGCTCGCGAGCGTCTTGATTGCCATGGTCTTCGCGAGGCCCGGAACACCTTCGAGCAGCACATGGCCATCGGCGAGCAGCGCAACGAGCAGCTTGTGCACCATGTCCTTCTGGCCCACGATGCACTTGCCCATTTCTCGATCGATCAAGTCCACGAAGCCGCTGGCTTCCTGAATGCGCTCGTTCAATACGCGAATACTGTCGGCGCTCACCGCCGGGCTGTTCGCGCTCGTGTTCGAGGCCGTGGGTTGGGGTTGTTCCATGCTGCGGTGTTGGTGCCTCGCAAAAGTGGATGGCCCTCATTTCGCGACGACTATCGGCCCCGGTTAAAGAGTGTTAAGCCCTGATGCTGCGGATCTTGCGATGCCCCGCTACCTTCGGCCGCATGCAAACAACCACGAGCGCGCTCACCTTAACTGAGGCCACGGGTTATGTGCGCGATTTCCACGATGCTTTCGGCATCCGCAACGCCGCTGCGCCTATCGGCGATATCGGTGACAGGGAGGCATTGTTGAGGTACAAGCTCATCCGCGAGGAGAATGAGGAATACCTGGAAGCGGCCTTGCGCGGCGATCTGGTGGAAGTGGCCGATGCTTTGGGCGACATCCTCTACATCCTTTGCGGCACCTTGCTCAAGCATGGCTTGGAGCATAAGATCGACGAGGTGTTCCGCGAGATCCAGCGCAGCAACATGAGCAAGCTGGGCGCCGATGGCAAGCCGATCTACCGCGAGGATGGCAAGGTGATGAAGGGCCCCGCTTACTTCAAGCCGGATATCGCCGGCGCCCTCGCCCGATGAATGTGCCACGTCTCCTGGATCGCGCGCGGCATTCCGGCATCGCGCGGCGGTGGGCGAACCTCTTGCTGCCATTCATCATCCCGTTCAACAGGCCGCACGGTTTCCGTCTGGTACCGCTGAAAGAAGGCGGCATCACCGTTGAAGTGCCTTACTGGCGCATCAATCGCAATCACATCCGTGGCATCCACGCGTGCGCGCTGGCCACCGCCGCCGAGATGTGCAGCGGGCTCTCGGTGCTGGAGCGGCTCGATCCGAAGGAGTAGAGGATGATCATGCGCGAGCTGCGCATGCAGTACCACTACCAGGCGAAGAAGCGGACGATCGCCAAGTCGGTGCCATCGGCGCGGGAGATCGAGGAGCACGTGGTTGCGCCGTTGCGCTTGCAGGATGCGGTGGAGTACACGAACGAGGTGCTGCTGCATGATACCAGCGGCAACCACATCGCAACGGGCACGGTCACCTGGCAGGTGAAGCCTTGGAGCAAGGTGCGCACGAAGCGCTGATCATACATGTTGCCGGGCTGGCGAGGTATGCCTGATGCATCGCTCGCAACCGCATCAACACGCTATGGGCCTGCACTCGCGGCCAAAGCCCGCTTTGCAACTGGCATGAGCCAGCCCAGGTGCAGCGAGAAACTGCGGTCGTAGCCGCTGATCTTCCTGATGGTGGCACCATTGATATCGACGAGGGTGAGGTCGTTCCAGATATCGGTGAGGCCGAATGCGTAGCGGCCTTCAACGGTGATGAGCGAAGCACCTGCGGAGAAGGTGAAGCCGGCACCGCCGCAGAGGCCCGCAAGGGCCCGGTTCAGTTTCAGCTTCACAGGGTCCAGCACAGAGCCGCCGCTCACAGAGCCGTCGAGTTCAGCAAGCACGCGCGCGCCGGTCATGAATCCGATGCTCGGCCCAAGCAGCAAGTGCGGACGTGCTGGCTCTTGCGCCAAGCGCAGCACCATCAACGCGTTCACATCAACGAAGTCGAAGACGAGGCGTTCCGCATAATTCCCGGAGGGCAGCGGGCCGTATTCCTGCCTGTACCCGCGGCTCACGAAGGCCACTTCGGGCTGAATGCCGATCCGTTCCGTTGCAGCGATGTGCAGCATGGCGCCGAATGCCGGTGCGAGTCGGGCTTTCGAGTCCCAGCCATCGGCCTGCGGGAAATCGACATTCGACCAGGAAATTCCGCTCCTTATGCCGAAACTCAATTGTGCTTGCAGGCCAATTGAGGCCATGAGCGCGATAGTGAGGTGTGTGAGCCGAATCTTCATTTGGTCATGTTTTAGCATGCGATCTCTTCATCACGATCTTGCTCAACACGTAGGCCAGCACCATCGCCAACACAGCACCCGCGAAGGCCAGCCCCATGTCTTTCTGCGCATCCCAGACATCACCCTGGGTGCCGAGGTAGGCTGGGCCTTGCGCAGGAAGAAGACATCGGCCACGGCCCATTCGATCAGCTCATAGGCCGCGCTGAAGCTCATGGTGATCTCGACCGGGAGCACCCAGCAGACCCAACGAGGCCATTTGAAGTGGTTCAAGAACCAGTCGCGCATGGGATAGGTGAGCAGGAAGCCGAAGCTGAAGTGCACGATTCGGTCGTAGTGGTTGCGCTCCCAGTGCAACTTATCCTTCAGCCAATAGCCCAGTGGATTCTCCGCGTAGGTGTGCATGGCTCCGTAAACGTGCAGCACGATGTAGATGAGCATGAGCGTGTAGCTCGCATCGCTGAAGCGGAATCGCTTATGCGTGATTGCCAATGCGCCGATGAAGAGGATGGTCAGCGCGTTCTCTGTCCACCAATTGGCCTGATCGGTGGTGCCGATGAAGGTGGCTGACCAGATTCCGAGGAATATCATGGCGTACCAGCGCAGGTACGGATGCTCGTGGAAGCCGATGCGCGCAGGGGAGGAGGCGGTGGTGAAAAGCATGGGGTTCGGATCATTCAGCGTCCTCTTCCGGAGCGTCTGGTTTCTTGCCACCGAGGCGATAGGCTGCAGTGATCGCATACACCTGGTTCTGAATCCGTGCCACCGGATCGAATGGGGTAACGCTCGTTTGCGCGCGCACATCAAATGACCAGCGCTTGCCGTCCATGCCCATGCCGATCACTATGCTGAATTGCAGACGCCGCTCGTTCTGGCTCAGGTCATAACGGAAATCGGTGTTCTGCTCGCCATTCAACCAGGTCTGCGTGCGGCCGCTGAGGAAGTAGCCTGCGCTAGGGCCGAACAGCAGGAACATGCCTTCGGCAGCCTTGTCGGTGCTCACCTTCACGAGCAGCGGCACCTCCAGATACCGGAAAGTGGTCTTGTTGCGAACTCCTAGCGCCGGGTTGCGCACCACGTATCCCTTGGTGAGCCAAAGAACCTCGGGCATGATGCTTACCTGCCAATGCACCGGCACATCGAAGTGCCAGCCCACCATGGGGCCGAGTAGCATATCCGTGGTGTTGGAGAACAAGCCGCCTGTGCTCTGCGTGGCTAAGCATAACCCCAGTCGGGGGCCATGTTTTCCCTCTGGGAAGGGCGGCTGTTGCGCGTTTTCCTGCGCAAGGATGGGTTGGGCGATCAGGCCGATCGCAATCGCGACTAAGGAACGCATGGTCCGAATATCGGGAGCGGATGCGGAGCCTCAGCCCTTGGCTTTCAATTCGGCCATCTTCAGGGCGGCCACGGCGCAGTCGATGCCCTTGTTGCCATGCTTGCCGCCGCTGCGGTCGCGTGCCTGCTGCATGGTGTCGTCTGTGAGCACGCCGAAGATCACTGGAACGCTGAACTTGAGGCCCACGGCCATGATGCCTTGCGCGGTGCCTTGGCATACATAATCGAAGTGCGGGGTCTCGCCGCGCACGATGCTGCCTAAGCAGATAGCGCCATCGAAGCCGCCCCGCTCAAGCATGAATTGCGCGCCAGAGGCCAGCTCGCAGCTTCCGGGCACCAAGCGTTCAATGATGTCGGCCTCCGAAACACCATGGCGCAGGAGCGTTTCACGTGCGCCTCTTCGCAATGCGTCGGTGATCTCGTGGTTCCATTCGCTCACGATCACCGCGAAACGACGGCCGGCGCCACTGGGGACGCCGGCTGGGTCGTAATGCGAAAGGTGCTTATCGGCCGTGGACATGGCTATCCGCCCATGGCTTCGGCATGGCCCGCGTACTTGCGCGCGATGCTTGCATCAGGATGCAGCGGGAACTCATCGGCCAAGCGCTTGAAGGAATTCTTAGCGGCTTTCCATTCACCAGCTTGTTGGCGCACAATGCCCGCCTTCATGAGGTACATGGGTGTCGTGAAATCATTCTTCGCCATGCCGGCGGCTTTCTCGAACAGCTTCGCAGCCTCATCGGCACGACCCAGCTCCACCAAGGCGTCGCCTTGATTACCAATAGCCATCACGCTCAGCACATCGTCCTTCAAGTCGGCTTCCTTGAAGTGGCTCAGCGCCTGCTCGTAATCGCCTTTTTGCATGTAGATGGCGCCAGCGTAGTAATGAGCCAATTCGCCACTGGGCGTGCTGCCGAAGTCGGCGGCGACGGTGAGGAAGCCCGGCCATTGGTCGTCCCCATTCAAGGCCTTGTCCAGCGAGTCCACCTCGAAGTAGTACTGCGCTTTCCAAATGAGGTCCGCAGCCTCCTTTGCGCGCGGCTCAGCGATGCCTTTCTGGTAGCCGAGCACCAGGGCCACCAGCACCAGCAGACCGATGGCGCCATAGGTGATGGGCTTCTTGTTCTTCTCCAAAGCGAGCTCGGTGCGTGTGTACACCTCGCCCAGATCGATGTCGCCCTGTTTGGCGGTTTCCGTTGGCTTCTTGCTCATGGTCGTGTTCGAAGGGTTCAAGCTCAGGGGCAGGCCTTGGCTTGCGGGCCGCAAATGTAGGATTCTGAGGCACTTGCGAACAGAACCCGTATCGCGGTAGCCGGGCGGTTAGTTTCGCTGCCCATTCATGGCCTATCATCTCGCGCGTTTGCATGTGCTGCATTTCCGCAATCACCTAGAGGCGGAGGCCGAATTGTGCGCCGAAGTGAACTGCTTCACGGGCCCAAACGGGGTGGGCAAGACCAACCTGCTCGATGCCGTGCATTACCTGGCTTTGGGCAAGAGCTATTTCGAGGCCACGGACCTGCATAGCATCCGGCACGGCGAGGAACTGATGGTGGTGCAAGGGGTGATGCGCACGGCTGATGGGGACGATACCCTGCTTTGCAGCGTGCGCCACGGCCAGAGAAAGGTGTTGAGCCGCAACCGGAAGGAGTATCAGCGGCTGGCCGACCATGTAGGCCGCTATCCAGTGGTGATGATCACCCCGTATGATGGCCAATTAGTTCTAGAGGGAAGCGAGATCCGACGGCGTTTCATGGATGGCTTGATCGCTCAATTCGACAAGGCCTACCTGGAAGCGCTGATACGGTACAACAGGGCCATGGCCCAGCGCAATGCCCTGCTGAAGCGGGCGGCCGAACAAGGTGGCATGCCCGATTCCGCCTTTGAGCCATGGGATGCGCAGCTGATCGAATGCGGAGCCATGATCCATGCGACGCGATCAGCATTCATCGGCGAGCTCTCTCCGCTGCTGGCCGCGCATTACGCGGGAATCAGTTCCGGACCGGAACAGGTTGCTCTTGAATACCGATCATCGCTTGGGGCTGCCAGCATGGAATCGCTGCTGCGCGAGTCATGGCCGCGAGACCGCCAGTCGTGCCACACCACGGCTGGCATCCATAAGGACGACCTGCTCTTCACCATCGATGGTCATCCGCTCAAGCGATTCGGGTCGCAGGGACAGCAGAAGACCTACCTCATTGCCCTGAAGCTGGCGCAATTCCAGCTCACGGCCGCGCGCTCTGGCCTGAAGCCCATATTGCTGCTCGACGACATCTTTGATAAGATCGATCCGCAGCGCATGCGCCATCTGTTGCGCTTGCTCAGCGGCCATCTCTTCGGTCAAGTGCTCATCACCGATACCGATGCGCATCGGCTTCACGCCGCGATCGATGGGCTGGAACTCGAAACGAGATTCTTTCACCTGGACCATAAAGGCATAGCCCGTGAAGCGAACGAACGAGCAATGGCTGGCTGAAGCGATCGCCCGCCTGATCGATGGTGCGGGCATGCGTGATCGGCTTCAATCGCTTGATATCAAAGCGTGGTGGCCCGAGTTGGCTGGCCCCATGATCGCCCGGCACACCACGGCGATCACCCTGCGCGCAGGGCGGCTTACCATAGCCGTCGATTCTGCCCCCTTGCGGCAGGAACTCACGTTCATGCGCGCGGAAATCGCTGCGCGCATCAATGAGCGCGCAGGCAAGGATGTGGTGAGCGAGGTGCTCGTGCGCTGAAGGCCTTTGCGGGCTGAGCGCTAGGCGTGCTGCTCGCGAACGCTGAAGAAGAATGCGCCCTCAATGGCCGCATTCTCATCGCTATCGCTGCCGTGCACGGCGTTCTTCGCCTTGCTCTCGGCGAAGCGCTTGCGGATCGTGCCCTCGGCTGCTTGGGTCGGGTCGGTTGCCCCGATCAGCACACGGAACGAAGCCACGGCATCGTTCCCTTCGAGGATCGCTGCCATGATCGGGCCGCTGGCCATGTAATCGACCAGTTCGCCATAGAACGGGCGCTCCTTATGCACCTCGTAGAAGGCGCCGGCCTCCTCGCGCGAGAGGCGCGTGAGCTTCAGCGCTACCACCTTGAAGCCGCCTGCCATGATCGCGTCCAGTATCCTGCCCGCGTTCCCCGAGGCCACTGCCTCGGGCTTGATCATCGTGAATGTCCTGTTGCCTGCCATGAATCGTTGTTGAAAAAGCCGCGCAAAAGTAGTTGCGCGCGGTATCCGATCACCACGCAGGCTGCACCTTCCTTCGTGCGCCGCCTTCAGGACCATGAAGAATGGCCCCCAATAAACAAACCAAGGATCATGCGTAATCGGACCTGGCCGCTGTTGAGCGCGCTTTTGCTTGCGGCGTGCAGCGGGGATCAGCCACCCGCAGCTGAGAACCGCGGAGCGCTCATCATCGGTGGCGAATCGTCGTTGACAGCGTCTTATTACCAAATGCCCACGCCAAATGAACTGTTCGGTTTGGTGCGCGAACTGGCAGGCGAGGGCCACAAGCGCATGATGGCACCTGCATCGAATGCAGGGAGCTTCGCCAGCCTGCGTGGAAGGGCCTTGAATTTCGGCGTGTATGCCACGGACCTCGTCTACGCCAGCAGCTTCAAGCTGAACGTGGAGGTGGCGCGCTACTATCTGGCCAGTAAGAAGCTTGCGGATGGTCTCGGCCTGAGCCAGGCATTCAGCGATGCCGATTTCATCCGGTTGGAATCGAACCTCACCCGTGGCGATTCGCTTGAGTTCATCAGCAACGAGGCCTATCAAAAAGCCTATGAGCGCATGCAGCAGGAGGATATGGGACCGGTTCTATGCTTGGTGCTGGCCGGTGGCTGGGTTGAGAGCATGCATCTGGTAGTGCAGCAGATCACCGCTTTCGGCAAGAACGAGGCGCTCGTGCTGCGCGTGACAGAGCAGAAGATGACCTTGGAGCATCTGGTGAACATGATGGACGAGCATCATGCCGACCCGGATGTAGCCGCCGTGCAAGCTCAATTGATCGGTTTGCGTGACATCTACGACCAGGTGAGCATGAAGAGGATGCCGCCTACCCGTGCAACCGAAAGCAAGCGGATCGTGCTTGGCGACGATGTCACATTCGATATGACAGCGGAACGATATGCCGCGCTGGCCGCAGAGGTGGAGCGCATCAGGACCGAGTGGACCACTCCCGAGAAGACCCCTGCTCAATAACAGTATGAAGAACATGAAGAACATACGCACATGGGCGTGGTCGCTGCTGATCGTGGCGGTGCATGGGCCGATTATGGCGCAAACGGATTGCACCGATTATCACCGGTTCAACTGCGAGCGCTCCGGCGATGCGCGCTTCTCCGTGAATGGGCAGAGCCGCAGCGCCATGGTGAAGATTGGCGAGGAGACCGAGCTCAACATCATCGTGTACCGCGGACAGGACTACCGCATCTCGGTTTGCCATAATGACAAGGTCCTCGGCGATGCGCTCGCGATCCGATTGGTGGAGAAGTTCAGGATCTCAAAGGGCGTGGGGCCTGATGGGAAGCCCATCTACGAGGAATCGGAGAAGGCTTTGTGGAGCAACTCCGATCACGAAATGACGCAGCAGATCGAGTTCACCAGCACAGCCACCAAGCGAATCGCGGTGGAAGTGAATGCGCCTGGTGCAGCTGAGCGGAAGGGCAAGAAGGCGGACCTCGATATCGGATGCGTTGGCATCCTGATCGAGCATATGCCCACGCCGGGTGTCGGATTCTGACACCATGTGGCGCGGTACTTTCGCGCACCATGCTGGATCATACCGATAAGGAGGAGCGAATGGGCGCGCTGCGAGCCGAACTCGCGGCACCGAAGCGTTGCGCGATCATCACGCACTACAACCCGGATGGCGATGCCATGGGGTCCTCGCTCGGTTTCATGCACTTGCTGAGGCGCGCGGGCCACAGTGTTTCGTTGGTGGTGCCCAATGCGCCACCGGCCTTCTTGGCTTGGATGCCAGGTGCAGCTGAAGCGATTCCTTTTGATAGGGCCAGGGATAGAGCGATGGAGGCAATCACGGGGAGTGAGTTGCTCTTCTGCCTCGACTTCAATCGGCTTGATCGCATCTCCGGCGCAGAGGATGCCGCTCGGGCGCATCCATTCAAAGTGCTTATCGATCACCACCGCGATCCGGATCACTTCGCACAGATCACCTTCTCCGATCCGGATTCATGCGCAACGGCCCAGATGATCGCGGATATCGTGCGCGACCTGGGTTGGAGCGAGCTTGTGGATGAACCGGCGGCAACCTGCCTCTACACCGGGATAATGACGGATTCAGGCTCTTTCCGCTTCAGCAGCACAACGCCGCATACCATGCGTACGGCGGCCTGGCTCATGGAGCGCGGCGCGCGCTTCACCCAAGCGCATGAGTCCATCATGGACGATAATCGGCCGGAGCGGATGAGGCTGCTTGGCTTCATGCTGAATGAGCGTTTGGAGATCCTGCCGGAATTCGGAACAGCCATTATCCGCCTCAGCCTTGCTGATCTGAAGCGATTCAGCTATCAGCCAGGCGATACAGAGGGCTTTGTCAATTATGGACTTGCGCTGCGCGGGATACGCATGGCCGCCTACTTCATTGAACGACCGGATATGGTGAAGCTGAGCCTGCGATCGAAAGGCGGCTTGCCCGTGGATGAATTGGTGCAGCAGCACTTCTCAGGCGGAGGGCATCGCAACGCCGCTGGCGGCCAATCGAAAGACAGCCTTGATGCCACGATCAACAGATTCAAGGAACTGCTGCCTGCTTTCGTAGCCTCGCACCCGTCATGAAATGGTCGCTGTTGCTCCTGATGCTCGGTGCAGCCTGTGGCACGGGCGTCAATCGTGCAACGAAGGATCAGGCACCTTCGGATCGCGACCAGCTGATCCGAGCGAACCGGGATGCGATGCGATTGGAGGATCAGGACATCGACCTCTACATCAAGCGGCACGACCTTCATGCCGAGCGCAGCGCGACTGGGATCAGGATGCAGATTATTCGCGATTCAGCCGGAATTGCCGCACAGCCTGAGCAAATTGCGGTAATTCGCTACAAACTGGAGTTGCTGAACGGCACTGTGGTGCACGAGACCGCATCGGATGGGCCTGAGGCATTTCGCGTGGCGCACGACAACGTGGAGAGCGGCTTGCACGAGGCGGTGCAGCGCCTATCGCCCGGCGATAGCGCGCTGGTCATCATACCAAGCTACCGGGCACATGGCCTGGTGGGCGACCTTGATCGCATACCGCCCCGTACCAGCGTGGTTTACCGCATCGGCATGGTTCGCATCGTGCCATGACGCGGACGGTTTGGCTGTACCTCCTGTCGGCATTGGTGCTGTTGAGTTGCAGCGGCTCGCGTTTCGAGGGCTTCAAGGAAGTCGGAGATTCGGTTTTCCTTCGTTATCACCGGTTAGGCGAAGGGGAAGCGCTGCCCACTGACAGTGATAGCATCCTGCTCCGGATCCGGGTGGCTTTGCATGGCGACGAGCCCGGCTCATTGCTGAGCACCGAGCGCTGGTATCTGACTGGCGACCTCAGGAGCGGAGCCTTCATGCCACTCCTGCGGCGCTTGCACGAGGGCGATAGCATGAGCATGATAGCAGCGCAGAGCGACTGGCCGTGGGCGGTCATGTCTGCTGGGAAGGTGAGGCCATCTGCTGATACCGCATGGCTGCAAGCAGAGCTTTGCCTCATGCGGATCAAGACCGTGGCACAAGCCGAGGCGGAGCGTGAGGCGCTTCGCTTACTTGATCCAGAGGATTTCGAGCGAATGCTGATCGAATCGCGCATCTCTGGTGCCGATGGCCCTTGGCAGCGCTGGGGTACCAGCTTGATGCATTATACGATCGAAGGCGAGGCCTCGGACACCACTCATGCGTTTGCTGGTGATCTGGTGGTGGTTGCGTGGAAGGGCAAGAGCCTGGTCAACGGCAATCGCTTCGATGAGCAGCATGCCTTCACTTGGCGATATGGCGACCCGGACCAGGTGATCGCCGGAATCCAAGCTGCGGTCAGCCTCCTTCGCATCGGAGAAGAGGGCCGCTTCATACTCCCTTCGTCATTGGCCTTCGGTGAGCGCGGCATACCGGACTTGCTGGATCCATGGTCGCCCGTGGAATACGAGGTGCGCATCGTATCGATCCATAGGCACATGCCGAACCCTTGATCACGGTTCGCGTAGGAGCGCGCCATGCGCGCGCGAATCCTCACCTCGATGTTCCTGTTGCTGTCGCTAAACAGCATGGCACAGGAGCTCTACGGCCTCGTGCACTCGAACTATGCCGGTCTCGATGCGGCCACCTTGAATCCGGCTCGCTTGGCTGGTCAATGGCTCTATGCGGACATCCGGTTCGTAGGCGCTGATCTCTATGCTTGGAACAGCGTTGCAGCGTACGGTGATCGTGGTCAGCGCTTGATCAGCGAACTGCGCGGAGGAATGAAAGTTGAATCGAGCGGGATAGCCGTGCAGCGCGCGGCCCGTCCGAACAACAGGGCCTTTGCCATAGCCGATGCCGTTGGCCCGGGAGCCGCAGTGGCTGTTGGCAGGGCCACGATCTCCGCTGGTGTGAGGCTGCGCGCGGGTCTGAGTGCCGTTGGTGCATCGAGCGAGCTCAGCAACTTCGTTTACCACGGCTTGGGATACAGTCCTCAACACGGCCAGAGGATGGAGGAAGGGCCGATGCGCGCGGTTGGCATGGCCTGGTCGGAATTCAGCCTTGGCTACGCGCACATCATTCACGCACGTGGCTTCTCGCTATTCAGCGCCGGTGCTAACATGAAGTATGGTGTCGCTCATGCAGGTGCAGGCTTGCGGATCGATGAGGCATCATATACCGTGGTTGATACCACGCGGGTGGAGGTTCATTCGATCAAAGCGGACTATGGCTATGCCCTGCCTGCGCTGCGGGCGGGTTCAGGTTTCGGTGCGGATATAGGATTCGTCTATGAGCGCACCATGAGCGAAGCCGATGGATACATGCCGCATCGCTCATCGGGCGGCTGCGATCCCATGCGCTACCGGTATCGGATCGGGGCCTCGCTGATCGATCTCGGTGGATTGCGGTTTTCGCAGGCCACCACAGGAGCATTGGAAGGAGGCGCTTTGAGCATCGCCGACTATAACACGGCGACGATCAACGGCATCGAGGGCGCTGATAGCCTGCTGGCCTCTTCTACGCGATGGCATAGAGGCAACGGCATGTCCATTGGGTTGCCGAGCGCAGCAGCCTTGCAGTTCGATCTTCGCGCCGCGGAGCGGGCCTTTGTCGCATTCGGTCTGGTGCAGCAGGTGAGCGGGGATCATGGCATGCGATTGCGCCGGCCGAATTCCATGGCGTTGGCACCGCGCATCGAGACGCGGCATTTCGAAGCGGCGCTCCCAATCGTGGTGCGCGAGTATGAGTTCATGCATCCGGCCATTGGGCTCATGCTGCGCTTCGATGGATTCGTGATCGGCACCGATAATCTCCTGCCATTCATCAGCAAGCGCGATATCCACTCCCTGGATGCCTACTTCCGCCTGCGTTGGATGATCGCACGCAGCCCGTTCTGCAAGGGCAAGCGAAAGGCGAAAGGGTCGCATCGGTCCGGCAGCAAGGAGATGATGCCTTGCGCTGCGCCGATCGGATGATCAGCGGGCCCCCACGATGAATACCGCTGGCCTCTTGCCCAATACCACAGCCTCTTGCCGCCATTGTGCGATGCAGCGTGTGCGCACCCAGCCGTTCGGCTGCGTGATGTCGATGGCGATCGTGAGCATCGTGTTGGCGGAGCAATGCCGGATCAGATCGGCGAGCATCGCTTCGTTGCGATAGGGCGTTTCGATGAATAGTTGCGCCGCCCGTCCGCGCGTGGCCTCCGACTCCAACGCGCGTATCGCATGCGCGCGCTCGTTCGGCTTTACCGGCAGGTATCCATGAAAGGCGAAGCGCTGTCCGTTCAAACCGGAAGCCGCCAGCGCGAGCAGCAGAGCGGATGGGCCGCTCAACGGCACCACGGGAACGCCGGCTTCATGCGCGGCGGCCACGATTAATGCGCCTGGATCGGCTATGCAGGGCATTCCCGCTTCGCTTATTATCCCTGCGTCCCGACCATTGCGGACCAGTTCGATCAACCGTTTGGCTTCAGTCGCGCTGGAGTCTTTATCGAAACGGTGCAGCTCAATGGCGCCGAAATCGAGCGATGGATGCATGCGGCGCAAGGCCCGGCGCGCGCTGCGTTCATCCTCGCAGAAGAAGAGTGTCAAGCGCTCGGCTACTGCGCACGATTCTGGCGATAGCTGTTCTGTGCCGCCATGCTCGCCGAGCCATGTGGGCAACAGGTAAATCGCGCCACTCATCTTATTCATGAATCGTATCAAGTACGCGCGTGCATGCTTCCATCAGCTGATCTCGAACCGCATCGAAATCAGCATCGCTGCCATAGTAGGGGTCAGGAACCTCTTTTGAAGCATGACCGGACGCATAGTCCATGATCAGAACGGCGCGATGCGCATTGTTAGGTGCGATACGGTGCAGCTCCTTCAGGTTGTCGGCATCCATGGCGAGCAAGAGGTCGAAGCGTTCGAAGTCGGTGGGGCGCACCTGACGGGCACGCAGATCAGAGATATCAATGCTTCCTCGGCGCATGGCGGCTTGTGCGCGGTGGTCAGGAGCCTCACCCGCATGCCAGTTTCCAGTGCCAGCGCTATCGAGTTCGACATTTATCCCACGTTCGCGTGCCAAGTGGCGCATGACGCCTTCGGCCATGGGCGATCGGCAGATGTTTCCTAAGCAGACCAGAAGGATTCGCATCGCTGGGTGCAGGGCTTAATGCGAAGAGCCCCTCATCGGGGCTCCTCTGCATAGTTGTCTAGGTCAATGCAAGCTCAGTTTCTTCTCAAGGTCCTCCAAGTACCCGCGGAACTGCTTGTCGGTCTCCGAGAGGTTGTTCACCGTGCGGCAAGCATGCAGCACGGTAGCGTGATCCTTGCCACCGCAGTGCGCGCCGATGTTCGCGAGCGAGCTCGTGGTCATCTTCTTGGCGAAGTACATCGCGATCTGGCGGGCCTGCACCACTTCGCGTTTGCGGGTCTTGCTCTTCAACAGCTCGATCGGCAGGTCGAAGTAATCGCACACCACTTTCTGGATGTAATCGATGCTCACCTCGCGCGCGGTATTCTTCACGAACTTGTCGATCATCTGCTTGGCGAGGTCAAGCGTGACCGACTTCTTGTTCAAGGAGCTCTGCGCGATCAAGCTGATCATCGCGCCTTCAAGCTCCCGAATGTTGGTGGTGATGCTGTATGCGAGGTATTCCACCACCTCTTTAGGCAGCTCGATGCCCTCGGCGTACATCTTCTTCTCCAGGATCGCGATGCGCGTCTCGAGTCCGGGCGTCTGCAGGTCGGCGCTCAAGCCCCACTTGAAGCGGGAGAGCAGGCGTTGCTCCATGCCAGCCATCTCAACCGGCGCCTTGTCGCTCGTGATCACCAGCTGCTTGCCGGTCTGATGCAGGTGGTTGAACACATGGAAGAACACATCCTGCGTCTTCTCCTTGCCAGCGAGGAACTGCACGTCATCGATCAGCAGCACGTCCATCATCTGGTAGAACTGCGTGAAGTCGCCCCGGTGTTGTTCTTCACCGCCTCGATGGTGCTGCGTGAACTTCTCGGCGGGCACATAAGGATCGTCTTGTCCGGGTGGTGCTTCTTGATCTCGACCGATGGCATGAGCAAGGTGCGTCTTGCCGAGACCAACGCCGCCATAGATCAGCAACGGATTGAAAGCGGTGCCGCCGGGCTTCTGCGCCACGGCATAACCGGCACTGCGGGCCAATCGGTTGCAGTCACCCTCGATGAAGGTGTCGAAGGAGTAGTTGGCGTTCAGATGGCTCTCGACCTTGATCTTGCGAAGGCCGGGAATGACGAAGGGATTCTTGATCGGGCTATTGGCTACATCGATCGGCAATGCGACGGATGGATTCCTCGTCTCGCGCGCATTGCTCGTCGGCATCTTCACGGAGTACGGTTGAGCGCTCTGGAATCCGTTCTCCGTGATGATGGAGTATTCCAAGCGGCCATCAGCACCGAGCTCTTTGCGGATGATCTTCTTCAGGAGCGTGATGTAATGCTCCTCGAGCCATTCGTAGAAGAACTGAGAGGGCACTTGAATGGTCAGGACATTCTCCGAAAGCTTCAAGGCCTTGATCGGTTCGAACCAGGTCTTGAAGCTTTGCGGGTTAACGTTGTCCCTGATCACCGCCAGGCACCGTTCCCATGTCTTCTCGGGATCCTTCTTCATGGATGCTTCTTCGGATGTTGCGCGTTGATGTCGATCGGTCTTCTCTGAATCACTGCGGATGATCGGTGATGGTCAGCCGCGTTGTGATGGGGGGCAAATATGAATCGAAGAAAGTGAAAAAAAAATGTCGGCGTCTGGTCGGGCGAATCGTTCGTGCGCGCATGCGTTTCCGGGCACGAACCAGGTTTGCGAATGTGCCGGGCAATGCGTATCGCATGTCAGTAGAATGCACTCGCTAGTGCGATCAAGGCCATGCACGGACCCTTGTTCAGCGTTCATGCTGTGAATGTAGGTCGCGGCCGGCGTGATACGCAACGGTGCTTCTAACTTGCCCGCATGTTCGTGCATGATACCCGGTTGCGCGTCCGCTATGCCGAGACCGATCAGATGGGACAGATGTACTATGGCCGCTACGCCGAACTCTTCGAGGTGGGTCGCGTGGAGGCTCTGCGAGCGTTGGGCTTCCCGTATCGGAGGATTGAGGAGCGCGGCGTCATGCTGCCGGTGCGCGACCTGCACGTGCGCTACCACAAGCCGGTGCGCTACGATGATGAGATCATTGTCCGCACGACCATAGCTGAACCGCTCTCGGTGAGGATCCGCTTCACCTATGAGCTGCTGAATGAAGATGGTGAGTTGCTTACCGAAGGGGAAACGACCTTGGTGTTCGTTGATGCAGGAACGAAGCGGCCGTGCCGTGCGCCGGATGATCTGGTTGCCGCGATCGCGCCGTTCTTCCGCTGATCGAACTCAGGACAATAGGATCAGCACCAGCGCGATCACCGAGAGAGGGCGATGCCGATCCATGCAACCGACGCAGCCGATCTCGCAGCACCGCAACGGCGATGGCAGCGCTCAATAGGATCACGCAGATGTTGAGCAAGGGGAACACGATACTGGTCGCGAAGCCGCTGCGAGCGAGCGCTGCGACGAGCAGGTAGATGCTTGCGTAGTTCGCTACGCCGAGGCTGACCCCGCCAATTAGGGCCTTGGGCTGCAATAGTGTTCGCCATTGGCCCCGGATCAGCAGGATCACTGAACCGATCAGGGCGGCTATCGCGAAGACCATAGCGGTGAAGAATGATTCCGTGCCCGGCGAGAGCAGGTTCCGTTGCACGGTGCTCAATGAGATATCGACAGCGGCATTGCCGAAGAATAGAACTGTCGGCAGCAGCCATACCCCACGAGCGCCAGGCGCTCCGGGAGCGTACGATGCAAGCGGCACGGCCACGAGCGCGATCACGATGCCGGCCCAACCTGACATGCTCGGGCGCTCATGGTGCACAATCACTGTGAACAGCACGGTGAGGACCAGGCTCATCTTGCTTGCGACCGATGTGGCTGCCACGCCCGCACGCTGCGTGCTGATCGCGGTGAGGTAGAAAATGCTGATGAAGAGCGTGCCGAGGCCCAATGCCGGAAGCACGAGCGAATCCGGGAAGGTATCCGGCCAAGGCAGGGCGAACGCTGCGCCGCATGTGGCTGCCGTGGCGTAGTTGATCACGATCGCGGGAAGCAAGGGCACCTCGCGACGATTGAAAACGTTGAATATGAGGTAGAGCAGCGCCATGAGGAGCGCAGCTGCGATCACCAAAGCCATGCAGCGAGCGGTTCAGTTTGATGTGAGGCGTTGATGTGGTAGGCGATGCTATCAGTTGAACTGCTCGCAATGCGGCAAGCCGGAGCGGGGACCCTTGGTGCCTTGGTTCCTCCGTTCAAAGCCGACGCGCTTGTGATTACGCGCGCTTCATTCCAATTCCCGGTTCGCAAGAAGTGCATGAGCAATTCAGCGCCGCCTTCAATAAGCAAGCTGCGGATCGAACGCCGATTGAGCTCGGTGAGAATCGCTTCGATGGGATCCGAGCCAGACTCGACTACCATCTGCTCGGCTCCAACAACGGGCCGGTTCGCGCTGGTGAAGAGCAGCGTTGGCAATGAGCCATCGAAGAGCTTTGCGCCCTTCGGCGTGATGCCTTTGCGGTCCAGCAGCACGCGCAGCGGCGACCGGCCTTGCACGTGCCGCACATCCAATCGCGGGTCATCGCTCAATGCCGTGCGGCTGCCCACGAGGATCGCTTGCTCTTCGCTGCGCCAACGATGCACGAGCACATCGGTCTCCACTGAGCTGATCCGCGCGCTTCTTCCGTGGTCGTTCAAGAATCCATCCGCGCTCTGCGCCCACTTCAGCACGATGTACGGGCGCTGCCGAGTCACGCTCGTTAGGAAGCGCCGGTTCATCCAACGCGCTTCAAAAGCAAGAACGCCTTCGGTCACTTCGATGCCTGCGCGCTTCAAGCGCTCGATGCCTTGTCCATTCACCTCCGGGAACGGATCTCTTTGCGCGACAACCACATGCTGCACGCCGCGCTCGATTATCAGATCGGCGCATGGCGGCGTGCGGCCGTGATGCGCACAAGGCTCGAGGTTCACATAGAGCACCGCATCATCTGGCACTGGTGAGTCGCCAAATCGAGCCAAGCAATCGCGCTCGGCATGCGCGCTTCCAGTGCGATGGTGCCAGCCTTCGGCGAGTATGCGGTCGCCCTGCACCAACACGGCGCCCACCATCGGATTGGGCGCGGCGCTCGACGCCCCGAGGCGTGCGAGCTGAAGGCAGCGACTCATCCAATGCGCATGTTCCATCGGTGCGCAAATTTGGCGATAGGCGGCTCCCCGGCGGGCTACTTTCGCCGCGATGGGTATTCGCACCGGTGATAACAAAGTGGACTCCGTGTTGCGGCAGTACTACGAGCAGCTCGCATCGGAGTACGATGTAGGCGAGATCAAGGCGATCGCCCGCACGGTCTTCCATCACAACCTGGGCTGGGATCCCGCGCAGATGGAACTGCGCAGATTCGAGTCGCTGCACGAGTCGGATCTGCTGAAGGTGTACATGCCGCTGAAGCGTCTCCGATGCGGAGAGCCTTTGCAGTACATCCTGGGCAAGGTCGAGTTCCATGGTTTGCAGATCGCCGTTACGCCCGACGTGCTCATACCGAGGCCCGAGACAGAGGAGCTGGTCGAGCTGATTTTCAGGAATGTTCGCGCCGCCAAGCTCATCGTCGATGTCGGCACGGGCAGCGGGTGCATCGCCCTTGCTTTGAAACAGGGCTTCCCGCAAGCGCGGGTGATCGGCATGGATGTTTCGGACAAGGCACTGGCCGTAGCGCGCGCGAATGGCGAAGCGCTCGGATTGGAGGTCGAATGGCGACGTGCCGATGCGCTCGATCCCGCCTTCGAGTTGCCGCGCGGCGCCGATCTGATCGTCAGCAATCCGCCTTACATCCCGGAGCAGGAAGCCGGGACCCTTCACGCGCGCGTGCGCGCGCGTGAGCCTTATATAGCATTGTTCGCCCCGGATGGTGACCCGCTCGCCTTCTACCGCGCGATTGGCACAGCCGCTTCGCACGCGTTGGCGGGTGATGGCCAATTGTGGTTCGAGGCGCATTACCGATTGGCGCAGGAATCAGCCGATGCCCTGCGAGCATTGGGCTTCAGCGAGGTTCAGGTGATCCCGGATATTGGTGGCAACGACCGCTTCATCCGCGCCGCACGAAACCCGTTGCAACGGTCCTGAGCGCTCATGGCACCCACCGCGCTAGGTTTGGGCGCTTCAACCAGGCCGATTCCATGGACCGCAGGCAAGCCGAACAGCGCATCGCCGAGTTGAGCCGCGAGCTCGAGCGGCACAACCACCTGTACTACGTGCTTGCGGCGCCCGTGATCACCGATCAGGAGTTCGACCGCATGCTGAAGGAGTTGGAGGATCTGGAGAAGGCCTTCCCCGAATTCGCTTCGCCCAACAGCCCCACGCAGCGCGTCGGCGGCGACATCACCAAGGGCTTCCCCACGGTACCGCATCGCTATCCGATGCTCTCATTGGGCAACACCTATTCGCGGGAGGAGGTTGAAGAGTTCGTGGCGCGGGTCGAGAAGGCCATCGGCCCCACACGGTATAGCATGGAGCTGAAGTACGATGGCGTGGCGATCAGCCTCACCTACAAAGACGGCGAGCTCGTGCGCGGCGTCACGCGCGGCGATGGCGAGAAGGGCGAGGACATCACCGCCAACGTGCGCACCATCCGCAGCATACCTCTGCGCCTGCAGGGCGAAGGATGGCCCAAGGATTTCGAGGCGCGCGGTGAAGTGATCTTCACGAAGAAGCAGTTTGAAAAGCTGAACGCGCAGCGCGAGAAGGAAGGCGAGGAACTCTACGCGAACCCGCGCAACACCGCGGCCGGAACGCTGAAGCAGCAAGACCCGAAAGAAGTGGCGAAGCGCGGCCTGGATAGTTTCATGTACAGCTTGCAGGGCGAAGGACTGCCCACGCGCAGCCATTTCGAGAACCTGGAGCATGCACATGCATGGGGCTTCAAGACACCCGACCCAAAGAAGCGCTACATCGATCGCGCAACCGACGCTGCGGGCATCATGGCTTTCATCGACCACTGGGGCCAGCACCGCAACGAGCTGGAGATGATCATCGATGGCGTGGTGGTGAAAGTGGACGACCTCGATGTGCAGGATGAATTGGGCCTCACCGCCAAGAGCCCGCGCTGGGCCATGGCCTACAAGTACGCGCCGGAGCAGGCCGTGACCAAGTTGTTGGGCGTTACCTTCCAAGTGGGCAGGACTGGCGCGGTCACTCCGGTTGCCGAATTGGATCCTGTTCAACTCGCGGGCACCACGGTGAAGCGCGCATCGCTCTTCAATGCCGATCAGCTCGATCGCCTCGATCTCCATCAGGGCGACATGGTGCGCGTGGAAAAGGCCGGCGAGATCATTCCGCAAGTGGTGGGCGTGGAGATCGCGAAGCGTGAGCCGGGAGCACAGCGCGTGAGCTTCTTGCACGACTGCCCGGAATGCGGCACGCCCTTGATCCGCCTCGAAGGCGAAGCGCAGCACTATTGCCCCAACGAGCACGGCTGTCCGCCGCAGATCACGCGTCGCATCGAGCACTTCGTATCGCGCCGCGCCATGGACATCGATGGCCTCGGCGCCGAGACCGTGCAGGAGTTCCATGCAGCGCAGCTCATCGGCGATGTGGCCGACCTATACGATCTGAGCGTTGATCGCATCCTGGCGCTGGGCAAGGGCTGGAAGGAGAAGAGCGCAGAGAAGGTCATTTCGGGCTTGGAGAAGAGCAAGCAGGTTCCCTTCGATCGCGTGCTATTCGCGCTTGGCATCCGGCACGTGGGCGAGACTGTCGCGAAGAAGATAGCGCGCGGGGCAATGAGCATGGAACGCCTCATGTCCATGACCAAGGAAGAGCTTGTCGGAATCGAGGAAGTGGGGGAGGTGATTGCTGAGAGCATCATCGACTTCTTCGCCGTGCCCGGCAACCAGCGAATCGTTGAACGCCTACGGCAGCAAGGCCTGCGCATGGAAATGGAGGCCTCCGAAGGTCCCGCCAGCGACAAGCTCAAGGGTCTTTCTATCGTGGTGTCGGGCGTTTTCCGCACCTTCAGCCGCGACGGCATCAAGGAAGCCATCGAGCGCAACGGCGGCAAGGTGTCCGGCTCCATCAGCAGCAAGACCAGCTATGTGGTGGCCGGCGAGGGCATGGGCCCGGCGAAGCGCGCGAAGGCCGAGGAACTGAAGGTGCCAGTGATCGATGAAGATGAACTCACGCGGATGATCGAAGGATGAAGCTGCTCGACCGCATCAAAGAATGGATGGGCATCCGCAGGCTGCTGCGCGATCTGCCGCAGGACCGAAAACCCATCGCGCGCAGCATCGCCTTAGCGCGCAAGGTGGCCATCGTCTATGTGGTGGAGGACGAGGCTTCCCACAACCATGTCCGCAACTACGTGAAGCGACTCAAGGAGGAACTCGGCCTCAGCAACATCATGGCGCTCGGTTATTCCGATCAGAAGGTGATGCCGCACTACCTGCACGCCAAGCTCAACTTCGAGGCCATCTGCCAGAAGGACCTCAATTGGTACCGTATCCCGCAGGGCAACACCGTGCAGAACTTCATGGCCGAGGAGTACGAGATCATCATCGACCTCACCTTGGAGGACCGCCTGCCCATCCAGTACATCCTGGCCAAGAGCCGCGCGCGCTTCAAGGTGGGCCGCTGGAGCGAGAGCAACAAGAAGATCCTGGATATGATGATCGACATGGCCGGCTCGCGCAGCCTGCCGCAGCTCATCCAGCAGGTGCATCATTACCTGCTCATGGTGAACAGTAAGCCGGAACCTTCACTGAACTGAACACGCCTTCGGGCAATCAACATGGACGAGCGATTCAAAGGACTTGGCGTTGCGATGGTGACGCCCTTCCGGGATAATGGGCATATCGATTACGCAGGTTTGGAGAAGCTCATCGAGCACCAGATCACCGGCGGTGTGGATTACGTGGTGACCATGGGCACCACCGGCGAGAGCGTCACGCTCACCAAGGCCGAGAAGAAGCAGTTGCTCGCTGAGACCATCGGCTTCGTGCGCAACCGCGTGCCCATCGTGCTCGGCGTGGGCGGAAACAACACGGCGGATGTGGTTGATGCGCTCGCTGATTTCGAGATGGACGGCGTGGATGCGATCCTCAGCGTGAGCCCGTACTACAACAAGCCCACGCAGGAAGGCATCTACCAGCACTACAAGGCCATCGCGCAAGTGGCGCTGCGGCCCATCATCCTCTATAATGTTCCGGGCCGCACTGGCAGCAACATCACGGCCGATACCTCCGTGCGCCTCGCCAAGGACTTCGCCAACATCATCGCCATCAAGGAGGCCAGCGCCAACCTCGACCAGATGGGCCGCATCCTTAAGCACAAGCCGAAGGACTTCATGCTCATCAGCGGCGACGACGCGCTCACGCTCCCCATCATGGCTATGGGCGGCGTTGGTGTGATCAGCGTTGTGGGCAATGCACTGCCTCATGAGTTCGGCGCTCTCGTGCATGCCGCGATGGACGGCGACCTCGCCACGGCGCGCAAGGAGCACCTGCGCCTCATCGAGGTCATCGATCTGCTCTTCGCCGAAGGCAACCCCGGCGGCATCAAGTACGCGCTGAAGGAACTCGGCATCTGCGGCGACACCATGCGCCTGCCGCTGGTGAACATCAGCGAGGCCACCGAGAAGAAGCTCTACCGCGCGCTGGCCGATGCGGAGGTGGTGAAGCTCTGAACTATGGATGACCAGTGGCTTGATAGCAGCGAAGCGCGTGGCCTCATCGAGAATCACGCGAATGAACGTGCGAAGGGGCGGGATATGTCGACAATCATCGCGGAAATGCGTGGCCGAGGATTCCAAGAAGATGTGATCCGGGAGCTTGTTATTGCAATTGACGATGAAGCGACCCGCATACAATTGCGAGACTCGGAAATGTCACGCGCCCAGACGCACGTTGCCATCGGGGCCGTCCTGCTTGCTATCGGAGTAGGCCTCACAGTAGGTGTCACATTCTGGTTGAATTCCGGCAATGGCGGCTACCTGCTTTGCTATGGCGCGATCCTATCGGGCGCGTACATGGTCTGGCAGGGTTGGAGTGTGCGCAAGCGGTTGACTGAAGAAGCTGCATCGCCGCGGCGCAGGATCTTTCGGAGTCGCTTGCGGTGACTGGAATTGTGAAATAGTTCCGTGGTGATTCGCCACACCGTGGCGAGAATATCGCCACGCCGTGGCGATTTTCCACCACCTACCACTCCCACAGCGCGCTCAGCGGCACGGCATGCAGGTCCTTGTCGAAGCCTGTGATGCCCGGCCCGGAATGCAGCACGATGCCGCGCACCCATTTGCTGCCTGCGGCTTCGCGCAGTTGATTCAATCCAGCGAGATCAGCGGTTCCGATGCTCGATGAGGCCTTCACCTCGATGCCCACCACGCGGCCCGCGCTATCCTCAAGCACCACGTCCACCTCGCGTGCCTTCTCATTTCGGAAGTGGTAGTGCTCCACGGTGGTCTTGCTCCAGCCGGCCACCTTGCGCAGCTCATTCACCACGAAGGTCTCCAGCAGGTTGCCGAAGCGGTCGCTCTTCGCGAGCTCGCCCGCCGAGTTGATGCCGCATAGATGCGCCGCGAAGCCGCTGTCGGAGAGATGGATCTTCTCTGCCTTCACCAAGCGGTTGCTGCGGTTGGCTGTCCACGGGCGCAGCGGCACATGCAGGAAAGTGGCTTCGAGCAAAGCCAGGTAGCGGCGCAATGTGCTGTGCGGCGAATCGAGGCCGCGGCTGATGTCGGCGAGGTTCATGAGGCCGCTGCTGCGCATGGCCAGTTGCGCCAGCAATTTGGGCATTGCACTCAAGTCGGCGATGTTGCTGATGTCGCGCACATCGCGTTGCAGCACGCCGGTGATGTACGCCCTGTACCATGCGTTGCGGCGCGCGCTGTCGGCACGGCGCATCACTTCGGGGTATCCACCCGCGAACACCAAGCGAGCCAGCTTCGTGCGGTCGCAATGCGTTGGTGCTTTCGTGGGCAGCCGTTTGCCGAACAACGCATCAATGAAACCGCTCTTGCGCCCGGCGAGTTCATCCTGCGCCATCGGGTACAGGGTGATGATCTCCATGCGGCCCGCAAGTGAGTCGGCGAGTTTGGGCAGCACCAGCACGTTGGCGCTGCCGGTAAGGAGGAAGCGCCCCGGACGGCGGTCGCGATCCACCGAGGCCTTGATGGCGCGGAAGATGTTCGGCGCGTTCTGCACCTCGTCGATCACCGCGAAGGGGCCCAGGCCCGCGATGAAGCCCGCCGGGTCGTTCAGCGCGGCGTCGAGGTCGGCGTGGTCGTCGAGCGTGACATACGAGGCCTTCTTCCGCGCGGCGATGTCCTGCACCAAGGTGGTCTTCCCCGTTTGGCGCGCGCCGTTCACGAGCACCACCGGGGTGTCCTTCATCGCGATGTCAACGTAATGCCTGAGGTTCCTGGCTTTCATTAGGATGCGCTGCTGGGGAATGCGCTTCGCGAAAGTACTCGACATGGTGGAAAATCGCCACGGCGTGGCGAAAATATCGCCACGAGATGGCGAAAACCCACCATGCCTCCACCGCTTTGGTCGGCTACCTTCGCCGTCTCATGGACTTCCTCGCGCTCGATTTCGAGACCGCCACCACTGCGGCCGACAGCCCATGTGAGCTGGGCATCGCCATCGTGCGCGGCGGTGTGGTGCGCGAGGTGCGCAACTGGCTCATCAAACCGCCGCAATGGCCCTGGTTCAGTCCGTGGAACGTGGCTGTGCATGGCATCCGCCCTGAGGATGTGGAGCTGTCGCCGCGATGGCACGAGGTCTGGCCCGAAGTGCAGGAGCTGTTGCTCGGCGCCACCGTGGTCGCGCACAACGCTGCCTTCGACATGAATGTGCTGAAGGCAACGCTCGCATCACAGCGCCTCGGGCATCCGAGCTTCAGGTACTTCTGCAGCGTGAGCATGGCGCGCCGCGTTTGGCCGGGTCACAACTCGTATGGCCTCAGCGCGATGTGTGCGCACCACGGCATCCCGCTCAAGCACCATCGCGCCGGCAACGATGCCGAGGCCACGGCGGAGCTCGTGCTCCGAGCGCTGCGCGATGGGGATACACTCGATTCCTTCGTCCGTCGCTCGCGCATCAATCTCGGTGCATTCTACCCGGGCGGGCATCGCACTCCGGGCGGCAAGGTCACGGCGGTGCCGCAATAGCAGCACGACTTTACCTTCACCCCATGGACCTCGATAGCCTGCACCGCATCGGCCGCATCGGAAAGCCATGGGGGCACCAAGGCGAACTCACGCTCCACCTCGACGACATCGACCTCGATGAGTTGGTGCATGCCGGTTCCTTCTTCGTTGACATTGAAGGACAGAAGGTGCCCTTCGCATTCAGCCGCCTGTTTGAGAAGGGGAGCGAGACGCTCGTGAAGTTCGACGACTTCAACGACCCGCAGAGCGCGCAGATCATCGTGGGCCGCGACCTCTATGCGCCACCTGGTCTATTGGCCGATGGCAGCGACGAGAGCTGGGACCCCGAGGAGTTCATCGACATGCTCGTGCGCGATGAGGAGCACGGCGAGCTAGGCATCGTTACGGCCATCGAAGGCACGACGAAGAACCCGCTGCTCGTGGTGCTGAAGGGCGAGCATGAGGTTCTGGTGCCTATCACCGACGAGATGATCCTGCAGGGTTGATCCGGAAGAGAACAGCCTGCTGGTGCGCACGCCGCCGGGATTGATTGGACCTGAACAAGGGCTGAGGCTGGCGGGCGAGCCGGATTCGCGTGCTGCCTATTAGCGGTGGTCATTCGCTGTTGAGCGCTGGTGCGAGGCTCTGCGAGCACTTGCGCTCAACGCGTTGCCCCCTGGTTTTTAACCAAGAAAATATTGGGTAACAAAAACAAAAAACCCAACCATTAAAACCCTCTAAAAAAACACAATTTTAAATAAAAAAATCCTTTTTCCCCCCCCCCCAATTTTTTTTTTTCCCTTTTCCCCCCTTTCAATTTTTTTTTTTTTTTTTTTTTTTTTTAAAAGTTTTCCAAATTTTCCCTTTTTTTTTTTTTGTGTGTCGGTTTCAAAAGACCACCCGGGCCGCCGGCCTGCCTCCTGTTCTGGTATTCACTACCCCCCCCCCCCCTTCCCCGCGGAATTTGAAAAATTGGAAAAAAAATAAACCCCCAAACAAAAAAATATTTCCCCCCCCGACAAATCGTTGGTGGCGACCCCCCCCCTTTTTTTTTTCCCCCCCCCCCCCAACTACCCCCCCCCCTTTTTTTCTCTTTTTTTTTTCCCCCCCCCCCAAAAAACCCCCAAAAAAAACATTCCTTCAAAAAATTGGGCAAAAATTTTTTTTAACCCTTTTTTTTTTTTTGGTCTAATTTGTTGTGCCCTTTTTTTTTTCCCCCCCCCCCCCCCCAAAATTTTTCTCCTCCCTTTCCCATTCCAGACTTTTAAAAAAACCCATTAAGCCCCCCCTAAGGCGGGGAACCAAATCCCCCCCAACACCAAAAACAAGTGCCCCCCCCCCAAAAACCCTAAACCCAAGATCAACCTCCTCCCCTAGCTAGTTTTATTTTTTATTGAAGCCGTTAACTTAAAATCCTGGTCGCCCCCGGCCGGCCCCCCCGCCCCCCCCCCCCCGGGCCGGCCGGGAAAGGCGCCGCGACCGGTGGGTGCTGACCAGAGAGCTTTCCCGCCCCGCGGGGGGGGGTGGGGGCCTAAAATTGGTTGGGGGGTTTTTGGGTGGTTGTAAATGGTGGGTAGGGGGGGGGGGGGGGGGGGGGGGGGGGGAAAAGGGGGGGTTTTGGGCCCCTCCCTTCCCCTTTTTTGTCCCGGGGGGGGGGGGAAAAAAATTTTGTTTTTCTTAACCCGGCCGGATGATTTGTTGGCGCTTCTCTTTGGTTCAAAGAAGACTACCCGCCTTTTCCCGGTCCAAGGACGATGGGGGTTTAGGGAGGTTGGGGAAGGCACGGTATTTGAAAAACGTCAGCTAAATATAAGCACAAAGTTGATAGATGCACAACTGTTCAATTACTTCCGTCAGCCGTGCTTTTGCAAATACCTTGTTAGCGGTTCGGGCTTTTGCTAATGCCAAAAGGTCAATACCGAAGTATTAACCTTTGTCCTGAAAATATTTCACGTTGACTTATTTCTTTACACTCAGCATTCCTTGTGTTCCAAATTTTGTGTAAAGTCCTGTCATTATTTGCTCGTGGTGTTCATTATATTTTTGGATATGTTCTGCCATACCAATAAAATCAACTGCCTTACGGAATGGTTTTTCGCCTTTGGGTTTTTCAAGAAGTTCGGCATAAGCGTCTGCCACTTTTTGAGGGTCTTGTTGCGGATTGTTCTTTAAAACATTCTCAAAATTTTGAAGTGCTATTTCAGGCACTTTTGCAAAATCGCCATAAGCGGCTTCTCTACTTTTGTCGCTTGGCTTTATTAGATTTTCGTTAAATGAAGTTGGGTATCCTCCCGGCTCTACAATGCAATTTTCAATTCCGAAACCAGAAAGTTCTACCCTGTAATTTTCTGCTAGAGCTTCCAATGCCCATTTTGAAGCCTGATAAGCTCCGTAAAATGGCAAGGCTATTCTGCCAAGCAAGCTTGAAGTATAAACAATCAAACCGTCCTTCTTTTCACGGAAATAGGGAACAACGGCCCTGTTCATTCGTTGTACCCCAAAAACATTAATGTCAAATATTTTTTGAAAATCGGCAGGTGTAAAAAACTCCTGCATTCCAAGAACTCCGGTACCTGCATTGTTTATCAAAACATCTAAGCCATTAAGTTCTGCAATGGCTTTTTGCACTCCATTGTTTACACTTGTATCGTCAGTAACATCAATTTCTATAATTTTTGCTCCTGCTTTACTCAGTTCGTCTGCAATGGATTTGTTTTTCCCATTGATGTCCCGCATAGAAGCGGCAACTGAATGACCTTTTTGTAACAGTGCAAATACGATTAATTTTCCGAAGCCACCACTTGCACCTGTTATTAGAATTTTCTTTGTCATAATCTATTTGAATTTGTTGGTGCAAATTTCCAAATAGATTATGGGTTGGTTATGGTGAGAAGTTCCGATTATTTGGTGAGAAGTTCAGTTTTTGAATTTAGTTCACGAAATTGTTTTGGGGTTTTGCCTTCATAGCTCTTGAAAAATTTGGTGAAGTTAGACGGGTCAAAGGTTAATGTCTGTGCGATATGTGAGATGGTGTTGTTGGTTGTAAGCAAAAGTTCTTTAGAAATTTCCATAAGCCGCTCTTCATAAATATCGCAGGGCGATTTCCCTAATACTTCCTGAATAGTGTTGCTCAAATGTTTGGGACTTACAAATAGCAATTCAGCCAAATCCTTTATTTCAAAAGTTTTGTCAGCCATTCCGTTTTTAAGGTCGGTCAAATGTTTGTCAAGCTCGTGAAGATACTGGGCAACTATTTCCTTTTGTCTTACAGATGCTTTATCTTTTTCTGTTGTCATTCCGTTATGATTATTGTCGTTTGGGTGTCGTTGTAGCCTGACCGCTAACGTTTCGCAGTCAGCGAAGTGGCGGACTTTGGGGAAGCACTTACTTAATTTAGCACTAAACTTCAATTGAAACCAATGTTCAATTTAGCACTAAACTGCTATTTTGCCAACTGCCGTTAGCTGATGTTATTGTTTTTCAATTTGTTTCATTAATTTAAAGCATAAATCGTCTATGTTATCATTTATATTAGACGCATTTGATAAGATAATAACCTGCTTTTTCTTTTCAGCATCTATAACCATAGAAGAAGAATAACCGCCAGTTCCTCCATTATGCCAAACCCAATTAAAACCTTACCTGTTTTTAGTATATGCCAACCTAAGCCAATTTTCATACTTTCATCTATGTCAAAAAGTTGGCTTTCTTGTCAAAGCAAGTTCTTTATTTTTAGGATTAATTGTGCGTTTGCGAATTTTACCAAATCTTCTTGTTGAAGATAAAATTCCACCACCACCAAAAAGAACATCAAAATCCCAATTAGCAACAACTTCTCCATTTCCGTCTAAACCTTTTACCAGTCTGTTATTTAAGTTTATGATGATGTAAATGAATTTGTCATTTTGTATTTGTCAAAAACTTTCTTGTAATAATTTTGAAAACTTGTTTTGCGATAAACCAAGTGTATATCCTAAAAGACCAGCACCTAAATTTGAGTAGGAAGAAATTTTTAAAGGTTCATTTTCAAGTTTCATAAATTTTTAAGGTATTCTTCTAATTTCTTTTACCATAATTTGTATATGGATTAGTTTCATTTGATAAATCTAAGTTTTCAGGCAATCTTGTAAGCTCTGAAGTGTGATTAGCTAAACTTGAAAGCTAATTTTAGTGTTATCTTTGATAGAAAATGAATAAAAAGTATTACATTTCATCCGTCAATTTAAGTTTTTTATCTTCAATAAGCGAAGGAAAAACGGTTGATGTAAAACTTTTGTGATTGGACCCAATTTCAAAATTTTATTTTGATTTTTAGTCGGTTTTATAGTGTCGTTTTTTATTATTCCGCAGTAATTTGTTTCTCCGTTTTGAATTACTGCAATTGAAAGTTGAGTTTTGTTAGGAAAGTCTTTGGTTTTTGCAAAAATGATTTCAGCAATTTCAGTTGAATAATTACTTGTAAGTATTGTCATCACTTACATTTTTAGGCTCTGGGTAAGGTTTTATGAAAAGTCCATTAACTAGATTTTGGCTACTGGCGAAATATTTACTGCAAAAACTACTTTTCAAAATTTGTTTTATAAGTGGCATATGTTCCTTGTTGATAACCCACAAATTCGGTTTTTGCTATTTTACCAACTTGACTTTTCAAACTGTTAAATGCTTAGTTTTTTCAATTGGTAATGCTTTGTTTCCATTTCTGAAGTATGTCCATTGAAATATCTTCATACTCAGCATTGTATTTAGTTTGAAAATTGTCAATAGCAATTTTGTAATTGTCAGTTTGTGCAAACATAACAT
>JADJOG010000014.1 GCA_016713865.1 Flavobacteriales bacterium | reverse complement strand
AATCCGCTATACCACGAACGGCAGCACGCCCACCGCAGCAAGCACGGCCTACACAGGCCCGATCAATATCGCCGCCACGACCGTGTTGCGCGCCCGGGCATTCCTCGCTGGAACACCTGCCAGTTTCACCGAGACCAACACCTACTTCATCAATGCGACCCATACGCTGCCCATTCTCAGCTGCAGCGGCGATGATGTGACCACCCTCCTGAACGGCAACGGCGGCATCGAACCCATCGGTGTCATGGAGCACTTCGGCGCCAATGGCGTGCTGCGCGATAAGACCGCCTGCACATTCGACGAGCACGGGCAGGATAGCTGGGCTTACGATCATCGCGGATTCGACTTCGTTGCAAGAGACCAATTCGGGCAGAATGACGGCATTCATTACCCCGTGTTCCGCACCAAGGACCGCGACCATTTCCAGCGCCTGATCGTGAAAGCCGCCGCTGGCGACAATTACGACTACGGTCCTGGCCAGCCGGCACATATCCGCGACGCGTACGTGCAGGCACTGAGCGATGTGGGCGGCTTGCGCCTGGATGAGCGCACCTATGAGCCGTGCATCGTGTACATCAATGGACAGTACTGGGGGGTGTACGATGTGCGAGAGAAAGTTGACGACCACGATTTCACCAACTACTACTACGGCCAAGGCGAGTATGACATCCAATTCGTGAAAACATGGGGCGGTACTTGGAGCGAATACGGCGGACCGCAGGCCCAAACGGATTGGAACACGTTGGTCGCGTACATCATGGGCAACAACATGGGTGTGCAGGCCAACTTCGATTACGTGGATAGCCAGCTCAACTGGAAGAGCTTGATCGACTATTTCTGCCTGAACAGCTACACCGTTTGCGCCGACTGGCTCAATTGGAACACCGGTTGGTGGCGTGGCCAGAATCCCACCGGTGAGCATAAGAAATGGGGCTACATCCTCTGGGACATGGATGCCACCTTCGGGCACTACACCAACTTCACCGGTATTCCCGATCAATCGCCGAACGCCGACCCTTGCGCGGTTGAGGACCTGCCGAACCCTGGCGGCCAAGGACACACGGACATCCTTGAGAAGCTGATCCAAGAGAACCAGATGGTGCACGATTGGTACGTGAACCGCTACATCGATCTGGGCAACACGCTTTTCAGCTGCGACTTCATGCTGCCTTCCTCGATAGCCTGATCGCCAACATCGCTCCGGAGATGCCGGGACAGATTGCTCGCTGGAATGGATCGGTCGCCGGTTGGCAGAACAACGTGCAAGTGCTGCGCGATTACATCGATACGCGTTGTGTCACCATCCAGCAGGGCCTGGTCGATTGCTACAATCTCAACGGTCCTTACCAAGTGGTATTCAATGTGGATCCACCGCTCAGCGGCGAGATCAATGTGAACAGCCTCACGCTGCCCAACTACCCGTTCACGGGCACCTATTACGGCGGCATCACCACCACCATGGCGCCTGTGCCCGCTGATGGCTGGATATTCAGCCATTGGGAGGTGTTCCAAGGCAACACGATTCTGCCCACCATGCAGGATTCACTGGTCACGCTCGACTTCATCGGACCGGACAGCATCGTAGCGCATTTCATACCGCCCACCCGCTACGATGTGATGCTTGATGTGGTGCCACGTGGAGGTGCGAGCATCGCCTTCGACGGCGCCACTTATTCCTCCTTCCCAGTGACCGTCTCCGTTGGCGAGGATGTGCCTGTGCCGTTCGCGGTGATCCCTTCACTCTATTACGACTTCCTCTATTGGGACTTCAAGAACGAGCTGGTGAACACCTACCTGCCCGGCGACTCGCTATCACAAGCGCAGATCGCCTACTACCTCACCACCGATACCATCGTGGCGCACCTGAAGCCGCAGGATTACGTGTTCTATGTGGCCAACGCCTTCACCCCGAACGGCGATGGGTACAACGACACGTTCAAGCCGATCATCAATGTGGTTGACTTGGAGAGCTTCGTGTTCCAGGTATTCGATCGCTGGGGCGGCGAGATTTATTCCTCAACTGACCCTTGGGCCGAATGGGATGGCGAGGCTGGTGGCAAGGATGTGCCTGTCGGGGTATATGCTTGGCGTGCCTATGCGGTGGATGCCATCAAGAAGGACCGCTACGAGCTCTTCGGGCACGTGACCATCGTCCGCTAGCGGATTGTTTTGTTAAAATGTTCAACCTTTCAATGAAAGGCGTGAACATTAATTGGACTGGGTGGTTCTGTGGGTGTTGTTCAACAAAACCCGCAACACCATGTCCCCACTCCCTACCCTTCGGATGGCGGCCTTCGGCACAGCCGCAGCAATCGCCGGGCTTCTTCAGGCCCAAACCGCGCGTCTCCAGATCATTCACAATTGCGCCGATCTGAACGCGGCCGCCGTTGACGTTTATGTGAACGGAGGAATCGTTTTCGACGACTTCGCCTTCCGGACCGCCACGGGCTTCTTCGACATCCCAGCTGGCGTGACCTGGAGGTGGCGATCGCTCCTGGTTCCAGCAGCGAGCGTGAATGATGCGCTCTTCACGCAGACCATCAACTGGCCTCAGGCGAGACCTACATCGCCGTTGCGAGCGGCACACTCGGTTTAGGCGGCTACACGCCTGCCACACCATTCACGATCGAGGTCTTCGCTGGCGCGCGAGAGAGTGCTCAAGGCGCTGGCACCGATGTGCTTGCCTTGCACGGCAGCACTGATGCGCCCACCGTGGATGTGTTCGAGAGTGCTGTGGTGAGCACCACCATCATCGACAACTTCAGCTACGGTGACTTCGCTGGCTACTTGGAATTGCCTACACTGGACTTCACGCTGCAAGTGCGCACGGCCGACAACAGCACCATAGTGGCCGCTTACGCCGCGCCACTTCAGACTCTCGGATTGCAAGGCGCAGCGCTCACCGTGCTGGCCAGTGGCTTCCTCAATCCATCCGTCAATTCCAACGGCCCTGCTTTCGGTCTTTGGGTTGCGCTGCCTTCTGGTGGCCCGCTGGTTGAGCTTCCTTCCGCTCCGATCCCGACCGCACGCATCCAAGCCATCCACAACAGCGCCGATGCAGCTGCTTCTGAGGTTGACGTGTACCTCAACGGCGCTCTTCTCGTGGATGACTTCGCCTTCCGCACCGCCACGCCTTTCGTTGATGTGCAGGCCGGCGTGGACCTGACCCTGAGCATCGCTCCGGCGACCAGCACCAGTGTCGCGGACGCCATTGTCGACTTCAGCTACAACCTGCCCGCAGGTGGCAGCTTCATTCTCGTTGCCAATGGCATCGTGAGCCCCAGCGGCTACAACCCCGCAACGCCATTCGACATCCTCGTTTACGATGGTGCGCGTGAAAGCGCGCAAGGCGCTGGCACCGACGTGCTCGCCCTGCACGGCAGCACCGATGCGCCCACCGTTGATGTGTTCGAGAGCGCTGTGGTGAGCACCACCATCATCGACGACTTCAGCTACGCCGACTTCGCAGGCTACCTGGAACTCCCCACGCTCGATTTCACGCTGCAAGTGCGCACGGCCGACAACAGTACCATCGTGGCCTCTTATGCCGCACCGCTGCAGACTCTCGGATTGCAAGGCGCAGCGCTCACCGTGCTGGCTAGTGGCTTCCTCAATCCATCCGTCAATTCCAACGGTCCGGCCTTTGGTCTTTGGGTTGCACTGCCTTCGGTGGTCCTTTGGTGGAACTTCCCGCCGCTCCCATTCCTACCGCGCGCATCCAAGCGATTCACAACAGCGCCGATGCAGCTGCTTCTGAGGTTGACGTGTACCTCAATGGCGCGCTCCTCGTGGATGACTTCGCCTTCCGCACCGCCACGCCTTTCGTTGATGTGCAGGCTGGCGTTGACCTTACCCTGAGCATCGCTCCTGCGACCAGCACCAGTGTCGCCGACGCCATTGCCGACTTCAGCTACAACTTGCCCGCAGGTGGCAGCTTCATCCTGGTTGCCAATGGCATCGTGAGCCCCAGCGGCTACAATCCAGCAACACCGTTCGACATCTATGTTGCTGCCGATGCGCGTGAGAGTGCCCAAGGGAGCGGCACAGATGTGCTTGTTTTCCACGGCTGCACCGATGCGCCAACCGTTGATGTTTTCGAGAGCGCCGTGGTGAACACCACGATCGTAGACGATATCTCCTACGGAGAATTCGCCGGCTACCTGGAGTTGCCCACGCTCGATTTCACCTTGCAGGTTCGCACCGCCGATGGAGCTACCACGGTGGCCACCTACGCAGCGCCGCTCCAGACCCTCAACCTCGAAGGCGCAGCCCTTACTGTGCTTGCGAGCGGTTTCCTCGCTCCGGGCAGCAACAGCAACGGTCCCGCATTCGGCCTTTGGGCTGCATTGCCCTCGGGCGGGGCCCTCGTTCAACTTCCGGTTGTCACTTCAACCAGCAGCATCGACCGCATGATCACCGGAACCTCGGCATGGCCGAATCCAGCGAATGAGAAAGTGAGCATCCGCGTGAACAGCCTTCGCGATGGTGTAGCCGCATTCGATCTCCTGGATGCCACCGGCCGTGTAGCGCGTGCTTTCGGACAGCGCGGTCTGTCGCAAGGCTCGAGCGACATCAACTTGGACCTCCAAGGCCTTACCGAGGGAACATACCAGCTGCGCCTCATTACCGAATCCGGTGTGAACAGCATGCCGATCATGGTCGCGCGCTGAACAGCCTCGACCTAGTTGCGGAAGGGCTCCCGAAGGTTTGGCGGGGCCCTTCCCATTTTCTCATGTGAACACAAGCGCGATTGCGTTGTTAAGCCTCGTGTAAGCCCGCGTTTACATTCGCACGCAGCCTATGGGACCCTACTTGATGCGATTCCAGATCCGCGACCTGGAGCAATTCACGGGCGTGAAAGCGCACACCATCCGTGTTTGGGAGCGGCGCTATGGCTTGCTGAAGCCGGATCGCACAGACACCAACATCCGCACCTACGATGTGGATGAGCTGAAGACGATCCTGAATGTGGCGTATTTGAACCAGCGCGGCCTGAAGATCTCGAAGCTGGCAGCGATGGCCGGTGAAGAGCGCGAACGCAAGGTGCGGGAGATGGCTTCCCACGAAACCACATCCGATGGCGTGCTGAACACTTTGGTGATGGCCATGCTCTCCTTCGATGAAGAATTGTTCGAGCGGACCTGCGATGAGCATGAGCGCCTTCATGGTTTCCGTTCACTCGTTGAGGATATCCTGGCCAAGCTCATGGAGCGCATCGGCGCTTTGTGGCAGAGCAGCGCCATCTGCCCTGCGCAGGAGCACTTCGTGAGCAATCTCTTCCGCCAGCGGCTCATCGTGGCAGCGGCCAACCTGCCCAAGACAGCCACCGGCGGCCCCTGAACGTGCTATACCTACCGGAGGACGAGATCCACGAATTGGGCCTGCTCTACATCCATTATCTGCTGCGCGCGCAAGGGCAACGCACCGTGTATCTTGGACAGAGCGTGCCGCGCGGCGATCTTATGCAGGTAGCGAGCCTCTACGCCGGACCGATCCGTTTCATCAGCTTGCTCGTTGTGCGCCCGGCACCGGATGAAGCACTCCCTTACCTGAACGCGTTGCGTGCTTCGATGTCCGATGACCGCATCACCTTCCTAGCCGCTGGCATGCCATTGCACGGAATCGAAGCATCGGATGCGCCGCGAGGTTTCATGCTGCACACGAATCTGGCGAGCGTGATCGAGCACATTGCCGGGGCGCGCTAAGGCAGCACCTTCCCTGGATTCATGATCCCCTGCGGATCGATGGCCTGTTTGATGGCGCGCATCACGTCGAGCTGGGCCGCATTGAAGGCGATATCCATGTACGGGCGTTGAACCAGGCCAATGCCGTGCTCACCGCTGAGCGTGCCACCAAGCGATACGGTGAGCTGGAAGATCTCGCGGATGGCCTTGGGCAGCTCAAGCTCCCAGAACGCATCTGAAAGGTCGCCCTTGATGATGTTCACGTGCAGGTTGCCATCGCCCGCATGGCCGTAGCAAACACTGCTGAAGCCGCAGCGCGCACCGATTTCTTTCACGCCCTTCAGCAAACGCGGCAGCTCATAGCGTGGCACCACTGTATCCTCCTCTTTGTATACACTGTGCGCCTTCACGCTCACGGGCACGCTGCGTCGCATCTTCCAGAGCGCATCCTTCTCCGCTGTGGTCTCGGCGAAGAGCACATCGCCCGCTTCGTGCGCTTCCATCACGCCGAGGATCGTCTCGCAATCTCGCATGATCGCGTCGGCGTGATCGCCATCCACTTCGATCATCAGGTATGCGCCCGGCGCTGTGGTGATCTGCAGAGGAAGATCATCGGTGTGCTTCAGGGTCCAAGCGATCGCGTCGCGCTCGATGAATTCCATGGCGCTCGGTGTAACACCCGCACGGAAGGTGGCGCTCACCGCTTCGCAGGCTTTCTCAGCGCTGGCGAATGGCACGAGCATGAGTCGCGTTTCTTTCGGATGCGGGACTAAACGCAACACTGCTTTCGTGATCACACCAAGCGTTCCCTCACTACCTACGAGCAATCGCGTGAGATCATAGCCCGTCGAATTCTTCAGCGTGTTGGCGCCGGTCCAGATCACATCGCCATTGGGCAGCACCACTTCGAGATTGAGCACGAAGTCGCGCGTGACGCCATACTTCACGGCTCTTGGGCCGCCAGCATTCTCCGCGATGTTGCCTCCGATGGTGCAACTGCCACGGCTGCTGGGATCAGGCGGGTAATACAATCCCTTGGCCGCAACGGCCTCTTGCAACACCTGGGTGATCACCCCGGGTTGAACAACCACTTGCAGGTTGCGCTCATCTACCAGTTCAATCACGTTCATGCGATCGAGTGCGAGTCCCACGCCGCCAAAAACGCTCAGGGCGCCACCGCTAAGGCCCGTTCGGCCACCGATGGGCGTGATCGGGATCTGATGCTCTGCGCATACTCGCACGACCGCGGCCACTTGCTCGGTGGTTCGTGGCCGAGCCACTGCGGCAGGCGGATAGATCAAGTCCTCGGTCTCATCGCTGCCGTACGCAACCCGTGAATCCTCATCCACCAGCAGGCCTTGATCACCTAGCACCTCACGCAATTGCGCCAACGGACGCTCGCCGAGCCCATGTTGCCTCATGGGGCGAAGATGGCGAAGACCAGCAATCGGGGCCGCTTGCCGGGCCACCAGCATCCCCTACCTTTCGTCTGCCCTACACACCCGCCTCACATGAAGAAGCTCACCTCGTTCCTTGTCGCCATCGCTTTCGTTACCACTGCGCATTCCCAGAACGTGGCCATCAACGCCGACGGCGCTGCACCGAATGCGAGTGCCATGCTCGATGTTGATGTGACAGCATTGCCTGCCGCAAGCAAACGCGGGCTGCTCGTGCCCCGTGTGGCTCTCACGGCCACCAACGTCGCAGCACCGGTGGTGGCGCCAGCCACATCGCTGCTGGTTTACAACACGGCCACCGCAGGCGTCGCGCCCAACAATGTGATCCCAGGCTATTACTACTGGAATGGCGCGGCGTGGGTCCGCTTCGCTGCAACAGGCGATGGTTGGCTCACTACAGGCAACGCAGGCACGGTAGCTGGAACGAATTTCATAGGCACCACCGACGCGGTCGATTGGGTGATCAAGACTGGCGGCGCTGCTGCCGCGAATGAGCGGGCACGTGTGCTCAGCGGCGGCAAGGTGGTGGTGAACAATGTAGGTGTGGGCGGCTTCGCTAACGATGTATTCAGCGTGTACGCCGATGGCACCACCAACGGGACCACTGCCAACACATCGGTCTTGGGCACCCGCGCCATCAATGGGTACACGAGCACCGGCTTCGGCGTGGCAGGCTTCACATCGGGCACGGCGGGCACCACCTTCGGTGTTTACGGATCATCGAACGCCGCGAGCGGAACAGCTAATGGCATACGCGGCGAGAACGTGAATCCGGCATCCATCGCGATCGTGGGCATTGGCAATACGGGGGCTGGAGCAATTCCGACTGCTACTGTGAGCCGTGCTGTTCTCGGCCAGTTGAACGGCACCTTGGCGGGAACCGCTGTCGGCATTGCCGTGCAAGGCTTGATTCCTGCCGCCATGGCCACCGGCGATGCACGCGGGGTGCAAGGCAACTCGCCCGCGGACGACGGCATCGGCGTTGTGGGTTTCGCGACATCGGCCGCCGTGACAGCATTCCCCGTAGGCGTTTATGGTCAGGCGGCTAGCGCGACCGGCTTCGGCTCGCAAGCCGTGAATACGGCTGCAGCTGGCACTGGCGGCGTATTCACCGGCAACAATGCCGCAACCACATACCTGGTAGCTGGAACAGGAACCGCAGCTAACGGCACCATCGTGGGCCATTTCGGATACGGCCGGAATGCCGCGAATGGTGTTGGCGTGGTAGGAGCTGGCAATAACAGCGGGGCCATCTTCACTCCAGCCTCGGGCGCAGGCGTTGCCGGCACCGGAACGCAGTACGGGGTAACCGGATTCGCCACAACCACCTTGAACACCAACCCGCTCAACAATAGCGCGGCCAATGGCGCAGCCGCATCAGCGGGCGGCTACTTCGAGGTGCAGAACGCAGGCACGGCGCAGACCTGGAGCTACGTGGCTGTGCGCGAGGTCGCAGGTGCTTTGGGGCTGCGCAAGATCATCGGCCCTGGCACGGTGAACACCATCGTGAACGACCTCGATGGCAACCGGGTCGCGCTCTCTTGCCCGGAGGCACCGGAGAACCTCTTTCAGGATTATGGCAGCGGACAATTGGCGAATGGGCGCGCGCATATCGAACTCGACCCGATCCTATCCAAGAACATCGTGGTTGATGCTACCCACCCGCTCCGCGTCTTCGTGCAGCTCGAAGGCGATTGCAACGGTGTTTATGTGACCAACAAGAGCGCCATTGGCTTTGATGTGGTGGAACTCATGAATGGGATCAGCAATACCTCATTCACGTGGACGGTGACTGCCAATCGCGCTGACGAGGTGCTGCCTGATGGCTCGGTTGCCCGCTACTCGGAAGAGCGCTTCGCTCCGGCGCCTGGTCCCGTTGCCAAGACTGCACAAGGAACGCGGAACACCAAAGGGCCTCGTCGTAATGATGCGGCCGAAGTCCCGAGTCAAGCCAAGCCGTAGATCACTCAAGCAGCGTCACATGCCCGATGAAGTCGCGGGCATCGCCATCGCGTTCGAGCACCACCTTCCAAACATACACGTCGATCACCGGGGGCTTGCCACCAACACGGCCGCTCCAGCCCTCTTCGCGCTTATCGGTGCTCCAGACCTCCAAGCCCCAACGGTCGAAGATGATGAGCTTGTATCGCCAACCGGTATAGCCGTTCACGATAGGCCTGAACACCTCGTTGCGATCGTCGCCATTCGGTGTGAACGCATTCGGTACGAACACAAGCGGATCGCTGTTGACCAGTTGGAATTTGCAGATCGTATCCGGACAGGAGAAGCTGTTCACCGCGATCATGCACACCGTGAAGCCGCCGCCATCCGCAGGGAAAAGGTGCAAGGGATGAACATCGCTGCTGCCCTCGCCATCGCCGAAATCCCATGAATAGGACACCGCGCCTTGGCTGAGGTTGCTGAACTGGATGGCGTTGCGCACGCTCACCAGCGTATCGCTCGTGAAGTCGGCCGTAGGCGATGGATTAACCGTGATCGCATTCACGGCGACCAGCGTATCGACACAGCCGCCCGCACCCGTGGCGATGAGCGTAATGGTGTACTGGCCGGGTTGCGCATAGCTATGCAGCGGCGCATCGGCCAGGCTCTGCGTTCCATCGCCGAAGCGCCAACGGAATGAAGCCGCGTTCTGCGAAGTATTCAGGAACTCGATCGGCCTTCCCTCGCAAGCAGGCTGAGGCTGCGCATCGAAAGAGGCTACGGGCGTGGGATGCACGATGAATTGCTCCTCATGCGCATCCATGCAGCCGAATTGGTTCGTTGCCGTCAATCGCAACGTGTAATTCCCCGGCGCATCGAAGGTGATGGCAGGCTGGTTGAGCATGGAGCCTTGCCCGTTGCCGAGGTCCCAGGTGTAGCCGATCGCGCCCTGCGAGGCATTCAGCGTCTGCACGGTGACCGGCGATACGCAGCTCTGCACGGCAGAGAGCGAGAAGAGCGCCGTGGGGAGCGGATGCGCCACAACGTTCATGCTGATGGTATCGCTGCATCCATTCACGTTCTCGGCGATCAGCGTGACCGTGTAAGCACCTGCAGCTGTGTATGTGTGGAAGGGCTCGGCCAATCCGCTTGTATTGCCATCGCCGAAATCCCACTGGTAGAATCCCGCGCCGGAGCTCTGATTCGTGAAGGCCACTTGCAGGTCGATGCAGCCGTTATCCGGCGTGGGCGTGAAAGCCGCTACGGGCGTGATGCTCACATTCACCAGCTGGGTGATGCTCGCCGTGCAGCCATTGAGGGCGCTTGTGACAAGAAGCGTTACGGGGAAAGGGCCGCTGCTCGCGTAGCTGTGCGTCGGCGAGGTGAGCGTGCTGGTGCCCCCATCGCCGAAGCTCCATTGCGACCCGCTTATGCCAGGCGTGGTGTTGGTGAAGGTGAACTCGCCGCCGATACAGGTTCCCTGAGGCGCAACAGTGAATGAGGGTTGCGGCGAAGGGAAGACCGTGACGTCCTGACTGTACGAATCGTATCCGCAACCGAAGGCCTCCAACGTGATGGTGTAAGTGCCCGGCTGGTTATAGGTGTGGGTTGGATCGGCAGCGATGCTCACGTTGCCATCGCCGAAGGTCCAATAGAGCGCCGTATCGCCCGCTGTGAAATGCGTGAGCTCCACCGTAAGAGGCGCGCATCCCTGCACGGGATCCATGTTGAAGAAGGACGTGACCTGATTGGGAAGCACCGTGATGGTGTATTGCGCGGTATCGCTTCCGCAGGCATTGCTCGCGATGAGCGTGATCGTGTAAGGCGTGTTCACCGTATCCGCCGCATAGGCGTGCGTGACGATGACCGCCGATGAGGTGCTTGTGGCGCCATCGCCGAAGTCCCATTGGAAGCTGTCCGGCAATCCGTAGCTGACATTACCGAAAGGCACAGGAGTGAATGCGCAATGCTCATCCACGTTCGGGCCGAAGACCGCTGTGGGCGAAGGCATCACCGTGACGTCGATCGTCTCGGCATTGCTGCCGCACACGTTGCTCGCGGTGAGCGTTACCGGATACACGATGGCATCCTGCGGGTTCATAGGGAAGGTGAAGTCGGGCGGCCATTGCAGCGCGCTGGTGCCCAGGCCACCGAAGTCCCACCAGTAGCTGAGTCCATCGCCCACGGAGTTGTTGTCGAAGCTTACCGTGAAGGGCCCGCAGCCGTTGGTGGCATCGAGCACGGGCTGGGCATCGGGCACATCCCAAACGGTGACCGTGCTCATGATCGTATCGGTGCAACCCGCGCCCGTATTCACGACAAGGGTCACATCGAACGTGCCGGTAGTGTTGAAGATGTGGAAGGGCGAGTCCGCGAGAGAAACGCCACCGTCATCGAAATCCCATTCGGAGCCGCCGTAATTCAAGCTCGTGTTCATGAACTGGAACGGAACGTTCGCGCAGGCCACGGCCGCATGCGTAAAACCAGCCACTGGCATCGGGTTGACCGTCACCAGCGCATTGTCGCTGTTGCTGCAACCAGTTAACGGATCGACATAGGAGTAGCTCACCGGATTGCCGCCGGGCAATGCTTGCAGCGGATCGAATTCGCCCGATACCGGATCAACGCCGATGCCGCTCCATGTGCCACCCAACGGAGTGGCAACCAGCACTTGTATGCCGCCTTCTTCGCAAACACTGATGTCGTTGCCCGCATCAACCACAGGCAATGCTTCCACAGCAACGGTGACCTGATCCTGCAGCAGGCATGTCGCCGACCCCACACTGTAGGTGAGCGTGTAGCTGCCAGCCACGTTGGTGTTCAGGATGCCTCCGGGCGTTACCGACGGCCCGCTCCATGATCCACCTACGGGCGTGCCCACCAGCACCAGCGCGCCACTTCCCAAGCATACGCTTGTATCGTTGCCCGCGAAGGCTGGATCGATCACGGCTTGGATGTCCACCATGACCTGATCGCTGTTGCTGCAGCCATTGGCATCGATGAACGAATAGGTGAGCACATCACTCGCTACGCCATTGGGCGTGATCACGCCGCCGGGCGTAATGGATATGGTGGTGCCGCTCCACGTTCCACCAACGGGCAAGCCGCTGAGTTGATCTGGGATCGGTTGATCGCAGAGCACCACGTCAGGACCCGCATTCACATTGGGCAGCGCATTCACCGTCGCGTTCGTTGATGCGATGCTCACGCAACCATTCGAGTTGGCGTAAGGTGTAAGTGAGCGTGCTCATGCTGCCCGGCGACACCGCGGATGGATCAATTCCCACGGCGGACCGCTCACCCCATTCCCAGTCCACGTTCCGCCAGCAGGCGCTGCTACCAGTGCCACCGGCGCTTCATCGGCGCAACGGCTGAACGATGGCGTCACGTTGAGGATGCTGGCCGGTACCACGTTGATCATGGCCTGATCGCTGGTGGTGCATGTGCCAGTCCCGAAATTGTAGGTCACGCTGAAATTACCAGCGGTATTCGGCGTGAAGAAGCCGCCCGGTGATGCGCCCACCCAAGTTCCACCAAGTGGGCCCCAGCCGGATAGCGCAACAGGCAAGTTGCCCTGGCACAGCACCGTATCAGGTCCGGCGTTCGCGAACTGCGTTACGGCTTGCACCGAGATATCGACCTGATCGCTGCTGGTGCAGCCGTTGGCATTGGTGTGCGTGTAGGTGAGCGTGACCGTGCCCAACTGACCAGGGGTTGGGGTGAACACGCCCCCAGCAGTAACACCCGTGCCGGTCCATGTTCCCGGCGATGGGTTTGCTGTGAGGTTCACTGGGATGGCTTGATCGCAGAAGGTCTGATCAACTCCTGCATTCACATTGGGCAATGGATACACGGTTACCGTGACCGTGGCACTTCCGGGGCAACCGCCGAGATCACCGCTCACTGTGTAGGTGGTAGTCAGCGCCGGACTGGTTGTGAGCGAGGGGCCAGTGCCAATCAGCGTTGCACCTACGAACCATTGGTAATTGCCCGCGCCGTTCGCATTAAGGGTTGTGCTCTGACCGTTGCAGATCGCAGTGTTCGGCGGATTCACCGTAACCACAGGCGCGGCCACCACTTGCACATTCACGGTTGCCGCTGGCCCTGTGCAACCGTTGCTGATGGCCACCACCGAGTAAACGCCAGCATTGCCCGCGGTCACATTGTTGATCGTCACCGAGGGCGAGTTGCTGATCACCGCACCTTGCGGATTCGTCCATTGGAATGTCGCGCCGGGTATCAGCGCCGCGCTGAGCGAGAGCGTTTGACCCGCGCAAACCGGGCTGTTGCTGGCCACCACGGGTTGCGGTGGCGCTGTGCCGATGGCGAGGTTCTGGTTCACCGTCGCGTTGCCACAAGCATTGCTCACCGTGAGCGAGATGGTTGAGCTGCCTGCATTCGCGTAGCACACCTGGCCCGGCGATGCGGTATTCGCATTCGCAGGCGATCCGCCGGGGAATGACCATGCGTAGGTGCTGATGGGCGCGCCACAAGGCTGAACGGTTGCCGAAGGATTCACGCATTGACCGGCGCAAATGCCCGCGATCGCGTTCAAGCTCACTTGCGGTGGAGCGTTAACGGTGATCACCTGCTGCACCGGCGGCACATTGCACGAGTTGATCGCGCGATACTGCACCGTGTAGGTGCCAGGCTCGCTGAATAAGAATTGCGGCTGCTGGCTGGTGGCGTTGCCGCTCGCGAAGCTCCATGCCGGTCCGCCGCAGGGCGAGGCCACACCATTCACCGTCCACAGATGCGTGAGCAAGCAGTTCTGTCCGAAAGTGCTCGTGTTGGTGTTCACCGGTTGGTAGGGCGCGCAACCGGGCGTGGGCAGCGTGAAGGATGGAACGGGCGGCTGTTCAACACACACCGTTCGCGAAAGCGTGTGCGTACCGCAAGCATTGCCGGTGAGCAGGTCGATGGTGTATGTGCCAGCCGTATTGAATTGCACGCCAAGGCTCGCGCTGCCATCGGTCCATAGCGCGGGGTTCCCTGGGTTTCCGTTCAGGTTGCCAAGAGTGCCGCTCGCGATGGTCCAACCGGCGGCGGGAGTGATGCTCCAGATGTTGCGCGGCGGCGTATTGCAGCCCGGCGCCTGCAATCCGATGCTCAAGTCGGTGAAGGTGACCGTGCTGTTCACACAGGCCGTGTCGTTGGGCGTCACGGTCATCTGCGCAACGGGCGTCTCGCTCACGCGGATGGGACCAATCTGCCCTTGCGTCTGGTCGCAAGGGTTCTGCGCGGTGAAGGTGACGTTGAGCTGTCCGCCGGGCATGCCACAGGTGCTCGTGGAGTAGGTATGGTTCACCACGGCTGGCGGCGGGTGGTTCAGCGTCACGCTGTTGCCATCGCCGAAGTTGATGATGTAAGTGGTGCCTGGCGAGTTGGCGGCCACGCTGTTGATGTAGAATGGCAAGGTGGCGCCCGTGCAGATGTTCGTGTTCGGATCCGTACTGATACCACCGCCCGGGTTCGTTCCAAGGAAGACCTGATACTGCTGCGTGCGCGTGCAGCCATTGCCATAGTTCACGGTATAGGTCATGGTCCACAACCCTTGGTTGTAGGTGTGGCTCAAGCTCCAGCCTTGCGCAGGATTCACTACCGGACTGCCATCGCCCCAATTGATCGTGCGCGTGGTGCCGCCCGCAGTCTGATCGGTGAAACTGAACGGGAAGCTGCCGCTGGGATCGCAGATGCTGAAGGTGGTGAGCCGTTGAAGGTGGTGACCTGCTCCGGCCCGTGCTGGTAAGCGCGACTGGCGGCGCAGCATTCACATTCACGGTTACTTGATCGGTATCCGTGCAGCCGTCATCGTCCGTGACGGTCAAGGTGTAAACGGTCGAGGTCGTTGGGCTGGCAATCGGGTTGGCGATATTCGGATTGCTCAAGCCCGTTGTAGGAGTCCAGCTATAGGTATACGGCGGATCGCCATTGTTCACACTGGAATTCAGCTGCTGCGATGCCCCTTCACAGATCGTGACCGGATTGTTCGGCGTGGCATTCACGCTCATGTTGCACGGCTGTGCCCACACCTCGCCGCAAGCGAAGCCCAAGACTACAAGGGCCAAGGCCCTGAAAGTGAATGTCATGTATGGGCGCAATTCAACGGCTGCGAAACTATCCGGGGGCCATGGACGGCCTTGTCAGGTGCCGCCTGGGTTATCAACCGCTCGGCTGTGGTTATGGACGCAGCGGAACCGGCCCGCGTTGCCTTCGATCACATCGACGAAAGCTCGGTTCGTATCGCCGAACCAACCTCAGCAGCGCGGTTGAAGACCATGAAATGGCCGCCGCCCTTGATCACGATGGCATCCTCAATCGGCGCGATCGGCATGAATCGATCATGATCGCCATGAATGTGCACAAGGCCTGTTACGGGTGAAGAAGGCCGCTCCCACCTAGCAATGCCGCAATCTGCACGCGCACCTGCTCCAAGGGCGTTGCCGCGATGAAAGCATCGAAGAGCGCGGTGTCCTCTGCGGTCTCCAAGCCCATTTGCCAGCGCATGATCGGCAGCCCGTGCTTGATGAAGGCCGGCGTGAGCAGCTTCTCGGCATGGGTGCCGCGAAGCAGCTTGATTGGCATGGGCATCTCGTGCGGCCCCTTCCAACTGCTGATGATGATCGTGCGCGCGGGCTTCGTGATCAGTGCCATCTCCTGAGCCACCATGCCGCCCATGCTCACGCCGATGAGCGCATGCGGCTGGGTCGTATCCACCCTTCGCGCAAGCACCTCGGCATAGTCGCGCAAGCTGCTGCCTTCGGGCATGACCGGCCAATCGATGCGATGCGCGGTGTGCGCTCCGAAATCGATGCGGTCATAGAGGCGACCATCGGCGCCGAGGCCGGGGAGCAGGTAGAGGTGCATGGCGCCGCGAAGTTGCTGATGGAACAACCCAGGCAGCGGCATGCGTCATTCAAGCGTCAACGCACAAATCACCGAAGCCATGAGAGCAGCACTACTCGTCGCATTGTCAGCGCTCGTTGTTCACGCGCACGCGCAACTCACCAACGGCAGTTTCGAGCAAGGCCTTGCTGCTTGGGAATGGACCTGCGACGATCCCGAGCTTCTGGCCGACGGTGCGCCCGATGCCGGCAGCCAGCACGCCAGCAAGGAGATGGGCCAGACCCAAGGCTGCTTCCCGAGCTACCTCTTCCAGCGCCTCAGCGGCGTGCAGAACGGCGACATGCTCACCATCGGCGGCTGGGTGCGCACGCCGGGCGACTTCGTGCCGGTGTACCCGCAGTTCGGCTTGGGCACCATCAATACTGGCGTCATCCACGCGGAGGAAAGCGTAGGCACCTCGTGGTACGAATGGACTTACCTCGAGATCACCGATACCGTGGAACTGCAAACCGGCGATACGGCCATCATCGTGCTGAGCAGCGGCTTGGTCGGCGGACCGGCCACGCAGAACCCCGGCTATTTCGATGGCTTCACCGTCTCCGTCGCGATGAATGTGCATGAAGGCGACAACGAGCGACCCACGATCCTGATGGACTGCGCGAGCAATAGCCTCTTTGCATCCATGGGATCGGCCATGCTCCTCGAAGCACGCCTCTTCGATCTCACGGGTAGGCACTTGCCCGCTCGCGGAAATGTGCGCAGCAACACCGCGCGCATCGACCTGAACGGATTGCCGAATGGCGTTTACCTCGTGGCCTTGCGCACGGCGAATGGAGAGCGCGTGGTGCGCTTCGCGGTGGAGTGATCCAAACAGGCATCGGCCCAAGACTGCTGCATATCATGAGAAGGCCCAATTGTCTTCGATTGAACGGGGCGAAGAAGAAGCAATAGCGACCTACATCCGTCGTTCAACACGCGATCTACAACACCATGCGTTACCAATTCCACCTTGCTTTCGTGGCTCTGCTTCTAGTGTCTTCAGCCCCCGCCTCAGCGCAGATCGTGAACGGCAGTTTCGAGGATGCGAGTGGTTTCACTATTTATGGATGGTCCGGCGAGATCTCTACCACGCTTCCAACAGTAGGGGGCACTGTCCCCATCAATGAAGGCGCACCCGGCTGGGGTTCCTGGAGCGCCGCTCCGAGTGCATCGCAGTCCTACAATTACTGGATGGACCAACAAGTTCCGCAGTTGACTCCAGGAGACATCTACGCGCTCTCCTTCTGGGCGAAGTGTCCGCACCAGTACTTCATGTGTGCTTGCGTCTACCTCAACGGCTCAAATAATCCGGCAGTGTGCACCAATGAACCGGTCTGGACCCAAGTCACGATCACGGACACCGTTCCGAACACAGGAATCCTTGGCATCAGATTGAAGACAAGGTCAACCGGATCTACGGGACACCAAAACCCGACCCTGCATACATCGACGGAGTAAGCCTGCAAGTGGTTGGTCATGTTGAGGTGCAAGAGCAAGAGTTCGCGCTAGCTGCGATCATTCGATGCTGATAGCCGATTGCTTCGGGTTCAATCGCTGCAAGAGATTCAGGGCTTGCGTATTTCCGACACGTCTGGGCGCACCGTTCAACAATTCGGACGCGTGCTAGGCGGTCAAGTGACAATACTGCAGGTAAACCCGCTGCCCGCTGGCGTCTACATAGCGATTGCGGAAGGACGTTCTGAGCACCAAGCGTTGCGCATCATCATGCCCTGACCCACTCGCTCACGCCAACTCTCTCACCACCGCCAGCGCCGCCTCCATCGGGCCGTGCATCACCACATCGTCCTTGATGAAGGGCACACGCTTGCGCAGCGCCGTTACAAGGCCTTCAACCACTGGTGAACTGCGCAACGGCCTGCGGAACTCGAGTGCCTGCGCAGCGGTGAGCAATTCGATGGCGAGCACGCGCTCCACATCGTGCACCACCTGCCAGGTCTTGATTGCCGCGGCGGCGCCCATGCTCACATGATCCTCTTGCCCGTTGCTGCTATCGATGGTGTCTACGCTATTGGGCATGCAACGCTGCTTGTTGGCGCTTACCACAGAGGCCGCCGTGTACTGCGGAATCATGAAGCCGCTGTTGAGGCCGCTCTTGGCGACGAGGAAGGGCGGCAAACCGCGCTGTCCGCTGATGAGCTTGTAGATGCGGCGCTCGCTGATGCTGCCCAACTCGGCCATGGCGATGGCGAGGAAGTCGAGCGAGAGCGCCAAGGGCTGCCCATGGAAATTGCCAGCGCTAATAATGAGGTCCTCGTCGTCGAAGACAGTTGGGTTGTCGGTGACCGCTTCCAACTCGCGTTGCACAACACTGGCGACGTGCGCGATGGCATCACGACTTGCCCCATGCACCTGCGGGATGCAACGGAACGAGTAAGGATCCTGCACATGCTTCTTCTCCTCGGCACCGATGGCGCTGCCCATGCAACAGTTCGCGCATGTGCCCCGCCACTTGCGCCTGACCCGGATGCGGGCGCACGGCATGCACGCTTGGATGGAACGGCTCCATGCGTCCGTCGAAAGCATCGAGTGAAACGGCTGCGATGGCATCAGCGATGTGCGCGAGCCGGATGCCCTTCAGCGTGAGCAGCGACGCATACGCATTCATGAACTGCGTGCCGTTGAGCAGCGCGAGTCCTTCCTTCGGACCAAGCTCCAGCGGTGCCCAACCAAGTTTCTTCAGCGCTTGCGCGGAAGGCATGCGCTTGCCCTGCATCACCACTTCGCCGAGGCCGAGCAAGGGAAGCGCGAGGTGCGCGAGCGGAGCGAGATCGCCGCTGGCGCCGAGCGAGCCGCGCTCGTACACCACGGGCAGCACGTCGGCATTGTGCATGTCGATCAGGCGCTGCACAGTGCTCAGCGCCACCGCGCTGTGACCGAAGGCCATGTTTTGCACTTTCAGTACGAGCATGGCACGCACGATCTCCGCAGGCACCGGTTCGCCGCTGCCGCAGGCGTGGCTCATCACCAGGTTCTTCTGCAATTGCGCAAGGTCGCGCTTCGCGATGCTGCGATCGTGCAAGGCGCCGAAGCCGGTGTTCACGCCGTAGATGGGCGTGTCGCTGTCCTTCAGTTTCTGTTGAAGCCATGCGTGGCTGCGCTTCACGGCGGCTTGCGCATCCTTGGCGAGGGCGATGGGCTTGCGTTCACGCAGGATCGCATCCAACTCCGTCAGGCTGAGGCCTGTTGTGGTTATGGCGTGGGGTTTCGGTGGCATTGGTATCTGGTGTGTCGACCCAGAGGGTCGACGCTGCTGTTACTGCCGAAAAAGACTGATTACATCCGCGATGGACATGGCCGTTCCCTTTTCATTCGCCCCCATCTTCTTCAATGTCACCACGCCATCGTTCATCTCGGTCTCGCCCACGATGGCCACGTACGGTATGCCCTTCTTCTCGGCGTAGGTGAATTGTTTGGGCAGCTTCACTTGGTCGGGATACAGCTCAGCCGCGATGCCCGCTTCGCGCACTTCGCGCAGCAGCTTCAGGCAATGCAGGGCTTCCTTCTCCCCGAAATTCGCGAAGAGCAATTTGGTGCTGCTGCCCAACTCTGCGGGAAACTTGTTCGTCTCCAGCAGCACGTCGTAGATGCGATCGGCGCCGAAGCTGATGCCCACGCCGCTCATGTTCTTCAGGCCGAAAATGCCAGTGAGGTCGTCGTAGCGGCCACCGCCGCAGATGCTGCTTTGCAGTGTGCCTTCGGCGGCTTTCACCTCGAAGATGGCGCCGGTGTAGTAGTCGAGGCCGCGGGCGAGAGTGAGATCGTGGAAGACTGTATTGTCAGCCTTATTGATTGCTGAATTGGCGAGCGCATAGAACACCGCTCCAAGTTCCTTCAAACCCTGAAGGCCGATCTCGATACTGGCCGCCTCGAATATGCTCGCCAGCATTTTGATTCTCAGGCCCCCTTTCATCTTCCATAGGAATAATCCTACCGTAAAATGTCACGAGGCCTTCTATAACTTTTGAACTGAAGCCATTCGCTGCGCTCTTCAACAACACCATCTACACGTCTTGTCTTTCTTGTCCATTATCGTGATGAAGTCAACCGCCTATCGGTCACTTCGAACAGTTGGACCAAACCAAGAAGAATCTTCCGATTGTTTACATGCACTTTGACCTTGAGTGAAAGACTTTCGAAGACCTCTTGAATAATGCACACAAGCTCCACCTCACTAAGCAAGCTCGTGCTCCCGATCACATCGGCATCGCACTGGTAGAACTCGCGGTACCTCCCTTTCTGCGGACGATCCGCACGCCACACGGGTTGGATCTGGTAGCGCTTAAATGGGAAGGCGAGTTCGTTCTGGTGCTGCACGACGTAGCGCGCGAAGGGAACTGTGAGGTCGTAGCGCAACGCTTCATCCGCAAAGCCTCTAGTGCGGTCTTCCAATGCCCGTTCCAACTCAGCGCCGCGCTTCAGGATCTTGAAGATCAACCGATCCCCCTCTTCGCCGTACTTGCCAGTGAGTGTCTCGAGATTCTCCATGGCAGGCGTTTCCAGCGGCAGGTAGCCGTACTTCTGGAAGACCCTTTCGATGGTGCTGAAGATGTACTTGCGGCGGAGCATCTCCACCGGACCGAAGTCGCGGGTGCCCTTGGGGATGGAAGGCTTGGTGGCCATGATCAAGATTCAAGTCTCAAGACACAAGGGAAGAAGGAAGGAAGGTCGCGTGCGTAACCGTGGGCGGCGAAAGTAGCGCCGGGCCATTCGTCGCTCATGGAGTTCGTTGCTCGAGCGAAAAGCTCGTAGATGCAATCCCGAAAGCTCATTGCTTCTCGGCATATTTGCTACCAACGCTTTCTTCGCATGAAGCTTCTCTTCTTCTGCTTCGTTGTAGCCTTTGGCCAAGGCGCATATGCGCAAGCCTTTCCCGATACCATCCTTACGACCAAGGGCGTACTATTCTCTTGCCGGATCACGCAAGTCGATGAGCACCTTGTCCACTACGTGCCTGCGGTAGTGAGCAAGCAGACAAGGAAGGGGAAGGTGCTCAAGCGGGACATCTCATCGCTCGCCTTGCACAGCGCTATCCCGGTGAAGGGCGAGCTGCCACCGCGCAATCCATACATCGGCAGGCCCTTCGAGTGGACGGAGCAGAACGGGATCATGTATGCCAACCTGCACGACCGCGGGCCGCAATTGGGTGAGGGCCAGGTCACCATAAATACGTTGTTGCAGCAGCATGTCCGCGTTGCTGGCATTGATCGGCGATCACGAGAACTCACCCGTAACCATGCTCTTGAAGCTGGATTGATGAACATGGCGCCTGCGCAACGTGAGGATCCAGGAGCACGCTAGCGTGAATGGCGTACAGGGCATGCTGACGCGATACATCGAGGAGGAATTTGCATGTCGTGAAGCAATTCCAACCATGGCGGCCTGCCACAACGAACGGCGCCAACGCCGAGTGCATGATACTCCTGCCCTTGACGTTCCGGGTGGAGATGAACTCCATTTTCATGCTGCCCTCGAAGTACTCCTATGTCTTCAAGGGGAGGCGGCAATGAAGCCACCTGACGATTCACTCGCCATTGGGCCAATGAAGAACCGCCTGCGCGCCAACCTCGCGCTGAAGGCCTTCTGCTGTATGGGATTCGTTCAATTCGACCTGCGCACCAACGGCGTGCGCGAGCACAGCGCGGAATACATGGAGCTCTTCGCACGCGTGCATCAGCCATCAGACGAGAAGGGCTTCGAGGAAAGGCTCGCCGCGTTGAAGCGGGGAGCATGAATACCTACTCGAACGTGAAGAAGAAGTAGAACACCGCGGCCCATTCGCGCGGGATGCCCGCCGCGTAGCCGATGGTGCTGCGCGAGGCATTCTCTACGCGGCCATCCTCATTCACGTACCCGATGGTGCTGCGGCTGCTGTTCTCCACGCGGCCATCCTTGTTCACATAGCCCACCGTGCTCCGGCTGCTGTTCTCGATGCGGCCATCGCTGTTGATGTAGCCGATGGTGCTCCGCGAAGCGTTCTCGATGCGGCCATCGGCGTTGATGTAGCCCTTGGTGCTGCGCGATGCGTTCTCGATGCGGCCGTCGGGATTGATGTAGCCGGTGGTGCTGCGCGAGGCGTTCTCGACGCGCTGCGCATGGCCCGCGAAGGCGATGAAGACGAAAAGCGCGAAAAGGACGTGACGCATCGAGCTATTGTTTGAGCGACTAAGATCCGCAAGACTAGGCGATGCTCAGACTCGGACCGCAGAAAACAGCGGAGCCGCCCTCTCTTGGAGTGGGCGGCCCGCCGACCAGAACTGAATCCCGCTTGCGCGGGACCTTCGCTCGCCACAAGGGTAGGCTGCCTCATGGCTCATCGCCAAGCCAAATGCAGCAGAGGATATACAGGGTTGAGCAACGGCAGGAACCATGCGGGTACGCAACATCCGCATTCGCTCACGACCAGCTACTTTGCGAGCACGATTCAACATCATGCGCACCCTGGCTCTCTTCGCAGCAACGGCCTTCAGCTCACTGGCATGGGCCCAAACGCCCTGCGTGAATGGCTTCGCAGGCCCCTATCCATGCAGCAACATCGACCTGATGGCGCATGTGGACCTTGCCCAACTGGGCGCGGGAACCAGCGTTGCCGATGTGTGGGGCTGGACCGATCCGCTCACCAACGCCGAGATCGCGATCGTCGGTGGCCGCACAGGGGCCATCTTCGTTGACGTGACCAACCCATCGGCGCCGGTGGTGCTCGGGATACTCCCGGCGCACAACGGCGTTCAGTCGCTCTGGCGCGATGTGGATACGCATGGCAACTGGTGCTTCATCGGCAGCGAGGCATCAGGGCACGGCTTGCAGGTCTTCGATCTGACGCGGCTCCGCAACGTGACCTCGCCGCCGCAGACCTTCACCGCAGATGCCCGTTACGCGGGTTTCGGAAACAGCCACACCATTTTCGCCGATAAGACCGAACCCTACGTGTATGCGGTGGGCACCAGCATCGCCAGCGGCGGATTGGTGGTGGTGAACGTGAGCAATCCGCTCGTGCCAACGCTTGCTGGCACCTTCCCATTCGAGGGCTACATCCATGAGAATACCGTGTTCCAGTACAATGGCCCCGATACCGAGCATGTGGGCAAGCGCATCAGCTTCAACTTCCACATCAACGCCAACGACCGCGTTACGATCGTTGACGTGACCGACAAGACGGACATTCAGCTGATCAGCACCACGCCGCCCTACACCAGCCCCAGCCTGTGCCATCAGGGATGGCTCACCGAGGATCACCGCTACCTGCTCATGAACGACGAGGGCGATGAGAGCGCGTTCAACTACAACACGCGCACGCACATCTACAACGTGCAGGACCTGGATGCGCCGGTGTACATCGGTTACTTCAGCGGTCCCAATGCGAGCATCGACCACAATCTGTACGTGCATCGCGGCCTGGTGTGGGAGGCCAACTACACCAGCGGCATTCAAGTGCTCGATGCCGCGAACGTGGGCAATGGCACGCTGAGCCTGGCGGCGTGGTTCGATACCTATACGGCCAACAACGGCAAGACCTATAACGGCGCATGGGGCAATTACCCCTACTTCGCCAGCGGCAATGTGCTGGTAAGCAGCTATGGCGAAGGTCTCTTCGTGCTGAAGCCCCGCCTCTCGCTGCGGCTGAAGGCGATGCTCGAAGGCCCATACGATGTGAACACAGGACTGATGCACGACTCGTTGCGTGTGAAAGGCCTGCTGCCGCTCACCGAGCCATACACCACCATGGGCTATGCGCACATCGGTGGCGGCAACGAAAGCACCACAGCCGCAACGCTGAGCGTGACCGGCGAATGCCATTGTCGATTGGGTGGTGGTTGAACTGCGCGATGCGAACAACCCCGCGCAGGTGCTGGCTACACGCAGCGCGCTGATCCAGCGCGACGGCGATATCGTTGGCGCCGATGGCAGCGGGCCAGTGCAATTCAGCAAGAAGCCGGGCAGCTTCCATGTGGCCATCCGGCATCGCAACCATCTCGGCGTAATGACCGCCGCGCCTGTCGACGTGAGCGTGGCCCTGCGCTCGTACGACCTTTCGGACGGGAGCTTGCCGGCTTTCGGCACGCAGGCCATGAAAACGATCAACGGCGTTGCCGCGCTCTGGGCGGGCGATTGCTCCCGCGACAACCAACTGCGCTATGTAGGTGATGGTAACGATCGCGACCCCATCCTGGTAACGGTAGGAGGCTCGGTGCCCACCGCTACCACCACCGGCTACCGCCTCACCGATGTGAATATGGATGGCCGCGTCCGCTACGTAGGCGATGGAAACGACCGCGACCCCATCCTGGTGAACATCGGTGGAAGCGTGCCCACCGCCACGCGTCAAGGGCAGCTGCCTTGATGGTGGCCCGAACATTGCCAACTTCGCCGCTCCGAAACCACGCCATGAGAACACTCGCCGCGCTCACGCTCGCACTCTTCGCCGTTACCGCATCGGCACAGCTCCTCTCCTTCGATGAATGGTACGCCCGTTCCGAGAAGGACGTTTATCTGAAGCCGCGCTTCGGCGACAATGGTCCTGATGTGGTGAACAACACCGTTGATCAGGATGTCTTCATGGCCATCATGAACAACCGCAACCGCCAGCGCGCGGTGAGCGATAGCCTATGCAAGCTGGGCTTCGAGCGGCTGAAGAAGAACGATCATGTGGGATCGATGCGGCGCTTCAATGAGGCGTGGCTGGCCATGCCGATCAACCCCGAGGCGCACCGTGCCTTCGGCGCCTACTTCCGGAGCATGAAGCGGCCCTTGGAAGCGCACGAGAATTACCAAGCGGGCATCGCGCTCGATAGCACCTACGCGCCGATCATGAAGGAGGAGGCCGATGTGTACATGGAGCAACGCTACCACATGCAGCAAGAAGGCCGCGACAAGAAAGCCGAAGAGTTCACGCTGCTCGCCCTCGACCTGTACAAGCGCGCCTACCGCCGCATGGGCAAGGACCCGGACCTCACATACCGCCTATTCGAGTGCTACACGCTCACGCTCAATTGCCCCAAGGCGTGGGAGTTCCACGATAAGGTGGTGGCCATCGGCGAGAAGAGCGTGGAAGACATGTACCTGAATAAGCTGAAGGCGTATTGCGTGCGGTAGGGCACCGAGCATCAGCATGAAGAAGCCCGGCGATGTGCCGGGCTTCTTCATTTTCCGATTACCCGATCACCCCCGCACCAGCTTCCTATACTTGATCCGGTGCGGCACGATATCGCCGACACGTTTCTTGCGGTTCTCTTCGTAGTCGGAGAAGCCGCCCTCGAACCAATACACCTGGCTATCGCCCTCGAAGGCGAGGATGTGCGTGCAAACGCGGTCGAGGAACCAGCGGTCGTGGCTGATGATCACCGCGCAGCCGCTGTAGTCCTGGATGGCTTCTTCCAGCGCGCGCAGCGTGTTCACGTCGAGGTCGTTGGTGGGCTCGTCCAGCAGCAGCACGTTGCTGCTCTGCTTCACGGTCATGGCCAAGTGCAAACGGTTGCGCTCACCGCCGGAGAGCACGCCCACTTTCTTGTTCTGGTCCGTGCCGCTGAAGTTGAAGCGTGAGAGGTAGGCGCGCGTGTTCATCACCACGTTGCCGAAAGTGATGTTCTCGAGGCCGCCGCTGATCACTTCATAAACGGTCTTGTCGGCGACCAGGTCCTTGTGGCTCTGATCAACGTAAGCGGTCTGCACGGTCTCACCAAGGGTAATGGTGCCGCTATCAGGCTTCTCGAGGCCCATGGCCATGCGGAAGAGCGTGGTCTTACCCGCGCCGTTCGGACCAATGATGCCAACAATGCCAGCGGGCGGCAGCGCGAAGCTCAGGTTATCGATGAGCAGGCGATCGCTATAGCCCTTGCTCACGTTCTTGAACTCGATGGCCTTATCGCCGAGGCGCGGGCCGTTGGGAATGAAGATCTCGAGCTTGGCCTCTTTCTCCTTCACGCTCTCGCCCTGCATCTTCTCGTAGTTCTGCAAGCGGGCCTTGCTCTTGGTGCGGCGCGCGCTGGCGTTGCTGCGCACCCATTCCAATTCCTGCTTCAGCACGCGCTGACGCTTGCTCTCCTGCTTCTCTTCTTGCGCGAGACGTGCTGTCTTCTGCTCAAGCCACGTGGTGTAGTTGCCCTTGTAGGGGATGCCTTCGCCGCGATCGAGTTCGAGGATCCAGCCCGCCACGTTGTCGAGGAAGTAGCGATCGTGGGTGATGGCGATCACGGTGCCTTTGTACTGCTGCAGGTGAAGCTCCAGCCACGCCACGCTCTCGGCATCGAGGTGGTTGGTGGGTTCGTCAAGCAGAAGGATATCGGGGTTCTGCAAGAGCAAGCGGCAAAGGGCTACGCGGCGACGCTCACCACCGGAGAGCACCTTGATGGGCTGATCCCCATCGGGGCAGCGCAGCGCATCCATGGCCACTTCGAGCTTCTGGTCGATGTTCCAAGCATCGCTCACTTCGATCTGATCCTGGAGAGCCGCCTGACGCGCGATGAGCTTATCCATCTTGTCGGGATCGTTCAGCACATCCTCATCGGCGAACTTGTTGTTCACCTCCTCATATTCCTTCAGCAGGTCCATGGTCGATTGCACGCCTTCGCGCACGATCTCGATCACGGTCTTGCTCTCGTCCAGCTCTGGCTCCTGCTCCAGATGGCCGATGGAGTAGCCGGGGCTCAGGTGCACATCGCCGTCGTAGCTCTTCTCCTTGCCCGCGATGATGCGCATCAGCGTGGACTTACCCGAGCCGTTGAGACCGAGCACGCCGATCTTGGCCCCGTAGTAGAAGCCGAGGTAGATGTCGTTGAGGATCTTCTTGCCGGAGGGCAGGGTCTTCCCCACCTTCACCATATTGAAGATTATCTGGCGGCCTTCGTCGGACATTGCGTAGCTGGTTGAGTGTTGCGGGTTGAAACCAAGCCGGTTGAGGGTTCTCAACCAAGGTCTTCCGGAAAGCGAAAGGGTCAGCGCTTTCGGGCCGCGAATATCTCAATCCGGGCCAGCCGCGCACCATCTCGACCTGCTCCAGTTGATCGCGAAGCATGGCACAATGCAAAAGCGCTTCGTCGACAGCATTCGCACGCTGCGGAACCGCGGCCATGTACACGGTGCACGACGCCTCGCAAGCCCCGTAATCCTCCAATCGCACGCCTTTCGACAGAAGGCCGAATCGTAAGGCCTGATCCCACGGAACTGGTGCGCAAATGCGATCGCCCACCACCATGGCCGAAGCGAGGAAATCCGATGCTGGCGCTGCTTCAGGCAAACGGGCGTACGGACTATGGTCAATGCGCGCGAACAGGGCCGCGGCGCCACAGCCTGTTACGAGGACGAGCGCGGCCACCAGGGTGCGTGTTCGTTTGGCGAATGCTGTGATAAGATGGTCCTGTATGAATTTCAGCAGGTAGAATAGCCCGATGGCCGAACCCAAGTGGAACACGAGAATGGTGTATGACCACTGGAACGGTTGGCCTTCGCCGTGCAGGACCAAGGCCAGCGGAACCGCTCGAGGATCGTGGCGATAAGGAGCATCCGGAATTTCGCGGAGATGTATGCCGCGTGCACGATCGCGATGAAGCCGAGCAGCCCGAACCAGCCGCCTACAGGATCGGTGAGCCACGTCCACACGGCCAAGGCATGATCGGGGTAGGCTTTCTGGTAGACCTTCCATGGAAGCCTGCCATCAATCACGTGCTGCAGAAGGTGATCGATGCCGTGCTTAGCCATCACCGGCAAATAGCATAGGGCGGTAGCCGCAACGAAAACAGCTGCTGCTATGCCGAGCATGACCAAGCGCTCGGTGAGCGAACGCTCGTATTTGCCGAGCAATGAGAACAGCAGCCAGAAGAGCACGAGCAGCGCCGCATACACCCCTGAAGGATGCGCCCAGACACCCAAGGCGAGCACGATGCCCAGGAAAACAGCCGTCCACAGGTTATTCTCCTTGGCTAGATGCCTCCCGAGCACCAGCGCCACAGATAACGCGAACCAGATGAAACTGTACCCGTGCGCCATGGCACCGAGTTCTGCCTGGGCAGGGAAAGTAGCCGCCAGAGCGAGCGCCACCACCGCGATATAGCGATTGAACATGGCGCGAACGAAGAGGTAGTAGAATGGCAGGCACAGCAAGCCCGCGATCAGCGCAGGCAAGCGCATGGCCACCACGTTCACGCCGAAGATCCCGGTGCTCCACTTCATCAGCAGCGTGTGCAGCAGATTATTCGATGGCAGGCTGAAATCGGAGAGCAATCCGCCCATGGGCTGTCGAGCGAATGTCATGTAGGCCAACGCCTCGTCGCTGGTGATGGGCCGCAGCATGAGAAGCACGCGCACAACGGCGCCGATGAGTATCAACAGCAGCACCAGCCGCTTGTGCTCGGCCGAGGTCTGCTTCATGTAGCGCTCACGCACATCGCGCAGGTCGGCCTTGAACCGGCTCCATGCACTGCCCTCCGGCAAGCTGCTCTTGCGCCTTCGGCGCGAGCGGCTGCCCCCGCGTCGGGATCCGCTGCTGATCGGCGTGAAATAGGACACTTGTTGCTGAGGTTGATTCTGTGCTCCGAAGCCGGGATCACCTGCTCACATCCTGCATGCTCACGATGCTATCGACCACGAACTCGCTGTGGCCGCGCCATGGCAGCGCCGCCAAGTATTCCCGGTAGTGCAGGTTGAACTGCTTGCCGCTGTTCGCCATCAGTTCGCGCGCTACTGCCTCGCTCTCAACCGAGAACAGGAACTCGAAGCTCTGGACATTGCCCGCCTGGCTCCTGATCCCGGTCTGGATCATCTTCCCCTCGTAGGTCTTGAAAAGCACCCCTTTGTACACAACGTAGTTCAGCTCACCAGCCTTCACCCCCGTGCCGAACACCCACCAGTAGCGGAAATAGGCGCCGATCGAGAGCACCAGCAGGAGCGCCACGATCGCCTTCCGAAATGCTTGCGCATGATGAGCTGATTTGACGGCCAAAATACCTGACGCCGCCCATACCGGCGGTTACGCCGTTCATCAAAACATGGTACTATGTCTTGCATAGTACCAAACAAAGCATGCATCTTTGCCACGTCAGGAACCAACGCCGCCCAAACATGAAGGTCGAGAACACCAAAGCGCAGATGCGGAAAGGCGTGCTGGAGTATTGCATCCTCAGCGTGCTTGCCCAAGGCGAGCAATACCCGTCGGATATCATCACCAGCCTGAAGGATGCCAAGCTGATCGTGGTGGAAGGCACCTTGTACCCGCTGCTCACGCGCTTGAAGGATGCAGGCCTGCTCACCTACCGCTGGGAGGAATCGCGATCCGGCCCGCCTCGCAAGTATTACCGCCTCACGGCCGTGGGCGACCGCTTCCTCACCGAATTGGATCAGACCTGGGAGGAACTCGCACAAGCCGTGAAGAAGACCACACGACGCAACCGATAGCCAAGGCCAACCCACAGCCACCATGAAGAAGACAGTAACTGCAAACGTGAGCGGAACGGTGTTCAACATCGAAGAGGACGCCTATGACCGCCTGCAACGCTACCTCAGCGGGATCCGCGCTCAATTCGATGGCGCCGATGGCCGAGAGGAGATCATGGCCGACATCGAGGCGCGCATCGCTGAGTTGTTCCGCGAGCGGCTCGGCACGCAGCGCAACGTGGTCTCCATCGACGATGTGGAGCACGTAGTGGCCGTGATGGGGCAGCCGGAGGATTATAGCGAAGGATCCGCCGCCGATGCCGGAGAACCGGCGCCGGGAGCCACCAAGGCCAAGGGCCAGAAGCGCTTCTTCCGCGATCCCGACGACAAATGGGTGGGCGGCGTGCTCGGCGGCTTGGGCGCATACCTGGGCACCGATCCATTGTGGTTGCGCGTGGCCATGATCGTGTTCTTCTTCCTCGGCTCCGGAACACCATTCCTCCTCTACGTGATCCTCTGGATCCTGGTGCCCATGGCGGCCTCGTCTGCCGATCGGCTGCGCATGGGCGGAGAACCAGTGACCGTTGACAACCTGAAACGCGCCTTCGAGGAAGGCGGCCAGCGCGTGGCCAGCGAAGCGAAGGACCTGGGCCGCAAGTGGGGCAACGAGGCCGACAAGCGCTCTGCGGATGCAGGCCATGTGCTGGTGAAGATCCTCGGCATCTTCATCGTGATCACCGGCCTCAGCCTCCTGGTTGGCTTCGTGACCTCGATGATCGGAGGGGCTTTCGGACTGTGGCACGCTGGAATCGGATCAGGGGATCTGGGACTGCTTGATATGGGCGCTCTCCTGATCGGCAGTCGCGATCACGCGCTCTGGCTCGGCATCGGGCTCATCGTGCTGTGCCTTGTGCCGATCATCGGCATCTTGCTCGGCGGCTTCCGCCTGCTGCTGAATACACGCACGCCCGGATGGCTCGCATGGTCGCTCGCACTATTGTGGTTCGTCGCGCTGGTGCCGGTGGTCATCGGAGTATTCACCATGGCCGGTCAGTTCAGGCGCGAAGTGGAAGTGCGCGACGAGATCGAGCTGGCTTCGCCCTCGGAAGGCATCATCTATCTCGACGCTATGGAGCATGGCGATACTACCGGCAATTGGAACTACCGCTACAACAAGGGTTCGATGCATCTCGAGCTGGATGGCATCGTGGTTAGCGAAGGACTGATCGCTGGCGGGTGGGCCACCATCGATGTGGAAGCCAGCCCCGACAGCCTATTCCGTCTGATTACCATCCGCGAATCGCATGGCCGCAACGGCAAGGAGGCGCTGGGGAATGCGCAGCGGATCGCCACCCGATTCAAGCAAGAGGGCGACGTGCTCTTCGTTTCACCCGTGGTGCGCTTCCCTCAAGTCGATGGGATCCGCGGGCAGGATGCGCAATTCACCTTGCAAGTGCCCATCGGCAAGGAGGTCTTCCTCCGCCGCGGAAGCGATGCAGTGATCTACGATGTGGAGAACACGACCAATACGCGCGACCGGGATATGCTGGGCAAGGCTTGGCGCATGACCCCCGCTGGCCTCGAAGAGAGCCAACCTATAGCAGCTCCGAAGGACAGCGGCGTGAAAGAAGAAGAGAAACGGAACGAGCCTGTTGAGCCGCGCAATGCAGACCAGCGCTCACTAGAGGTGCGGCTGCCCAGCGTGCTCTCATTCCTCCGCATGGCAGTGTGACGGATACCAAGCGCGGCCGCAACGAGGGGTTGGATGCCGTGCTCTTGAACGCCCCGCTCGCAGCGCGAGCGGGGCTGTTCTTTTCAATCCAGCATCAAACGCTCCATACCGGTTCGCCCATCCTGATCAACGCGGATCAAGAAGAGGCCCGGCTCGGTTGACGCTGGCCGCTCGATCAGCGCGAGGCCACCGATCGGCACAACACTGCTGTCGTAAGCCATTCGGCCGTCTGCGGCGAACAGCCTGACGCGCGCAGGGGAATCAGATGGCAAGCGAAGTCGCACCGCATCGCGCGCCGGATTCGGGAACAACCCGAAGCGCAATCCCGGCTCCTCTCCCACACCCACTTCGATCAGCGCGTTATCTGACACATTCATCGTCCATGTGCCGGCCGCGCTGCGCTCGCTCACGGTTGCGATCACGCGCAGGTTCGTGTGGTTCCATTCCTGAGGCACCTGAAGAGCGAACTGCTCAGAGTAAATCGTGTTGGCCACCGTTGTCGAAGGGATCACGCCCGCTACTCCGGTTGGTCCGCCTAGCACGGCGCGAACAACCTGCTGGTGCAGATAACCGGGAGCGCCAGCCGTTTGCGGGCCTGGCACCTGATCCTCCACCACATAAGCATTCAGCACGAATTGGCCACTCACCGCGGCTTTGAAATCGGCGATCACATCCATCGCGAGCATGCGTGTCCATGTATTGAAGGCCGGCATCGCGCTCACCGCGACAGGCGATACGCCGAGCTTGCGGAGATCGGCACGCGCGCCCCATTGGTCATAGGCTGCATCATCCTGCAATCGGCCGAACTCTTCTTGATCCATCACGCCGGATGGCGAATAATTGGCGCTGAACTGCGCCCAATAATCCGTGCTGCTCTGCACACTGAATTCGTCTGCATTGTGGTGCTTGGCCACCACGATCAACGGATCGGCATCGAGCGCATTGGTGGTGGCGTTCGGTGTGGGACAGAATTGGCACCAGGTTCCGGTGAATTGCTCCATCAAGACGCTCTTGGTGGCCCACTGAGGAATCACGGTTAACGGGAAGCTGAGGGTGTCGTTGGCCGGGTCGGTTTCTCCGATGCCCACCACCCAGACCTTCAGGGTTCCATCGGCCGATGGCGAAGTGAAAGGAATCTGATGCACGTAGGGCCAATACTGTCCGGGATTGATGCCCGTGGTGCTCTGCCAATCGCCTTGCTGCACAGGACCATTCCCGAAACGGTAATCGACCCGGAAGCTGATCAGCGGCGCTCCGCTCTGGCTGTTCCGCACGCGCGCGGCGATCTCCCAGCCGGTGTTCGCTTTCCAATAGCGTGGCACGAAGCAGTTGGTGAGGTAGGCGTTCTGCGCGCTGAGCGCGATGGAGCTGAGAAAAGCGATAGAGCATATGAGCTTCCGCATGCGACCGGTTTTGTGACCGCGCGAAAGTAGCCTGCGCGCGGCTGCTACCTTGGCCGCCTCGCCGTTGCTGAGCGCATCCGCGAGCCCCGCATGAGCAAAGCCGCCAAGATCAAATCCTTCGACCCCAATAGCCCCGGCGATCCAGACGCCCAGGTTTATGGTCTCCCATTCACCTGTGAAGAAGCCGACATCGTTCTCGTGCCCGTGCCGTGGGAAGTGACCACCAGTTACGGCGGCGGCACATCGCGCGGACCGGAAGCCATCCGCGCAGCGAGCTTCCAAGTGGACCTCTTTCATCCGGAATTCCCCGGCCTGTGGAAGCGTGGCATCGCCATGGACGAGATACCCAAGGCCCTGAAGCAGCAGAGCGATGCGCTGAAGAAGCTCGCTGCGGTGGTGATCGAAGCGCAAACCGGAGAAGCGAGCGCGAAGAAGCTGGCGAAGGCCGCCAAGGCCATGGTGCTCATCAATGAGGAGTGCGCCGTGATGAACGATTGGGTGGAAGAGCGCTGCGCCTATTGGATGGACAAGGGCAAGCGCGTGGGCCTCGTGGGCGGTGATCATAGCACACCGTTGGGCCTCTTCCGCGCGCAGGCCAAGCGCCACAAGAAGTTCGGCATCCTGCACATCGATGCTCACCTCGACCTGCGCATCGCCTACGAAGGCTTCCTCTACAGCCATGCCAGCATCATGCACAACGCCCTGCGAATCCCGCAACTGGAGCGCATCGTAAGCGTGGGCATCCGCGATTTCTGCCAGCAGGAGAACGAGGTCTTCCTCGCCGCCAAGGATCGCGTGCGCATCGTGCGCAGCGCCGACATGCGTGCCATGCAATACGCTGGCGCCACCTGGAAGGACCAGTGCGAGGCCATCATCAACGCGCTGCCCGAGAAGGTGCACATCAGCTTCGACATTGACGGCCTTGACCCCACGTTATGCCCCAACACCGGAACACCGGTGCCCGGCGGATTGCAGTTCGAGGAAGCCACCTACTTGATCTCGCGTCTTGCTGCCAAGCGCACCATCATCGGTTTCGACATGGTTGAAGTAAGCCCAGGGAAAGACGAGTGGGATGCGAATGTGGGCGCGCGATTGCTGTGGTATCTGTGCGGGGTGATGGGGAAGTGAGCTTGATCTCAGTATTTGCGGATCGAGGCCAAGCATGTCAGCCCAGCAACGCCTTCCCGAGCTGGATTCGTTGCGCGGCCTCGCCGCCTCGGCGGTTTTCATCTGGCATGCCACGCGTGAGATCCCATCGCCCGGAGGACTGATCGCGCACAATGTTCGGGTCGTCATGGGCTTCGATGGACACGGTGGCCGGCTCGGCATTGTCTTCTTCTTCCTGCTCAGTGGCTACCTGATCACGATCCGCATGCTGCGCGAGCGGCGCGAAGGCCGTTTCCGTTTGGGCCGCTTCATGGCACGGCGAGCGCTGCGCATTTGGCCACTCTATTACGTCGTGCTCATATTGGGCTTCGTGGCGATCCCGTTGCTCACACGCATGATCGGCGACCCGGTCTCGGAATCCGCCCCATGGTGGATGCACGCGCTGTTCCTCGCCAACTTCAGCATGCTGCATCACGGCAACCCGGACATCGGAACACTTCGCGTGCAATGGTCGGTGGCTGTTGAAGAGCAATTCTATCTGCTTTGGGGGCTGCTGCTTCCTTTGGTGAGAACCGAACGGCTCTTCGTCGGGTGCATCAGCGTTCTCTTGATCGGATCTATCGCCTTCGCGGGATACAGCGACTCACTGTCCAAGTACTTCCATCTCATCAGCAATCTGCGATTCCTCGCTGCTGGTTCGCTTCTCGGCGCGCTCATGGTTTGGCAAGGCGAGGTGATCATGAATCGGATCAATCGCATTTCGCCGAGCCTCCGTGGCGCATTCGTGAAGCTGCTGCCGCTTGCTGTGCTCTTGCTGTGCCTGTGGATGCATGGATCACCGCTCCGGATGGCTTTTGCCAACACCGTGATCGTGATCGCCTTCTGCGCGCTCTTGATCGAACGCTCGGCCGCGCGTGATGGCGTGTTCCGCCTCGACAATTGGAGGCTGCTGCCATGGCTAGGGGAACGCAGCTATGGCCTGTACCTATTGCACATGCCGGCCATTGCCTTGGCCCGCTGGATCACAGGACGCGAAGAACAGCTCGCCTTGGTGACCTTGCTGCTCGCGGCCCTGCTCAGCTGCCTCTTCGCGCATATCGCGTATCGCCTCGTTGAGCAGCCATTCCTGCGCTTGAAAGACCGGCTCGCCTAGCGCCGCATGCACACACGTCCGCGTGGAAAATCGATGGCGTCGGATACGCTTTCGATGGCAGGCCCTGTTCTTGCTTTACGCACGCATGCGCTTGTTCATCGTATTCGCTTGTTCGATCAGCGCGGGCCTCTCCAGCGCGCAGTCGCTTTGGCGGCTCGATAGCCTTGTGGCCACATGGCCTGTTCGCACCGCCATCGAAGAGAGCCGCCGAACGCATCGCCCCGGCGTCGTGCGCGCCATGGACACGCGCGGCCTCTACGCGAGCCTGAAGCCCATGTCCCAGGTGCTGCCCGTGTTCGCCGACAGCGCCGTTGATCGCTACGTGAACCTGCTAGGCGAGCCCCGCCGCGAGGACCTGCGCGCAGCCTTGGGCCTGTTGGAGGAGTACGCGCCGCTGATCGATGGCGAACTGCTGCGGAATGGCTTGCCGAAGGAACTGCGTTACCTGCCGCTCGCGCTATCGTGCATGAACACTATGGCCGCAGGTCGCGAAGGCGGCGCGGGCATGTGGATGCTGAGTTATCCCGTTGCGGTGCGCTACGGCCTGCGCATCGATGAGGTGATCGACGAGCGGCGCGATCCGCGCTTGAGCACCATGGCTGCTGCGCGATGGCTCAAGGACCTGCACGCGCTCTACAACGATTGGCCCACAGCCGTCATGGCCTTCTCTTGCGGCCCAGCGAACGTGACGCGCGCCAAAGAGCGCTTGAAGGGCGAATCGGATCCACGATTGTTGCACTTGCAAGTCACGAAGGAGGGTCGCGATGCGTTGCCGCTGCTGATGGCCATGACCTATTTGGCAACGCAAGCGGAGCAGTTCAGCATAGCACCCATTCATGTTTCACCCTTCGAGCCTGCCGACACCATCCGCTCGCCGAAGGAGCTGCGCATCACCGCCATAGCCGCAGCGCAAGGCATCGCGAAGGATCGACTGCGCGCAATGAATCCTACGCTGTGCAGCGATCGTGTGCCCGCTTATCACGCGCTGCTGATCCCACGTGGTGAGCGCTTGCGCTACGAGGCCATGGCCGACAGCGTGCAACGCTTGCAGCAATGGCTGGCCGAGACCGAGCGCAAGGCAAGCGAGCCCAGCGAGGATGTGGTGGCGAAAGGCCCCGATGGTCGCGAGGCGATCTACTACCGCGTGCGCAGCGGCGATTACCTCGGCCGCATCGCGCAGCGCTTCAATGTGAAGGTGTCGCAGGTGAAGACCTGGAACAAGATGAAGAGCGACCACATTGATGTGGGCGAGGAACTCGTGATCTGGGTGACGCCTTCTCAGCGCACGCGCTTCGAGAAAGAGAAGGAGAAGAGCGAAGAGGGCGAAGGCCCAACGGATCAAGCAACGGTGCGTACGGAGGCGGTTGCTGCCAGCCCGGCGCCAACCGTGAAGCCTGCGCCGAAGCCCACAACGGCGCCTGCGTCGAAAAGCGATGACGGATTCACCTGGTACACGGTGCGCAAGGGCGATTCGCTTTATGGCATCGCAAAACGTTACCCCGGCGTGGATGCCGATTCACTCATGCGCGTGAATGGCATCGGTGCGGGCATTCGGCCCGGTCAACGGATCAAAGTCCCGGTGAAGCCATGAGCCCCGAGCGCGTGCTCGCCTTCGTTGCTGCCGTGCTGGCCTTGCTGGCCTTGATCGGACAGGTGTTGCCGAAGGAAGGCGCGGACCTTGGTTTCGTCTCCCTGCGCATGCCAACCGCAAGTGAGCTGCTCTTCGCCGAGAAGCAGCAGCGCGTCGATATCTCCGAGATCCTTGCCATCGAGACGGATAGCACAGCTAGTGACACCATCGCGCTTGATGCCGTAGCCGAGACGCAGGCTGTTGCTGAAACGGATAGTGCGAAGAAGCCCATCGCCTTCGATGAGAGCAAACTGGCGCCGCTCGAGGATCGCATCCGCTTCCACTTCCCGGAAAAAGGCGCAAGCGTGCTGCATCCCTTCTTCAAGTCGCTGCAATCGGCATACGCGGGCAAGGAGCCGATACGGATCCTCCATTACGGCGATTCGCAGATCGAGGGCGATCGAATCACGGCCTATGTGCGCAACAAGCTGCAGACGCAATTCCATGGCAGCGGTCCGGGCCTCATCGCCGTGCTCGACGTTGGGCCGCACTTCAGCGTGAAGCGGGAGCTGAGCACGAACTGGCAGCGCTTCAGCTCAATGGACCCCAACCTGAAGAAGCACGCGCACAACCGCTACGGCGCGCTATCGGCCTATTGCCGCTTCACGCCCTCGCTGCCCGATACAGTGGAGCTCGATTCGGTGCCGCGCACGGCCACCATCACGCTTACGCCCGACAAGCGCGCCTACAACAAGGCCCGCGCTTGGAACGAATGCCGCCTGTTCTATGGCTGGCATCGCGCGCCGCTCACCTTGCTCATGGAAGCCGATGGCACTCAACTGAGTGAGGAAGTGATCGAGCCGCAGGATGGCCTGCTCACACGCGAATGGCGCTTCCCTCGCACGCCGGGCACCATCACCATCACCCTGGAAGGCACCGACAGCCCCGATGTGTTCGGCATCGCGCTCGATGGCAGCACCGGCGTGGCCATGGATAACATCTCGGCGCGCGGCGCTGCGGGCTACGAATTCAGCAAGGGCGACCCGTCATTGCTCGCGCGCATGTTCGCCGAGTTGGATACGCGACTGCTGATCCTCCAATACGGCGGCAACGCGCTGCCCAACATCAAGAGCAAGGAAGAAGCGGATCGATATGGGCGCTTCTTCGGTGGCGTGATCGCGAAGCTGCGCAAGCAGATTCCCGGCGTGAGCGTGATCGTGATCGGCCCCAGTGACATGAGCATCAAGGAAGGCGAGGACTACGTGACGCGGCCCTTCCTCGAGGATGTGCGCGACGCGATGAAGCTGAACGCGCTGGCGCAGGGCGCGGCTTTCTGGGACATGTACGAGGCCATGGGCGGCCGCAACAGCATGGTGAGCTGGGTGCAGGCCGATCCGCCGCTGGCAGCAGATGACTACACGCATTTCAGTCCGCAAGGCGCGCGCAAAGTGGGCGAGATCTTCTACACCGCGTTGATCAATGAGTACGCTGTCTATCTCAAATCAGCACAGTAGCATGCGGAATACGACCCTCATCACCTGCATACTGCTCTCGTCGCTCGCAATGGCACAGGCCAATCCCTTCGCGGTGCATGCGCGGCCCTTCATGAATCCCGCTGCCAATCACATCGTGTTCAAGGGCGATAGCAGCGCATGGGCCATGTGGCACGAAGCGCTCGATCGCGCGGTGTTCGCGGGCGAAGGGCAAGTGAGCGTGGTGCATATCGGCGGCTCGCACGTGCAGGCCGACATGTGGACGATGCAATTGCGTCATCGCATGCAGAGCATGTCGCCGGGCATGCGCGCCGCGAAGGGCTTCGTCTTCCCCTACAACATGGCGAAGAGCAACAATCCGTGGTGGTACAAGCCCGAGTTCACCGGCAAGTGGACGGCGCTTCGCAATGTTCACGCTCCGGAGAATTCCACCCTCGGCATGGCGGGCATCAGCGCCACAACGCTCGACACGCTCACCGAACTGAAGGTCACCTTCCGCGAGGACATCCATCCCGGCTATTCCTTCGATCGCGTGCGCGTGCTGCACCGCATGGACAGCAGCTATCAGGTGTTCGCATGGAGCGCCGACAGCACATTGCGCATCGAGCGCCGCGTGGATGAGTTCCGCGGTTTCACCGAGTTCACCTACGACCGCCACAGCGATACGCTGCGCTTGCGCATCCAGCGCACCGATTCGACGCAACGCTCGTTCACGCTCTACGGCATCGAGCTGGGCACGGGCGATCCCGGCGTGGTGCTGCACCCGCTGGGCGTGAATGGCGCCAGCACCGCGAGCTGGCTGCGCTGCATGCGCTTCAGCGAAGAACTCGCGCTCCTGCATCCCGACCTCGTGATCCTCTCCATCGGCATCAACGATGCGCATGACCCCGACTTCAGCGGAGCGCGCTACGAGGCCAACTACCGCGAACTCATCCGTCGCATCCGAATAGCCAATCCGAAGGCCGCGATCCTGCTCACCACCAATACCGATAGCTATGTGAAGCGCCGCTTCGTGAACAAGAACGCTGGCGCGGTGCGCGATGCCATGCTGAGGCTCAGCTCCAGCGAAGGCGTTGGCGTGTGGGACACCTGGGGCGTGATGGGCGGAGAAGGCAGCATCCGCGCATGGGAGAAGGCAGGATTGGCGAAAGCTGATCGCGTGCATCTGAACCGGAACGGCTATGAATTGCTCGGCGACCTTCTCTACGGCGCGTTGATGGAAGCGTACGGCAACCACCTCAAGCTAACGAGCCGCTGATGCAGCTAGGCATCGATTGGTCATCGCTGTTCCTCTACGACGAGCATTCGCCGCTCATCTTCACTCGCTTCTTCTTCTGGGGCTTCTTCCTCGTGGCGCTCGCGGGCTACGCGGCCGTGTACAAGCGTCCGCTGTGGCGCAGCGCGTGGCTCTTCGCCGTGAGCCTCTTCTTCTACTACAAGACCAGCGGTCTCTTCGTGGGCCTGCTCGCCTTCAGCATCGTCATGGATTTCCTCATCGGCCGGGCAAGCGCCGCCACCGATGACAAGCTGCGCAGGCGACTGTTGCTCGCCACCAGCGTCGCGCTCAACCTGCTCGTGCTCGGCTTCTTCAAGTACGCGCACTTTGTGGTCGAGAACATCAACGCCATCGCGGGCACCAGCTTCGAGCCGGTGAACTACTTCGCGCGCTGGGCCAACCACGCCTGGGATGCGCACTTCGTGGAGAACAAGGTGCTGCTGCCGGTGGGCATCAGCTTCTACACCTTCCAGTGCATGAGCTACGCGATCGATGTGCATCGCGGCCAGTTGAAGCCCGTGCGCAACCTGCTCGACTTCGGCTTCTACGTGAGCTTCTTCCCGCAACTGGTGGCAGGCCCCATCGTGCGCGCCAGCGAGTTCATCCCGCAGATCGCGAAGCCGTACAGCCTCACGCGCCACGAGTTCGGCATTGCGGTGTTCTGGATCCTGAACGGCTTGGTGAAGAAGATGATCGTGGGCGACTACATCGCCGTGAACTTCATCGACCGCGTCTTCGCTGATCCGCTGCGCTTCTCGGGCTTCGAGAACCTGATGGCGCTCTTCGGATACTCGCTGCAGGTATATGCCGATTTCAGCGGCTACACCGACATCGCGATAGGCGTGGCGCTGCTCATGGGCTTCCGGCTCACCATGAACTTCAACAGTCCCTACAAGGCGCGCAACGTGGCCGAGTTCTGGAAGCGCTGGCACATGAGCCTGAGCACCTGGCTGCGCGATTACCTCTACATCCCGATGGGCGGCAATCGCGGCGGCTCGCTATTCTCGTGGATCATGCTTGGTGTCATCGGTGCGGCGCTGATCCTGCTCACCGGCTGGTGGTGGCTGCCGGTGGTTTACCTCTCAGCAATCGCTGCTGCGTACGTTTTGGTGCAATACTCACCCAACGCGCACAACGCCATCACCACCAACCTGAATCTGATGATCACGATGCTCATCGGCGGCCTGTGGCACGGGGCCAGTTGGATGTTCGTGATCTGGGGCGGGCTGAATGGCCTGGGCCTGCTGGTGTACAAGCAATGGAAGCGCATCAGTCCGTGGGAGAAGAGCGTGCATTGGGCGGCGCACGCGTGGAAGGTGGCCTTCACCTTCGCCTTCATCAGCTTCACGCGCATCTGGTTCCGCAGTCCCGACCTGGAAACGGCGAACGAGTTCCTCCATCAGGTCACCAGCTCATTCAACCTGCATGTGGCGGGCGATGTGCTCTGGGCCTTCCGCAGCGTGTTCGGCGTGATGGTGATCGGCATGGTGGTGCATTGGCTGCCGGAATCGTTCAAGCAGCGCTACCGCGAGGGCTTCGCATCGCTGCCGCTGTGGCTCATGGCCCTGCTCAGCGCGGGCGTGGTGGTGTTCGTTTATCAGACAGTGACGGCGGAGATGGTGCCATTCATCTACTTCCAGTTCTAGGGGGGCGCGATTTGAGATGAGGGAAAGAGCGTTGCGTTGAATCCGCAACATTGGACATCAAAGGATCAAGATGCTTCCGAAGGGCATCTGCGATCCGAACGCCCACGACGGCTACAGGTAGGGTGAAGTGAGCGTGAGAGGCCGTGTCCTATTTAGCCGCCATCGCCCATTCAGCCTTTACATCGATCGCTCTAACGCTGCCTCTTGCATTGGGGCTGCTGGCATTGCCCTATCAAGTCCGCCGTGACCAGCAAGCAGCACGAAGTGCATCACTTCACACGCGTGCCCTGCATCTCACCGCCTTGGCGGAAAGTGAGCTGTCGCATGCTTCCGTCCGCCTCCGGGTGGAAGGTCATGCTGGCATCCACCACGGTGAGGAAGAACTCGTGCGGCGCGGAGCCGAAGACCTCGATCTCTTGCTGGCCGGTGGCGCGCACGAAGAAGCGATCGCCCTCGGCGCGGAAGATGAGCGTGAAGCCCGGTGCGAGTTCGTACTCGCCTACGTAGGCTTGCAGCTCGGCATTCTTCAATGCAATGGCCTCGCGCTTGGGCAGGGGCTTGTCGGTGCGGGTGAGGTGTTCTTCGCGGTCGCGCGACTGGAATAGCGCGCCGGTTACTTGGCCGTTGCTGCGCTGAAAGGTGAGGTCAACGACATCGTGCGAGAAGAGGAAGCGGTCGTTGCCCAGGTAGCGTAGATCGAAGCGCCCACCGCCTTGGCGTTGTGAGTGCAGCCCTTGCGCATCGAAGGTGATGTAGCGCTCCACGCCGTCCTTGTTCACGTACACACCCGTGTATTGCTGCGCCTGTTCCGCAGTGAGCGGCTGTTCGATACCGCCGTATGGTTTGCCAAGGGCGATGGCGGCCAGCTTCGGGGCCAGGTTGTGGGCGTCGTCCGATTCGCGGTTCACCAGCACGGCCACATAGATCTCTTCATTCGGCAGGTAGATCGAATTGGTGGTGGATCCGTTGATACCGCCACTGTGCTCGTGCGTGGGACTGGCCTGCACGTTCATGAACATCCAGCCGTAGCCATAGTTACTCGATGAACCATCCGCGAGTGGAAAGGCGGTGAACGCTTTCTCGCGCATGGCAGGCGAGAGCAAGGTGCCCTTATGTACCGCTGTATTCCACTTCAACAGATCGCCAACGGTGCTGCGGATGGCGCCGGCGCCGCGCGGCCACGCCAGGCTTACAGCGAAAGCTGGCACCCAAGTGTCACCGTCTTTCTGGTAACCAAGGCCCGGTTCGTATGGCAAAAAGGCGCTGTTGATCGAAGCGCTGCTGGCCGTCATTCCTGCCGGGCGCAACAGGTGCTGTTCCGCATAGTCCGTCCATGATAGGCCCGATACCTTCTCGATGATCGCAGTGAGCAGGATGTAGCCGCTGTTGCTGTAGCTCCACTTGGTGCCCGGCTCGAATTCCAGCGGCAGATCCTTGAACTGGTCCACCATCGCCGCTATGCTGATGTCCTTGCCGTAGGTGTCCACGTTGTAGCCAGGCAGGTCCGTGAAGTTGGGAATGCCTGATGTATGCGACACCAGATGTTCGATGGTGATGGGATGCTCCTTCTTCGGGAAGTCCACGTGCTGTTGGATCTCGTCCGTCAGCTTCAATTTGCCTTGCTCAGCCAGTTGCAGGATCGCCACGCCGGTGAACTGCTTCGTAACGCTGCCGATGCGCAGCACGCTGTTCGTGGTCAGCGGCTTGTTCGCGGCCACATCCGCCATGCCCAGCGCCCGTAGATACAGGATCTTGTCGCCTTGGGCCACGAGCACCACGCCGCCCGGATCATCGGCTGTGAAGTGCTCTTCCATCACGGCATCTAGTTGGGCTTTTCGCTCTGCGGGCAGTTGTGCGCAAGCCGTTAGAGGAAGAATCAAAGCTGCGGCCAGTAGATGTCGCATGGTGGTCGGGTTCATGGGCATGAACCTATGACGCTCGATCGTGCGCATGCGGTTACAATGGATGAGCGGAGGGATGCAATGATGGATGTGTGCCAGTCTCTGCTTCATCCAGCAGTGGCAGACGCGATAGACGCCATCTTTACCGGCATCGCATCCGAATTCGCGCATGAACTCAAGCACCCCGATATACGACCACATCGTCATCGGCTCCGGCTTCGGTGGAAGCGTGAGCGCCATGCGCTTGGTGGAGAAAGGGTACGATGTGCTCGTGCTGGAGAAGGGCAAGCGCTGGGCAACGAAGGATTTCCCGCGCACCAACTGGAGCGTGCGCAAATTCCTCTGGGCGCCCGTGCTGCGCTGCTTCGGTCCGCAGCAGATCCAATTGCTCAACCGCATCATGGTGCTCAGCGGCGCGGGCGTCGGCGGCGGCAGCCTCATCTACGCCAACACGCATATGATGCCGGGCGATGGCTTCTTCCGCCACCCGGCTTGGTCGCGCTTCGGCGATTGGAAGGAACGATTGGCGCCGCACTATGCTACCGCGCGCTTCATGCTGGGCAGCACGCGCTACGATCAAGAAGGACCAGAGGACCGCTTCCTCGCCGAGATCGCGCGCGACATGGGCAAGGCCGAGACCTACAAGCCGGTTGATCACATCGGCGTCTATCTCGGCGATGCGAGGACGCCTACCGATCCGTACTTCAAGGGGCTGGGGCCGAAGCGCACCGGATGCACGGCCTGCGCCAACTGCATGGTGGGCTGCCGCTTCAACGCCAAGAACACGCTCGACAAGAACTACCTCTGGTTCGCGGAGCGCTATGGCGCGCGCATCGAGGCCGAGACGGAGGTCACGCGCATCGAGCACATCGACGGCGTTTACCATGTGCATACGCGGATCTCAACTTCTTTGCTGAAAGGCAAGCATCGTGTCTTCCGCGCGAAAGGCTTGGTGGTGAGCGCAGGCGTGATGGGCACGCTCAACTTGCTCATGCGTCAGAAGCATGAACTGCGCACACTTCCTGCGCTCTCCGAGCAGCTGGGCGCCAGCCTACGCACCAACAGCGAATCGCTCTGCGGCATCAGTGGCATACCGGAGAAAGTGAATCACGGCGTGGCTATCAGCCGCGTGTTCGAGCCCGATGTGCACACGCACATCGAATTGGTCAAGTACGGCGATGGATCAGGCGCCATGGGACTGCTGGCGGTGATAGCCGCAGGCGAGGGGCATCCGCTGCTGCGCGTGGCGAAGAGCATCTGGAACACCGTGACGCAGCCGCGCAAGGCCTTCAATGTGCTGCGCCGCGATTTCGGCAGGCACAGCATCATCCTGCTCGTGATGCAGACCCTCGACAATGCCGTGCGCGTACGCTGGAAGCGCGGACTCTTCGGCGGCAAACTGAGCGTGGCGCGCGATGGCGGCAAGCGCATCCCCGCCTTCATCGGTGTGGGGCAGGAGGTGATGCATCGCTATGCGGCGAAGAGCGGAGGAACGGCCATGAACGCCCTGCCCGAAGTACTGCTGGACATGAGCAGCACGGCGCATATCCTCGGCGGTTGCCCGATGGGCGCAACGGCTGCAGAAGGTGTGGTGAACGAGCGCTTCGAGGCCTTCGGTTATCCGGAGCTGCGCATCCTCGACGGCTCCATCATCCCCGCGAACCTGGGCGTGAATCCAAGCCTCACCATCACCGCGCTCAGCGAATATGCAATGAGCTTGGTGCCAAGGAAAGCCGGCCACCTGGGCCGAACACTCGAAGAGGAGATGCGTGGCTGAAGCCCATCACGAGAAATCGTGATGCTGGACGTACAGAGGCGCACCTCTACTTTCACGGTCCGACAAACCTGTTCCCATGAAGCAATTCTCCACACTAGCCTTCCTGCTGCTTCCTGCAGCGCTCCTCGCGCAGTCCAGCAACCGCATCATCATCCGCGTTTCGGATGCTGCTGAGATGAAGGCGCCGCCCATCACCGCCAAGGCCGCGATCGGTGTCGAATTCATCGATCGTCTGAGCGCCATGCTCGATGCTGAGCGGATCCAGAGACTGACGCCGACCAAGCCGGGAATGCCGCGCCTCTTCGTGGTGCAGCTTACGGAGGGCAGCGATGCGCAACAGGCCTTGGCGCAGTACCGCAGCATGGGCCAGGTGTTGCGCGCCGAGATCGACCACATCGGTGAAGGCGGCGGCGATCGCAGCTTCGTTCCCAACGACCCGCAGTACTACAGGCAATGGGGCCTGAAGAACGACGGGACCTTCACGCAATCACCGGCCGTTGCCGGCTGCGACATTGACATGGAGAACGCGTGGGGCATTGAGCAGGGCAGCGCCGATGTCACCGTGGCCATCATCGACAGTGGCGTGCGCTTGCAGCACCCCGACTGGGGCCAGCGCCTGTGGACGAACAGCGGCGAGACCGCAGGCAATGGCATCGATGATGATGGCAACGGATACATCGATGATGTGCAGGGCTGGGATACGGCCAACAACGATAACGACCCGACCGACGACCAGGGCCATGGCACCAACGTGACAAGCATCGTTGCGGCCGATGGCAACAATGGCATGGGCTTCACCGGCGTCGATCTGAATTGCAAGGCCATGGTGCTGAAGGCGCTCAACAGCCAGAACCAAGGCTATTACAGCTGGTGGATCGAAGCGATGTACTACGCCATCAACAATGGCGCAGATGTGATCAGCATGAGCATGGGCGGATCGGATGCTTCGCCCGAGATGCAAGCCGCGGTTGACTTCGCCCTCGCGAACGATGTGCTGGTGGTCGCGTGCATGATGAACACCAATAGCAATGTCCCCTTCATACCGGCATCGCTCAATGGCGTCATGGCGGTTGGCGCAACCCGTGCGAACGACCGGCGAGCGGCCCCCTTCTATTGGAGCGCGACCAGCGGGAGCAACTACGGTCCGCACATCAGCGTGAGCGCCCCAGGCGATTGCATCTATGGCCTCAGCCATCTGAGCAATGTCTCGTTCACCACATTCTGGGCAGGCACCTCGCAGGCCACACCGCACGTTTCGGCATTGGCGGCGCTACTGAAAGCCCAAGTACCATCGCGCACTCCGGCCCAGATCCGTTCAATCATCCAAGCCACTGCCGAAGATCAAGTGGGCGACCCGCTGGAGGACACACCGGGCTTCGATAACTACCACGGGCATGGCCGGATCAACGCATTCAATGCGCTGATGTTCGCCGTGAGCACAGGTGAGATCGCCGCTCCGCCCCCATCGTTCGTGGTCTTTCCGAATCCGGCATCAGGGCCGATCGGAATTCGCGCCACCGTCATTGGTGACCTCACGATCCACGATGGCACCGGTCGTTTGGTGCACGCGCAGCGCATCGGTTTCGGCAGCGCGAGCATTGGAGCTGATCTGAGTCCCGGCACTTATGTGGCTCGCCTCAGCTCAGCAGCCGGGGCGCTCGCCCAGCGTTTCGTGGTGCAATAGCGCCTGTACTTTGGCGCCGTGGAATCCACGGTGAACGCAGCGGAGAGCCGCAAGCTCTTCGAGCAATGGGTGAAGCAGCACAGCGCTGATCTGCTGCGCTTCGCGCGCAACCGCGTGAAGGATCCGGATATCGCCGACGATCTGGTGCAGCTGACGCTCGTGAGCGCTTGGGAGACCATGCGCCGGTTCGCTGGTGAGAGCAGCCCGCGTACCTGGCTCTTCGCTATCCTGAAGCACAAGCTGATGGATCATTATCGCAAAGCCTACCGCGAAGGCATGAAAGTGTCAGGCGAGGTGGCCGATGCCGACGAACCGGATGCCATGATCTTCGACCCTAACGGCCATTGGCTCGCGCAGCACGCGCCAGCGCTTCGATCCGGCGCTCTTCGGCGACAACGATGATGAGCGCATGCATCGCGCGCGCGCAGCATTGCCTCGATGCGCTGCCTGAGCGCTGGCGCGGCGCCATCGAGATGAAATACTTGCAGGAAAAGGAAGCGGCAGCGATCCAGCAAGAGCTCGGGCTCAGCGAAGCCAACTACTGGCAACAGGTGCATCGCGCCAAATTGCGCCTCCGTGCCTGTATCGAGGAACGAATCAATCCGGCCAAGCGCCAACGCATGAAATGAACGCTACGCGCAATGTGAGCTGCTTACAGGCCACCCGCTTGATGGAGCAGCGGGCATTCAAGCCGCTCGCGCTAAAGGAACGCATCGGCCTGTTCCTGCACCTGCGCATCTGCGCTGCTTGCCGCGCCTACCAGCGCCAGAGCAAGGCCATCGATCGATTGTTCGCGTTGCGCGATGAGCAATCGGCGCCATTTGATGCCTCTCGCATCGAACAAGCTGTGCTCAAACGCATCAGTTAATCGTTCAACGCTGAATGATGAGTCGCGCGCTACGGCCACGCTCATCGGATACGAGGTAGAGCCCTTCAGCGAATCCCGCAACGTTCAGAAGCAGTTGGCGCTGTCCGGGCCCTGCAATGAAGCGATGCAGCAAGCGTCCTGATGCATCGCGCAGAAGAACAGCTCCGCTAACCTGTTCATTGAGCATCACATCCACCTGATCGTTCGCCGGATTCGGAAAAAGCGTGAACCCTGCCTCCTCCAACGCTTCTTCAATCATGTTGCTGCCGGTTTCAACTGGTGCCTCAGCGACGTTATGCACTTCGCCATTGGCTTCGCTCACGAATGCCACGATGCGCACGTTCTCCGCGTTCCAGTTCATCGGAAGCGTGATGCTGATGTTGTTCGTCCCGCCTTCGCCCTGCGATCCATTCCCGAGCGCATCGCCCGCATTCGGCGTGAGTGATGTGCGTACAACGTACCGATGATCGTACGCCTGTTGTGCGCCTCCCGGTCCGTAGTTGGCTTGATAAGCGGTGATATGGTCCTCTGAAAGCACCACGTGCAAACGGTCGGGAGCGCCAGCGCTAGCCGCCGTGTAGTAATGCTCGACATCGAGCGTGAGCAATCGCGTGTCCGGGTCGTATTGAACGGCAAGTCCGATGTTCACGATGGCATTCTGCGGGAGAAGTGCATTCGTGGCCGCATTCCAAGAGGCGGCGCCCAGGAGCGTTGTCCCGTTGTACGACTTGCGGCTCACCATGCCTTGCGGCGTGAACGAGAGCCCGGATGCGCTTGCAAGCGCAGTGCCCCAAGCCGTGCGCAGGTCCGGCTGCGATCCGCTGGGCACGGCGAGCGAGCCCGCATGGATATGCATCAGCACCACGCGCCCGGTGTTGGCTGCAACAAGCGAGGCAGCCGTGGCATGGCCTGCTGGGCAATTGCCGCAATTGATCGCCGTGAATTCCTCCAGCAGAACCTTGCGCGGCTGGGGATCGGTGGAAACCTGGGCCATGCCAGCAACGGAGAGTAGCGAAAGGAGCGCTGCGAAGTAGAGCGGATGGGGCATGTTGATAGTGTTGTGCCCGTTGGTCGCACGGCACAATCGCTCCTGACATCCACCTATTCCGAATCGGGCAGAACCTCTGGCTGCACTTCGCGCGGCGGAAGGAAGAAGCTCTTCGGGTCCTGGCTGAATCTGGCGCGCACAGCGATCGCGATGCGCAGCAACTCGCTGAAGGGAACGCCGCGCGAGCGCATGGCCAATGAGAGCGATAGCGCGAAGCTCACCAGGAAGTTGAAGAGACCGATGAGGCCGATGCCGAGCACAGAGGCGAATACGATGTAGGCTGTTGTGGTCCAACCGTTGCCCACCAGCCCCAGCGCCAGGTTCCCTGCAGCGAAAGTGATGTGTCGGATGTCGAGCGAAAGGCCAAGGAATGCGCCAACAGCACCCACTGAACCCATGAACACGCCGAACCATAAATTGCTGATCACGCCGCCCGCATGATTCTCATACGCACGCGCCAAACGCTGACGCCATGCGGCGCCCATCACCAGCTTCAGCGCCGGATGCTCCTGGATGCGCTGCGGCACGTTGCGATGGATGCTCGCATTGGAAATGCTGCCTGCGATGAGCCCGCTGATGAACAGGAAAACGCCCGCGATGGCGGCATGCGGGATGGCCAGTGAACGGAAGGGGTCCAGCTCGTGGATCATCTTGGCGCTCTTGTGCTCCAACAATTCCGGACCGAAGAGCGCATTCCAGCCGTAAGCCAACGCCACGCCCACGGGGAAGGCCATGGCCACGTTGCCAACGAAGGCGATGAACTGGCTGCGCCACACACGCGCCACTAAATCGGCGAGCGCTCCATATTCTACACGGCCATCGCGACGGCCCTCATCGAGCGCGCGTGAAATGGTGGCGGCAGTCATGGCGGGTTGCTTGGTGGCGAGCGTGAGGTGCAGCAGGTAGATGGCGATGAAGGCCATCGCGTAATTCATGCTGTAGAGGAAGGCATGGAAGAAGAGGCTGCCCTCGATGGAACCGTACCATGCCTTCAGCACGCAGGCCACCGCCACGATGGCACCGCCGCCCAGCGCGCTGCGCAGCATGGCCATGCTCGCGCTTCGTGCTGGTGATGTAATGCTCGCCCTTGCGCCCAGTGTGCTGCGTAATCTCTCGCGCGACCACTTGCGTGCTGTCCTTGATGAAGCCCAGCACGCGCGTGCGGCCGCTGCTGATGCGAACCAAGGCCTTCAGCAGACGGGCCAAGGCGATGCGGCCATCCAAGTCGGCCTTGGGTGCGATGGCGCCCAGCACCAGCTCCAGCCGTTTCAGCTTTCGCTCCATCAGCATCAGGTGCTGGTTCACGCGGAAGGTGATGCCAAGCCGCTCGGTGTTTCGGTACGCATCGGCGATGGCTTCTTGGCATTCGGCGATGATGGCCATTACCAGCGTGCGCGCGGGATCATCGGCACGCCGGCTCACCGTGCCCATGCGCAGTTGATCGAGGTAACGATCCAATTCGTCCTCGAGCCGCACGAAGGGGCTGTTGAAACTGGCATGCTCGGGCACCATGCGCAGCACTTCACCATCGAATGCTCGGCCCGCGATGCGCAGCCCAAGCACCTTGGCCGCGAAGAAGAGCTCTTGAAGCAGCAGGCCATGGCGGTCGCGCGCATCGATGCCATCGATCCCGAGCAATTCGAGCAGGCGCGCAACGGCATCATCGGGCAAGGCGCTCACCCAATCGGCGTCGGATTCCTGGAAGAAGGCATTGATGAGCGCGTGATCGAGCGTTTCCGGCGGCGGCTGGAAGGGCAGCACTTTGTAGGTGAGGCGTTGCCGCAGCTCATGCCAGAACGATCCGCTGGGCATGCCCGCATCGGTGAGCGTGCGCCCGATTGCTTTCGGTCCGAAGTAGGACTTCACGTAGCGTGAGAGGCCGACGCGGAGATCTTCTTGGTGCTCGAGCAATTGCAGGAGCGCGAGGAAGCGGGGATTCTCGCCGCGATTGCGTTCAGTGCGCGATGGACGAATCGCCTGCACCAGCACAGCCAGTCCCTCAACATCCGAACCATCGCTGTGCGCGATGGCCTCAAGTGCACCTCGCAGCTGACTTCGTCGCATGGTGCAATGTAGCCGCGCTAAGCCGTGACTTCTTCCATGGAAGCCTTAGGATACTTCAGGTCGAAGAGAACGATCATGGTGGTGAAGGCCCAGAAGGGAACCGAGGCCTTATCGAGATCAAGAAAGTTATTCAGCGCGCCGTGCAGGTAGTAAGTCACCAAGCCCAGGAAAGCGGCGGTCATCACGCGCTTGTCGACACCATCGGGCATGCGGTGGTACAAGCCAATGGCGCGCACGGCGGTGAGCAGCACGAGCGCCAACATGAGACCCATGCCTATGAAGCCCTGCTCGGCCAATGGACCCAAGTACTCGCTGTGCGCATTGCCGCCCGATCCAAAGTTGGTGCTGATGATCGTGCGATCCTCCGATGCTTGGAACGGCGCGTATTGGAACATGTAGGTGCCCGGCCCCCAGCCGAAGAGCGGCCGCTCTTGCCACATGCGCCCTGCGGAATTCCAGCGGTTCAGCCGCTCGAGGTTGCTGGCATCGCTGCTGATGTTCGAGATCGACTGCACGTGCTCCTTCAGGTCGTCGCTGCTCTCCTTGCGGTTGCGCTCCAATGCGATGGTGATCTGGTCCTTGTTCACGTAATACCCAATGCCCGCGATCACGATCAACAGGCCCAGCACCCATGCAGGCACCTTGAAGCGCATCACAACGAACAGGCCCAGTGCTCCCACCAAGCTGAGCCACGCTGCACGGGTGTAGGAGAATACCAAGCCCACCACCAGCACTGTCAGCAGGACGAATGCGACGGCCTTCTCCGTGCGCGAATAGCCGGGCATGGCCACTGCGGCCACCATGAAGGGCAGCACGAAGGCGAGCACCGCGCCGTAGCTCGTATGATCCTTGAAGAAGGGACTCATGACCCAGTGCGCCGGATCGTGCGCGAAGTGATGCAGCGAATGCTGGTACAAGGTGTAGAGCACCACCACCACCAAGCCCGCAACGAAGGACTTGATGAAGCGGTGCATGGCCTGGGTATCGCGGAAGAGCAAGGAGGCGAGCAGGAACATGGAGCCCACGAACCATAACCGCGCGACCATGTATTTGATCGAGACCACGGGCATGCTGCTGGGGATGATGCACACGGCCATCCACACCAATTGCGATATCACCACCCACGTGATTGGGTGACGGACGAAGCCATCGCTGAGCACGCCGCGCTGCAGCGCGATCCGGAGCAGCATGAGGAAGGTGAGCCCGAGCATGAGCGGCTCTGTGGGCAGCGATACGCCTACCCCGCCGAGTTCCAGGTCCTCGAGGTTGATGGAGAGAGGCGTGGCGAACGCGATGAAGTAGAGCACGCGCTCAGGCACCACGACCATGGCCCAAACAGCCAGCAGCACGGCGGGCATCACGGCGAGCCACGGGAAATCGCGGGCGGTGAGCAGCGCATTGAGCACCACGAAGAGCACGCAGGCCGCGGCGATCCAATGCTGCCTGATCGCGGCCACCATGATCAATTGCGATGGTCGCGCCACACCAGCAGCACGAAGCAGAGGAAGAGCGCCGCGAGCGTGGCAGTGCTCACGATGAGCCAACGCACCGGATACACCTTCTTGTCGCTCACCTCGGGATACACCACCACGTTTGTGTAGGTGAGCTCCTTGGTCACATCGTTCACCACTCTTTCGTATTCGGTGAGCGCGCGATCATAGTTCTGCCTGAAGAGGTTGCTCAGCTCGGTGAGCTCCCGGAACTCTCCGCCCTTCTCCTCGAGGTCCCGCAACCGCGCCTGCAGCGCATCGCGTTGCGCAGCCGTGCCACCGGCCATGGCGCGCACGAGCCCCTTGGTGAGCTCCTTCACCTGCGCTTCGTAGCTCAAAAGGCCCTTTTCCCGCCTGAGCACGTCGAGCTTGCGTTCGACCTCATCGAGCTTGCTCCGTTCGTGGTTCAGCGAGCGCTCCGCGATGGCAAGCACTTCCTGGCTCTTCTCCCGTTGCAGTCGTCGCGCAAGCAGGTTCACTTGCTTGAGCATCTCCAGCACCAGGTCCCGAGCGACCACCGGATCCTCATCAACCACTTCGATCTGCACGCTCTCGAGGCGCGTCTTGCTCACCTCAACACGCTCCTTGAATTCGTTGTACAGCGCCCAGTAGCCGCCGCGCCCCATGGTGTCTATCTCATATTTCGCAGGCAGGTCGAATTTCAGGATGAGGCTGTCGCGAATGCTGTTGCTCTCGAGCAATTGCAGCAACTGATCGGTGCGCGTCTCGATGCTGTAGCTGTTGAGGTTCACCGGATAAACGGTGGCCGAGCTCTTGTATCGCGGGGGCATGAAGCCAGGGCCGCTGAGGATGGCCGATCCCACCGCGGCGATCAAGCCCACGACAAGGAAAAGCCGGCGATGCTTGCGCAAGGTGCTCAGGAAGGTGGTGAAGTCGATCTCAGCTGACATGGCTCGTGCGCACTTTGTTCACGTTCTCCTGCACCACGATCAGCAGCAAGGCCAGCAGGAAGGCGCTGATGCCGCTCATGGCCACCACGAGCCATCGGATCGGGTACGATTTCTTGTCGGCTGGCTGCGCCTTGTTAACCACGAATTTGTGCGGCAGGTCGCTCTCGAAATCGGCCTGCGCCTGCTCAAGCTTCATGCGCATGATGCTGAGGCGCTTGGTCTCGTTGAAGAGGCGGTCCTGCAAGGTGACGTAGGCCCCGCCATGCTGGGCAAGCACCTTGAATCGCTCCTCGAACTCCTTCACCGCGCGCTGGTCGCCTTTCACGATGGCAGCGCCCATGTATTCGTTGTAGCGCTCGGTCTGGGTGTGGTAATCATGCACGCCCAGATCGCGAAGCACCCGCATGCTGTCCTGCCAGGCCACGATGTCCTTCTCGAGCTGCTCCACTTTGGTGCGCACGATGTTGAGGCCTTTCTCGGCACGCTCGCGCGCCATGTCCTTCCACACGCTGTCCACCTGATCGGAGATGAAGTTGGCGATGTCGGCGGCACGCTGCGGTTCTGGGTCGTTCACTTCCACGCGCACGCTGCTGAACTTGGTGTGCTCGAACTTGATGTGCTCCTTGTAGGCTTCGCGCAACTCGGTGTTGCGGTGCTTGCTCTCCGGCTTGATGCGATAAACAGCAAGCAGGTCGAAGCGGTTCGCCACGCGGTCGCGGATCATGTCGGAGTGCAGCATCTGCAAGAGCTGCTCGCTATCCTCTTCGTCGCCCAGTGCAAGGATGTCGTCGCGTCCAGTGCTCTGCTCGGTGAGCAGCGCCTTCGAGACGCTATTGGTGATGGCAGGGAACAGGATCACCTCGCTCCGGTAGAGCGGTGTGATCACGTAGGCCGCGACCACGCCGGCAACAAGGCCGAGGAACGTGATGCCGAAGATGAGCTTGCGGCGCGCCCATAGGAAAAGAACAAGGTCGAACGGGGCCTCACCGGCCGTTGCCGATGAGGTACGCCGCGCTTGACGTGGCTTGGTAAGGGTCTCCTGCATGCGGGGCCTAACGGTGAAAGGGTCGCGAAAGTACAGGTTGGCCTACGAACCGCTCTTCCCCTTGAACGACAAGGCTTCACGCAGATCGGCCACGCGCAACAAGCCCGTTGCGAAAGCAGCTGCCACGGCTATCGGGGCGAAAGCCAGGGCGCGCAATGCCAGTGGAGATTCCCATTGGCGCAGGAGCGCGATGGCGAGGAGCAGCAGCACGGCATGCGCCAGCGATCGCAGCAGGATTCCGGGCACGCCATTGATCCGGTGCAGCACCATGGCCAACGCCACTTGCGCCCCGGCAGTGAGCACCTGCGCAGTGAGGGCAGCCCATGCTGCTCCTTCGGCCTGCATGCGGGGAATGAGCATCGCATTGAGCCCGATGTTGAGCAAGGCGCCACCTGCAGCCATCCAATTCAGCGCGCGCAGGTTGCCGCCAGCCGTGAGCAAGGAGCCGAAAACATACGTAGCGCACACCGCCACGAAGCTCCAGAGCAGCAACGGCAGCACGGGCGCCGATTCCACAACGTGATCACTATAAAGCAATCCAAGCACCTGCTCCGGCCATGCCCCACCGAACACAGCGATCGCGATCGCACCGGCCATCACCAACCGGAAAGCAAGACCGGCTAGCGGGGCAATATCGATCCGCTCTTTCAGCATGCGGCTGAAAAGCGGCAGCAGGAGCCCTGCCACCAGGTAACCCAGCATGTTCAGCGCCTCGAACCAGCGGAAGCCTTGGTAGTAGATGCCTGCTTGCACGGCGCCATCGGGCAGCAAGCGCTCCAGCATCACCGTGTCGATGCGGTAATAGAAGGTCATGAGCAGGATCAGCAGCGCATAGGGGAAACTGCGCTTCATGACCACCCAGCTGAAGGCGGGATTCCAGGCGACGCGAACCGGACCGCTCAGGCGGCGCACCAGCACCAGTGCCACCAGCAGCGTAACACCATAGGCCACGGTTTGCGCCCATACGAACCATTCGATCCGGAAGGGCTCCCCTCCTGCCCTGCCCCAGAGCAGCCAGCCCACGCCCGCGATCAGCAGCACGCGGTCCAGCACGCTCAGCAGGCTATCCTGCCGGAAACGTTGCGCGCCTTGGATGTTGCTGCGCAGGTAAAGGATGCTGGCCACCAGAGCTTGATTCAGCACCAGCCAGCCTAGCATGCCCAATGCCTCGCCGCGATAGCCCAACACGATGCCCACGCACACTGTGATCGCCGCATAAGCGATCATGAGCCCTCCGCGCATGGCCGCCACGCCGCCGAGATACTTGCCCATGAGCGGCGTGTGCTGCGCGATGTGGCGCGTGTTGTAATTGGTGATGCCCAGATCGAGCACGATGTTCAGCAGGAAACCAAGGCTCAGCAGCGCGGCATAGAGCCCGTATGCCTCGGCACCCACCGCGCGCTGCACCCCGGCATCGATGCCCAGGATGTAGAAGGGCTTCACCAGCAGGTTGAGAGCCAGCAGCAGCAGCAGGTTGGTGAGGAAGGCGCGGCGCATCGGGGCGGTGAAGATGACATTGTGCGCGCTGAAAATGGCTTGCCACCTTTGCCGCGCATGCGCATCGCCGTCAACACCCGCCTATTGCTGCCCAACAAGCTCGAGGGCATCGGCTGGTTCACGCACGAGACGATGCGGCGCATCGTGGCGGCGCACCCCGAGCACGAGTTCCTCTTCTTCTTCGATCGCAAGCACACCGGGTCGGCGCCCGATGCAGGCTCGCGCTTCATCTATGCGCCCAACGTGACGCCCGTGGTGATGGGCCCGCCCACGCGCCATCCGTTGCTCTATCGCCTCTGGTTCGATTGGCTCTTGCCCCGCAAGCTGAAGTCGCTCAAGGCCGATGCCTTCATCAGCCCTGATGGTTTCCTGCCGCTGCGCAGTGCGATTCCATCGCTCGCCGTGATCCACGACCTCAACTTCGAGCATTACCCCGAGGATCTGCCGCGTGCCTACCGCAACTACTACCGCAGCTACTTCCCGCGTTTCGCGCACCATGCTACGCGCATCGCCACCGTGAGCGAGTTCAGTGGCCGCGACATCGCGAAGCATTACGAGGTGAATGAGAGTCGCATCGATGTGGTGTACAACGGCGTGGGCGATGTGTTCCGGCCGTTGAGCGAGGAAGAGAAGGCCGCGGCGCGCGATCGGTTCACGCAAGGCCATCCGTACTTCACTTGCGTGGGCAGCTTGAACCCGCGCAAGAACATCGCGCGCTTGCTGCTGGCTTTCGACCAGTTGCTGCAACAGCATCCTTCGGAATTGCGCCTGCTGATCGTGGGCGAGCGCATGTGGTGGGATGCGCGCATGGAACAGGCGTGGAAGCAAGTGAAACACAAGGAGCGCGTACACTTCACCGGTCGCTTGGCGCAAGCCGATCTGCACAAGGCCTTGGGCGGCGCGCATGCCTTGGCCTTCACCAGCTATTTCGAGGGCTTCGGCATTCCGGTGGCTGAGGCCATGCGCTGCGGCGTGCCCGTGGTGGCAGCCGAAGCGACCTGTTTGCCCGAGATCGCTGGCGATGCCGCCCACTATTGCGACCCCTTCAGCGTGGCCGATATCAGTCGTGCGCTCTATGAAGTGTGGAGCGATCCAGAGCTGTGCGAACAGTTGCGTGCAGCAGGCTTGAAGAGATCGCAGCGCTACACCTGGGACAAGGCCACGACGGATCTCTGGGCGAGCTTCGAGCGGATGTGCCGGGATGCAGGGTTGGTCCAACAGGCTTCTAGCCTGTTGCTCTGAATGCCCAACAGGCTTCTAGCCTGTTGCTCTGAATGTCCAACAGGCTTCTAGCCTGTTGCTGGGAATGTCCAACAGGCGCCCCGCCTGTTGCGCGTCACCGCACTTGACCCATCAACACAGACATTCGCAACGCGAACATTCGATCCCATGGCACTTGCTGCATACCTCGAGCAAGGCCGCACCGAAGCCGGTTGCGATGAAGCTGGTCGCGGCTGCTTGGCCGGACCTGTGGTTGCCGCTGCCGTGATCCTTCCGCCGCGCGTTCGCCTGCCCGGCTTGGACGACAGCAAGAAGCTGAGCGAAGCCGCGCGCGAGGAATTGCGACCGCTGATCGAGGAGCGCGCATTGGCCTGGGCCGTGGCCGCTGTGGAGCCTGCGGAGATCGATGCCATCAACATCCTGAAGGCCTCTTTCCTCGCCATGCACCGTGCCATCGATGCCTTGAAGCAACGGCCCGAGCATCTCCTGATCGACGGCAATCGCTTCACCGTGTATCCCGGAATCGCGCACAGTTGCCACATCAAGGGCGATGGACGATTCCGTAGCATCGCCGCCGCCAGCGTGCTTGCCAAGACGCACCGCGATGAGCTGATGCGCGAGTTGCACGAGTCGCACCCGGAGTATGGCTGGGCCATCAACAAGGGTTATCCCACGCTGGATCACCGCGCCGCCATTGAGCGCCTTGGCCCCACCCCGCATCACCGGCGCTCGTTCCGCCTGCTGAAGGATCAGCTCGTTCTCTTCGGATAGCGTCCATCCACACGGCCTTGTGCGCAAGCGCGTGGCTGGCATCGGGGCCTCGCACGCGCGCACGAGCACCTTTGCCGATCGCCATGCGCCGCGCTCTCCTCGTTGTGCTTCTCCTCGCTGTGGCGAGCGGCGTCGGCTATGTGTTGCTGCAATGGAATCCGCAGCGCATCGCGGGCGCTGATCCGTGGCGCGCCGTGCCCACGGAAGCCGCCGTGATCATCGAGGTGCCGGATGCCATGGCCACTTGGGACCGTTTCGCGCATACCTCCTTGCTCTGGCACGCTTGGGAAACGAAACCTGCTGCGCGTGGCTTGGCCCAACGGATTGCAAGTGCAGCTCGCGTACTCGAGTCAGATGCGTCGCTGAAACAGTTCGTAGGCAAACCCACAGTGCTCATCGCATTGCTGCGCTCGGGTAGCTCGGTAGCCGATCCACTCTTCTTGGGTTCGAGTGAAGCAGTACCTGCTGAGAAGGTCGGTGCGCTGATTGGCGTTGGTGCGGGAGCCATGTCTGCATTCAATGAAGGACGGATCGTTGCATGCGATCCGGACAGCAGCGGCAGCGTTTTGCATGCGTGCTTACGGAAGGGCATCTGGATGGCCTCGCCTTCAGCAACAGCGATTGATGAGGCACTCGTGCAGCTCGATCGCGGCACGCCCATCACCGCTGATCCGCTCTTCACGAAGGCGCGCGCTACGTTGGGGCAGGCCACCGAGGCGCGTGTATTGGTGAACACCGCACGCGCCGGTTCCATGCTGAGCAGCATCTGGGAGCCCGAGCGCATCGATCGATTGGCCTTGCCGCGCGGATGGCTGGCCCTTGATCTCGGCAACAAGCCCGATGCCTTGCTGCTGAATGGCCTGCTGGTGCCCGAAGGCAACGATGCGTGGGTCGCGGGCATGCACGCACAGGGCGCTGGCGCATGGAACATCGCGCGCTTGATCCCCGCCGATGCCGTGCAATTGGAATTGCATCACGTAGGCAGCGCGGAGAGCGCCATGCAAGCCCGGGAGAACTTGGATGAACGCACGCGCGCTACAGAAGCCATTGCCGATTGGATGCGCGGAACGGTTGGCGTAGCGCGTGGGTTGACCGATGGCCGCCAGTGGTTCGTTGCCGAAGCCGACGATCCTGAGCGCGCAGCCGAGGAGCTGAATGCGGCGTGCGCCGATGCGCTGTGCGATACGCTTCATCACCGCGGTTCGCGCATCACGCGTTTGCCGGTGGCCACGCCATACGAGTTGCTTTTGGGCCGCGCTACCACTTTGCCGCAGCAAGCCTGGTGGACCATGCTCGGACGGCATGTAGTGATGAGCGATGATCCTGCTGCGCTCCGATTTTCCATCGACGTATGGCTCGATGGCGGCAGCCTTGCCGAGCAACCTGCAGCGCGTGCTTGGTTTAAAGGCATGGGCGATGAAGCTTCATTCACCTGGTGGTGCGATCCAGCGCGCGGCGGCGAGCTTTTCCGGAACGGATTGAACGCTTCACGCGCCGACGGTTTCAATGCGTGGTTGCCGATCTTGAGCGGCATCGGTGCGGCATCGGTGCAGCTATCACCGGCGCCTGGAGGTCTGGTGCATGTGGCCATCGGCCTGCAGCATGCGCAGTCGAGCGGCAGTGCAGCGGTGGCTTCAACCATTGGTGAAATGCTCTGGCAATGCACGGTGAGCGCGCCTGTGCTGCACATGCCTGATCTGGTGCGGAACCACGTGAGCAACACCTGGGAAGTGCTCGTGCAGGACACCGCGCATCGCATCCACCTGATCAGCGCAACGGGCAAGTTGCTCTGGTCGCGACAACTCGATGGCCCCTTGCTGGGCACGGTCCGGCAGGTGGATCGCTTCAAGAATGGCAAGTTGCAGTTGCTCATGGGCACCGCCAAGCAGCTGCACCTGATCGACCGCAATGGCAAGGATGTGGGCGTGCCCTTCGCGCTGCCGAGTGAGGCCACTGCGTCGCTTGCCGTGTTCGACTACGAGGGCACACGCGAGTACCGTGTGCTTGTTCCCGTTGCCGATGGGCGCGTACTCAACATCGATCTCGATTGGGCCTCCGTTCAGGGCTGGACGAACCCGCGCTTGGAGGCGCGAGCCGTGGATGCCGTGCGCCATCTGCGCATCGCTGGCAAGGACCACTTGATGACCGTTGATGCCGAGGGCGCCGTTCGCCTGTTCGATCGCAAGGGCAACGCGCGAGAGGCGGTTGCGCTGCGCATGCCGCGCGTGAAAGCCGTGCTGGCTGTTGAGCCGGGGCAACAAGTGAAGGCCACGCGCGTGATCTGGATCGATCAGGACCTGGCAATGCATGCCGCGCGGTTGGGCGGTGATGGCGCTGAGGAAATGATAGCGACCGACCTGAACAACGATGGCTGGCCTGACCTGCTGGTTGATGGCGCGGCTGTTCCGCCCCGTGCCAATGCCGCCATCAACGCCAATGGAACACTGGCCTTCGCTGAACGCGATGCGGCAACCGGACTGGCATGGCGCTATTCGGCCAGCAACGGGAAAGCCCCGTCTGGCGTGGGCCAGCGATGGGCCGTTGGCGATTTGAACCTCGATGGCGCGCGCGAACTGGTGGGTTCCGATGGCGGCGTTGTGGTGATCGCGTACCGCCTTCCATCCAGATAGCGAGCCTTGCCATTGCATAGGCACGTAGTTTTGGCCCGGCATTGCGGCGGCTTATCCCGCCAGGCCCCATGAAACGAGCCCTCCTTCGCACCGCACTCCGCAAGGAAGTGGTGGGCCTCGCCAGGGTCACGGTCATCATCCTTACCACCTTCCTGCTGCTGCTCGAGTTCGGCTATCGCACCGACATCAGCATGAGCCAGCGCATGGAGCAATTGAGCTTCGGCCTGGTTGGCGCAGCGGCCTTTGTGATGCTGGGCAGCTTGCTCCGCAACTCGCTACGCGCGGATTCCGGTTGCGCAAGGCCGAAGTGCTCTGGTTCATCACCGCGCTCTTCCTGCTCATCGGTCGTCCTTTCGGCCTGACGCCGTGGACCCAGGATGCCAGCTGGCCTTACCTCGTCTTCCTCACGCTCTTCGTCTTCATCGAGCTATCGCGTCTCGAGATCGGCCGAAATACCAGGCTCTTCAACCAGGCATTGCTCTTCGTGGCCAGCTTTGTGCTCATCATCATGATTGGCACGGCGCTCTTCCTGCTGCCCAATGCCTCCACGCGCCCCCTCACCCTTACCGAAGCGCTCTTCACCGCCACATCGGCAACGTGCGTCACGGGCCTTAGTGTGCTCGATGTCTCGACAGATCTCACGCGCAGCGGCCAATGGCTGCTCATGCTCCTGTTCCAGATCGGCGGCTTGGGCGTAATGACCTTCACCAGCTTCTTCGCCTTCTTCTTCAAGGGCCGCAGCTCCTTGGAAGAGCAATTGCGGATACGCGACATCGCCAACACCTCGCTCGGTTCCGCCAAGCAATTCATCGTGCAGGTAATCCTCTTCACGCTCGGACTTGAAGCGGTCGGTGCAGCGATCATCTACTTCATCACACCGGAGGCGATGTTCCCGAGCACAGGTGAGCATGTGTTCTTCTCGGCCTTCCATTCCATCTCGGCATTCAACAACGCGGGCTTCAGCACGATGCGTGACAGGATGTACAACGATCTGCTGCGCTTCAACTACCCGCTCATGTGGGTGATGGCGTTCATCATCATATTCGGCGGATTGGGCTTCGGCATCGTATTCAACTTCGCGCGTTACGTTCGGTTCTGGATCGTGGATCACGCGCGCAAGTGGTTCTTCGGCGTGCCGTGCAGAAGGCATCCGCGCTTGGTCACGGTCACGAGCCAGATCGTTCTCGCGACCTCATTGCTCTTGCTGGTACTTGGCTGCGTTTTCATCGTGCTCATCGATTGGGACAAGCCGGACCTGGCCGCGCACGGAACCTTCGGGAAGATCAGCGTGATGTTCTTCACCAGCGCCGCGTCGCGCACGGCCGGCTTCAATGTGGTTGACTTCAATCTGATGAGCCTGCCCGTGCTGGGCATCGTGCTGCTGCTCATGTACGTGGGCGGATCGCCGGGCAGCACGGCGGGCGGCATCAAGACCACCACCTTCGCACTGGCAACGCTCAACATCTTCGCCACGGCGCGCGGCCGCAAGCGTGTCGAATTCGCCGGACGCGAGATCAGCAACCTCAGCATGCGGCGCGCATTCGCCACCATCGTGCTCTCGCTCATCTTCATCGGGCTATCCGTCACCGTGATCTCCTCGTTGGAGCCAGAGCTCCCCATGATCAAGGTGATCTTCGAGTGCTTCAGCGCCTTCGCCACGGTGGGCCAGAGCATGGGCATCACCGCAGCGCTCGGCGAGCCCGCGCGCGTGGTGATGATCGCTGTGATGTTCATCGGCCGCGTGAGCGCGTTAACCTTGCTGGTGAGCGTGCTGCGCCAAGTGCAATCGAGCAACTACCGTTACCCCAAGGAGGACATCCTCATCAACTGAACACGCATGAAAGTCGCAGTCTTCGGCCTCGGCAACTTCGGCAAGCACCTCGCCATCAAGCTCACCGCCATGGGCCATGAAGTGCTCGCGATCGACCACGACATGGACAAGGTGGAGGCCCTCAAGAACGAGGTGAGCTACGCCGTGTGCCTCGAGAGCAACGACCCGCAGGCCATGAGCACGCTCCCGCTGAGCGATGTGGACACCGCTGTGGTCGCCATCGGCGAGAACGAGGGCGCCAACATCATGACCACCGCGCTGCTCGTGAACCTGAAGGTGAAGCGCGTGATCAGCCGCGCGATCAACCCGCTGCACGAGATGGTGCTGAACTCGATGGGCGTAACGGACATTGTTCACCCCGAGGAGAAAGCCGCGGAGGGCCTTGCGCGCAAACTGAACCTGCGCCGATTGGTGGACCAGTTCGAGCTGCCCGGCGGTTTCATCATCGCGGAGATCGTGGTGCCCGACAAGTTCGTGGGCAAGACGCTGAACCAGATCGAGGAGCTGCGCCAGCGCCAACTCGGCCTGGTGACCGTGCTGCGCAAGGAGAGCGAGAAGAGCTTCTTGGGCCGTCGCGCCATCAAGCTGGGCGCGCTGGGCGTCATGGATCCCGACTTCGTGCCGGAGAAGGGCGACATCCTCGTGCTCTTCGGCACGAAGGAGGAAGTGACGCGCTTCACGGGCGAGAATGATTGAGCGCGTCCGGCCGACGTCCCGTCGGCCGATACGAGTAGCCAAGTGACCGCCAAGCACGACATCACCACCCCCGCCGACATCGATCGTTTGGTTCGTGCCTTCTACACGCGCGTGCGTCCCGATGCGGTGATAGGCCACTTCTTCACCGAGCTCGATTGGGACCACCACATCCCGCGCATCGTCTCGTTCTGGTGCATGGTGCTGCTGGGTGATCGCAGTTACCAGGGCGACCCGATGACGGCGCATATCCTCCTCTCGCGGAAACAGCCCATGCAGGCCGCGCATTTTGCGCAATGGCTCATGCATTGGGAAGCCACTGTGGATGACTTATTCGCCGGCACGAATGCCGATGAAGCCAAGCAGCGTGCGCGCACCATCGCAGCGGTGATGGAGCAAAAGGTGAATGCTGCAGGTTAGCGCTTCGGCTTCCTGAGCCAAACCCGCTGGCCTGCGCTCAGCTTCGCATCCATGGGTAGGCCGTTGTACTTCGCCAAGCGATCCAGCTTCACTCCGTATTGCTGGCTCACGCCCCAGAGGCTCTCGCCTTCGAGCGCCACGTGCGTCTCGGCATCCTTGGCCTTGTTGCGCTTGGGTTGGATGAAGATGATCTGGCCTTCGCTCAGCGCCGCCTCCTTGTCCATATCGTTCCAGCGCGCCAGCATGCCGTGGGTCATCTCCAGTTCGCTGGCCAGCTTGCGGAAGCTGTCGCCCTGCTTGACGCGAACGAACTTGATGCGGCCCTCGAACAGCTCGATGCTGCGGCCTTGCGTGATGGTGATGTTCTCGCCGCTTGTGCTCGGTCTCCGCCCCCTGCGCTCCTCTGCGGGCTTGCTTGTTGTGCTTGGCTTCTTGTTCCGTTCGGTCTTCGATGGCTCTTTGCTCACGGGCTTGTACACCACGTCGACGCCCTCGTCGAGCTTGTACAACTCATAACGCTCGATCAAATTGATGAGCTTCTGCGGATAGCTCGGATCCGTGGCATAACCGGCTTCCTTCAGCCCGCGAGCCCAGCCTTTGTAATCAGTGGCTTTCAGCTCGAAGAGCTTGGCGTAGCGCGGCCGCTTCAGAAATTTACTGTGGTCCTCGTAGCTATCGGCCGCATCGCGGTATTTGCGGAAGCAGTCGTTCTTCTGGTCGTCGTCGTGGTAGCTCTTGCCGCCGGTCCAATCAGGCGTGCACTTGATCCCGAAGTGGTTGTTGGCCGTGCGCGCCAGCTCGCTATTGCCGTTGCCGCTTTCGAGAAGGCCCTGTGCCAAGGTCACGCTCGCGGGTATGCCGTGCTCGCCCATCTTCTTCACGGCTACGCCCTTCCATTGTGCGATGTACTCCTCGGCGGTGAAGCGCTTCTGGGCTGCTGCTCCTTGCACGGCCATGGCCAGCGCGGCGGCGGCTAGAAATCGGGTTATCCACATATCAACAGCACGGGGCATGGGCGAAGGGCGTTCTTCTGAAAGCAGCGAAACTACCGGGGCTCCAAGGGCTTGTTCACGATCCATCAACAGGGCCATCCACGGGGCCGTGTGGAAAGAACGTGCCAGCAGCGGGCGGCCTTGCGTAGCCAATGGGACCTTTGCCCAGCCATTGAACCAATGGCCACGACAGTTGTTAAGGCTGCATCATGGACCGCGACGGCACCGCCCCCAAGCCAGACGACGACCGTTTCAGCCGCCTTGGCCTGGAGCCGGGGGACTATTACTTCTCGCCAGAGGGCTACCTGGTGTTCACCGAGCAATACCACCGCAAGCGCGGTTACTGCTGCGGCAACCGGTGCAGGCATTGCCCTTTCGGGCATGAGGCGGTGAAGAAGGTGAGGGGTTAGGCAGCGTTCGGAGCTTCTGACGACCTTCGTAGCCTGTTAGCTTCAACCGGAGATTGGTGTGTTCCTAGGCACAAACCTGTTAAGCGCCATGCAATCGTCAATTGACTTCAACGAAGTTGAACAGCTAAAGAAGCAATTCGAAACACGCGCCCTTAAGAGGGAGGATGCGGATCGACTGTGGAAGAAACTCCGTCTGGAGTGGAACTTCAATAGCAACCACATTGAGGGCAATACACTCACCTATGGCGAAACTGAGCTTCTCCTGATCTTCGATCGCACTGTAGGTGACCACACGAAGAGAGAATATGACGAAATGCAAGCCCACGATGTGGCTATTCATAAGGTACGTGAATGGGCGCAAGACAATTCACGAGAGCTCCAGAAAGCGATATTCGGGAATTGAATCAGGTCATATTGGTGAAGCCATACTTCAAGGAGGCCTTAACTTACGACGGCGAACCTACCCGAAGAAAAAAAAAAGAAGGTTGGCGAATACAAGCAACACCCTAACTCCGTCCGTCTATCGAATGGAGAAATATTCCACTATGAAGATCCTTTGGATGTGCCAGTTCGAATGCAGGAATTGATGAATTGGCATCGGACATCAAAAGCGCATCCTGTAGAGCTAGCGGCGGACTTCCATTATCGCTTCATAAGAATCCACCCATTCGATGATGGCAATGGCCGCGTAGCTCGGTTGCTGGTAAACTACATCTTGATGCGTTCGGGTTACACCCCGATCGTCATCCGTGCAACTCAAAAAACAGCCTACATCACTGCGTTGCAGAAAGCCGATGCAGGTGACTTGGACCCATTCCGGTTATTCATTCGAGATTGTTGTATTGCTACAACTCGATTGAGCTTGCGCGCCGCTGATGGCTTGAGCATTGAAGACGAGGATGATATTGACAAGGAGATTAGTCTATTCAAGATTGAGGTCCGCGCAGGTCAATTGAGTGCGGATGCTATCAAGAAGAGCCATCAAGTCGTTGCAGATCACTACTTCAAACACTTCAAGCCCCTGTTCGAGCTGTTCGAAGCTAAGCATCGTGAGCTTGATGATCTTTTCATGGAAAACGTTTATAGGAGGTTGACAGACAACTCTTACAGGACTGACTATCGCGTGAATGAGCAGGAAGAACTTATAAGGAAAACCCTTGCTACTACTCCTCCGCCTCGTTATGCGGAAAACATGATTGAGAGCTTGACATGTCAAGTGAACCACAAGAGTTTTAGGAGTAATGGACTTGATATGTTCAGTGTACATCAAACGCTTAGGATTAGGCTTGACGACTATGTGTTCTTCATCGGACAAAGCTCTGCCGATGAAAGGCGATACACATATTCCGACATAATTTCTGATACTGATATGAAGGAGGTCGTGAACCGCCTTTTGAAGAAGCAACTTGATGAAATCAAAGGAAAGTTGAAGGATGGCGCCACCAACTAACGAACGCGCTATACAAGAGCAAAGTTCCATGGCCACCGGTAACGTTTCAGAACTCGCCACCTTCCAGCAAACCATGCGCGAAGGCATCCCCGATGTGCTTCCACCAGCGCGCACTGGATGCCAGCGTGAGCCACGCGCCCAAGCGCAAGGACATCCTCACCGCCGAGGAGAAGAAGCTCGCTTTGCGCAACGCCCTGCGCTATTTCCACCCGAAGCACCACGCCGCGCTGGCGCCCGAGTTCGCGCAGGAGCTGAAGGAGCAAGGCCGCATCTACATGCACCGCTTGCGTCCGGGGCATGCCATGCACGCACGGCCCATCGACCACTATCCGGCAAAGAGCAAGCAGGCGGCAGCCATCATGCTCATGATCCAGAACAACCTGGACCCGGCCGTGGCGCAGCATCCGCACGAGCTGATCACCTACGGCGGCAACGGAGCGGTGTTCCAGAATTGGGCGCAGTACCGCTTGGTGATGCAGTACCTCAGCCAGATGACCGACGAGCAGACGCTGGTGATGTACAGCGGTCATCCGCTCGGCCTCTTTCCCAGCCGTGCCGATGCCCCGCGCGTGGTGGTGACCAACGGGATGATGATTCCCAATTACAGCAAGCCCGACGACTGGGAGCGCTTCAATGCGCTGGGTGTAACGCAGTACGGCCAGATGACCGCTGGCAGCTACATGTACATCGGGCCGCAGGGCATCGTGCATGGCACTACGATCACGGTGCTGAATGCGTGTCGCATGATCAAGTCATCGCCAGGCACCAAGGGAAAGCTCTTCGTTACAGCAGGCCTCGGTGGCATGAGCGGCGCCCAGCCTAAAGCTGGCAACATCGCCGGTGTGGTTACCATCTGTGCCGAAGTGAATGCCACCGCTGCGCACAAGCGCCACAGCCAAGGCTGGGTGGATGAAGTGATCACCGACGTGGACGCCTGCATCGACGCCGCGCTGGCCTGGCAGCAGAAGGGCGAAGCGCACAGCATAGCTTTCCTCGGCAACATCGTGGACCTGTGGGAGCGCCTCGCCGCGCGCAAAATCAAAGTGGATCTTGGCAGCGATCAGACCAGCTTGCACAATCCGTGGGCGGGCGGCTACTACCCCGTTGGCCTCAGCTATGAGGAGAGCAATGCGCTCATGGTAAAGGACCCCGACGCCTTCAAGCAGCGCGTGCAGGAGACCCTGCGCCGCCACGTGACCGCCGTGAACACGCTTGCTGAGAACGGCATGTACTTCTTCGATTATGGCAACGCGTTCCTATTGGAAAGCCTGCGTGCTGGTGCGGACATCGCTGGAAAGAATGGCGAAGAGTTCCGCTACCCGAGCTACGTGGAAGACATCATGGGGCCGATGTGCTTCGATCATGGTTTCGGTGCGTTCGGATGGGTATGCACCAGAGGCGATGCAAAGGAACTGACCAACAGCGACCACATCGCCGGTGACGTGCTCGAAGCCATGCTGACCCCGGGTCAAGCCCGGGGTGACGATCAATCGAAGATCGGCCAGCAGATCGCCGACAACCTACACTGGATCCGCAGCGCGCAACAGAACAAGCTGGTGGTGGGTAGTCAGGCGCGCATCCTCTACGCCGATAGTGAAGGCCGCATCCGCATCGCGCAGGCTTTCAACGAGGCGATCACGAAGGGCGGATCGCGCCCATCGTGCTGGGCCGCGATCACCACGACGTGAGCGGCACCGACAGCCCTTACCGCGAGACCAGCAACATCCGCGATGGATCGCGCTTCACGGCGGATATGGCCGTGCAGAATTTCGTTGGCGATGCCTTCCGCGGCGCCACTTGGATCAGCTTGCACAACGGCGGCGGCGTGGGCTGGGGCGAGGTGATCAACGGCGGCTTCGGCATGGTGCTCGACGGAAGCGCCGACAGCGACCGTCGCCTCAAGAGCATGCTGCATTGGGACGTGAACAACGGCATCGCGCGCCGCGCCTGGGCCCGCAACCCCAACGCGATGTGGAGCATCGAACAGGAAATGAAGCGCACGCCATTGTTGAAGGTGACCCTGCCCAACGAAGCCGATGATGACCTGCTGGACAGCAGCCTCATGGGCTAACGGCAGAATTTCTTCACTTTCGCCCAACCATTTGGCGAATCGCACCGTGTAGGGAAGTACACGCAACCAAATCCTCAGACATGAAGACACCTCTTCGCTCAGCCTCGCTTGCTTTCGCTGCTGCCTTCGGCATGGCAGCCATGGCCCAACAGCCCTACAGTGTGGTGGTAGGCGGCACCATCGTTGGCTGCTCAGCCAACAGCTACGTGCATATCGCTACGCTGCCGGGCACTCAGCCCTCGCTCGATATCGATGTGCCCGTGCTGCCGCCATCGTGCTCCTTCACCATTACGTTGGCCATGGCCTCGCAAGGCGGCGGCTTCACCATCAGCACGCCATGCCTCGGCGCCATGCAGAGTCAGGTGGTGCAGTACCAGGTGCCGCCGATGCTCGACAGCACTGCGGTGTTCGTCAGCTTCAACTGCGGCAATGGCATCACGGATTGCCTCGGTATTCCCGGCGGCAGCGCCATGCCCGGAACCGCTTGCACCACTCTCCTCGGTGTTGCAGGAACCTGGAGCGCGAGCTGCGTGTGCGTGGCCAACGGAGGCAACCTCGATTGCGAAGGCGTGGCCAACGGACCTGCACAACCCGGCACGGCTTGCACCTCACCGAACGGAGCCACCGGTATCTGGTCGGCCAATTGCGTGTGCATGCCTGATACCAGCGGTGGCGCCTATGATTGTTTGGGCTCGCTCAACGGCCCGGCTCTTCCCGGAACACCGTGCTGGCTCTTGGGTGCGAATGCGCTTGGTACCTGGGATGCTGATTGCAATTGCATTCCAGGCACGAGCGGTTCATGCCAAGCCGGCTTCTGGGTGATGCAAGCGATGGAAGGCGACAGCTTGAGCCCGAACGGAGGTGGAACACCAATCCCTTACGAAGTGTGGGTTTGGAACCTCAGCAGCGGCACTGGCCCCATGACCTACTCTTGGGACTTCGGCGATGGCAGCACGAGCACCGTGGCATACCCATCGCACACCTACAGCGGCAACGGCCCCTACCTGCTCTGCCTCACCATTGCCGATGCCAGCGGCTGCACCAGCGTATACTGCGACAGCGTAAGCATCAATGGCGATGGCATCCTCGAAGGCCTCATCCTCGAAGACATCGGTGCTGCCAGCGGCGCTCGTCAGGACGGCTTCACCATCAACGTGCAGAACCCCTTGGTGATGGGCGTGAATGATGCTTCGACGCTCACCAACGCGGCGCTATGGCCGAACCCGACCACCGGCGACCTCAACCTTTCGCTGGTCACCTTGGCCGAAGGCGCTGTGGACGTCGCGATCTACGACGTGAATGGCCGCTTGGTGCAGAACGAGCGCCGAACCGCCGCCATGGGTCGCAGCCAGCATGTGGTGAATGCCGATGCCCTGCACGCAGGCGTGTACACCCTGCGCGCCTTGGATCAGCAGGGCAAGGCCATCAGCCTGCGCTTCGTGAAGGCGAACTAGGCCGAATCAGAACTCAACGAAGCCCCCGTCAGCCCAGTGCTGGCGGGGGCTTCGTGTTCGTTGGCTGCCCCAAGAAAAACTTTCTTCGCACCCAACCCGAGCCTTGCTGCTTCGTGTATGGTAGTGAATCCCTGATAACCGAACTTCACTCCCATGAAAAGCGCGATTCGATCAATGGCTCTGGCGTCGGCCCTTTGCAGCGGCATCTTGGCCATTGCGCAGCAATACACCGTGATCCTGAGCGGCACGGTATCCGGTTGCAGCGCCAACTCCTACGTGAACATCGAGAGCATGCCGGCCACCCTGCCAGCAATCAATATCGATGTCCCTTTACTGCCACCGGACTGCTCATTCTCCGTGGCGTTGAGCGTGATTTCCGCTGGTGGCGGCTTCAACGTGAGCACGCTCTGCAACGGCGCCATTCAGAGCCAAGTGATGCAATACCAGATTAACCCGCTGCTCGGGGATAGCACAGCTGTTTCCGTGACCTTCAACTGCGGCGGAAACACACCGGATTGCACAGGAACGATCGGAGGATCAGCCTTGCCCGGAACCCCCTGCACTGGGCTCGCCGGTGAGCCCGGGATCTGGAATTCGCAATGCCAGTGCATTTTCACCAATGGCGATTGTGCCGCATGCTTCACCGTATCGCAAGTCACTGATGGGAATGGCGCACCGATACCCTACATGGTCGCATTCAGCAATTGCTCAACCGACGGCGAAGAGCCCATCGATTACTTCTGGGACTTCCCATCCATGGGGGTCAACGCATTCGAGACCACCTATACGTACCCTGGCCCAGGTGGTGGCATCGCGTGCCTGAGCATGTTGGCCAATGGATGCACCAGCAGCATCTGCGATACCGTGCTGTTCGATGCCAATGGCGTTCTCGTAACAGGTCCGGCTGCTTTCGATTGCTTGCTGATCGTGAATGGCGGCAATCTCCCGGGCACGCCATGCACCACGCCCTTCGGAACACAAGGTACCTGGGACGTCACCTGCATGTGCATGGAGAACGAGCCGACATGCAACGCTTGCGTGCAATTGGTGCAGGCCACTGACCCCTTGTCTGGACAACCCATACCATGGGCACTTGAAGCCATCAATTGCTCAACCGGTGGATCCTCGTCGGTGAACTACAGCTTCAGTTGGAACACAGGCGAGACTACGCAGAGCATCACTGCCACCACACCCGGAGAGCATCTTGTTTGCCTCCACATGTCGGACACGAACGGCTGCCTTGCATACGCTTGCGACAGTGTGATACTCGGACCTGATGGCTTGATCGACACTCCGAACTGCCAGGCCGGTTTCTGGGTCATCCAAGCCTACGAGTTCGATACCATCAACCCGAACGGAGGCCCCGTGCCCATCCCCTACGAGCTCTGGGTCTGGAACCTCAGCACCGGCACCAGTCCCTTCCAGTTCGAGTGGGACTTCGGCGATGGGACCAGCAGCACAGAGGCTTACCCGACGCACGTGTATGGCAACAGCGGCCCGTACTTGCTCTGCCTCACCATGAGCGACGCGGCCAGCTGCACCAGCTCCTATTGCGATAGCGTGAGCATCGATGGCGATGGCTTCTATGAGGGCATGGTGCTCGAGAGCGTGGTACGCAGCGGCTTCACCATCCGCGTGCTCAACCAGTTGCCAACCGCCATCGAGGAACAATCCTTCTTCGAGCAGCGCCTATGGCCGAATCCCGTATCGGAGAACATGAGCCTGAGCTTCCGCAGCACCGTGAGCGGCACCGTGCCGATGAGCATCATCGACCTCAATGGCCGCGTGCTGCAACAGGACCAGTTCGCCGTCGTGCATGGAGACAACCGCATAGACCTCAGCGCCTCCCACCTCGTGCCCGGCATGTATGTGCTGCGCATCGGCAACGATACCAACGCGATGAACATCCGCTTCGTGAAGCACTGAAGCGCCTGATTGCCGCTGAAGGGCGTCCGCATTAGGCGGGCGCCCTTCGGTGCGAAGGAGATGATCGAGGAAAGCCTCATAGCACGCTGCCTCAAGGAGGAGCCCAAGGCGCAGTACGAATTGTACCGCGCCTTGTATGGTCAGATGATGTCGGTATGCAGCCGCTACGAGCGCAATCGGCAGGACGCCCTCGACCGCGTGAACCAAGGCTTCCTGAAGATCCTCACCAACCTGAGCAAGCGCCGCCCCGAAGTACCCTTTGAGCTCTGGACCCGACGCATCATGATCAACACCGTGATCGATAACCACCGCCACGAGAAGCCCCGCAAGGAGGCCGAGCAGCTCGATGCACCGCTTGACGAAGGCACGCTCACCGAGGTGAACGACTACCTGAAGCAGATGGACGCCGATGCCTTCGGCGAGCTGCTGCTGCGCGTGCCCGAGATGTCGCGCAAGGTGTTCAACCTCTTCGCGATCGATGGTTTCGCGCATCACGAGATCGCACGGATGCTGGGCATCAGTGAAGGAACAAGCAAGTGGCACGTGAGCCATGCGCGCCAAGTCATGCAAACCGCCATCGCGCGCCTCGCGGCGCCCGCCATGGCCAAGACCGCAATACGATGAGCCTGAACGAGCAATTCGACGAGCTGGCCCGGCAGAAGCTGGAAGAGCGCGCCTTCCCCTTCGATGAGGGGGCCTGGCTGAGCGCGCAGCAGAGCATTGCCGCGCAACGCCGCAAGCGCAAGGGCGCGTGGTACCTGCTGGGTTTGATCCCGCTCGCATTCATCACCTGGCTGCTTTGGCCTGCCAACGAGCAAGCGTCATCAATCGCCGATGCGAACGTATCCGTGACCGCAACCGCACCAACCGAAAACAAGACAGAAGACAAGGCTCCGCTTCAGGTTGAAACCGAAACCTCGCTCGCAGCCGAAGCACTCACGCCTTCTACCGGATCACTGACGCTAGCAGACGAGGCAATTGTGCCACAGAACACGAGCACGCCTGTTGAAACCGCAACAACAAGCACCACGAAGAGCAATTCATCGGCTCCGAGGCAATCGCGCGCCGCTGCGTCGCAGCCCATGGTGCAAAAGCCTGTCGCCGCAACCCCTACTACCACGTTCACTGTGGAAACGCATCACACGCCCGTTGATGATCAGAGCCACGGACAAGTCGCTGATGGAACATCGGAGCACGCCACTGGAACATTGAGCGAAGAGCCTGAGCCCGCGCATTCAACCGATGAGGCAACTGCAGGGAACGAGCCGAGCACGGATGCAACAACTGACGAACCCGTCAGCGACTTCGCCGCGGTTGCGACTCCTTCATTCGAACCGGAAGCGCACGATGCCGCAGTACCTGCCCAAAGCACCGTGACGGATGCATTGATCGACGCGCCTGCGAGCATACTGGACGCGCAACCGACCGCAATCACTGTTGCTGCGGATGAGCCAGCAATCAGTGGCGATGCATTGCCGAAAGACAGCGCCACCGCCGAAGTCCCGGTGCCCTTGCCACCACCATTGATCACCGCACGAAGCCCTTGGGAGATCAGCATGCTCTTCGGCGCGCAGCGCACCATGAGCCGCATTACCAGTGATCGCTACGATGACTTGGATGTTTCATCCGACGATGCGCTCGCATTCGGGGCGGAACTCATGCACATGGGCCGCAACGTGGGCTTCGGATTCGGCGTGCATCATACGAGCTACAACGATCGCTTCACCACGCCAGAGCAACGCACCACCGCATGGGAGGTCACGCGCAATTGGTACCTGCAGTCAATCGACACCACCATTCTCATCATCACCGGCACGGATACGGTGAACGAGCAGATCATTCACACGGGCTTCAACGTGAATACCACCGTTCAAGTGCTGCGGTATTCCTTCGATACAACGGCCATCGTGAGCGTGCGCTCCCCACGCGCATTCAGCGTGCGCACGAGCTACCTCGAGGTGCCGCTGCTATTCGATGCGCATATCGTGCAGGGCCGTTGGAGCTTCGGTGTGCGTGGCGGGCCTTCCATCGGCCTGCTCACCGCGCGCAGCGGAAGCCTTCCATCGGAGAACGACGAGACCGATGTGCCCTTGCGCGAGGCCGCCGTGCAGCAATGGTCGTTGGGCTGGAGCGCGCGCGCCTACGCGCGTTACCGGTTCAATAGCGCATGGAGCGTGGGCATCGAGCCGATGGCGCGCGGCCAATTGATGGATGCGATCAGCGGACCGGTGATCGCACGGCGCAGCAATGCGTTCGGCGCGCTCTTGAGCCTGAGCTATAAGCTGCGTTAAGCGCGATCAGCCCCGCAGCTGCGCGCCTGCTTCCTGCTCCATGGCGGAACGGATGCGTCCCATCGCCTTGTCCACTTGATCATCGGTGAGCGTGCGCTCATCGTCGCGCAGGATGAAACTGAGCGCATAGCTCTTCTTATCGGCGGGCAGCTTGTCGCCTTGATAGACATCGAAGAGGCCCACCTCACGGAGCAGCTTGCGCTCGGCCTTGAAGGCGATGGCGCGCAGCGTCTCGAACCGCGCATCGGACGGCAGCAGCAGGCTCAGGTCGCGGCGCACGGCCGGATGCCTCGGCAATTCAGCGAAGCCGCCAGCGACCGCACGGCACGCCGCGAGCAGCGCATCCATATCCAGTTCGGCGAAGAAGACCGGTTGGCTCACATCCGCCGCGCGCAGCTCATACGCCTTCACACGGCCCAGCACGCCGATGCGAGCCCCTTTCACTTCCACCTCGGCGGCCTCATCGAGCAAGGGATGCGCGGCATCGTTCCACTTCGACGTAGCGAGCAGACCCAGCGAGCGGAGCATCAGTTCCACTTCTTCCTGCGCATCGGCGCGCTCGGTGGCGCGATCATCGCTGCGCCAGCTCTCCATCCAGCGCTTGCCGGTGATCGCGAAGGCCATGGCCTCGGTCTCCTTGGACCCTGACGACGCCGACACGTAGGTGCGGCCATGCTCGAAGAAGCGCAGGTCGCGCGCCTGGCGATTGAGGTTGTGCGCCACCGCACCCAGCATGCCGTGCAATATGGTTGGCCGCAGCACATCCAATTCAGAGCTGAGCGGATTGCTCAAGTGGATCAGCGCGCCATCGCCTTCGACACCGGCCAAGGCGCGCTTGGCACTCACGAGCGAGGGCGTCATGGCTTCGCGGAAGCCGCGTGCGGACAGATGACCGCCCAGTTGACGGCGCAAACGATCAATGGTGAGCGGACCGGGAATCACCGGCGGCACCTGGAGGCGCTCGGGCAGCGGCACTTGATCGAAGCCGTGGATGCGCAGAATCTCTTCGATCACATCGGCCGGGCGCGACACATCGACTCGGTAGGCGGGCACTTGCACGGTGATGTTCTGCGCGTTGCGGTCCATCACGCGGAAATCGAGCAGCTCCAGGATGCGCACCACCTGATCGGCCGGGATGGACACGCCGGTGAGGGCATGCACATCATGGAAGCTGAGCTTCACCTCGGTGCGGCTCCTGCGCCCGTGATCGATATCGGTCACCGGCGATGAGATTCGCGCGCCAGCGATCTCCTTCAGCAGCAGTGCCGCGCGCTTCAGGGCGTAAACGGTGATCTCCGGATCAACGCCGCGCTCGAAACGGAACGAGGCATCGGTGTTCAGCCCATGCCTGCGCGCCGTGCGGCGGATCGTTGACGGATCGAAGCACGCGCTCTCGAGGAATACGCTTGTCGTTGCATCGCTCACGCCGCTTGCCGCGCCACCGAACACGCCCGCGATGCAAGCAGGCTTCTCCGCATCGGCGATCACGAGGTCGGCCGCATCGAGTTTGCGCTCCTTGCCATCGAGGGTGACGAATGGCTCATCCGCCGCAGCCATGCGCACCACGATCCGTTTGCCCGCGAGGGTATCTGCATCGAAAGCGTGCAAGGGCTGCCCCAGCTCGTGCTGCACGTAGTTGGTGGCGTCCACCACGTTGTTGATCGGTTTCAGGCCGATGGCGAGCAGGCGGTCCTGCAGCCATTTCGGCGATGGGCCCACCTTCACCTGCGTGAGCGTGACACCCGCATAGCGCGGACAAGCGAAGGCATCGCGCACCCTCCACCGCCGTGCTGCGCGCATCATCGTCCTGCGCGAAAGCCGCGATGTCGGGCAGCTTAGTTCCAGGTTGAGCCCGCGCCGATGATTCAGCGCCGCCAAGAGGTCGCGCGCGACGCCCACATGACCCATGGCATCGGTGCGATTGGGCGTAAGGCCGATCTCGAGCACATGATCGCTGGTGAGGCCGAGGTATTGCGCGGCTGGTGTGCCGGGCACGGCATCGGTGGCGAGCACGAGGATGCCCGCGTGGCTCTGGCCCAGGCCCAGCTCATCCTCCGCGCAGATCATGCCGTTGCTCTCCTGCCCGCGGATCTTGCTCTTCTTGATCGTGAGGCTGCCGCCATCGCTCATGAGCAGCGTGGCGCCAACCGTAGCCACCAGCACCTTCTGCCCGACCGCCACATTGAGTGCGCCGCACACGATCCGCAGCGGTTCGCCTTGGCCCGCATCAACCACCGTCAAGCTCAGGCGATCGGCATCGGGGTGCTTGGCGCATTCGAGCACATGGCCCACCACTACGCCGTGCAGCATGCCCTTGATCGGCTCGAAACGCTCGACGCTCTCCACCTCGAGGCCGGTGCTGGTGAGCACCTCGGCAGCATCCTGCGGCGCGAGGTCGGGTGCGACATGTTGAAGGAGCCAGTTCCAGGAGATGCGCATGCGAATTATTGAAGGTCGGCGAAGATACCTGCGGGTATTTTCGCGCAGCCGTGGAATACATCATCCTCTCGATCCCGCTCTTCTTCCTGCTGATGGCCGTGGAGCTCGCATGGAGCGCATGGCACGGCGCGAAGGCCGGGCTGACGCGTTCATCGGTGTATCGCTTCAACGACTTCGTGGCCAACATGGGCTGCGGTATCGGATCGCAAGTGGTGGGGGCTTTCACCAAGGCGGGCATCTTCGCCATTTACCTCGCGGTGTATGATCATTGGCGGCTCTTCACCCTGCCCAGCACGCCGCTCACCTGGCTGCTGGCCTTCCTGCTCATCGATCTGCTGTATTACTGGTTCCACCGGCTGAGCCACGAAATCAACTTCCTGTGGGCGGCGCACATCGTTCACCACCAGAGCGAGGAATACAACCTGAGCGTGGCGCTGCGGCAGAGCTGGTGGCAGGGGCTCTTCAGCTTCTGGTTCTACATCCCCGTTGCGCTGCTGGGCGTGCATCCGCTGGTGATCGTGACGGTGGGCGCCTTCGTGACGCTGTACCAGTTCTGGATCCACACCAAGGCCATCGGGCGCATGGGGGCCTTCGAGTGGCTCTTCAATACGCCCAGCCATCACCGCGTGCATCACGGCAGCGACCCCAAATACATCGACCGCAACCACGCGGGCACGCTCATCATCTGGGACAAGCTCTTCGGCACCTTCCAGCGCGAAGAGGAAGAGCCGATCTACGGCATCACCACGCCCCTGCAGTCTTGGGATCCGGTTAAGGCCAACTTCCACTATTGGGGCGATCTGCTGCGATGGGCGCGCCAGACCCGTTCCTGGAAGGACAAGCTGCTGGTGTTCGTGAAACCGCCCGGCTGGAAACCCGCTGATCTCGGCGGTTTCGAGGGTCCGCGCGCGAAGGACCGGGCGAGCTATGTGAAGTTCGATACGCAAGTGCCGCGAGCCATGAGCCTGTATGTGGCGGTCCAATTCACGCTGCTGTTGGCGCTCACCACCTTATTCCTATTCCAGCAGCAGCGCATGAGCGCATGGATGCAGTGGGGCATGGCGGGCCTGATTGTGCTCTGGGTGATGAACCTTGGCGTACTGCTCGAAGGCAAGCGCTGGCCGCTTTGGAGCGAAGGCGTGCGCATCGCCTGCACTTCGCTTGTGCCATTCGCGCTCATTGGTCCGGTTGGGTTCGCCACTATGGCCGCCGCCATCTTGTTCATTGGCTCCTTCCTGCACTTGGTGCTCGTCTTTCGGCCTCCTGTGCGCATGGTTTAAACTCTTGGCGGGCGCGGCTATTTTCGCCGACCCATGCGCTTGCTGAAGCATCCGTTGATCAATGGCTTGGCCTTCGCGGCCGTTACCGGTGGCACCATCCTCGGCGAGCTGACCGGCAACCACGGCCTCGTGTACCTGTGCAAGCCGCTTATGCTGGTGATCCTGAGCAGCTGGTTCTTCTTCAGCAGCAGGCGCTACGGCGATCGCTTCACGCTCATGATCCAAGCGGGATTGCTCTTCTCGTTGATCGGCGACATCGCCCTGATGCTCGACCATTGGGATCAATTCTATTTCATGATCGGCCTGGGCGCCTTCTTGATCGCGCAGCTGTGCTATGCCATGGGCTTCGCGCAGAACATCGCCGATGCAGGTCCCAGCCCGGGCCTCTTGTACGGCATCCTCATCGCGGCGCTGATCGCCACGTTCGGCGCGCTCTTCGGCAGCGACCTCATCGCCCGCATCGACGACATCATCGTTGTTCCCGTTGGCATCTATGCGGCAGCGATCACCATCATGGGCATCACGGCGGCCCTGCGTTTCGGACGCACCTACCTCCCGAGCTTCATCATGGTGTTCGCGGGCGCGCTGCTCTTCATGGCATCGGACAGCATCTTGGCCACACATCGTTTCGCTCGGCCGGTGAGCCATGCCAATTGGAGCGTGCTGCTCACCTACGCCGCGGCGCAATGGCTGATCGTTTCGGGCTGCCTGCGGCATGTGCTCGATCCGGAAGAGCTGCGCCGCAAGGCCGAGCTGCGCACCTGAATCGACCTCAGCTGATCCTCCCCCACACGGCCTCCTGCTTCCGGCTGGCCACGGTGCGCGCGATAGGCGCATGCTCCGGCGCGCTCAATTGCGGATCGGCATCGAGCACGCGTGCGGCGGATTGCCTGGCCTGCTGCAACAAGGCCTGATCCTCGACCAGATCGGCGATGCGCAATTGCGGCAGCCCGCTCTGCTGCGTGCCGAGCAGATCACCCGGCCCGCGCAAACGCAGGTCGGTCTCGGCGATCTCGAAGCCATCGTTGGTGCGCACCATGGTCTCGATCCGCGTGCGCGCATCGTTCGAGAGCTTGTCGCCGCTCATGAGAATGCAGAAGCTCTGCTCCGCGCCGCGACCCACGCGCCCGCGCAACTGATGCAACTGCGATAGGCCGAAGCGCTCGGCATTCTCGATCACCATCACGCTGGCGTTGGGCACATCCACGCCCACCTCGATCACCGGTGGTGCTCACGAGGATTTTCGTCTCGCCCTTCTTGAAGCGCGCCATCTCGAAGTCCTTGGTCGCTTGGTCCTGCCGCCCATGCACGATGCCCACGGCATACTCCGGCAACGGGAAGCGACGACTCAGGCTCTCGAAGCCGTCCGTCACATCCTTCAGGTCCGTCTTCTCCGATTCCTCGATCAAGGGGTACACCACGTACACCTGCCGCCCTTTGGCGATCTCCTCTTCGAGGAATCCGAACACCGCATTGCGCGCGCTATCGAAGCGATGCACGGTTCGGATGGGCTTGCGACCGGGTGGCAACTCGTCGATCACGCTGGTATCGAGGTCGCCATAGAGCGTCATGGCCAAGGTGCGCGGAATGGGCGTGGCGGTCATCACGAGCACATGAGGCGGAACCTCGCTTTTGGCCCATAGGCGCGCGCGCTGCGCCACGCCGAAGCGGTGCTGCTCATCGATCACAACTAGGCCGAGCTGCTTGAATTGCACGCGGTCCTCGAGCAGCGCGTGCGTGCCCACGATGATGTGTACCTCGCCAAGACGCAAGGCGGTGAGCAGGCTCTTGCGCTCGGCCTGCTTGGTGCTGCCGGTGAGCAGCCGCACCACCACAGGCATGCCTTGCAGCATGCGCGATAGCGTAGCGAAGTGCTGCTGCGCGAGGATCTCCGTGGGCGCCATGAGCGCGGCCTGGAATCCGTTGTCGAGGGCGATGAGCATGCTGAGCAGGCCCACGAGCGTTTTGCCGCTGCCCACATCGCCCTGCAGCAAGCGGTTCATTTGCCTGCCGCTGCCCATGTCCTTCCGGATCTCCTTCACCACGCGTTTCTGCGCGCCGGTGAGCTCGAAGGGAAGGTGCTCTGCATAGAAGTTCCTGAGGAATCCGCCCACCTGCGCGAACACCTGTCCGCGCACTTTCTGCTGCGTGAGCTGCTTTTGCCGCAGCAGGCCCATCTGAATGAAGAAGAGCTCCTCGAACTTGAGCCGGGTGCGCGCGAGCTCGAGCCGTTGCGCATCGGTGGGTGCATGCACTTGCCGCATGGCTTCTTCACGGCCGATCCCGCCCAGCCATTGCACCTGTTCCACTGCGAGCGTCTCGGGCAGGGCGCCAGTGATCTGCGGGAGCAGCGCCTTCTGCAGTTTCCAGATGGCGCGGCTCGTTAGGCCCTTGGCCGAGAGCTTCTCCGTTGTGCTGTAAACCGGCTGCATCGCCGCCTCCATGCCGCCATCCCAGGTTGAAGCGAGCTCCAGTTCGGGATGCGCCATGTTGGCCTTGCCCTTGAAGCTGGTGGCGCGGCCGAACACGATGTACTCCTCGCCGGGCTTCAGCGCGGGCTGCACCCAGCGGATGCCCTTGAACCACACGAGCTCCATGGCGCCGGTGGAGTCGGTGAGCGTGGCAACCAACCGCCGCGCCTGCTTCTCGCCCACGATGCGCGCCGCGCTGATACGGCCCCGTAGCTGCGCCTGCGGGAATTCATCGGGCGCGGCCATCACCTCGCGCACCGTGTGGAAGCGGCTGCGATCGATGTAGCGGAACGGGAAGTGGAACAGCAGATCGCCGAAGGTGGCGATGCCCAGATCCTTGCGCAGCATCTCGCCCCGCTGCGGGCCCACGCCCTTCAGGTATTCGATCGGGCTCTCGAGCAGGTGCTGCACGGCGGAAAAGTACCAAGCGGAGCGGCCACGTACTTTCACCCGCATGGATGCCAGCGCCGCGCAGCACGATCGCTTCACGCGCCTGATGGAGCGGCTGCTGCCCTTGGCAACGCTGGCGTACCTGATCGTTTTCGCGTGGCGCTTCGCCGATGAGCGGCTCTACGCCGATAGCGGCTACTACCTGGCACGTGTGATCAATGAGGGCGGCTTCCGGATCGAGCATGGCCGTTGGGTGCTCGCCTTCTCTCAACTGCTGCCGCTCGCTGGCGCGAAGCTGGGCCTTGGCATGAAGGCGCTCATCCTGGTTCACTCGCTGAACAACGTGGTTTGGTTGGCCGCAGCATGCTGATGAACGGCGTTGGCTTCGCGCCCCATGGGCCGCGCTCGTGCTCTGCGCATTGCACCTGGTCGGCCTCACGCATGGTCTCTTCTGCCCCATTTTCGAGCTGTATTACGGCGCCGACCTGCTCATCCTACTCCTGTGCGTGGTACGAGCCGATCATCTGGGAACCGCGACGCGTTATGCAAGCGCAGGTGTGCTGCTCTTCGTGGTCGCGAGCAGCCATCTCTTCGGAGCGGTACTGGCGGTGGGCGCGCTCGCACTGCTTCAGATCTGGCGGGATCGCAAGCTCACAGCCCTGCTGATCGCGGTGCTCATTGCGCAATCCGTGGTGCATGGCGCAACGCTCAGCGACTACGAGAAAGACCATCTCTCATTCGTGCATAAGCTCTCCGACCCTGAAGCGCTAGGACTCGCTTTCGCCCCCAAGGTCCTGATCGAATCGTTGGAATATGCCGTGCGCCACTACCCGGATGCGCTGCTGCTCGCACTCCTAACCGCTTTTCTTCTCATCCGCCAAGGCACTCGCCGGGATGCGTTTCTCTTTGCCGCTCTGCTTTTCGCGATGGCGGCACTTGTCCTGCTCAAGTTGCCGGGCTTCATGCACGACCGGTACCGCGAGCAAGTGAATTTCGCGTTGGTCGCAGGGATCCTGATCACCATCGGCTTGAAGGTGATGGCGAACCCGGCTTCGCGAAAGCCCGCGCTTCTCGCGGTTATGCTCGCAATAGGTTTCCGCATCATGCAGGCCGAACGAATCGCGCCCTATTACGCGCAACGCACGCGCATGACATTGAACGAGATCGCGCAGGCCCACGCCCTGGGCAAGAGCAAGGTCATAGTCGAAGGCATGGCTTGGTTCGGTCCGGAGCACCACACCATCGACCGCTCCTGGTCAACGTCGGTCGAGAGCCTGCTGCTCTCAGCGAAGGCGGGGCCCGATAGCACGGTTTCGATCATCACGCACCAAGACCTCGAGCGCATCGAGGTGCAGCAAGCCCTAGACGGCTTCGTTTTCCGGCGCTGGGACATCCTGGATCCGGGCTGGCTTGATCCGCGCTGGTTCACAGCGCCGACAGGCCGGTATGAGCCGATGGGGCCATAAATCGAAGTCACCTTCCAGTTCTTTCATCGGCGACGCATCGCTAGCATTGCGCCGCCATGGGCGCCGCTGCTCTCCCACTCCGCAACCTCCTGCTCCAGCTCGGTGCGGTTGTCATCATCCTCATGTCCTTGCGGTGGATCTTCTTCTGGGCCAACAGTGGACACTTCCCGAGCATCACGGCATGGGATGCCTTCCTGATCTCCGTGCAGGGGCTGCGCTTCGATGCCATGACCGTGGTGGCGGTGAATGCGCTCTTCATCCTGTTATCGCTCCTACCCATCCCAGCGCGCTCACGTCAGTGGTACCGTCGTTCGCTCTTCGTGCTCTTCATCGCGCTGAATGCGTTCATGCTGCTGATCTGCTGCATCGACCTGGCCTACTTCGGGTTCACCGGCAAGCGCATCACGCGCGACGTGCTGGGCATGGCCGGTCCAGGGCTGCGCCAGATGCCCGCTTTCATGATGCGGTTCTGGTGGGTCACGCTGTCGTACGCAAGCTCGATCGCGCTGCTCGTGTTCGTTTGGCGTCGCACGGAACGCGCTTCGAATTCAAATGCCGGCATTCGGCAGCAACTGCTCGTGAATGTGCCAGCCATAGCCGTGCTCTCGCTCATCGGACGTGGCGGACTGCAGGAGCACGGTCTTGCACCGGCGCATGCCGCCAACCATGTGCGTGTGGCGCTCAGCCCGCTTGTCACGAACTCGGCCTTCACCTTGGGCTTCTCGTTCACCATGCCGCCGCTCCCCTTGCGCGACTACATGCCTGCGGAAGAAATGGATCGCCTGGCGCCATTGGCCTATGAGCTGCGCCGAGACTCCACCGACCGCCCATGGAACGTTGTGTTGCTCGTTGTGGAGAGCATGGGCCGCGAATACCTCTCATCGATCAGCGGCGAGGCGGCCTACATGCCCTTCATGGATTCGCTCTGCCAGCAATCGCTGGTATTCACCAATGCCTTCGCCAACGCGGAATCGAGCTCGAAGGGATTGTGCGCGCTGGTAGCCGGCGTGCCCTCCTTCACCGACGACCCGTTCATGGGGACGGCCTACGCCGACAACGAAATTGAAGGCATGGCATCGCGGCTTCGCGACCTCGGTTACTCAACGGCTTTCATGCACGGCGGCATCAACGGCGAATTGCGGCTCAACTCCTTCGCCATGGCTAGCGGTTACGACGAGTACCTGGGCAAGGACGAATTCAACGACGATAGCCACTTCGATGGGCATTGGGGCATCTTCGATGAGGAGTTCCTGCAATGGAGCGTAGAGCGCATGGCCGCGATGCCGCAGCCATTCCATGCCACGGTTTTCACGCTCAGCTCGCATCATCCGTACACCGTCCCGAAACGCTACACGGGCCGATTCCCGAAAGGGACTCAGGAGATCCACGAAAGCCTGGGCTACGCCGACCTCGCGCTCCGGCGCTTCTTCGAGCGCATCGCGAAGGAGCCCTTCTACCGCAACACCTTGTTCCTGATCACCGCCGATCACACCTACCAATGGGGCGATCATCCGGTGCTGTACCGCTCATCCGTCGGGCGCTTCGCCGTGCCCATCATCCTGCACGCCGGCGATGGCTCATTCGTGGGCCGCGACAGCACCGTTGCGCAGCAACTCGATGCCGTGCCCACCGTGCTCGACCTCGTAGGCTACGAAGGGCGCATCGGCACCGTTGGCCGCAGCCTCATGCGCCCCGCTGAGAATGGTGCGGCCATCACGCACCTCAGCAGCTTGTTCCAATTGATTGAAGGAGACCGCGTGCTGCTCTTCGATGGCGATCTGAGCAAAGGCCTATTCGACTACAAGACCGACACGCTCTTGGCGCAAGACCTAAGCGCTGTAGAGCCCGAGGTTGCCGAACGTCTCACCATGCGCGCGAAGGCCCTCATTCAACGGCACGCCGACATGCTGCGGAACAATAGGCATCGGCCGGGGCGTTAGTCGAGCACGGCTGAAGCCTCTGTCTTCTTTGTCAGCCTTCCGTATCCTCGGAACGCGCGAATGCCGCCGTGCTGCATCGCGAAACCAGCAAGCAGCCCCTGCGATCGCCGTGCGCACGTCTTCGCCCTGAATCAAGCCTCTACCAGACCAAGGGCAGCAAGCGCTTCACGCCGCGCATGCGCTCCGGATAATCCGGATATCGTTTCGTGAGCAAGGCCTCCTCGTGCTTGATCTTCAGCAAGAGCACGATCAGGCACATGCCAAGCGCGACCCAGCGCAAGGTGCTCGGTGCGCCAAAAGCCAAGGCAGCACCGCATAGGAGCACCGCTGTGTACATCGGGTGGCGCACGAAACGGTACACGCCGCGTACGCTGAGCGTATTGCCAGCGCGCGGATCGGGCATCACGGTGAGGTTCGGAGCACCGAGGGAAACCGTGGCCCAGAGCAGGATCAGAACACCGGCGACGAAGAGCAGCAAGGCCCACCAAGGGATCAGCCAATCACCACCGAAAACGAGCAGCGCGATGCAGGTGAATTGGGCGAGGACGAGCGCTGCTGACCGCATGCGCAACTCAGATTGCCCCCTCCCCAGCAGCAACGCCGGCTCTTCCATGTAGCCTTTGAAGGTCTGCAGGAAGGCCGCGCCGGTTGCGCCATCCACCACGCGGTGGTCGCAGCTCAGGGTCACCTTCATGGTGTGACCCGGCACGATGGCGCCGTTCTTCACAACGGGTTTCGCAACGATGCCGCCCACGGCCATGATGCACGCATCGGGCGGGTTGATGATGGCGGTGAACTCCTCGATGCCGAACATGCCGAGGTTCGAGATGGTGAAGGTGTTGCCTTCCCAATCGGCGGGTTGCAGCTTCTTCTCCTTGGCCTTCTTCGCCATGTCGCGCACCTCGGCGCCGATGGTGCGCAAGGCCTTGCCATCCGCGAAGCGCACAACGGGAACGAGCAAGCCTTCTTCCACCGCGACAGCAACGCCGATATGCACATGCTGGTTGAAGCGGATCCGATCGCCGAGCCATGAGCTGTTCACCTTGGGGTGCTGCTTCAGGGCCACGGCCACGGCTTTGATCACGAGGTCGTTGAAGGAGATCTTGTCGGGCGCGATGAACTTATTGATGGAGTCTCGCGCACCGATGGCGCGCTCCATGTCAATCTCGAGCGTGAGGTAGAAATGCGGCGCGC